>NZ_JAAQTO010000009.1 GCF_011742165.1 Billgrantia bachuensis | reverse complement strand
CAGGGCATCTACTTCGCCATGGTCACCCTGGCCTTGGCACAGCTGATGTTCTTCTTCTATATCCAAGCGCCCTTTACCGGCGGCGAGGATGGCCTGCATGGCGTGCCTCGCGGTGAGCTGTTCGGCTTCATCAGCCTGCGCAATACTCTGGCGATGTACTACTTCGTCTTCGCGATCTTCCTGTTCGGCTTTGCCCTGATCCAGCGTACCGTGCACTCGCCGTTCGGCCAGGTGCTCAAGGCGATTCGCGAGAACGAACCGCGTGCCGTTTCGCTCGGCTACAACGTCGATGCCTACAAGCTGGTGGCGTTCATCCTTTCCGCAGGCCTGGCCGGCCTGGCCGGCTCCACCAAGACGCTGGTGTTCCAGCTCGCTTCTCTGACCGATGCCCATTGGCACATGTCCGGCGAGGTGATCCTGATGACGCTGCTCGGCGGCGTTGGCACGCTGTTCGGTCCGGTGGTAGGGGCGGGGCTGGTAGTCAGCCTGCAGCACCTGCTGGCGCAATCGCCGCTGGGCAACTGGGTGGGGCCGATCCTGGGCGCCATTTTCGTTCTCTGCGTGCTCAGCTTCCGCAGCGGCATCGTGGGCGAGGCGGTGAAGATGTATCGCAAGAACTTCAAGTGAATTGAACGGCAAGCCTCTTCCTGGCGCCCTGCGGGGCGCCTTTTTTATTCTCTCGTCACCGAGCAGGCTTGCTCCAGGCTGGCGGGCAGATGCTCGACCAGGTAGTCGACGAACTGGCGCACCTTGGCGGCATGCTGGCGATGCCGTGGCATGACCGCCCACACTCCCGCATCGCGGCACTGAAAGCTGGAGAGCACTTCGATCAGCTCGCCGCTGGCAAGATAAGGCATGACGTAGTAGTCGGGCAGTTGCGCCAACCCCAGCCCCTTGAGTGCCGCATCCAGCAGCGCGAGCCCTGAATTGGCCTGCCAGGGCCCCTGCACGCGAATTTCGCGGTGCAATCCTTCGATGTCGAAACGCCAGTGGTCGCGGGTGCCGATCAGGCAGCGGTGGTGTACGAGTTCCGCTACCGAGTGCGGCTGCGAGATGCCCTGGAAGTAGTCGGGGGACGCGACGACGAATTCGTGCCGCTCGCACAAGCGGCGCGCCACCAGCGTTGAGTCCTGTAGCGTGCCCATGCGAATGACCACGTCGTAGCCTTCGTCGATCACGTCCACCTGGCGGTTGGTCAGGTGAAGGCGCATCTCGAGCTGAGGGTGCAGGCGCAGGAAGTCATTTACCAGCGGGGCGAGGAAGCGCTCGCCGAAGGTGGTGGCACAGCTGAGGCGAAGTACGCCGTGGGGCAACTCCTGGAGGCTCTGCAAGGCGTTTTCGGCTTCGCGAAAACCGTCGAGCAGTTCTCGGCAGCGTGCATAGTAGCGTTCGCCGGCATCGGTAAGGTGAATCTGACGCGTGGTCCGGTAAAGCAGGGGCAGTCCAAGCTCTTGCTCGAGCTGGGCCACCTGTCGACTGATATGTGAATTGGAAACTTGAAGTTGACGTGCCGCTGCGGCGAAAGTGCCAAGGCGGACGACTTCCACGAAAGCTTCAATGCCATCCCAGTGAGCCATAGGCACTCCATTATTGCTCAATTGGAATAATGTTGTGTCGCTGTTTCTATATCATCATAACCTTGGCCGCACCTAGACTGATAGGGATCGATACAAACTGGATAGCAAACCATCAGGAGAACTGCATGAAGTCGCGTGCCGCCGTTGCTCTCGAAGCGGGCAAGCCCCTCGAACTCACTGAAATCGATGTCCAGGATCCCAAGGCCGGCGAAGTGCTGGTGCGCATCGCCGCGACCAGCGTCTGTCACACCGATGC
>NZ_JAAQTO010000080.1 GCF_011742165.1 Billgrantia bachuensis | reverse complement strand
GAAATCGATGTCCAGGATCCCAAGGCCGGCGAAGTGCTGGTGCGCATCGCCGCGACCAGCGTCTGTCACACCGATGCCTTCACTCTCTCCGGCGCCGACCCGGAGGGGCTGTTTCCTTCCGTGCTGGGCCACGAGGGCGCCGGCATCGTCGAGGCGGTGGGCGAAGGGGTCACCAGCCTCCAGCCCGGCGATCACGTCATTCCGCTCTATACCGCCGAATGCGGCAAGTGCAAGTTCTGCCGCTCGGGCAAGACCAATCTGTGCCAGGCGGTGCGCGCCACCCAGGGCCAGGGGCTGATGCCCGACGGCACCTCGCGCTTCTCGCTCGACGGCCAGATGCTGCACCACTACATGGGCTGCTCCACCTTCAGCGAATACACCGTGCTGCCCGAGGTCTCGCTGGCCAAGGTCTCTCAGGAGGCGCCGCTGGACAAGATCTGCCTGCTCGGCTGCGGCGTGACCACCGGCATCGGTGCGGTGCTCAACACTGCCAAGGTCGAGCCGGGCTCCACCGTCGCCGTGTTCGGCCTCGGCGCCATCGGCCTGGCGGTGATCCAGGGCGCGCAGATGGCCAAGGCCAGCCGCATCATCGCCATCGACGTCAACCCGGACAAGTTCGAGCTGGCGCGCCAGTTCGGCGCCACCGACTTCGTCAATCCCAAGGAGCACTCGGACCCGATCCAGCAGGTGATCGTCGACCTGACCGACGGCGGGGTCGACTACTCCTTCGAGTGCATCGGCAACGTCAACGTGATGCGCTCGGCGCTGGAGTGCTGCCACAAGGGCTGGGGCGAGTCGGTGATCATCGGCGTGGCCGGGGCCGGCGAGGAGATCTCGACGCGGCCGTTCCAGCTGGTCACCGGTCGGGTGTGGCGCGGCTCGGCGTTCGGTGGGGTGAAGGGCAGGAGCGAGCTGCCCGGCTACGTGCAGCGCTACATGGACGGCGAGCTCAAGATCGACGAGTTCATCACCCACGAGATGCCGTTCGAGAAGATCAACGAGGCGTTCGAGCTGCTGCACGAGGGCAAGAGCATTCGTACCGTGCTTCG
>NZ_JAAQTO010000008.1 GCF_011742165.1 Billgrantia bachuensis | reverse complement strand
ATCCACTACTACAACCATGAGCGCATCAAGGTGAAGCTAAAAGGCCTGAGCCCTGTAGAGTACAGAGCCCAGGCCTTGGGGCCGCTGAATGAACCGTCCAACTATTGGGGGTCAGTTCACGATGGCGGGGCGCAGTAAGTGAGTCGATGAGTTCAGGTCAGGCGACGCTGAGGCTCGCGGCGGGCAGGGCTGTCACCGGATACGTAGTAGGGTGCGTCGGAAGGTGGCAGCGGCTCGCGGTCGCGGATGCGATCGGCGATCTTCTCGGCCAGCATGATGGTCGGTGCATTGAGGTTGCCGGTGGGAATCACCGGAAACAGCGAGGCATCGACCACGCGCAGCCCTTCGAGGCCATGCACGCGGCCCTGGCCGTCCACCACCGCATCGTCGCCTTCCCCCATGCGACAGCTGCCGCAAGGGTGATAGGCGGTCTCGGCATGTTTGCGCACGAAGGCGTCCAGCTCCTCGTCGGACTGCACGTCCGGCCCCGGCGAGATCTCGCGGCCGCGGTAGGGGTCCATGGCGGGCTGGGCGATGATCTCGCGGGTCAGGCGAATGCCATCGCGAAACTCCTGCCAGTCCTTCTCCTGGGACATGTAGTTGAACAGAATGCTGGGGGCCGCCTGCGGATCGCGCGAGGTCAGGCGGATACGCCCGCGGCTCTCGGAGCGCATCGAGCCCACGTGGGCCTGGAAACCGTGCGCCTGCACGGCGCTCTTGCCGTTGTAGCTGATGGCGATGGGCAGGAAGTGATACTGCAGGTTGGGCCAGGGCTCCTCGTCGTGGGTGCGGATGAACGCGCACGATTCGAACTGGTTGCTGGCGCCGATGCCGGTGCCACGCAGCAGCCACTCGGCCCCGATCTTCGGCTGGTTGAACCACTTCAGCGCCGGATAGAGCGTGATCGGCTGCTTGCACTCGTACTGGATGTACATCTCCAGGTGATCCTGCAGATTCTCGCCGACGCCGGGCAGATCGTGGACCACGGGGATGTCGAGTTCGCGAAGGTGCTCGGGGTTGCCTACGCCCGAGCGCAGCAGGATCTGCGGCGAGGCGATGGCGCCGGCGCACAGCAGGACCTCGCGACGAGCACGAACCTGATGCGGCTGGCCGCGGCGCAGGTAGCGTACGCCCACGGCGCGCTTGCCCTCGAACTCGATCACGTCGGTGGTGGCGTGAGTCTCGATGGTGAGGTTGCCGCGCTGCTTGGCCTGGTCGAGGTAGCCGCGGGCGGTGGAGGCGCGGCGCCCCTTGGGCGTGACGAAACGGTCCATGGGGCCGAAGCCCTCCTGCTGATAGCCGTTGACGTCCTCGGTTTCGGGATAGCCGGCCTGCACGCCGGCATCGACGAAGGCGCGATAGAGCTCGTTGTTGCCCTCCTTGGGCGTGGCCACGCTGACCGGGCCGTCACCGCCGTGGTAGGCGTTGGGGCCGATGTCGCGGCATTCGGCCTTCTTGAAGTAGGGCAGGCAATCGGCGTAGCGCCAGTCCGAGAGGCCGGCCATGCTGGCCCAGTTGTCGTAGTCCAGCGCATTGCCACGGATGTAGCACATGCCATTGATCAGCGACGAACCACCGAGCCCCTTGCCACGGCCGCATTCCATGCGGCGGCCGTTCATATGTGGCTCCGGGTCGGTCTCGAAGGCCCAGTTGTAGCGCTTGCCCTGCAGCGGATAGGCCAGGGCGGCAGGCATCTGGGTACGGAAATCGAAGCGGTAGTCGGGGCCGCCGGCCTCGAGCAGCAGCACACTGACCGACGAATCCTCGGTGAGGCGGGTGGCCAGCACGTTGCCGGCCGAGCCGGCACCGATGATGACGTAGTCGAATTCACGAATCTGGGACATAACATCTCTCACTGATAACGCGACGGAAGCGGGCCTGCTCGCCTGCACAAGACGTGTCGGCCCAAGGCAGGCGCGGCTGGCTGTAGCGAGGGGCGCCGGGGACAAGCCGGAGAGGAGGTCCTACGCCAGGGATGGCGTAGGTAGCGCCCAGGGCGGGGTTCATAGCGCCTCCTCGCAGGCTTGTCGACGGATCAGCCCCGAGCGATCCAGTTGGCTGAAAAGTGGGTATCCTTCGCTGCCTCCTAGAACACTGACTCGAAGGGTCCCATCTCCACCTGCACCGACTTGGTCTGGGTGTAGTGGGCCAAGGTCTCGATGCCGTTCTCGCGGCCCACACCGGATTGCTTGTAGCCGCCCACCGGCATCTCGGCGGGCGATTCGCCCCAGGTGTTGATCCAGCAGATGCCGGCCTCGAGGCGGTGAATGGTGCGGTGCGCGCGGGTAAGGCTCTCGGTGAATACGCCGGCCGCCAGCCCATAGTGGGTGTCGTTGGCACGCCGGATCAGCTCCTCCTCGTCGTCGAAGACGAGAATCGACATGACCGGGCCGAAGATTTCTTCGCGCACGATGCGCATGTCGTCGGTGCAATCGGTGAACACCGTGGCCGGGGCCCAGGCGCCATTGGCCAAATCGCTCTCGGCCAAAGCCTTGCCGCCGACCAGCACGCGCGCGCCGTCCTGCTTGCCGTATTCGATGTAGTCGAGCACCTTGGCCTGGTGCTCGAAGCTCACCAGCGGGCCGAAGTTTACGCTGGGGTCGAGCGGGTTACCGGCGCGAATGCGCGCCACGCGCTCGGCGATCTTCTCCTCGAAGGTCTGCTTCACCGAACGCTCGACGAAGACCCGCGTGCCGTTGGTGCAGATCTGCCCGCTGGAGTAGAAGTTGGCCATCATCGCCGCGTCGGCGGCGCGGTCCAGGTCGGCGTCGGCAAACACGATCAGCGGCGACTTGCCGCCCAGCTCCATGGTCACGTCCTTGAGGGTCGAACCGCCGGCGGCCGCCATCACCTTCTTGCCGGTGCCCACTTCCCCGGTGAACGACACCTTGGCAATATCCGGGTGCCCGGTCAGCATCTGTCCGACGCGGGCGTCGCCGTGGACGACGTTGAACACACCGTCCGGCAGTCCCGCCTCGGTGAAGATCTCGGCCAGCTTCATGGCGGTCAGCGGCGTCACCTCGCTGGGCTTGAATACCACGGCGTTTCCCGCGGCCAGCGCAGGCGCGGCCTTCCAGCAGGCAATCTGGATGGGATAGTTCCAGGCGCCGATGGCACCGATCACACCCAGCGGCTCGCGGCGGGTATAGACGAAGGACGACTCGCGCAGGGGAATCTGGGCGCCCTCGATGGCCGGGGCCAGGCCCGCATAGTATTCGAGCACGTCGGCACCAGTGGCGATGTCCACCGCGGCCGTTTCGCTTATCGGCTTGCCGGTATTGCGCGTCTCGAGTTGGGCGATGTCGTCGTTGCGCTCTCTCAGCAGTGCCACGGCACGATTGAGAATGCGCCCGCGCTGCATGCCGGTCATGTCGGCCCAGCGGCGCTGGCCCTCGCGTGCACAGGCAATGGCACGGTCGACATCGGCCTGGCTGGCCTGGTCGACCTTGGCCAGCAGGCTGCCATCATAGGGGTTGATGACGTCAAACGATTCGCCGGAGGTTGCCGGCTCCCGGCGGCCATCGATGTAGAGGGGCTCGGTGTCGAAAGCTGTCATGCTGTCTCCTTTGAGGACGCAGGGGAGGTGTCGTAACCGGCGAGCAACTGGTCGAGATAGCCATGGGCAATGCGACGGGCGCGCTCGGTATCCAGCCCTTCGGGACTGAGGGTGCCGCGCAGCCACAGGCCGTCGATCATGGCGGCAAGGCCGCGGGCGGCATCGCGCGCCGCGTCGCGTGGCATCAGGCGGCGGAACTGGCAGCACAGGTTGGAGTAGAGTCGCTGGTCGTTGACCTGCTGCAGGCGCTGCAACTGGGTCCTGTGCATGCTGCTGGCCCAGAACGCGAGCCAGGTCTTGGCTGCCGGGCCGGAAACCTGGCTACGGTCGAAGTTGCCATCGATGATGGCGCCGAGGTGGTCGCGCGGGGAGCCGTTGGCCAGCTTGCTCCGTCGTGCCGCCACGGCCTGTCCCAGATCGGAGAGGACCTGGCGCATGGTGGCTTCGAGCAGGCCATCCTTGCCGCCGAAATAGTGGCTGATGATGCCGGCCGATACGCCGGCATGACGGGCGATACGCAGCACCGTGGCATCGGCCAGGCCGACTTCGTCGATGGCGGCCATGGTGGCCTTGATGAGCTGGCTGCGCCGGATCGGCTCCATACCTGTCTTGGGCATCCGCTGACTCCTCCTGATGCGACGCCTCTGGCATTCTTTGGAGAGCATGACATTTTTTTATTGAACGTTCAATCAATAAAAAGACGAGCCGCTTTGGGCTTGCCTGCTCGCCTCGCTTCGGGCATAATCCTGCCGCGTTGCAGGGGTACCATTCCCTGATGGGGTCCCCTGTTCAAATCAGGGCGTAGCCACCAGACTATCTCGCTGACGCCCGTGCGACTTCTGTTGCGCGGGCGTCATGCGTTTGGGGAGGCATCGGCTCGCAAGAATCCGGCCTTGACCTTATGTGAGCGATCCGTATACTACGCACCGTGTTCAGGGCCATTCCCGGATAGCTCAGTCGGTAGAGCAAGTGACTGTTAATCACTGGGTCGCAGGTTCGAGTCCTGCTCCGGGAGCCAATGAACATTCGCTGATCCTGACGCTCGTCATTCCTCGATAGCTCAGTTGGTAGAGCAAGTGACTGTTAATCACTGGGTCGCAGGTTCGAGTCCTGCTCGAGGAGCCATCAGCTTGCAAAAGTAGAGCCATCAGCTCTCCGCAAGGTCCACGGCCTTGCCAGAAGGAAGTTCCTCACTTCCTAGAAAGCATCGTTCCCGGATAGCTCAGTCGGTAGAGCAAGTGACTGTTAATCACTGGGTCGCAGGTTCGAGTCCTGCTCCGGGAGCCAGTTTCTTTTCTGTTCGTTTTCTTCCTTGCCTTCGTTCGAACCCTGCCGGAGCGTTGACTCATGTGGAGCCGGCCAAGGCATTGTCTTGCCGTATACTCGGTCAAGCACGACGACCTGGGAGAGAGTGATGCGCAGGGCTTTGATGGGTGGCTTGCTGCTCTTTTTTCTGATCGGTTCGGGGCATGCGCTTGAAGAGCCGGAAGGGCGTGTGATTCTGACCGTCAGTGGCAACATCACCGCGACCAATGCGGGTAACGAGGCTCTATTCGACCGTGGGATGCTTGAGGCTCTGGAGCAGCACACGACGCGGACCCATACCCCTTGGCACGATGGTCTGGCCACCTTTACGGGACCGCTTGGGCGCGACGTGCTGGAAAAGGTAGGGGCGCAAGGCACCATGCTGCGGGTGACTGCCCTCAACGATTATGCCGCCAACGTGCCGGTTGCCGACTTCATGGAGTATGACGTGCTACTGGCGATGACCCTCGATGGGGCTCCCTTGAGGGTGCGTGACCAAGGGCCTCTGTTCATTATCTATCCCTTCGATGAATTTCCCGAGTTGCTCACTGAAAAGGTGATGACGCGCTCGGTCTGGCAGGTGGTCCATATCGATGTGCTCCCAGAGTGACGGTCTGCAGTGTTCGGTATGAAGGGCAGTCCTGCCCTGCGTTACCGAATCGCTGCCTTCGCAGCGGTATTGCTGTTCTGCTCGGCCCTGTTGACTGCGAAGATCATCTACGACCGCCAGCAGCAGATCGAGCACAAGATGCTCGAAGACCTCACCTGGTCGGCCTACCAGTTCGATCGTGAAGTCAGCGAGATGCGACTGGCACTGTCGGGATGGCAGGAGGCTGGCCTCGATACCGTGCTGTTGCGCTACGAGATTCTGTTCAGCCGCGCCGATCTCTTTAGCCGCGGGGAACTCAAGCATACGCTGATGCAGCAGCCCCTGGGAATGCCTCTTGAAGAGGCCATCAGAGTGGTTCGGCAGATCGATCCGCTCATGTCGGCGCTGGAAAGCGGGCAGCGAGCGCTTGACCGTGATGTTCAGCAGAGCCTGGCGCGGCAGTTGCTCGGACTGCAGGAGCTGACGTCCAGGCTGCTGCTCGACATCAATGCCCATGTCGCCAGGATGCGAACACAGGAGCGTGACAACCTTTGGTACCTCTACAAGGTGCTGCTGGTACTGATCGTGCTGTTGGTGCTGGCGGGTTTGGTCCTGGTGGTATCGCTGATCGAGGAGGGCAAAGCCAATCGCAAGCGGCGCGATCTGCTCGAGGTTCAGGCGCATGATCTCGATGCGGCAGTCCGACAAGCGGAGCATGCCAGCCAGGCCAAATCCGAATTCATGGCGGTGATGAGCCACGAGATACGCACGCCGCTCAGCGGCGTGGTCGGGGTTGCTGAACTGCTTGCCTTTGAGCCGCTGACCCCCCGGGGCACCCAGCTTCTGGGAACCTTGAACGACAGTCTCGTGACCCTGCAGGCGGTGATCAACGATGTCATCGATTATACCAAGTACGATGCCGGCTCTCTGGATATCGATTCGCAGCCATTCCACCTCGAAGGATTCGTTGCTCAATTGAGCCGGCACTATCGGTTGGTGAGCGAAGGTCGTGGGATCGGTTTCGTCGTGAGCGTGGACGATACCCTGCCAACCTGGCTGCTGGGCGATACCACACGTATCGGCCAGGTGCTGATGAACTTGCTCAACAACGCCTTCAAGTTCACCAGCGCGGGAGAAGTGCGACTGACGGTTTGCGAGTTCGGGGGCAATACGTTGTGCCTGAGTGTGGAGGACACCGGGTGTGGCATTCCCGAGCAGAGCCAGGCGCAGATCTTCAAGCCGTTCACACAGGCGGACAGTACCATCGCGCGTCGCTATGGTGGCTCGGGGCTTGGGCTTGCCATCTGTGAGCGGCTGGTTAAAGCCATGCAGGGGCATATCGACTTCGAGAGTACCTCGGGCGTGGGGAGCCGCTTCCGGGTCCATCTGCCCCTATCGGTTCCGGCGCCAGAGGAGGTGTCTTCGGCACAGTCGGGCCGGGTGGGAATGGCATCGTCGACCGTGCAGCCCAGAGGACGCATCCTGGTGGTTGAAGACCAGCCAGCCAACCGCGAGCTGGCCAGAGCCATGCTCGAGCACCTGGGGCAGACCGTGCATGTGGCCGCGGATGGTAGGGCCGGTCTCGAGGAAATGTCCCGCCATGCGTTCGACCTGGTGCTGATGGACATGCAGATGCCCACTCTGGACGGCCTCGAAACCACTCGCCGCTGGCGTCGTCAGGAGCCCGCCGGTCAGCGCGCGCTGCCCATCGTGGCGCTGACTGCCAACGCCATGCCGTCCGCCAGGCAGCGCTGCCTGGAGGCCGGCATGGATGATGTGCTCTGCAAGCCCTATACGCGCCAGGACCTGCAACGAATTCTCCGTCAGTGGCTCATGCCCAGGCCCAGCGAGGATGCCGTGCCAGGAAGCGATGCGAGTCCTGCTCACGGCAATACTCCGGACGAAACATGGTATGCATATGACGGCTCGACGGCCGACAGGCTGCTCAGCCGAGACACGCTGGCGGCGCTGCGCGAAGTCCTGGACGCGGAGGCGTTACGTATTCTGGTGCAGAGGTTCACCCTGCGACTCGTCGATGATCGGGAAACACTTCAGCACTGTCTGCGCCAGGAGGATCGACAAGGACTCAGGGAGTCGGCGCATTCTCTGAAGGGAGCCGCTGCGTCCTTGGGCTGTCGCGAACTGGCTCAGGCCGCCGCCGAACTCGAAAGCGCGGCGGACCTCGAAGACCTGCGAGTCCTCGAAGAGGCCGTGGCTCGGCTGATCCAGCTTGGGCATGCCACGAGAGCGGCCTTTGCCATGCTGGGCTACCTGGGCATGGAGGACGTACCGCAAGGCTAGGCTCTCCCGAAAAGCGTGCCGGCGACCGACAAAGCGGCAATTGGACCTGGTCGGGACGTGAGGCTTGCTCAGGAGCCGGGGGCGGTGCCCTCTCCGCTGACAAGTGCTGCAACCCCTGGGAAAGTGGGGCGAGTCCGAATGCTGGTGTTGCGCATGAAGGAGGCGAAATGGCTTGCTGCCATGGGCCGTGCCAGTAGAAAGCCTTGTATCTCATCGACATCCAGGGCTTCGAGATAATCGCGCTGGCGCTGGGTTTCCACACCTTCCGCGACCGTTCGGAATCCCAGCCCCTGACTCAGGGTGGTGAGCGAACGTATGATCGCCCGGCTGGCCCGTCCCTGCGTAATGCCCTTGGTAAAGCTGCGGTCGATTTTCAGGGTATCGATAGGGAAGCGCAGCAGGTAGTCGTAGGAGGAGTGCCCGGTGCCGAAGTCGTCGATGGCAAGATAGAAGCCAAGCTCCTTCAATTCGAGCAGGATCTCCAGCGTGTGTTCGGGGCGTCGCATGGCGGCGCTTTCGGTGATTTCCAGCTCGAGCTGACTCGGGGTCAGCCCATGGGAGACCACATGCGCCATGATGTGCTTGGCGAAGCCCGGTTGCGTGAACTGCACGGCTGAAAGATTGATGCTCATGCGCAGGTCCATGCCGGCGCGATTCCATTCGGCGAGCTGACGACAGGCATCCTGGATGACCCAGTCTCCAACTTCGACGATGAGCCCCGTTTCCTCCAGCAGCGGAATGAATTCCACGGGGGAGATCACTCCACGGCTGGCATGTTGCCAGCGCAGCAGGGCCTCCACGCCGCTGATGTGTCCTCCCGCCAAGTGCTGCTGCGGCTGGTAGACGAGAAAAAACTCGTCTTTCTGTAGCGCCTGCTGCAAGTGCGCTTCCAGGCTCAAGGCGCTGGCATCGCAGCTACCGGGGAATTCGTTATGGAAATAGAGCTTCTGGTTGCCCGACTGGGTGCGTGATAGGCGCTGCGCCTGTAGTGCCGCGCCGAGCAGGGCTTCGGCATCCCGTGTGTCGTCCGGGAAGACGCTGGCGCCGGCGGAGAAATCGATATAGACATCTTCTCCGGCGATGCGCTGAGCCCGCGCCAGTGGTGCCAGCCATTGCTGGAATACCAGGCGCGGATCCTCCTGGGCGGAGAGGGGGAGGGCCACGCCGAAGGTGTCGGCCTCGAGACGTCCAAGCAGCGCATGGCTCGGCACATGCTGTTTCAGGCGTCGCGAGAAGAGCACCAAGGCCTGGTCGCCGGCACGTATGCCCAAGGCTTCATTGATGCGATGCAGGCGGCTGATATCCAGTGCCGCCACCAGCCAGCGCGTCTCGCTAGCCTGGCTCAACTGCTCGGCAAGCAGGCTGAGGAAGCAGTGGCGCTTGGGCAGTCCGGTCAATTCATCATGCGCTGCCAGATACAGCGCCTTGTCTTCGAAGGCGCGCAGGGTGGTTACGTCCTGAAAGGCGCCGACCAGTCGCTGTTCGCTGGCCTGTTCGGCGCTCTGCAGGCGCACGGTGCGTTCGAGACTTCCCAGCCCCAGACTGAATTCCAGGTCCAGGCCTTCGCGGTTATGGCTGGCTACGGTGAGGGCCGTTTCCAGGCGCGGCCTGTCATCCTCACTCACCAGTGCGAGAAAGCTCTCAACCGATGCAGGCAGCGACGGCCAGCCCAGCATTTCTGCGGCGCCTTCCGACCAGTATAGCGAGCCGCTCGGTACGTCCAGGTGCCAGAAACCCAAGCGTGCGAGCTTGCAGGCACTAGCCTGTTCAAGCTGCGCCTCACGCAGGGCCTTTTCGCGCTCGGCACCGCTCAGCGCGTAGCGTACCCGTTCGGTGAGAAGCGCAAGGTTGATCGGCTTGGTCAGGAAGTCGGTCGCGCCCGCCTCGAAGGCTTCCTTGATGGAGTCGACATCGTCGTAGCCGGTCAGCATCAGCAGCGGCGCATGCCGCCCCTTGCTGCCGGCCTGGCCATGGCGAATGGCGCGGAGCGTATCGAAGCCGTTGAGCCCGGGCATGCTGACGTCCACCAGGACCAGGTCGGGCGCATGCCGTTCGAACGCTTCCAACCCCTGCTGGCCATCGGTCGCGAGGATGACCTGATAGTGCTTGCGCTGCAGGCCCGAGGCAATCAGGAGGCGAATGGTCGGGTCATCGTCGATGACCAGCACAGTGGCCACCATGCCAGCCTCGCCATCCTGATCGACCGCAGCAGTGCGAGCGGCGGCGTGGGGCAAGGTATCGGTGGATGGGTTCAACCCGCTGGGATTGTTCACTCGTACGCCCTCCACTCAAGCGAGCGCATGATGGCTTGCGCTATGGGCCGGTGACGCGCCTCTGGCGGGTCGATGCCGGTAACTTCATGGTCTCGCATTGGCGAGACGTCAACAAGCGGCGCGGTTAACGAAGCAGTTAACTCAAGCGCATGCTGGAAGCGTCGGAACAGGCCGTTGGGAGAGAATGCATCGCTAAAGGAAGCAGCCGCTGGGCTGGGCCTGTGCCGTCGAGTTGCGGCACGGTATGCGGGGTGGGCACCCAGCCAAGCCTTGTCGCTCTGGGTGCCCGGGGGAGGGGAGAGTCATGCCTGGGTCGACGAACCTTGCTCAGAAGCGGCCGGCCAGGCGCCGTTCGGTCAGCTCGGCATAGTCGGCGAGGATGGCGGCAGCTTCGGTCACCTGCACTCGTTCCACCGGCTCGTCGCTCTCGGCTTCTCCTTCGTCTGGTTCGCTGCGTGCATCGATCAGTTCGTCCAGTGGCTCCAGGCCCAGGGCCTTGCGACGGCGATTCTCCAGCTCCAGCTGCTGGGCATCGCGGCTCTCGACCTCTCGCTGGCGTAGTTCCCGATCGAGGCTGACACTGGTGTGCTCCTCACGCATGCGCCGCGCCAGTTCCACGCGCTCCTTCAGGTAGACGAAGTTGGGGTGGGAGTCGGCTCGCTCACGATGCCGGGAGCGCAGGGTCTCGAGATACTCCCACGGCTCGCCGTAATGGCGGTACTGAACGGCCTGGACGGTATCCCATTCCAGCGCATTGTCCAGGCTGCTCTCGCCGATCCGCTCCGGGTCGACCATGTCGGGAAACAAGATATCGGGCTCGACGCCCCGATTCTGGGTGCTCTCGCCGGAGATGCGGTAGAACTTGGCTCGAGTGAGCTTGATCTGACCGTAGCTGAGATCGTTCAGGGTCTGTACGGTGCCCTTGCCGAAGGTGGCGCTGCCCAGCACCAGGCCGCGTCCATAGTCCTGAATGGCGCCGGCGAAGATTTCCGAAGCCGAGGCCGACAGGCGGTTGACCAGCACGGCCAGCGGGCCATCGTAAATGGTGCCGGTTTCGGTATCGCCATACAGGCTGATGCGGCCGCGCGCATCGCGCACCTGGACGGTGGGGCCGCGATCGATGAACAGTCCGAGCAGAGAGTTGGCTTCCTGCAGGGCGCCGCCGCCATTGTTGCGCAGGTCGAGCATGATGCCGTCGATACCCTCCGCCTTGAGCCGCTCGACTTCACGGGCCACGTCGCGAGTGGTGCTGCGGAACTCCTCCTCGCCGGCCTGCCAGGCGTCGAAGTCGACATAGAAGGTGGGGATGGTGATCACGCCGATGCGCTGCACGCCCTCGTCGCGCTCCACCTCGATGATCTCGCCCTTTGCCGCCTGGTCCTCGAGGTTGACGGTGTCGCGGGTGATCTTGACCTCGTGCGAGCGTGTCATGTCCACGGCTTCCGCCGGCACGACATCGAGACGCACCACGGTACCCTTGGGGCCGCGGATCAGGTCGACCACTTCGTCCAGCCGCATGCCGACGACATTGACGGTCTCCCCCTCGTCTTCCTGGCCCACGCCGACGATGCGATCGGCGGGTTCCAGCACGCCGGCGCGATCGGCGGGGCCGCCAGGCACCAGGCTTGTGACCTTAACGTACTCGCCATCGGACTGCAGCATGGCGCCGATGCCTTCCAGCGACAGCCGCATCTGGATGTCGAACGACTCACCCTGACGCGGGGAAAGGTATTCGGTGTGCGGGTCGATGCTGCTGGTCACCGCGGCCATGAACAGGCCGAACACATCCTCGGCGTTGGTCTGGCGCAGGCGCGAGAGCTGGCCTTCGTAGCGCTGGCGCAGGTTGCTCTCCACCTGCTCCTCGTCCTGGCCGCTGATGTCGAGCGTGAGGGCGTCGTTCTTCAGACGCTTGCTCCACAGTTCATCGAGTTCGGCTTCGCTGCTGGGCCAGGGTGCCTCACGGCGGTCCAGGTCGAGGCGCTTGTCAGTCTCGTAGGTGAATTCGAGGCCTTCGTCCAGGGCATCGAGCAGCCATTCGAAGCGGTTTTCCGCACGCTCGTGATAGCGCTGGTAGAGCTGGTAGGCGGGCGCCAGTTCGCCCTCGAAGAGCATGTCGTCGATACGCTCCTCGAGGTGGCGAAACTCCTCGACGTCACTCTCGAGCAGGAAGGAGCGCTGGCCGTCGAGAATGTCGAGATAGCGTTCGAAGGCCAACTGCGACCAGGTATCATCCAGAGCGGTGTCGGCATAGTGGCCATAGCGCAGAGACTCGGCCACCTCCACGGCGGCTTGACGCTGGTCGTCACCGGGCTGGATTTGGGCAAGCGCCAGTTGAGCGCACGACAACAGCAGCGCCAGCGTCAGGACCGCTGTGCGCCGAATAACGACAAACTGGCTCATCAATGAAGCACCCCTGGTTTCGTGTACACTTCCTTCCCTAGACAAGCGTATGCCCTATGAGTTGCCAAAGGCAGACAACGCATTGTAGCAGCTCTTGCCTCAACCACGACCCCTGATGAGGATCCTCATGTCTCGGGAAGCTCGTCTCGAGCGTCTGCTCGACTTTCTACACCGTTCCCCCACGCCCTGGCATGCCGTCTCGACCATGGCCGAGCGGCTCGATGCCGCCGGCTTCCGGCGGCTCGACGAAAGCCAGGCCTGGCAGCTTGCGCCCGGGGAGCGGGTCTACGTCACGCGCAATGGCTCGTCCATCGTGGCCCTGCAACTGCCTCATGAAGGGCTCGAGGCACTGCGCATGGTCGGCGCCCATACCGACAGTCCCGGGCTGCGCTTGAAACCGCATGCTGCCCAGACGGCTGGCGGCTGGCTGCAGCTCGGCATCGAACTCTACGGCGGCGTGCTGCTGGCCCCCTGGTACGATCGCGACCTGGGGTTGGCCGGGCGTGTGCACGTGCGCCATCCCGACGGTCGCCTCGAGGGCGTGCTGCTGCACGTGGACTGGCCGATTGCCATCATCCCCAGTCTCGCCATTCACCTCGATCGCGAGGTCAACAACGGGCGAGCGATCAACGCCCAAACCCAGATGCCACCCGTGTTCCTGCAGGGCGGCGACAAGGCCGATCTACAGCGGCTGCTGCTCGAGTGGCTGGAGGCCCAGCACGGGATCAGCGGGGCCGAGATCCTCGACTTCGAGCTGGCGCTGCACGACGTGCAGCCCCCGGCACTGGTAGGCGTCGAGCGTGAGCTGGTCGCCAGTGCACGCCTGGACAACCTGCTCTCCTGCTTCATTGGGCTGGAAGCGCTGCTGGAGAGCGACGGCAGCCAGGGCGTGGTGCTGGTCGCCAACGACCACGAGGAGGTCGGCAGCGCCAGCGCATGCGGCGCCCAGGGGCCGTTTCTCGGCGATGTACTGCGCCGCGTCAACGCCCAGCTCGGCGAGCCGGGCGATGAGGGCTTCATACGCTTGATTCAAGCTTCGCGCATGATCTCCTGCGACAACGCACATGCCTTGCATCCCAACTTCACCGACAAGCACGATGCCGCACACGGGCCGGCGCTCAACGGCGGGCCGGTGATCAAGGTTAACGCCAACCAGCGCTACGCCACCAACAGCGCTACCTCGGCGCTGTTCCGCGACGTCTGCCGCGAGGCGGGAGTGCCGGTGCAGACCTTCGTGACCCGCGCCGACATGGGCTGCGGCAGCACCATCGGGCCGATCACCGCCACCGAGCTAGGCGTACCGACGCTGGACGTAGGGGTGCCGCAGTGGGCCATGCACTCGATCCGCGAAACCGCAGGCGCCAGCGACGTGGAGTACCTGACCCGGGCGCTGGTGGCCTTCGCCAACCGCCCGCGGCTGGCTTGAGTCCGCCACCACGAAAAACCCGGCGCCAGGAGGCGCCGGGTTTTTTTGATCTTTGGTGGCTACGCCCTGATTCGAACAGGGGACCCCATCATTATGAGTGATGTGCTCTAACCAGCTGAGCTACGTAGCCAATCAACGGAGGCGAAGTTTACGGATTCGCCCCAGCCGGGTCAAGCCTGGAGGTTACACATTGAAGCGGAAGTGGATCACGTCGCCATCCTGGACGATGTAATCCTTGCCCTCCAGTCGCCACTTGCCGGCATCCTTGGCGCCCTGTTCGCCGCCCAGGGTGACGAAGTCGTCGTAGGCGATGACCTCGGCGCGGATGAAGCCCTTCTGGAAGTCGGTGTGGATCACGCCGGCGGCCTCGGGGGCGGTGGCGCCGACCCTGACCGTCCAGGCGCGCACTTCCTTGACCCCCGCGGTGAAGTAGGTCTGCAGGCCGAGCAGCTTGTAGCCGGCGCGGATCACGCGGTCGAGCCCCGGTTCTTCCATGCCCATCTCGCTGAGGAACATGGTGCGTTCCTCGTCGTCCAGCTCGGCGATCTCGGCCTCCAGCTGGTTGCACACCGGGACCACTACTGCGCCTTCCTCGGCGGCGATTTCATTGACGATATCGAGGTAGGGGTTGGCGTCGAAGCCGTCCTCGTTGACGTTGGCGATGTACATGGTCGGCTTGTGCGTCAGGAAGCCGAAGCTCTTGAGCTGACGTTTCTCGTCGTCATCGAGGCCGAAGCTTCGCAGCGGCTGGCCCTCGGCCAGGTGCGGCTGGATGCGCTCCAGTATTGCCTTGGTGGCGATGGCCTCCTTGTCGCCGCCCTTGGCCACGCGCACCAGGCGCTGGATGGCGCGCTCGACGGTGTCGAGATCGGCCAACGCCAACTCCATGTTGATGATCTCGATGTCCGCGCGCGGATCGACCTGGTTGGCCACGTGAATGACGTTGTCGTTGTCGAAGCAGCGCACCACGTGGGCGATGGCCTGTGTCTCGCGAATGTTGGCCAGGAACTTGTTACCGAGCCCCTCACCCTTGGAGGCGCCCGCCACCAGGCCGGCGATATCGACGAATTCCATGGTGGTGGGGAGCACCTTCTGCGGCTTCACGATCTCGGCCAGCCTGTCGAGACGCGGGTCGGGCATCGGCACGATGCCGACGTTGGGCTCGATGGTGCAGAAGGGGAAGTTCTCGGCGTCGATGCCGGACTTGGTCAGGGCGTTGAAGAGGGTCGACTTGCCAACGTTGGGCAGGCCGACGATACCGCAGTTGAAACCCATGATGGTGTCCTGAGTATGGTGGCGGGTAGCGCTCGCGAACTAGCGCTATTCTAATTCACCCTTGGAAGCTGTGCAGCCGGCTCATGGCGCGGGCCCAGTCGCCCGACACGGCGAGCGGCAGCGTTGCCAGGCACTCATCGAGCGCAGACCCGATGGCCTCGAGCTCCGCCTTGCCGGGGCGCCCCAGCACGTAGTTGGTCACCTGGCGCGAGTCGCCGGGGTGGCCGATGCCGATGCGCAGCCGATTGAAGCCCTTGTCGCCCAGCGCGCTGACGATATCACGCAGGCCGTTGTGGCCGCCGTGGCCGCCGCCCTGCTTGTAACGCGCAGTGCCGGGGGCGATATCCAGTTCGTCATGGGCCACCAGCAGCTCGTCGGGAGCGATCTTGAAGAATTGGCACAGCGCTGCCACGGCACCGCCACTGCGGTTCATGAAGGTAGTGGGCTCGAGCAGGTGCAGTTCGTGTCCGTCGAGCAGGATCTTGGCATACAGGCCAAGGAACTTTTTCTCCGGGCGCAGCTCGGTGCCGGCCTGGCGAGCCAGGATCTCGACCAGCCAGGCGCCGGCGTTGTGGCGCGTGGCGGCGTAGTTGTCACCGGGGTTGCCCAGCCCGATGATCGCCTTGACCTGGGGCATGCGGGGCCTCCAAACGAAAACAAGCGCCGCAGCGCTTGATTGGGTTGGGGGCTGCCCCAGGGCAGCCCCGACAGCGCGGTTTACTCGGCGCTGTTTTCGCCTTCCTCGCCTTCTTCGCCTTCAGCCTCTTCGCTGCGGACTTTCGGCTTGGTAATGCTCAGCACGGCGTTGTCGTGGTCGGCGCCGTGAGTCAGCTCGACCAGGGTGATGCCGGCCGGCAGCTTGAGGTCGGAGAGGTGCAGGGTGGTGCCCAGCTCGACTTCGCTGATATCGACCTCGAGGAAGTCCGGCAGATCCTTCGGCAGGCAGCTGATCTGGACTTCGTTGGAGAGCACGTGCAGCTCGCCGCCATGGTCCTTGATGCCCTTGGACTTCTCTTCGCCCACCACGTGAAGCGGTACGCTGATGGTGATCTCGTGGGTGGCGTCCACGCGCATGAAGTCGGCATGGGTGACCAGCGGCTTGTACGGGTGACGCTGCAGATCACGCACCACGACCTGCTCTTTCTGGCCGTCGATGACGAGATTGAGCACTGAGGAGAAGAAGGCTTCGTCCTCGATGGCCTTGTAGAAGGCGGACTTCTCGAGAGCGATCGGCTGAGGGGACTTCTCTCCACCGTAGACGATGGCCGGGACTTCGAGGTTCGCACGACGCAGGCGGCGGCTCGCACCTTTCCCCAGGTCGTTACGAACGCTGGCATTGAGTGTGAAATCGGACATGTTGTTGCCTCTTGCTGAAAGTAAGGGAGACGTGCGACCCGCGACCTGATCGCGACGTTCCCGAAAGCCCCCTTGGGGGCGCTACTCCGGCGCCATTAGTGGAACATGGCGCTGACGGATTCCTCGTTGCTGACGCGGCGGATCGCCTCGGCGATCAGTCCGGCCACGCTGAGCTGACGAATCTTGCCGCTGCGACGGGCGACGTCGGACAACGGAATGGTATCGGTGACCACCACCTCGTCGAGCACCGAGCCGGTGATGTTCTCCACCGCCGGGCCGGAGAGGATCGGGTGGGTGGCATAGGCCACCACGCGGCGCGCGCCATGGTCCTTGAGCGCGTCGCCGGCCTTGCACAGGGTGCCGGCGGTATCGATCATGTCGTCCACCACCACGCAGGTGCGGTTCTCGATCTCGCCGATGATGTGCATCACCTGGGCCTGGTTGGCCTGGGGGCGGCGCTTGTCGATGATGGCGAGGTCGGCATTGAGCTGTTTGGCGATGGCGCGGGCGCGAACCACGCCGCCCACATCGGGCGATACCACCACCAGGTCGTCATAGTTCTGACGCTCGATGTCGTCGAGCAGAATCGGCGAGCCGTAGACGTTGTCCACCGGCACGTCGAAGAAGCCCTGGATCTGGTCGGCGTGCAGGTCCATGGTCATCACCCGGTCTACGCCGGCCTTGACCATCATGTCAGCCACTACCTTGGCCGAGATGGGGACCCGTGCGGAGCGTACCCGACGATCCTGGCGCGCGTAGCCGAAATAGGGCACCACGGCGGTGATCCGAGTGGCCGAGGCCCTGCGCAGGGCATCCACCATCAGGATCAATTCCATCAGGTTGTCGTTGGTCGGTGCGCAGGTGGACTGCAGAATGAAGACATCCTTGCCGCGAACGTTCTCGTTGATCTCGACCGCGATCTCGCCATCGCTGAACTGCCCGACCGTGGCATTACCCATGCGAGTATCGAGACTCTCGGCAATTTTCTGGGCAAGTTCCGGATTGGCATTCCCGGCAAAAACCATCAATTTTGACACGCGCATCCACCTATGCAGTGTTGGGGAGCTCTGTTTGCGATGAGCTTGGGGTTGCAAGCGCTTCTAGTCGGACGCTCGCTGACATCATGTTCATCGACCTAGAGCAGCATGTAGCGGGGAGAGATTCAGGCCGCGAGCAATGAAAGCAGTATAGCGGCCCGGTAGGTCGGCCAATAGACGCCTGGCCGTGACTTCCGAACCCAGCCGAGCGAAGAGGCAGGCACCGGTTCCCGTCAGCATGGCGGGTGCCCGGCTGCCAAGCCAGTCGAGCGCTTCGGCGACTTGCGGATAGAGTGACCTGACCGTTGGCTCGCAGTCGTTGTGCCAGCTGGGTGCTCCCCCCTGCAGTGCGCGCGCCATGGTAATCGGGGGAGTGTTACGTGTCAATTGCGCCGCCCCGAACACGGCGTGGGTAGCCACTTCGATGCCGGGGTGCACGACCACGAACCAGGGGGTGTCGAGTTCCACCGGTGTGAGCTTCTCGCCGACGCCCTCGGCCCAGGCGGCGCGGCCGCGCACGAATACCGGCACGTCGGCGCCGAGGCTCAGGCCGAGTCCGGCCAGCCGGTCGAGCGAGAGGCCAAGCCGCCAGAGTCGGTCGAGGCCGAGCAGGGTGGTGGCGGCGTCGCTGCTGCCACCGCCCAGTCCGCCGCCCATGGGCAGGCGTTTGGTCAGGTGGATGTCGGCGCCCAACTGGCAGCCGCTCTCGGCTTGCAGCAGGCGGGCGGCGCGCACGATCAGGTTGTTGCTGTCGGGAAGTCCCGCGATGGGCGGGGTCAGGCGGATCTCGCCGTCCGGCCTGAGGCGCAGGCGCAACTCGTCTCCATGGTCGAGGAACTGGAACAGCGTCTGCAGCTCATGATAGCCGTCTGCCCGACGGCCGGTGATATGCAGCATGCGGTTGAGCTTGGCCGGCGCCGGCAGTAGGAGCTCGCTCGTCGAGTCCGTCATCGGTTCGTTCGTCGGCTCAGTCATCGACGACGGGGCGCCACTCGGTGACCACCAGTGTCACACGCAGGTCGTCGTACTCCATGACCAGGCGGCGCGGGAGCCACAGCGACTCGACCTGGGTCCAGTCGCGATAGACGATTTGCCAGCCATCCTGCTCGAGCTGCTGGGGAAAGCCGCGCTCGTCATGGTCGAGACGATAGGAGCTGTGATCGGCGGGCAGGCCGCGGATCCAGTCGGCCAGCGAACTGACCGGTAGTGACCAACCCAACTGCTGCTGCATCAAGGCTTCGGGCGTCGCGGCTTCGAAGCGTCCCTCGGCATTGGTCAGCGAGAAGCGGCCTTCGCGGCCTTCCAGCAAGTTGCGGCCGCTACCGAAGGGGCCGCTGATCAGCATGCGGTAATAGTGGGGGTGCTGGCTCCAGTCGAGGTTGGCGCTGGTCGATTCCTGGGCGGTGCGCAGCCCGGCCTTGCCGATCAGGGTCCAGGTGTCCAGGGATTCCAGGCGCTCTTGCTGGGCCTCCCACTGGTCGGGCTCGCGCTCACCGTCCGGTGCCGCGCCCGGGGTGGCGCAGCCGGCCAGCAGGGTCAGTGCGAGGCTCGCGGCAAGCCAGCGTATCGCGAAAATGGGGCGTTTCATGGCATCGTCTCGTCGACAGGGGTGGTGGTCAGGGTGCCAGTTCGGGAATGCGCTCGAGGAGATCATCGATCATGGGATGTTCGTCGTGTTGGCGCAGGATTTGTGCCACGACGCGTCGGGCCTCGTCATGTCGCTCCAGCGACCAGAGGACCTCGGCCAGATGGGCGGCGATCTCCTGGTCGGGCATGCTGGCATAGGCGCGTTCCAGCCAGGCCAGAGCGCGCTCCGGGTCGCCCATTCGATAGTGGACCCAGCCCAGGCTATCCATGATCGCCGGACTGCCGGGCTCGAGTTCATGGGCACGCTCGATGAGCTCACGGGCCTCCTCCAGGCGCTCGGGGTCGTTGAGGTCCGCCAGCGTATAGCCCAGCGCGTTCAGGGCCGAGGCATTCTCCGGGTTGGCTTCGATGATGCGACCCAGGTCTCGCTCCATGGCCTCGAGGTCGCCATGCTCCCAGGCGCGCATGGCACGCAGATAGAGCAGCGGCTCGTCGTTGGGAGTGCGCGAGAGTTCGCGGTCGAGCAGGCTGTCGGCTTCGGCGTGCAGTCCGGCTTCGTCAAGCAGCTCCACTTCGAGGGCGATCAGATCGCTGAAGTGCGATTCATGGCGCAGGCGCTCGATGCGCAGGAAGGCGCGTGCGTCGAGCAAGCGCTCGTCATCGATCAACATCTGGGCGGCACGCAGGCGGGCACGCAGGAAATGACTGCCGGGTGCCACCTGGCGGTAGTAGAGCAGGGCATTGTCGATCTCGCCCTCTTCCTCGGCAATGGTGCCCATCAGGTAGAAGGCCTCGGGAGGAGGCTCGTCGCTGCCGACCAGTGGCAACAACAGGCGCCGGGCCGCATCCAGATGGCCGCCCTCCAGATAGAGGCGGGCCAGCGAGACGTGCAGCTCGTGGTTGCCGACGTGCTCGTCCATCAGGGCCGAGGTGTGCTGCTCGGCGGCGGCGACGTTGCCCAGCATCAGCTCGGCCTGTGCCAGCAGCAGCAGGAAGCGCGGATCGCCGGGTGAGACCTCGAGGCCGCGACGAGCGGACTCACGGGCCTGGCGCGGGCTGTCGGCTTCCAGGGCCAGTTGGGCTCGCGTCAGCCACAGGGCGGGCAGCTCGGAGTGGTTGCGCTCGAGCAGATTCAGGCGCGCCTCGGCCTGCTGGCGCTGGCCGGTGGCAGCCTCGAGGATCGCCATGGCCAGCACGGCATCGTGATAGTGCGGATGGGCGCTGGCCCCGGTGCGATCGAGATACTCCCGCAGCTGCTCGCGCAGAGGCAGCGGATCGGTGCCGGATTCCAGCGCCAGCTCGGCGAACAGTGCCAGTTCGGCATGCTGGCCCTGCTCGGCTAATGCCAGGCGCCAGTCGAGCGCCTGGGTCCAGTCGCCGCGTTGCAAGGCCAGGCCGGCGAGCAGGCGCAGCGGCGCTTCCGCTGCGGGGTCGAGCTCTTGCCAGGTGCCAACGGCCTGCTCGAGCAGCAGGATGTCGTTGCTGAAGCGGGCTGCCAGGGTGCCGCGCTCTGCCAGTGGTGCGGCGCTGTAGCGTTCTGCCATGGCCAGGTAGCCCAGCGTGGCGCGGCGATAGTCGCCGCGCTGCCCCGCAAATTCGGCCGTCAACAGCGTGGCCAGCCCCTCCGCGTCAAGCCCGTGCTCGATGGGAGGTGCCGAGGCCATGGGGTCTTCTTGAGACTTGGCTGAAGGGGCGGGGGCCAGGCCCTGGCAACCGCCCAGCAGAACGGTCAGGCCAAGCACTGCCAGTCCATGGCGTGAGGAGCGTATCAGCGTCGAGGGCATGCGTATCTCATCCGGTGTCCCGAGGTGCCAGCATACCGGCTAGCAGCCTATGGGCAAAGGGATCGCTGCTTCGGCGATGCGGCTTGGTGAGATGGCCGCTGCCTTGTCGTGCGTCAATGCCAGGGGCGTGGGCCTGGCGCCGAGCTCGGAAGGCTGTGATAGAATGCAGCGCCGCAGAGACGATTTTTTTCATTTACGGTGCCGCCGGCCGACATCACCGAAGACGCTTAACGCATGACGCTTCTTGCCCTTGGAATCAACCACAGGACGGCCACCGTCGCGGTGCGCGAGCGGGTCGCCTTTACACCCGCGCAACTGGAGTCGGCGCTGGTCGAGCTGCGCGGGCTGCCGGAGGTACACGAAGCGGCAGTGCTCTCGACCTGCAATCGCACTGAGCTCTACTGCGTGACCGAGCCGAGCGGTGAGCGCGCCATCCTCGACTGGCTGGGTCACTTCCATGGGCTGGCGCTCGAAGAGCTGACGCCCTGCGCCTATCACTATCTGGACAACGATGCCGCGCGTCATTTGATGCGCGTTGCGGTGGGGCTGGATTCGATGGTGCTGGGCGAGCCGCAGATACTCGGTCAGCTCAAGGAGGCCTACCAGTCGGCGCGCCAGGCGAGCGGGTTGGGCGGTGAGCTGGAGCTGCTGTTCCAGCATACGTTCGCGGTGGCCAAACAGGTGCGTACGCGCACCGGCATCGGTCAGAACCCGGTTTCGGTGGCCTACGCCGCCGTGAGCCTGGCCAGTCGGATCTTCGATGACTTCGGCCGCTCGCGGGCGCTGTTGATCGGCGCTGGGGAAACCATCGAGCTGGTGGCGCGGCACCTGCGCGAGGCCGGCGTGCGTAACATGATCGTGGCCAACCGCACGCGTGAGCGTGCCGAGGTTCTGGCCGGTGAATTCAATGCCGAGGCGATCTCGCTCAACGAGATTCCCGACGCCCTGGCCCGCGCGGACATCGTCATCTCTTCTACCGCCGCACCACTACCGATCCTGGGCAAGGGCATGGCGGAGCGGGCGCTGAAGAAGCGCCGCCATCGGCCGATCTTCATGGTCGACATTGCCGTGCCGCGCGACATCGAGCCCGAGGTCGGCGACCTGGACGATATCTTTCTCTATACCGTCGATGACCTCAACGAGGTGATCCAGGAGAACCGACGCCACCGCCAGGCGGCCGCCGACCAGGCAGAATCGCTGATCGAACATGGCGTGCATGTCTGGCTGCACGAGCGGCGCATTCGCAGTAGTGGCGAGCTGATTCGTCGCTACCGCGACCAGGCGGCTGAAGTGCGTGAGTATTCCGAGCGTCAGGCCTTGGCAAGGCTGGCACGAGGCGAGGATCCCGAGGAGGTGCTTCGCCTGCTGGCACACCAGCTCACCAATCGCCTGCTGCATCGGCCCACGGTGGCCTTGCGCGAGGCATCCGGTGGCGAGCGGCGCGATCTGCTCACCGCTGCCGAGGCGCTGCTGCTGGATTCCACATCAACGAAACCCTGACAGGACACTCCATGAAAGCGACCCTGCGCCAGCGTCTCGATGGCTTCGTCGAACGCTTCGAGGAGCTCGCCGCCCTGCTGGCGGAGCCCGAGGTGATCAGCGATCAGCCTCGCTTCCGCGACTATTCCCGTGAGTATGCCGAGCTCGAACACCTGGTCGAGGCCTGGCGTGACTATCGGACGATCGAAAACGACCTGGAGGATGCCGCTCAACTGGCCGATGACAGCGACGCCGAGATGCGCGAGTTGGTTCAGATGGAGCTGGATGAGGGCCGGGAGCGTCTGGCGGAGCTGGAGGTGCGGCTCAAGCAGTTGCTGGTGCCGCGCGATCCCGACGACGGCCGCAACGTCTTCCTCGAGATTCGCGCCGGCACCGGCGGCGATGAGGCGGCGCTGTTCGCCGGCGACCTGTTCCGCATGTACTCCCGCTATGCCGAGAAGCAGGGCTGGAAGGTCGAAGTGATCAGTGCCAGCCATGGCGAGCAAGGCGGCTATAAGGAACTCATCTCGCGGGTAAAGGGCGATGGGGTCTATGCCCGGCTAAAATTCGAATCGGGCGCACACCGCGTGCAGCGGGTGCCCGCCACCGAATCCCAGGGGCGTATCCATACTTCCGCCTGTACCGTGGCGGTCATGCCGGAAGCCGATGCGGTGGGCGACGTCGACATCAATCCCGCCGATCTTCGGGTGGATACCTTCCGCTCCAGTGGCGCCGGCGGCCAGCACGTCAACACCACCGATTCGGCGATCCGCATCACTCACCTGCCCAGCGGAGTGGTGGTCGAGTGCCAGGAGGAGCGCAGCCAGCACAAGAACCGGGCCAAGGCGATGTCGCTGCTGGCTGCCCGGCTCAAGCAGAGCGCCGTGGAGGGTCGTCAGCGCGAGCAGGCCGACACGCGGCGCAGCCTGGTCGGCTCGGGTGATCGCAGCGAGCGTATCCGCACCTATAACTTCCCCCAGGGCCGGCTCACCGATCACCGCATCAATCTTACCCTCTACAAACTCGGTGAGGTCATGGCCGGCGAGCTCGACGAGGTCCTCGATCCGTTGATTCACGAGCACCAGGCCGAGCAGCTCGCGGCGCTGCAGGAAGTCTGATGCGTCTCGATGCGTTGCTGGCGCGGGCGGCCGAGCGTCTGGCGCGATCGGGCTCGGCCAGTCCGCGGCTCGATGCCGAGGTGCTGCTCTGCCATGTGCTGGGCGTCGATCGGACCTGGCTCTATACCTGGGGCGACCGGCCCGCGACGACCTACGCACGGGCCCGCTTCGAGGCCCTGGTGGCGGCACGCGCAGCGGGACATCCCGTGGCCTACCTGACCGGCATGCGGGAGTTCTGGGGGCTTGCCCTGGCCACCTCGCGGCATACCCTGATTCCCCGGCCCGATACCGAAACTCTGGTCGAGCTGCTGCTCGAGCTGGCACCTGAGCCGTCGGGTCGGTTACTCGATCTGGGCACCGGGACCGGTGCCATCGCACTGGCCTTCGCCAGCGAGCGGCCTGGCTGGGAAGCGCTCGGGGTCGATCGTGTACCGGAGGCGGTGGCGCTGGCCGAGTCCAATGCTCATCGTCTGGGCATCGCCAACGCGAGCTTTTCGTTGAGCGACTGGTTTGTGGCCT
Organism: Billgrantia bachuensis; assembly: GCF_011742165.1. GTDB lineage: Bacteria > Pseudomonadota > Gammaproteobacteria > Pseudomonadales > Halomonadaceae > Halomonas > Halomonas bachuensis. The sequence goes on along the minus strand of NZ_JAAQTO010000008.1, from coordinate 25,518 downwards.
TGGCCGATGAGCGCTTTACCCTGATCGCGGCCAATCCGCCCTACATCGATGCGCAGGATCCGCACCTGGCACAGGGCGACGTGCGTTTCGAGCCCAGCAGCGCGTTGGTCGCGGCGGATGCCGGGCTGGCCGATCTGCGCCACCTCGTCGAGCGGGGCATGGCCCATCTGTTGCCGGGAGGCTGGCTTGCCCTGGAGCACGGCCACGAACAGGCGGCTGCCGTTCGCAACCTGCTGGAGGACAGCGGTTATACCGCAGTGGCCAGTCGGCGCGACCTCGGAGGCCATGAGCGGGTGACCTACGGCCGGCGGCCTCGGCAACGTTGAGTCAGGCTTATTGGAGTGGAAGTGGTCGCTGTGGTACATCTGTTCAGGAAATAATTCCAAATGTCGGCATGTTTGTGCGACCGAACACCAGCACCGCGCCTGATTTCCGCGCTTTTTCAGGTCGATCTGCTGTCATGGCGACGCTTCACTCACTCTGACTCGGCTTCCCACGACACGATAATGAAAACCAAGACCCGCTCGCTCGATCGTATCGATCTCAAGATCCTGCGCTGCCTGCAGGACAATGCCCGTATCTCCTACGTCGATCTGGCCGCTCAGGTCGGGCTCTCCACTACGCCATGCCTGGAGCGCGTCAAGCGCCTCGAGAAGTCCGGCGTCATTCGCGGCTACAAGGCGATACTCAACCCGCGCGCGCTCAAGGCCAACCTGCTGGTGTTCGTCGAGATCAGTCTCGAGACCCAGTCGCCGGCAGTGTTCGACGAATTCCGGCGTGCCGTGTCTCGCCTGCCGCAGATTCAGGAGTGCCACCTGGTCTCGGGGCAGTTCGACTACATTCTCAAGTGCCGGATTCCCGAGATGTCCGCCTACCGTCAGTTGCTCGGCGACGTGGTACTGACCCTTCCAGGCGTCAAGGAGTCGAAGAGCTACGTGGTGATGGAGGAGGTCAAGGAGGAGTTCTCGCTCTACGTACCCGATATCGAGGAGCTCGAAGACAAGTAATGGCAATGAACGACGAGGCGCTGTTGCGCTACAGCCGGCAGATCATGCTCGAGGCGATCGATATCGAGGGCCAGGAGCGCCTGCTGGCCTCGCGTGCGCTGGTGGTGGGCGCCGGCGGGTTGGGCTCGCCGGTGGCGCTCTACCTGGCCGCCGCCGGGGTGGGCCACCTGATCCTGGCCGACGCCGATGAGGTGGAGCTCTCCAATCTTCAGCGCCAAATTGCTCATGGCATGGCCGACCTGGGGCGCAACAAGGCGGAGTCCGCCCGCCGGGCGGCGCTGGCACTGAACCCGGGCTGTGACATCCAGGTCATGCAAGAGCATCTGGACGACGAGAGGCTGAATCGGGTAGTCGCCGGCGTCGATCTGGTGCTCGATTGCACCGACCGTTTCTCCAGCCGCTACGCCATCAATGCTGCCTGCCAGCGTGCCGGGGTGCCGCTGGTCTCGGGGGCGGCGATTCGCTTCTCGGGGCAGCTGGCAGTGTTCGATCCGCATGATCCCGTCTCGCCCTGTTATGCCTGTCTCTATCCGCCCGAAGAGGGAGGAGACGAGGAGCTGCGCTGCGCCGAGAGCGGCGTGGTAGCCCCCTTGGTGGGGCTGATCGGCTGCTTCCAGGCGCTGGAAGCGGTCAAGCTGCTCAGCGGAGCCGGTACGCCGCACCACGGACTTTCCACCTTCGACGGGCTGAGCGGACAGTGGCGTCACTTTCAGGTGCCGCGCGATCCCGCTTGCCCGGTGTGTGCCGAGCGCTGAGAGAATTGTGTGATGGTCATTATTTAACAAGAAAAGGTTGGACGATAACCGAGAAGCTTTCTTTCTTTCCCGGTGGGCGTTCGTAAATTGCTTTTTCTTATGGATCTTTTTGCCGTTTGTGCGAATGGTCCGAAGAGGCGGCTCATCGTTCTCGTTATTGGATACTTGACATTCCCTGCCGGTATGATGCCAGACTGAACAAATTCAATGAGCTGGTTTACCGCTTCAGGAATACGCAGCATGGCCACTGCCGCCCAGATCGACAAACCCGCATCCTACTACCGCGATTCGATCACGGTGCATCTCGAGCAGGCATGTCCTCCGCTTGTCGGGCGCCGACGTGTCGATGTGTGCGTCATCGGTGGTGGGATCACCGGCTGTTCCGCGGCGCTGCACCTGGCAGAGCGCGGCTACTCGGTGACCCTGCTCGAAGCCCACGAGATCGGGTTTGGCGCCTCCGGACGCAGCGGTGGCCAGATCCTGCCCGGTCTGGGGACCGACATCGCCACCGTGGAACAGGCGCTCGGCCGCGAGCGCGCCCGTGAAGTCTGGGAGCTGAGCCGCGAGGCGGTACGCTTGACTACCGAACTCATCGAGCAGCATGCGATTCCCTGCGACCTCGCCTGGGGTTACCTGCATGCTGCAGTGAAGTCGCGCCACGTGCGCGAGCTCAAGCAGATGCAGGAGCGTCTGGCCCGCGACTACGGTTACGAGGCGCTTACCTGGCTCGAAGGCGAGGCGCTGCATGAGCGGGTGGCGACCTCGGCGTACCCGGGGGCGCTCCACGAGAGCGAAGGCGGCCACCTGCATCCGCTCAACTATACCCTGGGGCTGGCACGGGCGGCCCAGCAGGCTGGCGTGACGATTCACGAGCATAGCGCGGCCCTGACCATTCGCCGTGGCCAACCCGCCACCGTGGTTACCGCGCAGGGCGAGATCACGGCCGATTTCGTGGTGGTGGGCGCCAACGCCTATCTGGGGCGGCTGTTGCCGGAACTCGAAGGTCGCGTCATGCGCGCGGCCAACTATATCGTCGCCACCGAGCCGCTGGGTGAAGAGCGCGCCTCCAAGGTGCTGCCTCGCAACGATGCCCTTTCCGATGCCAACTTCGTCCTCGATTACTACCGCCTTTCGGCCGACAGGCGGCTGATCTATGGCGGTGAAGTCAGCTACGATGGTCGCGAGCCGCGCGGCCTGCAGCAGCGCATGGACGCCAAGATCGCGCGTCTGTTTCCGGCACTCGAAGGCGTGCGCATCGACTACCGCTGGGGCGGCGACGTGGCGATCACGCTCAATCGCGCGCCGGACTTCGGCCGCCTTGGCAGCAATATCTATTACGCCCAAGGCTACTCGGGGCACGGCATGGCGCTGGCCGGGCTGGCCGGAAAGCTGGTCGGTGAGACCATTGCCGGGCAGAGCGAGCGTTTCGATGTCTTTGCCGCCATGCCCCATCGCCGTTTTCCGGGCGGCGAGCGCCTGCGCACGCCGCTGCTGGTTCTCGCCACCACCTTCTACAAGTTGCGCGACCGACTATAACGAACGTGACGCCCGGGACGGGCCACAATGAGGTTCCCATGAAAGACCTGGAAAGCTGGCTGAAGGAGCGACGCATCACCGAGGTGGAGTGCCTGGTCAGCGACATCACCGGCATCGCCCGTGGCAAGATCACGCCTGTTTCGAAGTTCATGGCCGAGAAGGGCATGCGCCTTCCCGAAAGCGTGCTGCTGCAGACCGTGACCGGCGATTACGTCGAGGACGAACTCTATTACTCGCTGCTCGACCCTGCCGATATCGACATGCTCTGCCGCCCCGATATCTCCGCCGTCTATCCGGTGCCTTGGGCGCTAGAGCCCACCGCCCAGGTCATCCACGACTGCTATGACAAGATGGGCAATCCCATCGAACTCTCGAGCCGCAACCAGCTGAAGCGGGTGCTGGCGCTCTATGCCGAGCAGGGTTGGAAGCCCGTGGTGGCACCGGAAATGGAGTTCTACCTGACCAAGCGCTGCGAGGATCCCGATCTTCCACTACTGCCGCCCATCGGCCGTAGCGGGCGCCAGGAAACCGGACGTCAGTCGTTCTCTATCGACGCGGCCAATGAGTTCGACCCCCTCTTCGAAGACATGTACGACTGGTGCGAGATCCAGGGGCTGGATATCGACACGCTGATACACGAGGAGGGTACCGCCCAGATGGAGATCAACTTCCGTCACGGCGACCCGCTGATGCTGGCCGATCAGGTGTTCCTGTTCAAGCGCACCCTGCGCGAGGCGGCACTGAAGCACGACGTGGTGGCCACCTTCATGGCCAAGCCGATCACCAACGAGCCCGGCAGCGCCATGCACATTCACCAGAGTGTGCTGGATGCAGCCACCGGGAGGAGCGTATTCGCCAACGAGGATGGCTCCATGAGCCAGTTGTTCCTCCATCATATCGGCGGCATGCAACGCTTCATTCCCGAAGCGCTGCCGCTGATGGCGCCCAACGTCAACTCCTTCCGCCGCTTCCTGCCCGATACCTCGGCACCGGTCAACGTCGAGTGGGGCGAGGAGAACCGTACCTGTGGCCTGCGCGTACCCGACTCCACGCCTCAGAACCGACGTATCGAGAATCGCCTGCCCGGCGCCGACGCCAATGCCTATCTCGCCATCGCTGCCAGCCTGCTGTGCGGCTACCTCGGCATGATGCAACAGCTCAATCCCTCCGCCCCGGTGCAGGGCAGGGCGTTCGAGCGTCGCAACCTGCGCTTGCCGTTCACGCTGGAGCAGGCGCTGGAGCGCATGGAGCACTGTGCCGAGCTGGAGCGCTACATGGGGCATCGTTTCGTGACCGGCTACGTGGCGGTCAAGCGGGTGGAGAACGAGAACTTCAAGAAGGTCATCAGTTCGTGGGAGAGGGAGTTCCTGCTGTTGAGCGTCTAGTGGGGAGAGAATGCCTGGCCGGGTCATGGCCGGACTTACGACAACAATGCAAACAAGAGGTGTCATCATGTCATGTCAACGCAAGCTGACTCTGGCCGTCGCCCTGGGTTCCCTGGCCATGGTCGCTACCGCCGCCCAGGCCAACGAAGTGCGCATCTACAATTGGTCGGACTACATCGCGCCGGACACCTTGGAGAAGTTCACCGAGGCCACCGGTATCGAGGTGATCTACGACGTCTACGATAGCAACGAGGTACTCGACGCTGCCGTGCTGGCGGGCCGCTCCGGCTACGACGTGGTGGTGCCCTCCAACTACTACCTGACCCGCCAGGTCAGCGCCGGGGTCTACCAGGAGCTGGACCACGACAAGATTCCCAATATGGAGAACCTCAATCCCGAACTGATGGAGCAGCTTGAATCGATCGACCCCGGTAGTCGCTATTCGATCCCGTACATGTGGGGCACCAACGGCATCGGCTACAACGTCGAACGCGTCACCGAGATTCTCGGCGAGGACGCGCCGCTCGACTCCTGGGCGCTGATCTTCGACCCTGAGGTGACTTCGGCGTTGAACGAGGGCGGCTGCGGCATTTCCATGTTGGATACCGGTGATGACATGCTCTCCGCCGGCATGGCCTACCTGGGCCTGTCGCCGATCTCGGAGAAGACCGAAGACATCGAGGCGGCCGGCGACCTGATCGCCGCGGTGCGTGACAACATCACCTACTTTCACTCGTCGCGCTACATCTCGGACCTCGCCAACGGCGACATCTGCGTGGCGGCGGGCTACTCCGGCGACATCTTCCAGGCCGCCGACCGCGCCGAGGAGGCGGGGCGTGACTTCGAGATCGCCTACACCATTCCCAAGGAGGGCGCGGCGCTGTGGTTCGACATGATGGCGATTCCGGCCGACGCGCCCAACCCCGATAACGCCCACGCCTTCATCAACTTCATCCTCGAACCCGAGATCGCCGCAGACATCACTGAATATGTGGTCTACGCCAACCCCAACATCGCCGCCAACGAGTTTCTCGACCCTGAGATCCTCAACGACACTTCCGTCTATCCCAATCAGGAGGTGATGGAGAACCTGTACGTCCAGGAAGAGAAGCCTTTGGCAGTACAGCGCGTGCGCACGCGCACGTGGAACCGGGTGAAGTCCGGCATTTGATCTCCGCGCCGGCCCTGCCGGGCCGGCAGAAAAGCCGACCAACGCTTGCTTGCCACAGGAGTCGCTGTGATGCCGCAAACCCCGATTCAAGCTTCGGAACCATCGCGACGAACCGTCGAGAGCGGGGTGCATGCCGATGAAGTGCCCGGCAAGCCACGCCAGGCTCGCGGTGAGGAACTGATGGAGATTCGCCGCGTCAGCAAGCGCTTCGACGGCGTCTTGGCGGTGGACGACGTCAGCCTGTCGATTCGCCGCGGCGAGATCTTCGCCCTGCTGGGCGGCTCCGGTTCGGGAAAATCGACGCTGCTGCGCATGTTGGCCGGCTTCGAGAAGCCCAGCGAAGGGCAGGTCGTGCTCGACGGCGAGGATATCACCGCCATGCCGCCCTATGAGCGTCCGATCAACATGATGTTCCAGTCCTATGCACTGTTCCCGCATATGACGGTGGCGCAGAACATCGCTTTCGGTCTCAAGCAGGACAAGCTGCCGCGACGCGAGATCGACGAGCGCGTGATCGAGATGCTCAAGCTGGTACACATGGAGGCATTCGCCCGGCGCAAGCCGCACCAACTCTCAGGCGGCCAGCGCCAGCGTGTGGCCCTGGCACGCTCGTTGGCCAAGCGACCCAAGCTACTGCTGCTCGACGAGCCGATGGGGGCGCTGGACAAGAAGCTGCGTACCGAGATGCAGCTCGAGGTGGTGCAGATCCTCGAGCGCGTGGGAGTGACCTGCATCATGGTCACCCACGATCAGGAGGAGGCCATGACCATGGCCGACCGCGTGGCGATCATGGCCGACGGCTGGATTGCCCAGGTGGGTACACCGATGGACGTCTACGAGAGCCCGGCCAATCGCATGGTGGCGGAGTTCGTCGGTACCGTGAACCTGTTCGAGGGCGAGATCGTCGTTGACGAAGCCGATCACTGCGTGATCGATAGCCCGGCGCTGGGGCGCTCGATTCGCATCGACCATGGCGTCAGTACCCAGGCCGACGAGCGTCGCGTATGGGTCGCCGTGCGCCCGGAAAAGACCTGGCTCTCCCGCGAGCGCCCAACGGGCGAAGACAACTGGGCAGCGGGCACCGTCGAGGACATCGCCTACCTCGGCGGCTTCTCGGTCTACTACGTGCGCATCGAGAGCGGCCAACTGGTCAAGGCCAGCATGGCCAATACCGAGCGGCGCGGTGACCGGCCGCGCTGGGACGAGTCGGTTTTCGTCCACTGGGACGCGCACAGCGCAGTCGTTCTGCACGATTGAGCGGGAGATCTGCAATGGCTAACCTCACCATCCGCCTTCGGCGGCTGTTCAAGCCTGGCCGTGGCTGGGTCATTGCCGCGCCGCTGCTGTGGCTAACCCTGTTCTTTCTGCTGCCGTTCGGCATCGTGCTCAAGATCAGCCTTTCCGAGGCGGCGATCTCGATACCGCCTTACGGTCCCATCTTCGACTACGCCAACCAGACGCTGAACGTCGTCGTCACCTTCGGCAATTATCTGTTCCTGGCCACCGATACGCTCTATGTCTCGGCCTACTGGGGGTCGGTAAAGATCGCGCTGCTGGCCACCGTGCTGTGCCTCGCGCTCGGCTATCCCATGGCCTACGCCATGGCCCGCGCCCCGGCTCACTGGCAATTGGTGCTGCTGCTGCTGGTGATGTTGCCGTCATGGACCTCGTTCCTGATCCGCGTCTACGCCTGGATGGGTATCCTCAGCAACAATGGGTTGGTCAACAACCTGTTGCTCTGGGCGGGGCTGATCGATTCACCCATTCGCATGCTCAACACCAACTTCGCCGTCATCCTCGGCATCGTCTATGCCTACCTGCCGTTCATGGTGCTGCCGCTCTATGCCAACCTGACCCGACTCGACGGCTCGCTGCTGGAGGCGGCTTCGGATCTCGGCTCGCGCAAGCTCAACACCTTTCTCAAGGTGACCTTGCCGCTCTCGAAGGGCGGTATCATCGCCGGCTCGATGCTGGTCTTCATCCCGGCGGTGGGGGAGTACGTGATTCCCGAACTGCTCGGCGGCCCCAACACGGTGATGATCGGCAAGGTGCTATGGGAGGAGTTCTTCCACAACCGCGACTGGCCGGTGGCCTCGGCACTGGCCATGGTGATGCTGGCGATCCTGATCATTCCCATTGCCCTGTTCCATCGCTACCAGTCGCGCGAGCTGGAGGAGTGACCATGCGCAAGCCATCCTTCACCACGCTGATGCTGATCGTCGGGCTGGTGTTTCTCTATCTGCCGATGCTCATTCTGGTGACCTACTCGTTCAATTCGTCGCGGCTGGTCACCGTGTGGGCGGGCTTCTCGGCGCACTGGTACGTCGAGCTGTTCCGCGACCAGCAGATTCTCTCGGCCATCTGGACAAGCCTGCGTATTGCCTTCTTCTCGGCCTCCATGGCGGTGTGCCTGGGCACGCTGGCAGCCTTCGTGATGGTGCGTTTCGCTCGCTTCCGCGGCAAGACCGCTCTCTCCAGCATGATTACCGCACCGCTGGTGATGCCCGAGGTGATCACCGGCCTGTCGCTGCTCCTGCTGTTCGTGCACATGGCGCAGCTGATCGGTTGGCCGGCGGATCGTGGCATGGTGACCATCTGGATCGCCCATACCACCTTCTGTAGTGCCTACGTGGCGGTGGTGGTGGCCTCGCGCCTGCGTGAAGTGGACATGTCCATCGAGGAGGCCGCCATGGACCTTGGCGCCAGGCCGGTCCGCACCTTCTTCCAGATCACCCTTCCGGTGATCGCGCCGGCGCTGGCAGCGGGCTGGCTGCTGGCCTTCACCCTGTCGCTGGACGACCTGGTGATCGCCAGCTTCGTCTCCGGCCCCGGCGCCACCACGCTGCCGATGGTGGTGTTCTCCTCGGTGCGCCTTGGCGTTTCGCCCAAGATCAATGCCCTGGCCACGCTGATCATCCTGGCTGTATCGCTCGCCACCTTCATTGCGTGGTATCTGATGCGGCGCAGCGAGGCGCGGCGACGCCAGGCGATGCTGCAGGACATGACCGCGGGGAGATAAGAGTACTTCCCGAAGCCGATTTCTTTGTCTGTGTGAGGTAGTGAAATGTCGACCAGCGCCAATCAGGAGCATGTGGCGTCCTACTATGCGGCCACGGCCAACCCGGCACCCGAGCGCCCCGCCCTCGAGGGCGACGTCGAGTGCGACGTTTGCGTGGTCGGAGCGGGCTTCACCGGCATCTCGTCGGCGCTGCATCTCGCCGAGCAGGGGATCGAGGTCGTCGTGCTGGAAGCCGCCCGGGTGGGGTTCGGTGCCTCGGGGCGCAACGGCGGCCAGATCGTCAACAGCTACAGCCGCGACATGGACGTGATCGAGGCCCGGTATGGGGCCGAGACCGCTCGGGCACTTGGTGACATGGCCTTCGAGGGCAACCGCATCATACGCCAGCGTATCGAGAAGCACGGCATCGTCTGCGACCTGAAGGAGGGCAACCTCTTTGCCGCCTGCAACCGCAAGCAGCTCGAAGGGCTGCGCGAGCACAAGGCGCTATGGGAGCGCTATGGCAATCGTCAGCTCGAGTTGTTGGAGGGCGAGGCATACAAGCGAGAAGTCGGAAGCGAGCGTTACGTCGGCGCGCTGGTGGATCACTCCGGTGGCCATCTGCATCCGCTCAACCTGGTGCTCGGCGAAGCCGCAGCCTGCGAGTCGCTGGGCGGCATCATTCATGAGCACACGCCCGTGCTCGAGGTGCGCCATGGCGAGACCGTTACGCTGCGCACGCCGCGTGGCAGCGTACGCGCTCGACGCGTGGTGATGGCCGGCAATGCCTACCTGCAAGGAGTGCTGCCGGAGCTGGAGAGCAAGTCGATGCCTTGCGGCACGCAGGTCATTACTACCGAGCCATTGCCGGAGGAGCTGCGCCGTAAGCTGATTCCCCACGACATGGCGGTTGAGGACTGCAACTATCTGCTCGATTACTACCGCTTCACTGCCGATGGACGCCTGCTCTACGGCGGTGGGGTCAACTACGGCGGTCAGGATCCCTCGGACATCGCCGCGGTGATTCGCCCCAAGATGCTCAGGACCTTTCCGCAACTGTCCAAGGTGCGCATCGACTTTGCCTGGAGCGGCAATTTCCTGATGACACTCAACCGCCTGCCGCAGTTCGGCCGCCTCAACGACAGCGTCTACTACGCCCAGGGTTATTCGGGCCACGGCGTGACCTGCTCGCACCTGGCAGGGCGACTGATCGCCGAGGTAATGCGCGGCGAGAGCGAGCGCTTCGACGCCTTCGCCGGCCTGCCGCACCTACCGTTCCCTGGCGGAAGGCTGCTGAGAGTGCCGTTCTCGGCATTGGGGGCCTGGTACTATGCGACGCGGGATCGGCTCGGTTTGTGAGGTGTCGCCGGCGGCGGACACCGGGTCAGAAAATGAGGAAACCGCTGCGCTGCGCTTAACGCCAGCCAGCCGCAGCGTATACTGAGGTCATCTATCGGGTGGCACGGAACCGCTGCTCATCACGTCTCTTCTCTTGCACATCGTATCGAGCCGAATCTTATAAGCCCGGGGCGGCATATCGCCCTGCAGGAGGAGTGTCATGAACAAGTCGATCGTGATCGGAACGACGTTGAGCGTGCTGGGTCTTGGCGGCCTGGGCTTCGGCGCCTGGCAAGTGCAGCAGGTGCCGAGCGAGAGTGAGCCGCAATTCGCCGAGGTCGTTGCGGTGCAGCCGGTGACCCGTAGCGTCGAGACGCCGCGTGAAGTGTGCGAAGACGTGGTGGTGCAGCAGCAGACCCAGGCGCCCAGCCGTGATCCGCATCGCATTGCCGGCACTGCGGCGGGGGCCGTGGTGGGTGGCCTGCTCGGCAATCAGGTCGGGGGCGGCAGTGGCAAGACGCTGGCCACCGTGGCGGGCGCGGTCGGCGGCGGCTTTGCCGGGCGCGAGATTCAAGGGCGCATCGAGGCCAACCAGACTCAGACCTACGCCACCACTCAGCGCCAGTGCCACACGGTCATGGACAGCTCGGAGGAGACCGTCGGCTATGACGTGACTTGGCGTCACGGCGAGACGACACAGGTTTCTCGGCTGGACCATCAGCCCCAGGGCAACCGCGTGCTGCTCGAGGAAGGGCAGCCGCGCTGGGACCTGCCGCTGGCCAGCACCGAGGGCTGAGCCCTTCCAAGCGTAACGCCTTCCCGTTTCGCCATGCGCAGCGCCCCGATTACGCTCGGGGCGCTGCCGTTCGTTTCGATCCTGTGCGCGTACCTTGCCATTCAGACGTGGCGCAGATACCAGGCGTACTCCAACTGGCTCACCGCCTGCATGGCTTGTTCACGTTCGGCCCGGCGGTTGGCGACGAAGACATGAACGAAGTCACTGCCCAGCGCGTCGTTCAGCGGTTCGCTCGCTTCCAGCAAATCGAGGGCTTGGTGCCAGCTGTTGGTCAGTGTGGGCTCGAATTGCGCGTAGGCATTGCCCTCCACGGGGGATGGCGGAACCAACTGCCGGCTCATGCCATGTTCGATGCTCGCCAGCAGCACGGCTATCAGCAGGTAGGGATTGACGTCGGCACCGGCGACCCGGTGCTCGATGCGCCGTGCATCGTTGCCGCCCGATGGTATACGCACGGCCACCGAGCGGTTGTCGAAGCCCCAGGTGGGTGTCATGGGCACGTAGAGGCCCGGCTGGAAGCGCCGGAAGGAATTGAGGTTGGGGGCGCAGATCGCCATCGAGGCCGGCATGAGGTCGAGCAGCCCGGCGACGGCCCGGTGCAGGGTTTCACTGCCGAGCGTATCGCCGTTCTCGGCGGCGAAGACGTTGCGGCCGCTGTCATCGAGCATACTGAGATGCACATGGGTGCCGTTGCCAGCCTCGAGACCGTAGGGCTTGGCCATGAACGTGGCTTCGAAGCCGTGTTTCAGGGCCACGCCCTTGACCAGGCGCTTCAGAAGGACGGCATGGTCGCAGGCCTTGAGGACATCATCGCAGTGGCCTAGGGTGATCTCGAACTGGCCTGGGGCGCACTCCTTGAGTGTCGTATCCAGCGGCAGGTCCTGGCAACGGGCCGAGCGCTGCACGTCCTCGATGAAAACGGCATATTCGTCGAGTTCATCGATGGAGTAGAGCTGGCTCTGGGTCGCACGCTCGCCGCTGCGTGGAGAGCGTGGCGGCTGGATCCGCCCCTCGGGGGTGCGTTCGCGGTCCAGCAGATAGAACTCCATTTCCACGGCCGCGACGGGGGTCAGGCCATGGTGACGCAGTCGCTCCAGTTGGCGCGACAATACCTGGCGGGGGTCGGCGAAGAAGGGCGTATCGTCGGACTCGAACATGGTCATGAGCAGCTGTGCCTGGCGTCCGTCGCGTAGCCACGGCGTCGGCATCAGTGAACCCGCAATGGGGCGGCAGACCCGGTCGCTGTCGCCGGTGGCCAGTCCCAGCCCGGTGGCTTCGATGGTATGACCGTTGATGTCCAGGGCAAAGACCGAGGCCGGCAGATTGATGCCCAGGCGGCAGGCCTTGTCCAGGTTATCGCGAGGAATGCGTTTGCCACGCATGACGCCATTGAGATCGCTGATCAGCAGGTCGATGCTGTCGATGTCGGGATAGCGCTCGAGAAACTCCCGGGCCTGGTCAGCGCTGAGCGACGGCATGATGGCACCTGTAGGTAGTCAGTGGGTTTCACATTGGTTCCTATCTTTCGATGACATGCCTTTGTTGTCAAATCCTTTACGGGAGGCTTCTTCTGCTGTAAGCGCGAGTCGCTCAATTTCATAGATAATTTGGGTGGTGCTAGGTGACATGCATGTCTTAGGCTGGATTTTTATTGGTTCATGTTGGAAAGTTTAATCAACACTTTTACCCTGTGCTCACGATTCAGGAGCTGCCATGCCGAGCCGACCCCTGGTGGGTGTCATCGCCTGCCGCCGAGAGGTGGAGGGACACCCCGCCCACATGGTGACCGACAAGTACCTTAGTGCACTGCGCGCCTACGGCCTGGCGCCGGTGGTGCTGCCGGTGTGGCGGGATAGCGTCGATGGCGACCTGCTCGCGCATCTGGACGGCCTGCTGCTGACCGGCAGCTATTCCAACGTCGAGCCTTCCCGCTACGGCGCCGAGCAGGCGCCGGAGAACACCCGCGGCGATCTGCACCGCGATGCCGCCGCGCTGGCCTGGATTCCCGCCGCCATCGCGCGTGGCTTGCCATTGCTGGGCATTTGCCGGGGCTTTCAGGAGCTCAACGTGGCTTACGGTGGCACATTGCATCAGGCGGTACAGAACGTACCCGGCCTCTTCGATCATCGCGAGCCGGAAGCCGACTATGCGACCCGCTATGCGCCCGCGCACGACATCGAGCTGCACCCCGGTGGTCGCCTGGCGACGCTCCATCCCGAGCTGCATGCTAAGGTCAATTCACTGCATCAGCAGGGCATCGATCGACTGGGCAGTGGGCTGGCCGTGGAGGCGCGGGCGCCGGACGGTCTGATCGAGGCAGTCTCGGTGGCCGAGGTCCCGGGGTTTGCCCTGGCAGTGCAGTGGCACCCCGAATGGCACCCTGAAGAGCATCCGCTTTACCACGCGATCTTCCAGGGTTTCGCTACGGCCTGTCGAGAGCATGGCGTGAGCCGGGCCTCGGCGCTGGCTACGCAAAACCATAGCGGTGATCCCATTCTCATACAGGAGTCCCGATCATGAGCCGTCCGCCATCCCCCCGTACCCGAGACGACTGGCAGGCCCTGGCCGAGGGCCTGTCCCTGGAGGGCCGTGCCTTCATCGGTGACGTCTTCGTCGACGCCGCCAGCGGTGACACCTTCGAATCGCGCAACCCGGCCACGGGTGAGATCCTGGCTCGGGTAGCGAGCTGCGACGAGCCGGACGCCGAACGCGCCGTGGCTGCGGCTCGTGAAGCCTTTGCCGGCGGCGAGTGGTCTCGCCTGGCGCCAGGCAAGCGCAAGAAGGTGCTGCTGCGCCTGGCCGACCTGATGGAAGCCAACAAGCACGAACTGGCGCTGATCGACACCCTCGACATGGGCAAGCCGGTTTCCAGTTCGCTGGGCGACATGGCCGGCGCCATTGGCTGTATTCGCTACCAGGCCGAGTGCATCGACAAGCTCTACGGCGAGGTGGCGCCCACCGGCGAGGAGACCCTGGCGCTGGTGCTACGCGAGCCCATCGGCGTGGTGGCAGCCATCGTGCCGTGGAACTTCCCGCTGATGATGACCGCCTGGAAGATCGCCCCGGCGCTGGCCGCCGGCAACAGCGTGATCCTCAAGCCCTCGGAGAAGTCGCCGCTCTCGGCGCTGCGCCTGGCAAGCCTGGCTCGTGAGGCGGGCCTTCCCCGCGGCGTGTTCCAGGTGCTGCCGGGCTTCGGCCATACCGTGGGCAAGGCCTTGGCGCTCTCCATGCAGGTCGACTGCCTGGCCTTCACCGGCTCCACCCAGGTGGGCAAACAGCTGATGCAGTACGCCGGCCAGTCCAACCTCAAGCGGGTCTACCTGGAGTGCGGCGGCAAGAGCCCCAACCTGGTCTTCGCCGACTGCAAGGATCTCGACCGGGTGGCGAGCCATGCCGCCGCGGCGATCTTCCACAACCAGGGCGAGGTATGCATCGCCGGCTCCCGGTTGCTGGTAGAGAACGCGATTCGCGCGGAGTTCGTCGACAAGGTGGTGGAGGCCGCCAAGGCCATGCAGCCTGGTGACCCCCTCGATCCCGGGAGCTTCATGGGCGCCATGGTGGACGAGACCCAGTATCGCCGGGTGCTCGACTATATCGCCAAAGGGCGCGAGGAGGGCGCGCGGCTACGCGCCGGTGGCCAGGCGCTGGAAAGCCCGGGTCTGTTCATACCGCCGACGATATTCGACGGCGTGACACCGGCCATGGCCATCGGCCGCGAGGAGATCTTCGGCCCGGTGCTCTCGGTGTTCGGCTTCGACACGGAAGAGGAGGCCATCGCCATGGCCAACGACACACCCTATGGCCTCGCCGCGGGGTTGTGGAGCCAGGACATCGACCGCATCATGCGCGTTACTCGGCGGCTGCAGTCGGGCCAGGTGTTCGTCAACAACTGGGCCGGGGGCGACCAGACCATGCCCTTCGGCGGCGTCAAGCAGTCGGGCAACGGTCGCGACAAGTCGCACCACAGCCTGGAGGAGTACTCCGAACTCAAGAGCGTGTGGATGTCGCTGACGCTATGAACAGCGCCGATCCGAACGACGGGCCGACCGCGCGCTGTGCGGTCGGCCCGTGTCGTTGCTGCAGCTTGCCTGTCGCTTACGGCAGCTGGCGCTTGGGCTGCTGCTGAGTGATGCAGTGGATGTTGCCGCCGCCGAGCAGGATCTCCCGGGCCGGCACGCCCATCACTCGCCTGCCTGGAAACAGCCCCTGAAGAATGTGGTGGGCCTGCTCGTCATGGGCCGGATCCAGTAGCGGCATGACCACCACCGAGTTGCCGACATAGAAATTGACGTAGGAACCGGCCATGCGATCCCCGGGACGACGCGGATGGGAGCTGTTGAGGCGATCCAGGCCGCTGGCTTCGTCCTCCTCGATGAACAGTGGGCCGGGTTGGGGCAGCTTGTGCACGCGCAGCTTGCGCCCCCTCGCGTCGGTTGTGGATTCCAGCACGGCCAGTGCCTCCCGGCTGATGGCGTGCTGGGGATCGTCCTCGTCATCGCACCAGGTCAGCACGACCTCGCCGGGCGCGACGAAGCAGCACAGGTTGTCCACATGACCATCGGTCTCGTCCAGGTAGCAGCCCCGCGGCAGCCAGATCACTCTCTCGATACCCAGGGTATCGCGTAGCACCCGCTCCATTGCCTCACGGCTCATGCCGGGATTGCGGTTGGGGTTGAGCAGGCACTCTTCGGTGGTCAGCAGCGTGCCCTCGCCATCCACGTGAATGGCGCCTCCCTCGAGTACCACCGGGACGGTGAAGCGCGGAATACCGAGCATCTCGGCGATCTTGGTGCGGATACGCCGATCCTTGTCCCAGGGAAAGTAGAGCCCACCGTCCAAGCCGCCCCAGGCATTGAACTGCCAGTCCACCACGGCCAGGCGTCCGTCCGGGTGAGTCAGGAAGGTGGGCCCCACGTCACGCATCCAGGCGTCATTACTCGAAATCTCCACCACCCTCACCTGCGGCGGCAGCTGGTGGCGGGCATTCTCGTACTGATCGTCGTTGACGCCGACGTAGACCGGCTCGCTCTCGGCGATGGCGGTGGCCACCTCGACAAAGGCCTGCTGGGCCGGCTTGGCGCCATAGCGCCAGGTGTCGGGCCGCTGGGGCCACAGCATCCAGCAGGCGTCGTGGGGGGCGAACTCCGCCGGCATGGCGAATCCCTGGGCCCGCGGGGAGGATCCAGCAGGAGGAGAATCAATGAGTGGTTGGTTCATGATGATTTCTCACAGGTGGCCTGTCACCAGGAAGATGGCGGCGGCGATGGCAGCGGCGATCAGCACATAGGGCAGCTGGGTCAGGGCATGAGCCATGGGCGTGCAGCCGGCCCCTTGTGCGGAGAGCACCGTGGAGTCGCCGTAGAAGCAGGCGTGACTGCCGAAGGCGCTGGCCGAGATCAGGGCGCCGACCACCAGCGGCATATGAGCGTCGAGGCTGGCCGCCAGTGGCAGCACGATGGGCATGGCCACGGCGAACAGTCCCCAGAAGGAGGCGGTGGCGAAAGCCAGGAAGGCCATGGTGACGAAGACCACGGCCGGCAGCATTCCCGGCGTCATCAGCGGCTGCACGGTGCTGATCACATAGTCGGTGAGCCCCAGGGCGTCGTTGACCTCCTTGAGGGCGAAGCCGGCCACCAGGGTGCCCAGCGGCATGATCATCGCTTTGAAGCCGTCGAGCGCGGTGTCGAAGGTGTCGTGGAAGCTCAGCAGCCGTTGGCTGGCGATCAGTACCAGGGTCACGGCGAGCGCCACGATCACGCCGCGCAGGATGTCGATATCGTAATACCAGGTAAAGAAGATCAGCGTGACGATAGGCAGCAGGAAGTTGAGCAGGTGCGGCCGCCTGCGTCCGTCGTCCGCCACTTCCAGGGCGCTTTCGTCGATCCCGGTCGGAATCGGCTGGCCGGCGGCGGCGCGGGCTTCGGCGGCCTTCATGGGGCCGAGATTGGGGATCCAGCCGAGGGCCACCAGGGGGACCAGGGCGGCAGCCACCCAGGCGTAGAACATGAAGGGAATCGCCTCGATGTAGAGGCTCATGCCGTTGCCGGCGATGTCGTTCTCCTCCAGCAGGCCGGCGAAGAACACCGCCCAGGTGGAGAAGGGCACCAGGATGCAGATCGGCGCGGCGGTGGAATCCACCACGTAGGCGAGCTTCTCGCGCGAAATGTTGAAACGATCGGTGATCTTCTTCATCGAGGCGCTGATCGCCAGAGCGTTGAGATAGTCGTCGACGAAGATCACCAGGCCCAGCAGCCAGGTGGCCAGCAGGCTCTGGCGGCGGCTATGGATATGCTTGGTGACGGCATCGCCGAAGGTCAGCACGCCGCCGGTCTTGACCAGCAGGGCGATCAGGCTGCCGAACAGGCCGCAGACCAGGATGATCCAGGTGACGGTATCGTTGCCCAGTACCCCGAGCAGGATGTCGGAGCCCTGGGAGACCACCCTGGTGGGGTCGACCATCAGCAGGCCGACCAGGGCGCCCGCGAGCAGCGATTCGATGGTGCGTCGCGTGAGGATGGCCATGCCCAGCACCACGGCGGTGGGCAGCAGACTGTAGATGCCATAATCGTCGCCGTCGAACAGTGCGAAGCCGCCGAGGCTGGCAATCAGCACGACACCGAGAAACAGCAGGCCACCCTTGGTGGCGCTGCCGAAGTGTTGGAGGTGGGCCGTCGGGCCCGAAGGAGAGTGTGACATGGTCGTTCACCTTTGTTGTTGTACATTGCACGATGGCTGGTCCCGTTGGGAAAGCCGGGTCATACATACGGCGGCTGCCGGCGGGTTACAGATAACCGTCCTTGCGTAGCGATGTCGTGGCCGCGGCGAAGGCCTCGTCGAGAATCGCCACTACCCGACCCACCACGCCACGATCCCAGATCAGCGGCGGCGAGATGATATTGAGATGGCCCACCGGGCGGATGATCAGGCCGCGCTTCTGGCCCTCGGCGGCGACCCGGTCGCCGACCCGCGCCTCTACCGGCAGCAGCTCCTTGGTGGCCTTGTCGGCGACGTTCTCGATGGCCAGCATGAAGTGGCTGCCCCTCACGTCGCCGACGGTTTCATGATGCGAGAGCGTCTTGAGCTGCCGCTCCAGGTAGGGCCCAACTTCACGCACGTTCTCGCACAGGCTTTCGCGCTCGATGATCTCGATATTCTTGAGTGCCGCGGCACAGCTGACCGGATGGCCGGAGTAAGTGAAGCCGGTGCTCAGTACGCCACCCTTGCGCTGGGGCGTGCCCAGCACCTCGTAGATGGCGTCGGAGATCAGGGTGGCGCCGAGTGGGGCGTAGCCGGAGGAGAGTCCCTTGGCACAGTTGATGATATCCGGCTGCGTCTCGAACACCGCCTCGGAGGCAAAGAAATGCCCCAGGCGGCCGAAGCCGGTGACCACCTCGTCGGCAATGTAGAGGATCTCGTTGGCGCGGCACACGGCCTGCATGCGGGCATGGTAGCCGTGCGGTGCCATCAGTACGCCACCCGCGCCCATGATCGGCTCGGCAATGAAGGCGGCGATGTTATTCGCACCGAGGCGCTCGATCGTCTCCTCGAGTTCTGCTACCAGGTGATCGCAGTACTCCGCCTCGCTCATGCCCTTGGGCCGGCGATAGAGGTTGGCTTCGCTCAGGTGCGTGACCAGGTGATCCAAGGTATCGAAATCCCAGTTGTTGCTCTCGATGCCGGTCAGGGTGGCGGCCAGGTAGGTGGTGCCGTGGTAGGCGTTGTTACGCGACAGGATACGCTTCTTGCTCGGCTTGCCCAGACGGTTGAAGTAGTAGTGCACCAGGCGGATGGTGGCGTCGTTGGCCGCCGAGCCGCCGCAGCTGTAGAAGACATGATTGAGGTGGGCCGGGGCCAGCTCGGCGAGCTTGGCGGCCAGCTCCGCCGCCGGGGCGTTTGAGAGGTTATTGAAGGTGGAGAAGTAGGCCATGCGGGTGGCCTGCTTGGCCATGGCCTGGCCGATCTCGGCGCGGCCGTGGCCCACGTTGACGCACCATAGGCCGGCGATGCCATCGATGAAGCGGTTGCCGTGGGCGTCCTGCACGTAGATACCGTCGCTGTCGGTGATCAGGTCGCAGCCCTTGTCATGGAACAGGCTGAAATCGGTGAAGGGATGGATGAAGTGGTCCTTGTCCTTCTGCCACAGTGCCTGGGCATCATAGCGCCGCATCGATTCGACGGGGTGCGCGGAGGTCGTTGTCGTTGTCATCAGGTGGCTCCTCTCTCGGTGTCTCGGGGTGACCGACAGGACCAGCCTAATCAGGGAGAGAGAGCCTCCGGTATATCCTGATTGGGGTATATCGCCGCTGCGACCTTCCCGCCTAGGGTGGCAGGGAACAATCACAAGGGAGGCTCCCATGACGGTTTCCATCGATGGCCAGCGGCTCTGGTCGAGCCTGATGGCCATGGCCGAGATCGGCCCCAGCCCCAACGGCGGTAGTCACCGCTTGGCGTTGACCGAGGAGGACGCCGCCGGGCGTCGTCTGCTGATCGAATGGTGCCAGGCGCTGGGCTGTACGCTGCGCATCGATCGGGTCGGCAACCTGTTCCTGCGTCGCGCCGGCAAGCGTGACGATCTCGATCCGATTGGTATTGGCAGCCACCTGGATACTCAGCCCAAGGGAGGACGTTTCGACGGCGTACTTGGTGTGCTGGCCGGTCTCGAGGCGTTCCGCACCCTCGAGGATCATGGCATCGTCACTGAGCGTCCTCTGGAACTGGTGGTGTGGACCAACGAGGAGGGCAGCCGCTTTGCTCCGGCCATGGTCGCTTCCGGCACCTATGCCGGCGAATTCAGCGTCGAGTCGACCCTGGCACGCAGCGACCGTGATGGCGTGACGCTGGGCGAGGCGCTTGCGGCCACCGGTTTTGCTGGTGACATGGCGGTAGGTGAGCCGCGCTTGGCGGGCTTCCTCGAGTTGCATATCGAGCAAGGGCCGATACTGGAAGAGAACCACGAAGCGGTCGGCGTGGTGACCGGCGTGCAGGGCATGCGCTGGTTCGACGTCACCCTGCGCGGGCAGTCCTCGCATGCCGGCCCTACCCCAATGCGCTATCGCCGCGACGCGTTGGCCGCCGCGGCGCGCCTGATCGATCGCCTGCAGGGCCATGCCCTGGCGGACCCCAGCGGCGACACCAAGGTTACCTGCGGTACCCTGGAAATCGATGCGGCATCGCGCAACGTGGTACCCGGCGAAGTGAGGCTCTCCATTGACCTGCGCCATGTCGATGAGGGCGAGCTGGACGCTCTGGAAGCGCGCTTCGAGCGCGAACTGGCCGCCGCCGGCGAGGCCTTTGGCGTCACGGCGCACAGCGAACGCATCTGGGCCTCGTCGGTGGTGAGCTTCGATAGCGGCTGCATCGACGCCGTGGAGAGAACCGCCAAGGCCCGCGGCGTACCTTACCGGCGCATGATGAGCGGCGCCGGCCACGACGCCGTCTATGTGGCCCGGGTCGCGCCGACCGCGATGATCTTCATTCCCTGCCGCGACGGGATCAGCCACAACGAGGCGGAGTACGCCTCCCCGGAACACTGCGCCCTGGGGGCTCAGGTGCTCTGCGATGCCATGCTGGAACGGGCCAATATCCTAGAGACGAGCCAATGAACGTCACGATCCCCGCCACCAAAGCCGACTGGCAGGCCATGGCCGAGACGTTGATCCCGCACCTGGAGAGCCGTGCCTTCATCGACGACGCCTTCGTCGCTGCCGCCAGCGGCGAGACGTTCGCCACCGTCAACCCGGCCACCGGCGAGACCCTGGCCCGTGTCGCCAGCTGTGACGCCGCCGATGCCGAACTCGCCGTTTCTTGTGCCCGGGCCGCCCATGTCCGGGGCGAGTGGTCCCGGCTGGCACCGGGGCGGCGCAAGCAGGTGCTGCTCAAGCTGGCCGAGCTGATGGAGGCGCATCAGCACGAACTGGCACTGCTCGACACTCTCGACATGGGCAAGCCGATCTCCAGTTCGCTGGGCGATATCAATGGGGCCATCGGCTGCCTGCGCTACACCGCCGAGGGCATCGACAAGCTCTACGGCGAGGTGGCGCCCACCGGCGAGGACTCCCTGGCGCTGGTGCTACGCGAGCCCATCGGCGTGGTGGCAGCCATCGTGCCGTGGAACTTCCCGCTGATGATGACCGCCTGGAAGATCGCCCCGGCGCTGGCCGCCGGCAACAGCGTGATCCTCAAGCCCTCGGAGAAGTCGCCGCTCTCGGCGCTGCGCCTGGCAAGCCTGGCTCGTGAGGCGGGCCTTCCCCGCGGCGTGTTCCAGGTGCTGCCGGGCTTCGGCCATACCGTGGGCAAGGCCTTGGCGCTCTCCATGCAGGTCGACTGCCTGGCCTTCACCGGCTCCACCCAGGTGGGCAAACAGCTGATGCAGTACGCCGGCCAGTCCAACCTCAAGCGGGTCTACCTGGAGTGCGGCGGCAAGAGCCCCAACCTGGTCTTCGCCGACTGCAAGGATCTCGACCGGGTGGCGAGCCATGCCGCCGCGGCGATCTTCCACAACCAGGGCGAGGTATGCATCGCCGGCTCCCGCCTGCTGGTGGAGAACGCGATTCGCGAGGTGTTCGTCGACAAGGTGGTGGAGGCCGCCAAGGCCATGCAGCCTGGTGACCCCCTCGATCCCGGGAGCTTCATGGGCGCCATGGTGGACAAGACCCAGTATCGCCGGGTGCTCGACTATATCGCCAAGGGGCGCGAGGAGGGCGCGCGGCTACGCGCCGGTGGCCAGGCGCTGGAAAGCCCGGGTCTGTTCATACCGCCGACGATATTCGACGGCGTGACACCGGCCATGACCATCGGCCGCGAGGAAATCTTCGGCCCGGTGCTCTCGGTGTTCGGCTTCGACACGGAAGAGGAAGCCATCGCCATGGCCAACGACAGCGATTACGGTCTGGCCGCGGGGCTATGGAGCCAGGACATCGACCGCATCATGCGCCTCTCCCGCAGGCTCCATTCCGGCCAGGTATTCGTCAACAACTGGGCGGGCCCCGACATGACGGTGCCCTTTGGCGGCGTCAAGCAGTCCGGCAACGGTCGCGACAAGTCCCTGCATGCCCTGACGGAGTACACCGAACTCAAGACCGTATGGATGGCGCTAGCGCCCTGACGACGAATCAATGGTCAGGCTCAGCCTGCCCGTTGCCGCGACACCAGCGCCACGTGATCGAGGAACTGCCGGAACAGCTGTGATTGGCTGGAAACCTCGAGTCGTTGGTAGATGTGCTTGCGATGCACCTTGACCGTGCCGTCGCTGATGTCGAGCTCCCGGGCTGCCGATTTCGTCGAGTGGCCGGCCAGCAGCAGGCGCACGATCTCCTGCTCGCGCGCGGTCAGCACGCCGGTGCCGAAGCTGGCAAAAGCCGCTTCCACCGGCTCCTGCTCGGCCAGGCGCTGCTGGAACTGGCTCCCCTGCCATTTCCAGTACTCGACGAGTAGGGTTTCTACCATCGGCGAGAGGTGGCGAAGGGCCTGAATGGCACGACGGGTCAGCGGCGGCGACTTGACGCCGAAGCCGAGCGATACGGCAATCACGACGTCCTCTTCGACTCGGCAGAAGAGGCCCACCTCGTCCTCCAGGCCCAAGGCACGGTAGTAATGAGCATAATAATCGCTTGCCTCGAAGCGATCCGGGGCCAGCTCACGCAGGCGATGGGCGCCTTGGTCGAGGCCGTCGCTCACGGCGGCAAAGAAAGGGTCGAGCAGATACGCCTCACTCAGGTAGCGCTCGATGCCCTGCTCGCGGCGATGCGGGGGGTAGTCGTCATGGATCAATAGCGGCCGACGGCGCCCACGGTAGGCATTGATCAGTACGGTTTCGTGACCCACGAGTTCGCGCAGGCAGTGGTCGAGCCGGCCGGGGAAATCGGCCGCACCGGCGCCACGCAGCAGGCGCGCCAACTGTTGGTGCCAGGCGAGGCTTTCAGGGCGTGCTAGGAAATCGAGCATGGTGACATCGGGTCGGGAGACGTTGACCTCACCTTATCATGTCCCAGCGTTGGCGCCCGTGTGCCGTTGCATCGGGATGCGTTGGACGCCGGCATGGCGAGCCGGAAGCAGGGCGTTTATCGGTAGGCCGTGACAAGCCGGCCCATTTTGAGGAGACTCTGGCTCGAACTTCTCATGCCGTCGTTGGAGTCCGCCCCTTGACCGATCTTTTGATGCTGCTGGCTTCTCTTCCCATGGGATACGCCATGGGACTCTCGGCGTCCGTGGCGTTCCTGCTCGCCTTCGGCTTGGCCGGCCTGCTCGCCGCCCGCCGCCAGCGCGCCGATGCGCAGCGTCACGAGGCGGTGTTGGCGGATCTCCGTGAGCGTCTCGCCGAGCGTGAGCGACGCCTCGACGAGCAGCAGCGCACGCTCGGCGAGGTACAGGTGGGCGAGGCGCGGCTGGCCACTACGCTGGAACAGAAGCAGCAACACTTCGACGCGCAGTTGGCCCTGCTGCGCGACAGTCGCGAGCAGCTGCGCCAGGAGTTCGAGAACCTGGCCAACGAGATACTCGAGCGCAAGGGGCGCGCCTTCAGCGAACTCTCTCAGCAGCGCATCAGCGGCCTGTTGCAGCCGATCCAGGCGGAGATGAAGGGTTTTCGCGAGAAGGTCGAGACGATTCATCGCCACGATACCGAGCAGCGTGCCGGTCTACGTGCCGAACTCAGAAATCTGCAGTCTCTCAACCGCGAGATCACCGACCAGGCCGAGCGCCTGACTCAAGCGCTGCAAGGGCAGAAGAAGGTCCAGGGCAACTGGGGCGAGCTGATGCTCGAGAACGTGCTGGAGGGCTCAGGGCTGCGCCCCGGCAAGGATTATCAGCGCGAGGTCAGCTTCACCACGGCCGACGGACGGCGCCGGCCCGATGCGGTGGTCTACCTGCCCCAGGGCCGCCACCTGGTGATCGATGCCAAGACCTCGCTTGCCGCCTACGTGCGCTACGTCAATGCCGAGGACGAGCGTGAGCGTGAGCTGGCCCTGGCGGCCCATGCCACGGCGGTGAGCGAGCGCATCGACGAGCTTGCCGGCAAGCACTACTACGACCTGCCGGGACTCAACTCGCCGGACGTGGTGATCATGTTCGTGCCGGTGGAGTCGGCCTACGTCGAGGCACTGAAGTACGACGAGACGCTCTATCAGCGTGCCATCGAAAACAATGTGCTGGTGGCCACTCCCACCACGCTGCTGACCAGCCTCAACGTGGTGCGCCAGCTGTGGCGCTTCGAGGACCAGAGCCGCCACAGCGCCGAGCTGGCCAGCCGCGCCGAGAAGTTCTACAACAAGTTGCGTCTATTTCTCGAGAGCATGCAGGAGGTGCAGGCCCGCCTCGACGGCGCGCGCGACAGCTACGACCGTGCCATGGGGCAGTTGGTCAACGGCCGCGGCAACCTGATCAAGCAGGCTGCCGAGTTCCAGGAGCTGGGCGTGGCGGTGAAAAAGGAGCTGCCTGCCGAGCTGGTCGAGCGGGCCGGGCTGGAGCTCGAGGCCGAGCGACCGATGCCGGGAAGTGACTAGCGGCTCTGCCGCGGTTGTCGATCCGGTTCGGAAGCTTGGCTAGAACGTTCGTGCCGGCGTGCAGCAGCTCACCAGGCGGCAGGATTCTTTGCCGGGGTTGCGGAAGCGGTGGGGTACGTTGGTATCGAAGTAGTAGGCCTCGCCGGGGCCGAGCAGGCGGGACTCGGCGCCGATGGTGATCTCGATCTCGCCTTCGAGTATCACGCCGGCTTCTTCGCCCTGGTGGGCGATCATCTCGCGACCGGTGTCGGCCCCGGGGGGGTAGGTCTCGATCATGAAGGCCAGTGCACGGCTGGCCCGGTTCGCACCGACCAGCTTGTAGACGACTTCGCCGCTGCCCATGTCGGCCAGCTCTTCGGCGGAGTAGAAAACCTGGTTGCGGCTCTCCAGGTCCATGGTGAAGAAGTCGCCGACGCTGATGGGAATGGCGTCGAGGATCTTCTTCAATGAGCTGACCGAGGGGCTGACCTTGCCCTGCTCGATCAGCGACAGGCTGGAGTGGGTGACGCCGCAGCGCTTGGCCAGCTCGCGCTGGGAAATGCCACGCAGGGTGCGCAGGGCGCGCAGACGTGTGCCTACGTCGTCCGACATGCCGGTTTCCTCGTCATGGGGAGCTGGCGCTGTCGCCGCAGCGACAGCGCCTCGTTACCTAGCAGAGAGCGTCGAGCTTCTGCTTGAGTAGCGCATTGACCTGCTGAGGGTTGGCGGTGCCCCGAGAGGCCTTCATCACCTGGCCAACGAAGTAGCCGATCATCTTGCTGCGCTTGTCCGGCTCGGCGTCGCGGTACTGCGCTACCTGGGCCGGGCTGTCGCCGATCACCTGGTCGATCATCGCCTCGATGGCGCCGCTATCGGTGACCTGTTTGAGGCCCTGGGCCTCGATGATGTCGTCCGCATTCGTACCCTGGCCGTTCCACAGTGCCTGGAACACCTGCTTGGCGGCCTTGCCGTTGATGGTGTCGTCGATCACGCGGGCGATCAAGTCGCCGAGCTGGCGAGCCGACACCGGGCTGTCCTTGACCGACAGGTTCTC
>NZ_JAAQTO010000079.1 GCF_011742165.1 Billgrantia bachuensis | reverse complement strand
ATCTTCAGGGTATTGGTTCCGCCGTGGGCGTTCATGTGGTCGCCCCGGGTCAGGATGACATGATCCCCGGGCTCGGCAATCCCCTTTTCCACCAGCAGCGCCAGGGCGCGGTCGTTGAGTTCGCCGGCGGCCATCGTGGTGGTGTCGAACGGCAGCGAGACCACCCCGCGGTAGAGCGCCATGCGGCGCTGGGCGATGGGGCTGTGGGCGAGCCCGACGATGGGCAGGCCCGAGCGGATGCGCGAGGCAATCAGCGGGGTGTAGCCGGTCGAGGTCATGCAGGCGATGGCGGCCACGCCGGTGAGGTGGTTGGCGGCGTACATGGCGGACAGCGCGATGGTCTCGTCGACCCGCGAGAAGCCCTCGTGGATGCGATGGCCCGACTCCTGGGCGATGCGCTCGCGCTCGGCGCCGAGGCACACCCGGCGCATGGCCTCCAGCGTCTCCACCGGGTAGTCGCCGGCGGCGGTCTCGGCCGAGAGCATCACCGCGTCGGTGCCGTCGAGCACGGCGTTGGCGACGTCGAACACCTCGGCGCGGGTGGGCAAGGGCGAGTCGATCATCGATTCCATCATTTGCGTCGCGGTGATCACCGCGCGGTTGAGCGTGCGGGCGCGCTTGATGATGCGCTTCTGCATGCCGATCAGCTTCTCGTCGCCGATCTCCACGCCGAGATCGCCGCGCGCCACCATCACCGCCTCGCTGGCTTCGATGATGCCGTCCAGCGTGGCCTCGTCGGCCACCGCCTCGGCGCGCTCGAGCTTGGCGACCAGGCCGATCTCCTTGCCGGCGTCGCCGAGCAGGCGGCGTGCCTCGTGCATGTCGGAGGCCGAGCGCGGGAAGGAGACGGCAAGGTAGTCGACGCCGATCTCGATGGCGGTCTCGAGGTCGGCCTTGTCCTTATCGGTGAGCGCCGGGGCCGAGAGGCCACCGCCCTGCTTGTTGATGCCCTTGTTGTTGGAGAGCTTGCCGCCGGTGACCACGGTGGTGTGGACCTGGGCGCCCTCGACCCGCTCCACCGTCAGCACCAGGCGGCCATCGTCGAGCAGCAGGCGGTCGCCGGCGGTGACGTCGTCGGCCAGCTGGGCGTACTCGCAGCCGACGCGGGTGGCGTCGCCGGCCTCGGTGTCCATGTCCATGTCGAGGACGAAGGGCTGGCCCTCGTCGAGCATCACCGCGCCGTCGCGGAAGCGCGCGATGCGGATCTTGGGCCCCTGCAGGTCGCCCAGCGCGGCGACGCTGCGGCCCAGGCGCTCGGCGATCTGGCGCACGGCGATCAGCCGGCGGCGGTGGTCGGCGGCGCTGCCGTGGGAGAAGTTGAGCCGCACCACGTCGACGCCGGTACGCAGCATT
>NZ_JAAQTO010000078.1 GCF_011742165.1 Billgrantia bachuensis | reverse complement strand
AAACGCGTCATCGACTACAACGTCAAGATCCGCGTCAAGGCGGATCACTCCGACGTCGACCTCACCAACGTCAAGATGGCCATGAACCCCTTCTGCGAGATCGCCGTGGAAGAGGCCGTGCGGCTGAAGGAGCGCGGGGTGGCCACCGAGGTCGTCGCCGTGACCATCGGCCCCAAGGCCGCCCAGGAGCAGCTGCGCACCGCACTGGCGCTGGGTGCCGATCGTGCCGTGCATGTCGAGACCGAAGAGCGCGTCGAGTCGCTGGCCGCAGCCAAGCTGCTGGCCAAGGTGGTGGAAGCCGAGCAGCCGGGCCTGGTCATCCTCGGCAAGCAGGCCATCGACACCGACAACAACCAGACCGGCCAGATGCTCGCCGCGCTCGCCGGCCTGCCCCAGGGCACCTTCGCCTCTGAAGTGCAGGTGGACGGGGACAAGGTCCAGGTCACGCGCGAGATCGACGGCGGCCTGCAGACCGTCGAACTGACCCTGCCGGCCATCGTCACCACCGACCTGCGCCTCAACGAGCCGCGCTATGCCAAGCTGCCCGACATCATGAAGGCCAAGAAGAAGCCGCTCGAGGTCAAGAGCCCGGCGGACCTCGGCGTCGAGGTGGCCAGCCGGCTCACGCTGCTCAAGGTCGAATCACCGGCCGAGCGCAAGGGCGGCATCAAGGTGGGCTCCGTCGACGAGCTCGTGGACAAACTCAAGAACGAAGCCAAAGTACTTTGACAGGAGCTGATCTGATGAGCGTACTGGTTCTAGCCGAACATCACGACGGCGTCCTGGTTGGCGCCACCGCCCACGTGGTTGCCGCCGCCAAGGCCATCGGCGGCGACATCGACGTGCTGGTCGCCGGTGAGAACGTCGGTGCCGTCGCGGAAGCCGCCGCCAAGCTCGACGGCGTGAGCAAGGTTCGTGTGGCCGATAATGGCGTCTATGCCCACCAACTGGCCGAACCCCTGGGCGCGCTGCTGGTCGAGCTCGCCGGCGACTACAGCCATGTACTCGCCGCCGCCTCCACCACCGGCAAGAACGTGCTGCCGCGGGTCGCCGCGCTGAAGGACGTCAGCCAGATTTCCGAGATCGTCGAAGTGGTCGACGCCGACACCTTCAAGCGCCCGATCTACGCCGGCAACGCCATCGCCACGGTCAAGAGCGCCGACAGCCTCAAGGTCATCACCGTGCGCAGCACCGGCTTCGATGCGGTAGGTGAGAGCGGTAACGCCGCCATCGAGAGCGTCGACACGGTCGTCGAGAACAGCCAGTCCACCTTCATCAAGCAGGAACTGGCCCAGAGCGACCGCCCCGAGCTGGCCGCGGCCAAGGTGGTCATCTCCGGTGGGCGCGGCATGGGCAGCGGCGAGAACTTCAAGCTGCTCGACGGCATCGCCGACAAGCTGGGTGCCGCCATCGGCGCCTCGCGCGCCGCGGTGGACGCCGGTTTCGTGCCCAACGACATGCAGGTGGGGCAGACCGGCAAGATCGTCGCACCGGAGCTCTACATTGCGGTGGGCATTTCCGGCGCCATCCAGCACCTGGCCGGCATGAAGGACTCCAAGGTGATCGTGGCCATCAACAAGGACGAGGAGGCGCCGATCTTCCAGGTGGCCGATTACGGCCTGGTGGGCGACCTGTTCGAGATCCTGCCGGAG
>NZ_JAAQTO010000077.1 GCF_011742165.1 Billgrantia bachuensis | reverse complement strand
CTACAACCATGAGCGCATCAAGGTGAAGCTAAAAGGCCTGAGCCCTGTAGAGTACAGAGCCCAGGCCTTGGGGCCGCCTGAATGAACCGTCCAACTATTGGGGGTCAGTTCAATTCGACGGGCCCTTGTGCTTACAGGAAAGGCGCAGCCTCACCGGTAAGCGGCTTCCTTCAATGCCCGAATCCGGTCGTCCAGCGGCGGGTGGCTGGCGAACAGGCGCTCCATGATCTTGCGCGTCTGCCCGGCATTGATGCCGAAGGCGGTCAGGGTTTCCGGCATCTGGTTGGGCATGTTGCTCTCGGCTTTGAGCCGGGCCAGGGCGTTGATCATGGCGCCGGAACCGGCGAGCTGGGCACCGGCCGCATCGGCACGATATTCGCGGAAGCGCGAGAACCAGGCGACGATGGCCGAAGCGATCAGGCCGAATACGATCTCGGCGACGATCACCACGGCGAAGTAGCCCATGAAACCCAGCCCTGCACCCTCGTTGCGCGAACGCAGGAAATTGTCCACTAGATGGGCCACCACCCGGGCGAAGAACATTACGAAGGTATTCACCACACCTTGAATCAGCGCCAGGGTGACCATGTCGCCGTTGGCCACGTGGCCGATCTCATGCGCCAGCACCGCACGCACCTCTTCAGGGCGCATGCGGTTGAGCAGGCCGGCGGAGACCGCCACCAAGGCGTCGTCCTTGTTCCAGCCGGTGGCGAAGGCGTTGGACTGCTGTGCGGGGAAGATGCCCACTTCCGGCATCTTGATCCCGGCCTGCTGCGAAAGCTCGGCCACGGTGTCGAGCAGCCACTTCTCGGTAGCATTGCTCGGCTGCGTGATCACCACCGTACCGGTGGAGCGCTTGGCCATCCACTTGGAGATGAACAGCGAAACCATCGAACCGGCCATGCCGAAGATGAAGCAGAAAATCAGCAGGGCGTTGAAGTTCATGCCCTGCTCGGTCAGGTAACCCTCCACCCCAAGCAGGCGTAGCGTAATGCTGGCAACGACGATTACCGCCAGGTTGGTGCCCAGGAAGAGCAATATTCTCATCATCGTGGGAATCTCCGTTCATAGGGCGCGGGCCGGCGCTGCGGCCCTTGCAAAATCTGCTGATTAGATACGGCCCGTTGAAGGAGGTTTCAAGGCTAGGCCGTAAATCGAAGCGTAACGGGGCTTACTGACGGTAGCGCGACAGGAAGCGGGCAAAGCGATCCAGGGCGTCACCGAGCTGATCGGCCCAAGGCAGGGTGACGATGCGCACGTGGTCGGGTTCCGGCCAGTTGAAGGCCGTGCCCTGCACCAGCAGGATCTTCTCCTGCAGCAGCAGGTCGAGTACCAGCCGCTGGTCGTCCTGGATGGGGTAGACCCTGGGATCGAGCCGCGGGAAGGCATAGAGCGCCCCCTTGGCCTTGGTGCAGCTCACGCCGGGAATGGCGTTGAGCTTCTCATAGGTGATGTCGCGCTGGGCCAGCAGACGGCCGCCGGGCAGAATCAGGTCGTTGATTGACTGGTAGCCGCCCAGTGCCGTCTGGATGGCGTGCTGGGCCGGTACGTTGGCACACAGCCGCATCGAGGCGAGCATGTTGATGCCCTGGATATAGTCCCTGGCCCGCTGCATGGCCACGCCGCCGGAGAGGATCATCCAGCCGGAGCGGAAGCCGGCACAGCGGTAGCTCTTGGAGAGACCGTTCATGGTCACCACCAGTTGGTCCTCGTCGGCCAGCGCCCCGGTGGAGATGTGCTCGGTATCGTCGTAGAGGATCTTGTCGTAGATCTCGTCGGAGAACACGACGAGATCGTGCTCGCGGGCAATGGCCAGCAGTTCGCGCACCACCTCGGGTGGATAAACCGCGCCGGTGGGGTTGTTGGGGTTGATGATCACGATGGCGCGGGTGTGGCCGGTCACCTTGGCGCGCACGTCGGCGAGGTCCGGTGCCCAGTCGGCCTGCTCGTCGCAGCGGTAGTGCACGGCGTGGCCGCCGGCGAGGTTGGCGGCGGCGGTCCATAGCGGATAGTCGGGTGCCGGAATCAGGACCTCGTCGCCGTCGTTGAGCAGCGCCTGCAGCGCCATCACGATCAGCTCGGAGACGCCGTTGCCGATGTAGATGTCCTCGATGCCAACGCCGGGGATCTCCTTGCGCTGGCACTCCTGCATGATCGCCTTGCGCGCCGAGTAGAGACCCTTGGAATCGCAGTAGCCCTGGGCGGTGGGCAGGTTGCGCATCACGTCCTGGAGAATTTCCTCCGGGGCCTCGAAGCCGAACGGGGCGGGGTTGCCGATGTTGAGCTTGAGAATGCGCTGACCTTCGTCCTCCAGCCGTTTGGCGTGCTCGAGCACGGGGCCGCGAATGTCGTAGCAGACGTTGTCGAGCTTGTGCGATTTCCTGAACAGGGTGGGCGTGTCCATTGAGTGTCCGAGATTCCAGTGGTGTCCGGTGGTTCCGGTCAGACGCGCGCTGCCGGAACTCTGTGATTATGCTGAAGTATCGGCGTTGCCGCTATCGTTGTTCGCTGCGTCGGCGATGACTTCCTCGTCTTCCGCCGGGGCCGGGATGTCGTCAGGCGTCTCCAGCGTCAGCCGGCCCAGCTTTCCGTCACGCAGCTCATGCAGCAGCACCTCGGCACCGCGGTGCAGGTCGACCTCGCCGCCGGGGCGCAGGCCGCCCCGGCGGCTGGCGATCTCGGTCAGGATCGCATGGCCGTCGAAGCCGGCCACGGCCAGCAGGTCGATGCGCTGGGGGCCGGCGGCCTCGACCTGGGCGGCCTGAGGGTTGGCGGCGTAGGGCGGCAGCTCGGTCAGCTTGTAGCGGGCCTGGAGCGCCTCGGGATAACGCCGGGCGAGCTCGGCGGCAGTGACCACCGCTACGTCGACGTAGTCGATGGCGGTATCGCGAATGGCACCGGTGGCGGCCAGGCGATAGGCACTGGCCTGATCCTCGATCTTCGGCCACAGCACTCCGGGAGTATCGATCAGTGCCACGCGGCCCTGGATGCGTACCTTCTGCTGGCGCTTGGTTACCGCCGGTTCGTTGCCGGTCTTGGCGATGGCCTTGCCGGCCAGGCCGTTGATCAGGGTCGACTTGCCCACGTTGGGGATGCCCATGACCATTACCCGCACGTCGCGGTCGGCGCGCACCTGCCCGGCGAGCTCATGGCACAGCTTGGGAATGCGCTTGAGTTCGCGGGCGTTGGTGGTGGTCACGGCGAGTGCCCGGGTGTCCGGCAGCGAGTCGAAATGCTCGACCCATTCACGGGTACGCTCCGGGTCGGCCAGGTCGGCCCGCGAGAGAATCTTCAGCACCGGCTTGTGGCGGGTCAGGCCGGCGAGCATGGGGTTGGCGCTGGAGTAGGGCAGGCGGGCGTCGAGAACTTCGATTGCCACGTCGATTTCCGGCAACGCCCCCTGTATCTGGCGTCGCGCCTTGTTCATGTGTCCCGGATACCAGCCGAGCATGTACCACTCCTGCAAACGTTTGAGGCCGCCCATCATAGCAGATGGGCGGCCTCGGCAGGGCAGGGGACGGGCTATTCGCCGGGATGGAAGGCGATGGACACCGAGTTGATGCAATAGCGCAACCCCGTGCTCTCGGGTGGGCCATCGGGGAAGACATGGCCCAGGTGGGCATCGCAGTGGGCACATACTACCTCGGTACGCTGCATGCCGTGGGAGTCGTCGGGGCGCTCTTCGACGCAAGCATGGCCAAGCGGGCGGTCGAAGCTGGGCCAGCCACAGTGGGCTTCGAACTTGTGTTCGTTTTCGAACAGCGGCGCGTTGCAGCACACGCAGTGGTAGATGCCGTGCTCGTCGGTGACCTGATAGTCGCCGCTGAAGGGGCGCTCGGTACCCTGTTGCCGAGTCACCCGGTACTGCTCCGGCGTGAGCTGGGCTTGCCATTCGGCATCGCTCTTCTCGATCTTCTTGCGCATGGCCTTTCTCTCCTGCTGGTGCGACGTCTTCATCAGACACCCATAGCTTGGCTGCTTTCCATTGCTTCGGCCAACCCAGGCCGACAGTTGACAGCTTCCAGGGGCTTGAGTAAGATTCGCGCCACCTCGTTGAGGCAGAGAGCGAGACGGCTGCGTCCCATTCGTCTAGTGGTCCAGGACACCGCCCTTTCACGGCGGGAACAGGGGTTCGAACCCCCTATGGGACGC
>NZ_JAAQTO010000076.1 GCF_011742165.1 Billgrantia bachuensis | reverse complement strand
GAGTTGACAAGCTCGGTCGGATCGGTAGAATACGCCTTCCTCGCAGGGCGCTGGCGAGGCCGCTGACAGAGTCAGCTGCCCCGACGGCAAGCGAGACGCTCCGCTCTCTATAGAGCCCGGAGCCGCTCTTTAACAATCGATCAGGTAATTCATGTGGGCGCTTGTCGATGAGGTGGGTGAGAAGTCACACCATTTCAAGGCAAGCGACTCGTCGAAGACCTTCGGGTCTTTTTGAGAAGCTTTGACCTTGAGCCGAGTTTGGTTCGCTTTCGTCCGTTTCTTCGGGAAGGGGCGAGCAAGAACCGCAATGATTTGAAACTGAAGAGTTTGATCATGGCTCAGATTGAACGCTGGCGGCAGGCCTAACACATGCAAGTCGAGCGGCAGCACGGGGAGCTTGCTCCCTGGTGGCGAGCGGCGGACGGGTGAGTAATGCATAGGAATCTGCCCGATAGTGGGGGATAACCTGGGGAAACCCAGGCTAATACCGCATACGTCCTACGGGAGAAAGCGGGGGCTCTTCGGACCTCGCGCTATCGGATGAGCCTATGTCGGATTAGCTGGTTGGTGAGGTAACGGCTCACCAAGGCGACGATCCGTAGCTGGTCTGAGAGGATGATCAGCCACATCGGGACTGAGACACGGCCCGAACTCCTACGGGAGGCAGCAGTGGGGAATATTGGACAATGGGGGCAACCCTGATCCAGCCATGCCGCGTGTGTGAAGAAGGCCTTCGGGTTGTAAAGCACTTTCAGTGGGGAAGAAAGCCTTCCGGCCAATACCCGGGAGGAAGGACATCACCCACAGAAGAAGCACCGGCTAACTCCGTGCCAGCAGCCGCGGTAATACGGAGGGTGCGAGCGTTAATCGGAATTACTGGGCGTAAAGCGCGCGTAGGTGGCTTGATAAGCCGGTTGTGAAAGCCCCGGGCTCAACCTGGGAACGGCATCCGGAACTGTCAGGCTAGAGTGCAGGAGAGGAAGGTAGAATTCCCGGTGTAGCGGTGAAATGCGTAGAGATCGGGAGGAATACCAGTGGCGAAGGCGGCCTTCTGGACTGACACTGACACTGAGGTGCGAAAGCGTGGGTAGCAAACAGGATTAGATACCCTGGTAGTCCACGCCGTAAACGATGTCGACTAGCCGTTGGGTCCTTCGCGGACTTTGTGGCGCAGTTAACGCGATAAGTCGACCGCCTGGGGAGTACGGCCGCAAGGTTAAAACTCAAATGAATTGACGGGGGCCCGCACAAGCGGTGGAGCATGTGGTTTAATTCGATGCAACGCGAAGAACCTTACCTACCCTTGACATCCTCGGAATCCGCCGGAGACGGCGGAGTGCCTTCGGGAGCCGAGTGACAGGTGCTGCATGGCTGTCGTCAGCTCGTGTTGTGAAATGTTGGGTTAAGTCCCGTAACGAGCGCAACCCTTGTCCCTATTTGCCAGCGATTCGGTCGGGAACTCTAGGGAGACTGCCGGTGACAAACCGGAGGAAGGTGGGGACGACGTCAAGTCATCATGGCCCTTACGGGTAGGGCTACACACGTGCTACAATGGTTGGTACAAAGGGTTGCGAACTTGCGAAAGTGAGCTAATCCCAGAAAGCCGATCTCAGTCCGGATCGGAGTCTGCAACTCGACTCCGTGAAGTCGGAATCGCTAGTAATCGTGAATCAGAATGTCACGGTGAATACGTTCCCGGGCCTTGTACACACCGCCCGTCACACCATGGGAGTGGACTGCACCAGAAGTGGTTAGCCTAACCTTCGGGAGGGCGATCACCACGGTGTGGTTCATGACTGGGGTGAAGTCGTAACAAGGTAGCCGTAGGGGAACCTGCGGCTGGATCACCTCCTTAAACGACGTATCGCCGCCTCGCGGCAAGTGCTCACAATGAATTACCTGATCGGCCAGAGCAAAGACTGTTTGGGTATGGACCCAGCGCGACCAATGGGTCTGTAGCTCAGTTGGTTAGAGCGCACCCCTGATAAGGGTGAGGTCGGCAGTTCAAATCTGCCCAGACCCACCATTCTCGAGCTTCGGCCGGGTCTGTCGCTCAGTTGGTGAGAGCGCACCCCCGGAAGTTCTGTAAAGAGAAGGGTGAGGTCGCCGGGTTTATTTCAAATCT
>NZ_JAAQTO010000075.1 GCF_011742165.1 Billgrantia bachuensis | reverse complement strand
AACAGTCTGCTCTTTAACAATGTGAATCATGCTGACAATTTCTCCGCAAGGAGAAATGCGAGATACGTCTCAAGCGTATCCGGCAATTGTCGTACGTAATCGCGGACCAGACCCTTTCGGGTTATATGGTCAAGCGATTAAGCGCATACGGTGGATGCCTTGGCAGCCAGAGGCGATGAAGGACGTTGTAGCCTGCGATAAGGCTCGGTGAGGTGGCAAACAACCTGTGACCCGGGCATTTCCGAATGGGGAAACCCACCCCGCACAAGCGGGGTATCCCACACTGAATCCATAGGTGTTGGGAGGCGAACCGGGGGAACTGAAACATCTAAGTACCCCGAGGAAAAGAAATCAACCGAGATTCCCCTAGTAGCGGCGAGCGAACGGGGACTAGCCCTTAAGCGACACAACCGATAGGCGAACAGGCTGGGAAGCCTGACCATAGCGGGTGATAGTCCCGTAGCCGAAATCCGAGTGTCGTGAAAACGAGTAGGTCGGGGCACGTGAAACCTTGACTGAACATGGGGGGACCATCCTCCAAGGCTAAATACTCCTGGCTGACCGATAGTGAACCAGTACCGTGAGGGAAAGGCGAAAAGAACCCCGGCGAGGGGAGTGAAATAGATCCTGAAACCGTATGCGTACAAGCAGTGGGAGCAGGCACGTCCTGTGACCGCGTACCTTTTGTATAATGGGTCAGCGACTTATTTTCAGTGGCGAGCTTAACCGAATAGGGGAGGCGTAGGGAAACCGAGTCTTAACTGGGCGACCAGTCGCTGGAAATAGACCCGAAACCGGGCGATCTATCCATGAGCAGGTTGAAGGTTGAGTAACATCAACTGGAGGACCGAACCAGGATCTGTTGAAAAA
This sequence comes from Billgrantia bachuensis, assembly GCF_011742165.1. Classification (GTDB taxonomy): domain Bacteria; phylum Pseudomonadota; class Gammaproteobacteria; order Pseudomonadales; family Halomonadaceae; genus Halomonas; species Halomonas bachuensis. The sequence continues at coordinate 2,364 of NZ_JAAQTO010000075.1, read as the reverse complement.
GATTTGGATGACTTGTGGATCGGAGTGAAAGGCTAATCAAGCCCGGAGATAGCTGGTTCTCCTCGAAAGCTATTTAGGTAGCGCCTCACGTATCACCACCGGGGGTAGAGCACTGTTTCGGCTAGGGGGCCATCCCGGCTTACCAACCCGAGGCAAACTCCGAATACCGGTGAGTGCGAGCGTGGGAGACACACGGCGGGTGCTAACGTCCGTCGTGAAAAGGGAAACAACCCAGACCGTCAGCTAAGGTCCCGAAATCCTGGTTAAGTGGGAAACGATGTGGGAAGGCTCAGACAGCTAGGAGGTTGGCTTAGAAGCAGCCATCCTTTAAAGAAAGCGTAATAGCTCACTAGTCGAGTCGGCCTGCGCGGAAGATGTAACGGGGCTAAACCAGGTACCGAAGCTACGGGCTTGCCGAATGGCAAGCGGTAGAGGAGCGTCGTGTAAGCCGACGAAGGTGGATTGAGAAGTCTGCTGGAGGTATCACGAGTGCGAATGCTGACATGAGTAACGACAAGGGGAGTGAAAAACTCCCCCGCCGGAAGACCAAGGGTTTCTGTTCGACGCTAATCGGAGCAGAGTGAGTCGGCCCCTAAGGCGAGGCCGAAAGGCGTAGTCGATGGGAAACGGGTCAATATTCCCGTACCTCACTGTATTGCGATGGGGGGACGAAGAAGGCTAGGTGAGCCAGGCGTTGGTTGTCCTGGTGAAAGCCGGTAGGCTGGGGATTCAGGCAAATCCGGATCCCCAAGGCCGAGAGGCGAGACGAACACCCCACGGGGTGGAAGTCATCGATGCCACGCTTCCAGGAAAAGCCTCTAAGCTTCAGATACAGTGGGACCGTACCCCAAACCGACACAGGGGGTCAGGTAGAGAATACCAAGGCGCTTGAGAGAACTCGGGTGAAGGAACTAGGCAAAATGGTGCCGTAACTTCGGGAGAAGGCACGCCGCGTTAGTGTGAAGGCCCTCGCGGCTGGAGCACGAGGCGGTCGAAGATACCAGGTGGCTGCAACTGTTTATTAAAAACACAGCACTCTGCAAACGCGCAAGCGGACGTATAGGGTGTGACGCCTGCCCGGTGCCGGAAGGTTAAGTGATGGTGTTAGCCCTCGGGCGAAGCTCTTGATCGAAGCCCCGGTAAACGGCGGCCGTAACTATAACGGTCCTAAGGTAGCGAAATTCCTTGTCGGGTAAGTTCCGACCTGCACGAATGGCGTAATGATGGCCACGCTGTCTCCACCCGAGACTCAGTGAAATTGAAATCGCAGTGAAGATGCTGTGTACCCGCGGCTAGACGGAAAGACCCCGTGAACCTTTACTATAGCTTCACACTGGACGCTGATGTTGCTTGTGTAGGATAGCTGGGAGGCTAGGAACCCCGGACGCCAGTTCGGGTGGAGCCAACCTTGAAATACCAGCCTGGCATCATTGGCGTTCTAACTCAGGTCCGTGATCCGGATCGAGGACAGTGTGTGGTGGGTAGTTTGACTGGGGCGGTCTCCTCCCAAAGAGTAACGGAGGAGCACGAAGGTACCCTCAGCACGGTCGGAAATCGTGCATTGAGTGCAAGAGCATAAGGGTGCTTGACTGCGAGACAGACACGTCGAGCAGGTACGAAAGTAGGTTCTAGTGATCCGGTGGTTCTGTATGGAAGGGCCATCGCTCAACGGATAAAAGGTACTCCGGGGATAACAGGCTGATACCGCCCAAGAGTTCACATCGACGGCGGTGTTTGGCACCTCGATGTCGGCTCATCACATCCTGGGGCTGAAGTCGGTCCCAAGGGTATGGCTGTTCGCCATTTAAAGTGGTACGCGAGCTGGGTTTAGAACGTCGTGAGACAGTTCGGTCCCTATCTGCCGTGGGCGTTGGATGTTTGAGAAGAGCTGCTCCTAGTACGAGAGGACCGGAGTGGACGCACCTCTGGTGTTCCGGTTGTCACGCCAGTGGCATTGCCGGGTAGCTACGTGCGGACGGGATAACCGCTGAAGGCATCTAAGCGGGAAGCCCCCTTCAAGATGAGACATCCCCGAGGCCTCGAGCCTCCTGAAGGGCCCAGCGAGACCAGCTGGTTGATAGGCCGGGTGTGGAAGCGCTGCGAGGCGTTGAGCTAACCGGTACTAATGGCCCGTGAGGCTTGACCATATAACCCCAAGGGGTCTGCGCATTGCGCACGAGATTGACGGATACGCCCGGGCACGCCCTGGACGAGACGTATCGCTCAGCATGATTCCAACCGTTTTCGCCTGACGACCATAGCGAGTGGGAACCACCTGATCCCATGCCGAACTCAGCAGTGAAACCGCTCAGCGCCGATGGTAGTGTGGGGTCTCCCCATGCGAGAGTAGGTCATCGTCAGGCA
>NZ_JAAQTO010000074.1 GCF_011742165.1 Billgrantia bachuensis | reverse complement strand
ACATGGTGGCCCTGTCGGTCGGTGTAGTGCTACGTCGGCATCGCCACGTCAGCGTGGAGCTTTTCCACCACATCCTGGGGCCCCGCTCACGGGCCGCCTACCAGGCGCTGATCTGCCTGCTGATCGCCGGCTTCGCCGCTGTGGTACTGCCCTACGCCTGGCAGTACGCCCAGAACGGCACCTGGCAGACTTCTCCCACGCTGAAGGTCCCCATGCTCTACATCTTCTTCTCCACGGTGGTGATGTTCGCACTGTTGCTGGTCTACGGTGTCATCGGCTTTCTGGAGGGGCTCGTCGCCAGCTTTCGTTCGCCTGAGCGCACCGTATCGGAGAAGCCGTGATGGAAGTGATCATTCTGTTCAGCGCCTTCCTGATCCTGCTGCTGATCGGCATGCCCATCGCTTTCGCGCTGGGTATCGCTTCGCTGATCTACCTGTTGCTGGAAGGCATCTCGCTGACCATCGTGCCGCAGCGCCTCTACGCCGGCATCGACACCTTCGTGCTGCTGTGCATTCCTGGTTTCGTGCTGGCCGGCAACCTGATGAACGTCGGTAACATCACCGAACATATCGTGCGCTTCTCCAATGCGCTGCTGGGTCATATCCGCGGTGGGCTCGGCCTGGCCAACGTCGGTGGCTCGATGCTCTTCGGCGGCATCTCGGGCACTGCCGTGGCCGATTCGGCGAGCATCGGCTCGGTGATGATCCCCGGCATGGCGCGCTCCGGCTACGACAAGCCGTTCGCCGCTGCCGTCACCGCCGCCTCGTCGACCATCGGTCCGATCATCCCGCCCAGCGTGCCGATGATCATCGTCGGCTCGCTGTCCGGGGTCTCTGTGGGCCGCATGTTCCTCGCCGGCGCCATCCCCGGCCTGCTGCTGGGCCTGGCGATGATGGTGACGGTCTATATCCTCGCCGTGCGGCGCGGTTATCCCAAGGGTGAGCGTGCCACCTTCCTGGAGCTGCTGCGCGAAGGGCGCACCGCCTTCTGGGCGCTGCTGATGACGGCGATCATCCTCTACGGCATCATCGGCGGTTTCTTCACGCCCACAGAGGCTTCCATCGTCGCCAGCCTCTACGCGCTGGTGGTCGGCATGTATGTCTACAAGGGGCTGACCTGGCGCAAGCTGCCGGCCATTCTCACCGATACCGTCTTCACCTCCGCGGCGCTATTGCTGATGGTGGGACTGGCCAATCTCTTCGGCTGGATTCTGACCAGCGAGCAGATCCCCCAGATGATCGCCGGGTTGATCCTGACCATCAGCGACAACCCCATCGCCGTCATCCTGATCCTCAACCTGATCCTGCTGTTCGTCGGTGCCTTCATGGAGACCATCGCCGCGCTGATCATCCTGTTCCCGGCGCTGCTCGGCGTGGCCACCGGCGTGGGCATGGATCCGGTGCACTTTGCCGTCATGGCGGTGCTCAACCTGATGATCGGGTTGACCACCCCGCCGGTGGGTGTGTGCCTGTTCGTCGTCGCCGGGATCGGCAAGCTACCCATGCTGACCGTGGCGCGGGCCATCGTGCCCTTCCTGATCTGCAATATCGCCGTACTGCTGCTGGTGGCCTACGTACCGGCCATTTCGCTATGGCTTCCCGACCTGTTGATGGGGGCAAGATGAAGGACGTGACACGCATACCCGCCGCCGAGCCTACCGGGCATATAGGCATCGTTCACCTGGGGCTCGGCGCTTTCCATCGCGCCCACCAGGCGGTCTACCTGGAGCGTTATCGCCAGCGCAGCGGTGATGGAACCTGGGGCGTGAGCAGCGCCAACCTGCGCGGCGGCGTGGCGCTGGTCGATGCGCTGCGCGACGCCGACTACCACTACCATGTTGCCGAGTACGCCGACCGTGATCACGTCACCCTGCGCGAGATCGGGGTGATAGAGGAAACCCTGTTCAGCGGTCGCGATGCAGGCGGCCAGTGGGGCCTCGATCTCGATGCCTTGCTGGCTCGGCTGGTGTCGCGCGAGACGCGCCTCGTCACCCTGACGGTGACCGAGAAAGGATATTTTCTGAATCCCGCCGAAGGGAAATTGCTACGTGACGATCCGCTGATCGCCCACGACATCGACCAGCCGCAAGCGCCGCGTACGGCGCCGGGCATTCTGGTCGAGGCGCTGGCGCGCCGCCGCGAGGCGGGACTGCCGCCGTTCACCGTGCTCTCCTGCGACAACATGCCGGACAACGGCAAGCGCACCCGTACCGCCGTGGTCGAGTTGGCCGCCTGTGGTAATACCGAGCTGGCCGCCTGGATCGAGCGCGAGGTGGCGTTTCCCTGCAGCATGGTCGACCGTATCGTGCCGGCGATGACCGAGACCGATTCTGCGCGCCTTGCCGAGCTGGGTATCGACGATCCCAATGCGGTGGTCGGTGAGGCGTTCTCGCAATGGGTGGTGGAGGACGATTTTCCCCTCGGCCGGCCGGCCTGGGAAGACGAGGGCGTGGAGATGGTCGCCGACGTGGCGCCGTTCGAGACCATGAAGCTACGCATGCTCAACGGCAGTCATTCACTGCTCGCCTACCTGGGCGCGCTGGACGATATCGAGACGGTGTTCGACGCCGTGAGCCGCGATGACCTGGTGGCGCTGCTGCATCGCTACATGCTCGAGGAGGCGGCACCGACCCTGGAGATGCCGGCTGGCACCGACCTCGAAGGTTACGCCGAGCAGCTGCTCTATCGCTTCGCCAACGACAGCCTGCGCCATCGCCTGCAGCAGATCGCCATGGATGGCTCGCAGAAGCTGCCCCAGCGCTGGCTGCACGGTGCCCTGGCGCGGCTCGAGGCGGGGGCCGATGTGCCTTGCACGGCACTCGGCGTGGCGGCGTGGATCCGCTATACCTTGGGAGTCGATCTGCACGGCAACGCTTACCCCGTCGACGACCCCATGGCAACGACGTTCAAGCTGTTGCACGAGGCCCACGGTGAGGATGTCGGGGCACTGGTGCCGGCTTTTCTCGAACTCGACGCCGTGTTCCCTTCGGCGTTGGCGAGGCGGGCCGAGTTCGCCGAAGCCGTGGTGGCGTTCTATCGTCGGCTTGCCTCGGAGGGGCTCGACGGGGTGCTGGCTACCTTGAGTCGCAGCTGAAGGAGATTTCCATGGAACATACCTGGCGCTGGTTCGGCCCCAGCGACCCGATCACCCTCGACGAGATTCGCCAGACCGGTGCCACCGGCATCGTCACGGCGCTGCATGACGTGCCCAACGACCGGGTCTGGTCGGTCGAGGCCATCGGCGAGCGCAAGGCGACGATCGAGGCCGCGGGCCTCTCCTGGTCGGTGGTGGAGAGCGTGCCGGTGCACGAGGCGATCAAGCAGGGCCTGGCTGAGCGCGATGCGCTGATCGACACCTATTGCCAGACCCTGCGCAACCTGGCGGCCTGCGGCATCGACACCGTCTGCTACAACTTCATGCCGGTACTCGACTGGACCCGCACCGACCTGGCCTGGCGGCTGCCGGACGGAGCCCTGGCGCTGCGCTTCGACCAGACGGCCTTCGCCGCCTTTGACCTCTACCTGCTCCAGCGCCCCGGCGCCGAAGCGGAGTACGGCGAGGATGAGAAGGCCGCCGCCAGGACCTATCTCGAGGGACTGGACCCGGCCGGGCGCGACAGGCTGGTCGATACGCTGATTGCCGGCCTGCCGGGAGCCGAGGAGCACTACACGCTCGAGCGGTTTCGCGACGTGCTGGCGCAGTACGCCGAGATCGACGCCGAGCGGCTGCGTGAGCATCTGGGGGTTTTCCTGCGGGCGGTGATCCCGGTAGCCGAGGAGGTGGGCGTGCGCATGGCGATCCATCCCGACGACCCACCGCGCCCGCTGCTCGGCCTGCCGCGAGTGGTTTCCACCCCCGAGGATGCTCAGTGGCTGCTCGATGCCGTGCCCAGCCCGGCCAACGGCCTGACCCTGTGCACCGGCTCCTATGGCGTGCGCGACGACATCGACCTGGCCGCCATGGCGCGGCGCTTCGGGCCGCGCATCTACTTCGTCCATCTGCGCTCGACCCGGCGCGAGACGCCCGACCCCCGCAGCTTTCATGAGGCGCCTCACCTCGACGGCGACGTCGACATGGTGGCGGTGATCCAGGCGCTGGTGGAGGAGGAGCGTCGCCGCGAAGGTGAAGGTGGGCCGCGCCTGCCGCTGCGGCCGGACCACGGTCACCATATCCTCGACGACCAGGACCGCGACACCCGCCCGGGCTATCCGCTCTACGGGCGCATGAAAGGGCTCGCCGAGCTGCGCGGCGTGGAGCTGGCGGTGCGGTGGTTGACGAGCTGAAGCCTACCGGGTGAAACGACAAGGCCCACCGAGCAGCAGCCGGTGGGCCTTGTCATGTGGCGGAGCGTTCTACTGGCCGGGTGCGGCGACCTGACCTGCCGACAATGCTGCATCGGGAACCTGCTCCATGCGCCGACGCTCTTCGTTGAGTACTGCCAGGGCCTGTTCGGGCGTCACTCGGGAAGCCGGCGTGAGCAGACTGACCGCCACCCCGACCACGAGTGCCACCGATACCGCCGGCAGGCTGGGATTGCCCCAGTAGGCGCTCCAGTCGGCGTTGGCGATGATCGTCAATGAGGTCGCCGAGGCGCTGGCCAGGGTGGCTACCGCACCCTGCCAGTTGTAGCGCGGCCAGAAGCGGCCCAGCAGGGCGCAGACGAAGAGCCCGGCCATGATGGTGGCGATCATGCGAGTGATATAGGTGATCACGTTGTCCGAGGTCAGGGCGAACGCCAGCGCCAGGCCGATGGTGGCGACCAGGGCGATGCGCGAGAAGCGCACCACGTTGCGGGCGGAGGGTGCCCGGCCGGTGGCCAGCACGTAGATGTCACGCATCAGCGTGGAGACCCCGGCGATGGCGTCCGAGCTGGCACTGGACATGGTCGCCGAGAGCCCCGCCACCAGCAGCAGCAGACCAAGCCCCAGGGGCAGCACTTCGGTGGCGAGGAAGGGGAAGGCGTAGTTGCTGTTGTCGAGGCCGGGATTGAGGGCGTGGGTGGCCATGCCGATGATCGCCGGGATGATCGAGAAGCCCAGGTAGAGCACGCCGGTAATCACGAAGGAGCGGCGCACCGAGGAGACCGACTCGCCGGAGTAGATGCGCTGGCGGAACGAGGGGGTGGCAAGCACGCCGATGGCGATCACCGCCGCCAGCGACAGTGCCGGCAGGCCGCCGATCGCCCCGATGCCGAGGAAGCTGGCCGCGCCCGCATCCATTCCGGCGGTCAGCCCCGAGAAGCCACCGACCTCGACCAGGGCGAGCACGGCCATCAGCAGGAAACCGGCGAACAGGATGACCGCCTGCACGGTATCGGTCCACACCACGGCGAAGTAGCCGCCGATCACGCAGTAAATGCCGAAGCCCAGCGCCACCAGGACGCGTGCGGTGTTGAGGTCGATGCCCGCCATCCAGGAGAGGTAGAGCCCGCCGCCCAGGATATGGGCGCCCAGCCAGCCGATGCAGGCGACATAGATCAGTACTGCCACCAGGTTGCGCACCAGGCGGTTGGCACCCACGTAATAGGCGAGCTCCTCGCTCATGGTCATGAATCTCAGCTGGCGCACCGGGGCGAACAGCAGTGCCAACAGCAGCACGCCAGTGGCGCCGCCGATACCGTACAGCGCTCCGGCCCAGCCGTTGGCGTAGCCGAAGCCCACTGCTCCCATGCTCGAACCGGTGCCGACCATGGTGGCCACGGTGGTGCCGATGGTGAGGAACAGCGGTACGCTGCGCCCGCCCAGCAGGAAGTCGTCGCCGCTGCCGCGCTTGTGGCGGGAGATCCACCAGCCGAAGCCGATCATGGCGACGACGTACACCAGAAAGGTGGCAAGGAATATTTGACTGTTCATGGTAGCCTCTTGTCGTTGTTTGCCCGGCCGTTGCCGCGGCCGGTGTAAGCAATGTCACGATTGCCGGCGGGCCGGTCTTGTCTTGTGAGGCCCCGCCGACGATCCGGTGTCGTGCCCTTGCCGGGGCACGGCACCCCCTTTCTTACGTCCGGTCACGCCGGAAGCACTTGACGTCCACCTCCACCTTGCAGTCCACCACCAGGTCCTGGACGCTGCAGATGCGCGCCGGCGGGTTGTCGCCGAACACGTCGCGGAACACCTTGTTGAACGAAGAGAAGTAGCGCGCGTCGGTGAGCACCGCCGTGACGTGCACCACGTCTTCCACGCCGTAACCGGCCTCGCGCATGATCGTCAGGCAGTTGTCGAAGGCGAGCCGGGTCTGTTCGACGATGCCGCCCTCGACCACCTCGCCGTCTCGCATCGGCGTCTGGCCGGAGACGTAGAGCCAGCCGCCGGCCTCCACGGCGCGGGCGAACGGCAGCTTCTGTCCGCCGGTACCGACGCCGCCTTCGACGCCGTATCGGGTAATGCTCATTACAAGTTCTCCATGGAGTGAATGGGTCGGGAAGGCGCATCGGTGATGCGCCTCGTACGGTGCAGCATGCGCCCGGCACGCTCGCCGGTGGCCGCGCCTTGGCGATAGCCGATGACACCGTTGACCATGACCATCTCGATCCCCCGTGCCGGGGCGATAGGTGTGTCATAGTCGGCGCTATCGGCGAGGGAGCCGAGGTCGAACAGGGTCAGGTCGGCAAAGGCCCCGGTGCGGATCACGCCACGATCGTCGAGGCCGAAGTTGGCGGCCGACAGGCCGGTCATCTTGCGCACCGCCTCGGCCAGGGGCAGCAGGCCCAGGTCGCGGCTGTAGCGTGCCAGCACGCGGGGAAAGGCCCCCCACAGCCGCGGGTGCGGATGCGGGTCGTTGGGCAGGCCGTCGGAACCGACCATCGACAGCGGGTGGGCCAGCACCCGGCGCATGTCGTCCTCGCTCATGTTGTGGTAGACCGCCCCGGCCGGCTGCAGGCGCCGCGCCGCGTCCAGCAGCGACACGTCCCAATCGGCAGCGATGTCGGCGAGTGGCCGGCGGGCCTGTTCGGGATGCGGCTCGGACCAGGTGATGACGATCTCGATCTCGTCGGTGACCTGACCCAGATCGAGAGTCGAGGAGCCCGCCGTGTAGGGGTAGCAGTCGCAATGCGCGACCTGGCGGCGCGCCGCACGTTCGAGCTTTTCCAGGGCATGCGGTGCACCTCCCCAATTGCCGGCACCGGCACACTTCAGATGCGAGATCACCAGCGGCACCCGGCCGTGGCGAGCCGTGGCGAAGGCTTCGTCCATGGCGCCGAACAGTCCGGCGAACTCGTCGCGCAGATGCGTGGTATAGACGCCGCCGGCCCGGCCCACCGCGGCCACCAGCGGTTCCATCTCCGCCGTGGGCGCATGGAAGGCGTTGCGGTAGGCGAGACCCGAGCTCAGCCCCAGGGCGCCTTCGCCGAGCGCCTGGCAAAGCAGACGCTCCATCCCGGCGATTTCCGCGTCGCTGGCGGGGCGGGCGAAGTCGTCCATCACCTGGCTGCGCAGGCTGGTATGGCCCACCAGGGCGGCGACGTTGACGCTGGGGGTCGCCGCCTCCACCGCCTCGGCATAGGCGGCGAAGCTCGCATAGCGGAAATCCTCGGCCTGGCCCAGCAGGTTCATGGGGTCGGGCACCTCGCCCGCGAGAGTCACCGGGCTCGCGCTGATGCCGCAATTGCCCACCACCACCGTGGTCACGCCCTGGGAGAGCTTGGGCAGCATCTCGGGGGTGCGGATCACGTTGGTATCGTCATGGGTGTGCACGTCGATGAAGCCCGGTGCCAGATAAAGACCGTCGGCGTCGATCTCGTCAGCCGCACTGGCCGTGGTTGTGATATCGCCCAGGTCGCCCAGGGCGGCAATGCGGTCGCCGCGTACGGCTACGTCGGCCCGAAAGGGGGCGGCGCCGGTACCGTCGACGACCTGAGCGTTGCGGATCAGCAGATCGTAGTGCATGTCAGTCTCCCAGCGGCTGGCGATTGTCGCCGCCGCGGTGGGCGTCCAGGGTGAGTTTCAAACGGCGCAGCTTGTCGCGGGAGCGTTCGCGATGGCGCAGGGCGAGTTCCAGGGCCAATACGTCGATGGCGGCGAGCATGGCGTAACGCGACGCCGAAGGGTGATAGATGAAATCGGTCTCGCGGGACGCCACCGGCAGCGTCACGTCGGCATTCTCCGCCAGGGGCGAACCCTGCGCGGTGATTGCCACGACCTGGGCGCCGTACTGGCGGGCGATGCGTGCCGATTCGACCATCTCCGGCGTATGGCCGGTCACCGAGAGCACCACCACCACGTCAGCGGGGTCGAGGGTCGAGGCCACCATGCGTGGCAACAGCGCCTGCGGATAGGCGCAGATCGCATAGCCGAGGCGTACCAGCCGGAACTGCATCTCCTGCGCCAGCATGCTGGAGCCGCCGCCTGCACCGAAGACGAGGATCTGGCGGGCGGCGTCGAGCCGATCCACGGCGCCGGCCACGTCGGCCTGGGCCATCAGGTCGCGGTTCACCGCCAGGGTCTGGGTGGCGATCTCGTAGACCGCGGCGGGTCCGTCCTCCGGGGCCGACTCCTGGATGAAGCGCCGGCCCGCGGCCAGCGAGCGGGTCAGGCGGGTCTTGAGGTCGCGCACGTTGTTGCAACCCGCGGCGCGGGCGAAGCGTGTCACGCTGGCATCGCTCACGCCGGCCCGGGCGGCGATCTCGCTGATGCTGGCCTCGGTGACGAAGTCGATATCGGCGAAGATCAGCTCGGCGACTTTCTTTTCAGCGTCGCGCAGGCTGGCGAAGTCCGCCGTAATGCGGGAGAGGATGTCGATCTCTTGGCTCACCGAAGGGCTCCTGTGTCTTGCCTTGCTTGAAAAATATGTTAGTTTCTAACCAATAGTCAAGTTAGTGTGAAAATAACTATCACGCGGTGCGAATCGAGGGGAGGTAACCATGCAGGAAGCGGGGAGCAGCATTGCGCAGGGATCCGATGATTGGGCTGGCATCGAAAAAGGAGGCATCGAGAAGGGACGCGTCGACAAGGGCACCGTCGAGTTGAGGCCCGACCTGTTGAGCGGGGTCAGTCTGCCGGCCGCCGTGATCCATGAGGCGCCGCTGGCGCACAACCTGGCGTGGATGCAGCGCTTTGCCGAGGCGCATGGCGCTCGCCTGGCGCCGCACGGCAAGACCACCATGACGCCGGCCCTGTTCCGGCGTCAGCTCGAGGCGGGAGCGTGGGGGATTACCCTGGCCACGGCACCCCAGTGTCGCGCCGCCTTCACCCATGGCGTGCGGCGTTTGCTGATGGCCAACCAACTGGTGGGGCAGGCCAACATGGCCATGGTGGCGGAGCTGATCGCAGCCGGCGCCGAGTTCTACTGCGTAGTGGATGGGGTCGAGAACGTGCGCCAGCTGGGACGCTTCTTCGCCGAGCGCAGCCTGCGCCTGGCGGTGCTGGTCGAGCTGGGCGTACCGGGAGGGCGTTGCGGCTGTCGCAACCAGAAAGCTGTAGAGGAACTGGCCGAGGCCATTGCGGCCGAACCGGCGCTGATCCTTGCCGGCTTGGAGGGCTACGAAGGCGTGGTGCATGGCGAGGACCCCGCCGCCGCGGTGAGCGCCTACGCCCAGCGCTTGGTCGAGACTGCACTGGCGCTGGATGCGGCAGGGCGCTTCGACGTGGCGGCGCCCATCGTCACGGCTTCCGGTTCGGCCTGGTACGACCTGATTGCCGAGGCGTTCCATGCCGCCTCGCTGGATGATCGCTTCGTGCCGGTGCTGCGCCCGGGCTGCTACGTGGTGCACGACCACGGCCTCTACCGCGAGGCTCAGCGCGATGTACTGAGGCGGCGCCCCGATCTGCAGCACGGGCTCGAACCGGCGCTGGAAGTCTTCGCCCAGGTGCAGTCGCTGCCCGAGCCGGGCCTGGCGATCGTCGCCCTGGGCAAGCGCGACATCGGCCACGACCAGTTGCCGGTGCCCCTGCGTCGCTACCGCGAAGGGGGCGTGCCGGACGCAACGCTTTCCGTTGCGGGGTGGCAGGTGGCCAAGCTGATGGACCAGCACACCTTCGTGTACCTGCCGGACGCCGCCGACGATGTCGCCGTGGGCGACATCGTCGCCTTCGGCGCCTCCCATCCATGCCTCACCTTCGACAAGTGGCGTCACCTGCTGCTGGTGAACGAGGCACTGGAGGTCCAGGACAGCCTGGCAACCTGCTTCTAGCCGCCCTGGGGCGCTGCGCTTCTCATGCCTCGCGTTTGCCATCGACCAACCGTGACACACCCCAGGGGTTGCCGTCACGCAGCGCCTCGGGCAGCAG
>NZ_JAAQTO010000073.1 GCF_011742165.1 Billgrantia bachuensis | reverse complement strand
CGGGGTAAGCATGGTCTGGGCGGCGCTCTGTTTGACGGCGTCGCCCGCGGCCTCGACGAAGGCGGAAAGCTCGGGGCTCTTCACCGCGATGACCAGGCCCGGGTTGGTGCAGAACTGCCCGGCGCCCATGTTGAGCGAGGCGACGAAGCCCTCGGCGATCTTGGCGCCGCGTGCCCTGAGGGCTTCCGGCAGCAGGAACACCGGGTTGATCGAGCTCATCTCGGCGTAGACCGGGATCGGCTGGGGGCGGCTTTGCGCCGTCTTCATCAGCGCCGTGCCGCCGCCGCGCGAGCCGGTGAAGCCCACCGCCTGGATGCGCGGATCGCTGACCAGGGCCTGGCCGATTTCGCTGCCCGAACCGAACAGCAGCGAGAACACGCCTTCGGGCAGCCCGCTCTTGTCGACGGCCTGCTGTACGGCACGACCGACCAGCTCGGAGGTGCCGGGATGCGCCGAGTGGCCCTTGACGATGACCGGGCAGCCGGCGGCCAGCGCCGAGGCGGTATCGCCGCCGGCCACGGAGAAGGCCAGCGGGAAGTTGCTGGCACCGAACACGGCCACCGGGCCCAGGCCGATATGGCGCTGGCGCAGGTCGGCGCGGGGCATCGGCTGACGCTCCGGCAGGGCCGGGTCGAGGCGCACGTCGAGCCACTCGCCGGCGCGCACCACGGCAGCGAACAGGCGCAGCTGACCGCAAGTGCGGCCGCGCTCGCCCTCCAGGCGCGCCCGGGGCAGGCCGGTTTCGGCCATGGCGCGCTCGATCAGCGCGTCGCCGATGGCCTCGATCTCGCTGGCCGCCGTCTCGAGAAAGGCGGCGCGCTTTTCGAGCGACGTTTCGCGGTAGGTGACGAACGCCGCCTCGGCGAGCTCGCAGGCACGCTCGACCTCGGCCTTGCCACCGCCCACGTAGGTGGGCTCGAGGGTCTCGCCGGTGGCGGGGTTGACGCCATTGATGGGCTTGGAACTGCCACTGACGGCCTCCTGGCCGATCAGCATCTTGCCTTCGAGTGTCATGTCGATCTCCTTTCTCAAAGCGTTTTCACATCGATGGCTGGCTTGTCTGCCTCGAAGCGTAGTGGATTACGCAGGGGGCGACCGAACTCGGGGAGGCTAATTTCGAAGCGATCGCCGTCGCGGGTACGAATACCGTCGGCGAAACTCAGGGTGGCGGTGCCGAAGAAGTGCACGTGCACGTCCCCGGCGCGTCGAAAGCCCGAGTACTTGAAATGGTGATGCTCCAGGTTGGCCAAGCTGTGGGCCATGTTGGCCTCGCCGGTGAGAAAGGTCTTTTCCCACAGGGTGTCGCTGCCGCGCACGATACGGCTGACGCCCTCCAGGTGCGCGGGCAGCTCGCCCACCAGCAGCTCAGGGCCGAAGCTGCAGGCGCGCAGCTTGGAGTGAGCCAGCCACAGGTAGTTGAAGCGCTCGGTCACGTGGTCGGAGAACTCGTTGCCGATGGCGTAGCCCACTCGCCAGGGCCGGCCGTCGTCGCCGATCACATAGAGCCCGGCCAGCTCCGGTTCCTCGCCGGCATCCTCGGCGAAGTGCGGCACGGGGATCGCGGCCTCGGGAGGCACCACGCAGGCGCCGTCGCCCTTGTAGAACCACTCCGGCTGGGCGCCGATGACGCCCGCTTGCGGCTTGCCGCCTTCCACGCCAAGCTTGAACATGCGCATGGAATCGGTCAGTTCCGCCTCGCTGACCTGGGTCTTGGCGTGCATGGCCGAGCGCGTGTCGGCGCTGCCCAGGTGGGTGAGGCCGGTGCCGGTGACCAGGCAGTGCGCCGGGTCGGGGTGGGTCAGCGGCGGCAGCAGGCGCTTCTCGTCGACCAGTCGCTGATAGTCGAGACGGGTCTCGCTCAGTGCTGCCTCGATGGCTTCGCTCAGCGACTGGCCTGCCGCGATGGCGCGGCGGGCGAGGGTATAGGTGTCGGCGTCGAGCAGGCGAACCTCACGGTTGCTTTCGACCCGGGCCGCATGAACCTGGCCTTGGTGTTCGCATTGAATCAGGCGCATGGCGCGGTTTCCTCGTATGGGAGTGTTGTCAGAGCGGCCAGATGGCCAACTGAGGCCACATCAATAGAGCGGCCAGCACGCAAAGCTGAATGAGCATGAACGGCAGTACCGAAAGGTAGATGTCCTTCAGGCTGACCTCCGGGGGCGCCACGCTCTTGAGATAGAACGCCGCCGGGCCGAACGGCGGTGACAGGAAGGAGACCTGCATGTTCACGGCGAACAGGATGCCAAACCAGATCGGGTCGAAGCCCAGCTCGGTGACGATAGGCAGGAAGATCGGCAGGGCGAGCATGGCGATCCCGATCCAGTCGAGGAACAGGCCGAGTACCAGCATGATGCCCATCATCACCAGAATGATGACAATCGGCGCTACCTCGAGACCCAGGATAAGGCCCGAGACGAAGCGATTGCCGCCCATCAGGTTGTAGACGCCCACCAGGGCAGCTGCGCCGATGCCGATCCAGATGATCATGCCGCAGGTATTGAGCGTCTGGCCCAGGCTGTGATGCAGCATGCCCAGCGAGAATTCGCGGCGCACCATGATCGCCAGCATCACCCCGAACACGCCCATGGCCGCCGCCTCGGTGACCGAGGCGATGCCGCCGTAGATAGTGCCGAGCACGAGAAAGGCGATCAGCCCCGGGAGCAGGATCGCCTTGGCGGCGTCGAGCCTGCTGGCGAAGGGGTTGTCCTGGCTCTCCTCGGTCAGCGGCGGCCCCATTTCGGGATTCTTGATACAGCGCACCAGCACGTAGGCGATGTAGGAGCCCATCAGGATCACGGCGGGAGTGACGGCGGCGGTGAACAGCTCGGCAATCGAAACGCTGGCGATCAGGCCGTAGATGATCAGCACGATCGACGGCGGCATCATGGTGCCCAGCGCGCCGCCGGCGCACACCACGCCGATCGACAAGCGCTTGTCGTAGCCCAGGCGCAGCATCTGCGGCAGCGCCAGGATGCCCAGCAGCACGATCTCGCCGCCGATGATTCCCGACAGCGCCGCCAGGAAGAACGCCACCACGATGGTCTGCACCGCGACGCCGCCGGGCAGCCGGCCGGCGAATACGCGCATGGCGTTGAACAGGTCCTTGGCGATGCCGGAGCGGTCGAGCAGCGAGGCCATCAGCACGAACATCGGCACCGCCACCAGCGAATACTCGGTAATGAAGCCGTATACCCGGCTGGTGACCAGCGGCAGGGCGGTCTCGCCGAACCAGCCGAAGGTGAAGGCCATCGCCACCAGGCCGGTAATAAAGGCCAGCGGCAGCCCGGTGACGAGCAGCGCGAAGATGGCACCGACCATCAGCAGCGTTGCGGTCGAGATATCCATCAGCGCACCTCCCGGCCGGGGCGAGCCCGCAGCGACTGGATCAGGTGCAACAGGGCCTGCAATGTCATCAGCGCCAGGGCGAACAGGATCACGCCCTTGACCATGGCCGGGAAGGGCGGGTTCCACGAGGTGCCGGAGCGCTCCAGGCGCCACTCGCCGAGTGGGTTGTGCGAGGCACGCCAGAACATGTGGAAGGCGGCGTAGCTCATGGCCAGGCAGAAGCCCAGGGTCACCAGGTCGTTGAAGCGATCCATCCAGCCCTTGAGGCGCGGGCCGACATTGTCGTAGAGCACCTTGACCCGAATGTGGCTGTTGCGTGCCATGGCCGCGGGGCCGCCCAGCGCGAAGCTGATGGCGATGAGAAACACCACGGTTTCGTGTACCCAGGAGGTGGGGGAGTTGAAACCATAGCGCAGGAAGACCTCGACCACGCTGATGGCCATGGCCAGCAGAATCATCCAGGCGGCGCCCCGGGCGCCTCGCGACACCACCCGGTCGAGGCCGTTACGCTCGGGCGAGACATCCTCGACCTGCTCCACGATGTCGGCGAGTTCCTGTTCGGGCAGGGGCTTGGGGTCATGTTGTTGCTGCGACATGGCGAGTCTCGATAGGCGTTGCGGGCCGCCAGTGTCTGGCGGCCCGCTTCGGTTGCCGGTGCGTGGTTCAGAGCAGGTTGCGCGAGCGCAGGAAGGCGGTGGCGGAGTCGTAGACCTTCTGGGTCATCTCGTTCTCGCCGGCCCACTCCTGCCATTCCGCTTCCGCGGCGGCGCTGAACTTGCGACGCTCCTCGGCGGGCAGGTCGTAGGGGTGAACGTCCGGGTCTTCCTGCAGGCGCTGCAGGGTCTCGATGTCCTGGGCCTTGAGCCGTGCGATCAGGTCGTAGGCCATGCCGTCGAAGGCGGTCTCGAGAGTCGTCTGCAGCTCTTCCGGCAGCTCATCCCAGATCTGCTTGTTGATCGACACGGCGATCATCGGCATCGAGTGGAAGCCGGGGTAGAGCGGGTAGGGCGCGAAGGCGTGCAGGCCCATGGCGTCGTTGTTGGAGAGCACGGTGGAGTCGGCGGCATCGATGACCTTCTTCTCCAGCGCGGTATAGACTTCGGAGCCCGGCAGGTTGACGGGGCTTGCCCCGATGCGCTCGAAGACGTTATAGACCATGCCCTGAGGGGCGCGAATCTTGAGGCCCTCGAAGTCCTCCAGCGTCTCGATCGGCACGGTGGAGGGCACCGATTCCAGCGGGAAGGTGGCCGCACCGATCAGGTGAACGCCGTAGGGTTCGACCAGCTCGTTGTAGAGGTCTTCGCCGCCGCCGTGCTTCATGTACTCGAGAAAGTCGTAGGGGCTCTGCCAGGCACCGACCAGGTTACCCAGCATGCCGAACGCCGGATCCTGACCCGAGAAGTAGCTGGGGTCGGTCATGTGGCCCTGCAGAATGCCGGAACTCACCGCGTCCAACGTCTCGGTGGGGCCGACTACGGCATTGATCGGCATGACTTCGATCTCGACGCGGCCATCGGTCATGCGCGAGATTCGCTCTGCCCACTCCTGCTTGATTTTGAAGCTGGGCTCGCCGGAGGTCTCCGACGCCTGGAAGGTCCACTCGTACTCGGCGGCGTGAGCCGTGGAGAGGCCCATCAGCAGGGCCGAGCCGATGAGGATATGACGGGGTGCGAGATTGAGCATACGGGCTCCAGGGGTTGTTAATTGTTACTGGTCGCCTTTATGTTGAACATATACCAACCATGTTCAACATATACTTTAGTCGTGACTTTCCTTTGGCGGGACGTAGCGTCTCGCCATCCGAACCAAAGGACTTGGCAATGCAAGACATCGAAATCGGCCTGGTAGGCGTCGGCAAGATCGTCCGTGACCAGCATCTTCCGGCCCTGACCGAGAGCCGCGATTTCCAGTTGGTGGCGACGGCGGATCCCTCGGCGCGGTTGGAAGGTGTGCCGGGATACGACTCGCTGACCGCCATGCTCGAAGCCCACCCGGAACTGAAGGTGGTGGCCATCTGCACGCCGACGCACCTGCGCTACTCCCAGGCGCGCATCGCCCTGGAGCAGGGCAGGAGCGTGCTGCTGGAGAAACCGCCCGGCGCGACCCTGAGCGAGGTGGCGGACCTGGTCGAGCTGGCCGAGCGCCAGGGCTGCACGCTGTTCGCGGCCTGGCACTCGCGCTTCGCCCCGGCCGTGACGGAGGCGCGCGACTGGCTGCGGGACAAGACGATCACGCGGGTCGAGATCGACTGGCGCGAAGACGTGCGGGTGTGGCATCCCGGGCAGGCGTGGATCTGGGAACCGGCCGGCATGGGTGTCTTCGACCCCGGCATCAATGCGCTGTCGATCGCCACCGAGATACTGCCGCGCGCCTTCTTCCTGCGCGAGGCGCGGCTATGGGTGCCGAGCAACTGCCAGGCCCCCATCGCCGCGGCGCTGACCTTCAGCGATATGGAGGGCACGCCGATCGTGGCCGACTTCGATTTTCGCCAGCCCAGCCCGCCGATCTGGAGCATTCACGTCGAGACCGAGGCGGGGCGGCTCAGCCTGCTGCGGGGTGGCTGTCGGCTGGAGCTCAACGGCGAGTGTCTGCTCGAAGCCGATGAGCGCGAGTACCCGGGCCTCTACGCTCGATTCGCCGAACTGATCCGGAAGCGACGCAGCGACGTGGACCTGGCGCCGCTACGGCACGTGGCGGATGCCTGCCTCGCCGCCTGGCGCGAGCCGACCGAGCCCTTTATCGAGTGAGTGGGAGAAGCGCCGCCTTTTGCGCGGTGCTTTCCTAGAGGAGTCCTTGCTGGCGCTGGTGGGCGACCAGTTCACGCACCATGGTCATCAGCGTTGCCGCCCCCGGGGAGGGCCGGCGGCGGCGCAGGCTCACCAGGCCGAACGGCTGTACGCTGAGCCGTTGATGGAACGGCAGGATGCGAAAGCGCGCCGGGGCGCACAGCAGGTCGGCCACCTGGCGCGTAGTGGCCGTGATCGTATCCGAGCGGTCGATCAGGGCCAGCGCCACCAGGATGTCGGTGGTATCGACGACCTGAGCCGGCGGATCGATGGCGTTGTATAGAAACAGTGCGTCGACACGTTGGCGCATCAGCGCCCCCTGGGGCTGTAGCGCCCATGGGTAGGCGGCCATGGCCGCAAGCGTCAGCGGCTCGGCTCCCGACAGGGGGTGACCCTCCCGGCACACGAAGCAGATCTCCTCCTCGCCGATTTCTTCGAATACGAACGGATCGGTCGAGAACCCGGCCGGTATCCGGGTAATGGCGAAATCCAGTTCCCCTTCCAGCAGTCTCGGTACGAGCCGCTTGCTGACGTCGACCTCGACGCTGATCTTCAGCCTGGGGTGGGTGCGATGCACCCGCTCGATGGCGCTGGCAAGCAGGGTCACCGCCGGGGCCATCACCGTGCCGATGGCCACCTTGCCGGCGCTGCCCGCGAGCAGGGCGTTGAGTTCTTTGCCGGTGTTATGAAGATCCGAGAGCATGGCCTGCGCATGCCGGACCATGACCTCTCCATACCAGTTAGGCTCGAGCCCGCGTGGATGGCGATCGAACAGCTTGACCCCCAGTTGGGACTCGACATCCCCGAGCAGCTTCGAGGCGGCCGGCTGACTGATGCCCAACTGGGCGGCCGCACGATGCAGGTTGCGCTGTTCGTCCAGGGCCAGAAACAGCTGGAAATGGCGCAACTTTAGTCGTGCCTGCAAGAACCAGTCGTCCTCCAGCGTGCGCATTGGGCCTCTCCGCTTTACTGATTGATACCCTTTTTTATATCAAAAAAGGCGAAGTTGCGTATTGGTTGGTTATGTCAGGCTTGTCTACTGTAGCGGCTGTATCCGCGACGAGCGCGTCGCACCGACAACAACAATTCAGGATCAAGGAGAAAGATCATGCCACTCACGTACGCCTCGACGCGCGGTGCCGGTTCGCACCTGCTACTGAGTGCGGCAGCCGCCGTGCTGATGCTGGGCGGGGCCGAGGCACAGGGTAGCGCCGATACGGCTTCTGGTGATGCCGCGCGTGGTGTAGATAAATCGGTGTTTGGCCAGTTGCCCGACGGTCGCCAGGTCGACGTTTATCGTTTCACCAACGCCAACGGCATCGAGATGCGCGTCATCAACTACGGCGGCATCATCCTCTCGCTGAAGACTCCCGACGCGCAGGGCGAATTCGACGATATCGTGCTGGGTTTCGATTCGCTGGAAGAGTATCTCTCCGATGAGTACCGCCAGGCCAACCCCTACTTCGGTGCCCTGATCGGACGCTACGGCAATCGCATCGCGGGCGGCCAGTTCTCTCTCGATGGGGAAACCCATTCGTTGGCGACCAACGATGGGGACAACCATCTTCACGGCGGACGGCAGGGATTCGACAGGGTGCTATGGCAGGCCGAGCCGTTCGCGAACGACGAAGGGGCCGGCCTCGTTCTGCGCTATACCAGCGAGGACGGTGAGGAGGGATATCCGGGGCGGCTGGAAACCGAGGTGACCTACACCCTGACCGACGCCGACGAGCTGGTCGTCGATTACCGGGCCACGACCGACAAGCCGACCCCGGTCAACCTCACCCAGCACAGCTACTTCAATCTCGAGGGCGAGGGTAGCGGCAGCATTCTCGATCATCACCTGACGATCAATGCCGACGCCTTTACCCCGGTCGATGACACCTTGATCCCCACCGGCGAAATCCGCCCGGTCGCAGGCACGCCGTTCGACTTTACCCAGCCGACGCCGATCGGCGAGCGCATCGAACAAGACAACGAGCAGCTGACGTTCGGCAAGGGCTACGACCACAACTTCGTGCTCGCCGAGCCGGGCGCTTCTTCTAGTGAGCCCGTGCTGGCCGCCAGGGTGTGGGAGCCCGACAGCGGACGCCTGCTGGAAATCGCCACCACCGAGCCGGGCATCCAGTTCTACTCGGGCAACTTCCTGGCCGGCGACCTGATTGGCAAGCGGGGCCAGGCCTACGAGCACCGCTCCGGCTTCGCGTTGGAGACCCAGCACTACCCCGACTCCCCCAACCAGGCCAACTTCCCCTCGACGATCCTCGAGCCGGGGGAGACCTATCGCACGCGCACGGTTTACCGCTTCTCAGCCCAGGAAGAAGCCCCGGGCTCGTGACCCAAGAGTCCGAACAACAACACATTCAACAACAACACATGAAGAGACTTAGGAGTACGACATGCCCATGACAAAGACTTTCACTCGTCTGGCCCTGAGTGCCGGCCTCGCGCTCGCAACCGTCGGCGCGACACAGGCGGCCGAAGAGGACGTCAAGATAGGCTTCATCGTCAAGAAGCCCGAGCAGGCCTGGTTCATCAACGAGCAGGAGGCTGCCACTCAGGCCGGCGAAGAGCTGGGCTTCAGTGTCGTCCGGCTGGGCGGCGAGGATGGCCAGGAGGTGCTGAGCGCCATTGACAACCTCAATTCCCAGGGCGCCCAGGGCTTCGTCATCTGCCCGCCCGACGTGCGT
The DNA here is from genome assembly GCF_011742165.1 of Billgrantia bachuensis. Lineage (GTDB taxonomy): Bacteria > Pseudomonadota > Gammaproteobacteria > Pseudomonadales > Halomonadaceae > Halomonas > Halomonas bachuensis. The sequence continues at coordinate 14,143 of NZ_JAAQTO010000073.1, read as the reverse complement.
CTGGGGCCCGCCATCATGAATCGTGCCAACCAGTACGGCATGAAAGTGGTCACGGTAGACGACCGTTTCGTGAACGGTAGCGGCGAGCCCATGGAGGAGGTGCCGCACCTGGGCATGTCGGGCTACAAGATCGGCCAGCAGGTCGGCGAGGCGATTGCCGCCGAGATGGAGGCGCGCGGCTGGGATCCGCAGGAGGTCGCCGCGCTGCGCATCACCAATTATGAATTGCCCACCGCCAAGGAGCGCACCGACGGTGCCACGGACGCGCTGGTCGAGTGGGGCTTCCCCGCCGAGAACGTCTTCGATGCGCCCCAGCAGAACACCGACACCAGCAGCGCCTTCTCGGCCGCCTCGCCGGTGATCTCCCAGCGCGGCGAATTCGAGCACTGGATCATCTACGCCCTCAACGAAGAGAGCGTGCTGGGCGGCGTGCGCGCCACCGAGCAGTACGGCCTGGGAGCCGAAGACGTGATCGGCGTGGGCATCAACGGCTCCGGTGCCGCCTTTGCCGAATTTTCGCGCAGCAACCCGACGGGCTTCCACGGCACCGTGGCGGTGAGTTCCACCCAGCACGGGCGCCAGACGGCGGAGAGCCTCTATCGCTGGATCACCGAAGGCGAGGAGCCGCCGGCCAATACCGAAACCTCGGGCACCCTGATGACGCGCGACAACTGGCAGGACGTGCGCGCCGAACTCGGGCTGTGAACGTGACGGATCGCGGTGAGGGGAGAGTGACATGACCGAGCCCTATCTTCGTTTCGACGGCATCAGCGTGGTTTTCCCCGGCGTGCGGGCGCTCGACAAGGTCAGCTTCGGCGTCCACGCCGGCCAGGTGCATGCGTTGATGGGCGAGAACGGCGCCGGCAAGTCGACGCTGCTCAAGGTGCTCAGCGGGGTCAACCGCGTCACCGATGGGGCGCTGTGGCTCGACGGCGAGCGCCATGTGTTCGCCAACGCCCGCGAGGCGCTCGGTCAAGGCATTGCCATTATCTACCAGGAACTGACCCTGGCGCCCAACATGTCGGTGGCCGAGAACCTGCTGCTCGGCCAGCTGCCGGCCCATCACGGCTTCATCGACCGGCGGCGGCTGCGCGAACGGGCGATGCGCATGCTCGAGGAACTCGGGGAAGGCAGCATCCACCCTTCGACCAAGGTACGCGATCTCTCCATCGGCCAGCAGCAGATGATCGAGATCGGTCGTGCGCTGCTGCGCGATGCCCGCATCATCGCCTTCGACGAGCCGACCAGCAGCCTGTCGGTGCAGGAGACGCGCCAGCTCGAGCGCATCGTCGCCCGGCTGCGCGACGAGGGCCGCGTGGTGCTCTACGTCACCCATCGCATGGAAGAGGTCTTCAAGATGTGCGATGCGGTCACCGTATTCCGCGACGGCAAGCACATTCGCACCCACGAGAGCCTTGATGCGCTGGATCACGACACCCTGGTCAGCGAGATGGTCGGGCGCGACATCGAGGACGTCTACGGCTACCGCGAGCGTGAGCAGGGTGAGGTGATGCTCGAGATCGACGCCATCGAGGGCAGGGGGCTCAAGGCGCCGGTGAGCTTCGAGGTGAAGCGCGGCGAAGTGTTCGGCCTGTTCGGTCTGGTCGGGGCGGGGCGCAGCGAGTTGATGCGACTGGTGTGCGGCGCCGAGACCGCCAAGTCGGGCGAGGTGCGCTTCCAGGGCGTGGCGCGACGCTTCGCCAGCCCCGGCGAGGCCATTCGCCGAGGCATCGCCATGTGCCCAGAGGATCGCAAGTCGCAGGGCATCTTTCCCGTCGCCAGCGTGGCCGACAACCTCAACATCAGCTGTCGGCGCTTCTTCAAGCGCTGGGGGCTGCTGCGCGACCCGAGGCGCGAACGGGCCAATGCCGAGGACTACATCGGGCGGCTGAGCATCAAGACGCCGGGGTCGCGCACGCCCATCGGTTCGCTCTCCGGCGGCAACCAGCAGAAGGTGATCCTGGCGCGCTGGCTGTCCGAGAAAATCGATCTGTTCGTGATGGACGAGCCGACTCGCGGCATCGACGTGGGCGCTCGACGCGACATCTACAACCTGCTTTTCGAGCTGACCGAGCAGGGCAAGAGCGTCGTCGTGATTTCCAGCGACCTGGCCGAAGTGAGCTCCATCTGCGACCGCATCGGCGTGATGCGTGACGGCGCGCTGGTCGACATCGTGCCGCGCCGGGAGGCCACCCAGGAGCGCCTGCTGGGGCTGGCGCTGCCTGCCTGAGTCTTTTGACAAGTGCATTGAAAGCGCATCGACAAGAGCCATTTGAGGGATACCACATGACTACCCATAAACTCGCAGGGGGAGACGGCAGCACGGCTGCGGCGACCCCGCGCCGGGGGCTGCCCAAGCCCCTGCGCACCCTGCTCGATACCTCCGGGCTGATCGCCATCTTCGTGATTCTGTTCGTCGCGTTGGCGGTGTTCATCCCGGGCTTTCTCACCGGGCGCAACATGGTGGGCCTGCTGCTCTCCATCACCCTGATCGGTACTATCGCCACCACCATGATGATGGTGCTGGCGCTGGGCGAAGTCGATCTGTCGGTGGCGTCCATCGTCGCCTTCGCCGGCGTCGTCGCCGCCGTGGTTACCTCGGCTTCCGGCAGCGTGATGATCGGCGTGCTCGGCGGCGTGCTCGCTGGGGGCGGGGTAGGGGCCTTCAACGGCTTCGTGGTGGCGAAGTTCGGCATCAACTCGTTGATCGCCACGCTTGCCGCCATGGAGTTCGTGCGCGGCCTGGCCTACATCACTTCCGGCGGCGATGCGGTGATGATCACCGTGCCCGAGTTCTTCGACCTCGGCAGCGCCTCCTTCCTCGGCCTGACGCTGCCGGTGTGGACCATGATCGCCTGCTTCGTGATCTTCGGTGTTTTGCTCAACATGACCGCCTTCGGGCGCAACGTGCTCGCCACCGGCGGCAACCCCGAGGCGGCGGCGCTGGCCGGGGTCAACGTGCGCCGTCTCAAGGTCATCGTGTTCGGCCTGCAGGGCGTGGTGGCCGGCATCGCCGGCGTGCTGCTCACCTCGCGTATGGGGCTGGGCGATCCCAACACCTCGATGGGCCTGGAGCTGGCCGTCATTTCTGCCTGCGTGCTGGGCGGCGTGGCCCTCTCCGGCGGCGTGGCCACTATCACCGGCGTGCTGGTGGGGGTGTTGATCATGGGCTGCGTGCAGAACGCCATGGGTCTGCTCAATGTGCCCACTTTCTATCAGTACCTGGTACGCGGCGCGATCCTGCTGCTGGCGGTGATGTTCGACCGCTGGAAGCAGACCCGACGCCAGCGTGCATGATCCTTCGGTTTCAGGAGACCTCGTATGACCGACCGCAAGCGTCCCTTGCGCAGCGCCCAATGGTTCGGCACCGCCGACAAGAACGGTTTCATGTACCGCAGCTGGATGAAGAACCAGGGGATTCCGGACCACGAGTTCGAGGGCAAGCCGATCATCGGCATCTGCAACACCTGGTCGGAACTGACGCCTTGCAACGCCCATTTCCGCAAGCTGGCCGAGCACGTCAAGAAGGGTGTGCTCGAAGCGGGCGGCTATCCCGTGGAGTTTCCCGTTTTCTCCAACGGTGAGTCGCTGCTGCGGCCCACGGCGATGTTCACCCGCAACCTGGCGAGCATGGATGTCGAGGAGTCGATCCGCGGCAACCCGCTGGATGCGGTGGTGCTGCTGGTGGGCTGCGACAAGACCACGCCGGCGCTGCTGATGGGCGCGGCGAGCTGCGACATTCCCACCATCGTGGTCACCGGCGGGCCGATGCTCAATGGCAAGCACGAGGGCAAGGACATCGGCTCGGGCACCGTGGTCTGGCAACTCTCCGAACAGGTCAAGGCCGGCAAGATCTCGATTCATGACTTCATGGCCGCCGAGGCCGGAATGTCGCGCTCGGCGGGCACCTGCAACACCATGGGCACGGCCTCGACCATGGCCTGCATGGCGGAATCCCTAGGCACCTCGTTGCCGCACAACGCGGCGATTCCGGCCGTGGATTCCCGGCGCTACGTGCTGGCGCACCTCTCCGGTAACCGCATCGTCGAGATGGTCGAGGAGGATCTCACTCTCTCCAAGGTCCTGACCAAGGAGGCTTTCGAGAACGCCATTCGCGCCAATGCCGCCATTGGCGGCTCGACCAACGCCGTGATCCATCTCAAGGCCATCGCCGGGCGCATCGGGGTGGAACTCGACCTCGACGACTGGAGCCGCGTCGGCCGCGGTACGCCGACCATCGTCGACCTGCAGCCCTCGGGGCGCTTCCTGATGGAGGAGTTCTACTATGCCGGCGGCCTGCCCGCCGTGCTGCGTCGGCTGGGCGAGGCCGACCGACTGCCGCACAAGGACGCACTGACGGTCAACGGCAAGACCCTGTGGGACAACGTCAAGGAAGCACCGCTCTACAACGACGAGGTGATCCGCCCGCTGGACAACCCGCTGCGCGAGGATGGCGGCATGTGCGTGCTGCACGGCAACCTGGCGCCGCGCGGGGCGGTGCTCAAGCCCTCGGCGGCGAGCCCCGAGTTGATGACCCATCGTGGCCGGGCGGTGGTGTTCGAGGATTTCGACGACTACAAGGCGCGCATCAACGACCCCGAGCTGGAGGTCGATGCCAGCAGCGTACTGGTGATGAAGAACTGCGGTCCACGCGGCTATTACGGCATGGCTGAGGTCGGCAACATGGGCCTTCCCGCCAAACTGCTCGAACAGGGCGTGACCGACATGGTGCGAATATCCGATGCGCGCATGAGCGGCACCGCCTACGGCACCGTGGTGCTGCACGTGGCGCCGGAGTCCGCCGCCGGCGGGCCGCTCGCCGCGGTGCGCAGCGGCGACTGGATAGAACTCGACTGCGACGCCGGTACCTTGCACCTGGACATCAGCGACGCCGAGCTCGAGGCGCGCCTGGCCGAGAGCGATCCCACCGCCCAATCGAGCCGGATCGCCAGTGACGGCGGCTATCGCCAGCTTTACATCGAGCGGGTGCTGCAGGCCGATGAGGGCTGTGACTTCGACTTCCTGGTCGGATGTCGCGGCGCCGAAGTGCCGAGGCATTCGCATTGACGGGTGCAGCACCAGGACAACTCTAACGGGTGGGCGGTCACGCCTGCTTTAAACACTACTCGACTATGGGAGTAGGGCCTTTATGCGAGTTCGCGCATCGTTACATCGAGATTTCAAGATTAGCCATATCGATAATCGTCTCTATTCGGCCTTTATTGAACATATGGGGCGGGCGATCTACTCCGGCATCTATGAGCCTGGCCATCCTCAAGCCGATCTGAATGGTTTCCGTAAGGATGTAGCTGAACTGGTACGTGACCTCAATATCCCCGCGATTCGCTATCCAGGGGGCAATTTCGTTTCCGCTTATCGGTGGGAGGATGGGATTGGCCCCAAAGAGCAACGGCCCGTAAGACTGGATCTTGCCTGGCGTTCAAAGGAGACCAATCAGGTAGGTATCAATGAGTTTGCCCAATGGGCCGAAATGACGGATATCGAGATGATGCTCGCCGTCAACCTTGGTTCGCGTGGCCTCGAGGATGCGCGCAATTTCGCTGAATATGTGATTCACCCAGGCGGGACCTACTGGTCTGACCTACGCCGCAGTCATGGGGTGGAGGAGCCATACAACGTCAAGATGTGGTGTCTGGGTAATGAAATGGACGGCCCTTGGCAAATAGGCCATAAAAAAGCCAAGGAGTATGGTCGGCTGGCGAATGAGACGGCTAAAGCGCTCAAGGCGCTTGATGGCGATATTGAAGCAATCGTATGTGGCTCGTCCAATGATCAGATGCCGACCTATCCCGACTGGGAGCGAGAAGTGCTCGAAGAGTGCTATGAGAATGTCGACTACATCTCATTGCACAAATACTTCGGTAATTCGAGCGCCGATACGCTTAATTATTGTGCCAAGATTGAGGAGACCGGGCGGTATATCCAGGCCATTGGCGGCGTGATTGATTTTGTGAAAGCCAAAAAACGTGCCAAGAATGACATCTATATCTGCTTCGACGAGTGGAATGTCTGGTATCACCGTCGCGAAGAGGACGCTCGGCGTTGGCATACATGGGATTGGCCGGAAGCCCCGGATCTACTCGAAGAAGATTACAATTTTGAGGATGCGCTTTTCGTTGCAGGACTAATGAATGAGTTCATCCGGCGCAGTGACAGAGTGCGGATTGCCTGTATTGCCCAATTGGTTAACGTAATTGCCCCGATTCGTGCAGAAAAAGGCGGGGCAGCCTGGCGACAGACGATCTATTATCCGTATCAATTTGCATCGCTCTATGGGCGTGGTACGGCGCTGCAGGTGGCAGTCGATGGCCCAACGTACGACTGCAAGGTGGCCGATGATGTGAACTATCTTGACGCTGCCGCTGTGCATGATGAGCAGGCCGGCGTGGTCACGCTGTTCCTGGTCAACCGCCACCTCGAGGAAGCTGTCGACCTCGATATGCTGCTGACGGGCTTTTCCACGGCTCGTTTGATCGAACACAAAGTGATGGCCGGTTTTGATCTGCGTGATACCAACGGGGCAGATCGGCCCAATGCAGTGGCGCCGTACGATGGTACAGGAGTAGGCGTCGAAAATGGCCGCGTGAGGGGTAGCTTGGCAGCGCTCTCCTATCATGTTCTACGCCTTGACGTGAACACGGGGGCCAGGACATGACTGGGGTTACGCTGACATGCGTCGACAAAGTCTTTGGTTCAACCAAGATTATCGACAATGTGTCGATGGACATTGCCAAGGGCGAGTTTGCAGTCTTTGTCGGCCCTTCGGGCTGTGGAAAATCGACCCTGCTACGGATGATTGCAGGACTTGAAGAGACCAGTGCAGGCGCTATCGAAATCGAGGGGCGGGATGTCACTCAGGCCGAACCCGCGCAGCGCGAAGTGGCAATGGTCTTTCAGTCCTATGCCTTGTATCCACACTTGAGTGTGTTCGAAAACATGGCCTTCAGTTTGCGTTTGGCGCGTGCACCCAAACAGCAGGTCACGAGGCAGGTAAAAGAGGCTGCACGCATTCTCAAAATCGAAGAGCAACTGGATAAAAAACCATCCAAGCTATCGGGTGGGCAGCGCCAACGGGTTGCGATTGGCCGAGCGATCGTACGTCAGCCCAAAGTGTTTCTGTTTGATGAACCGCTCTCGAACCTTGATGCCGAGTTGCGTGTGCAGATGCGCCTTGAACTTTCTTTGTTACACAAGAAACTTGGCTCGACCATGATCTATGTGACTCACGATCAGGTCGAGGCTATGACGCTGGCCGATAAGATATTCGTCCTGCGCGGGGGAGTGGTTCAGCAATCCGGAACGCCGCTGGAATTGTATGACGACCCCGCCAATCAGTTTGTGGCTGGGTTTATTGGTTCACCCGCAATGAACTTTCTTTCCGCCACGGTAAGTGCTGTTACTCCTGCGGGGGTGCTGGCCACCATCGAGGGCAGTGGAGGCCAGACGTTAGAAGCCCGGCTGGATAGCGCTACCCTTGAAGCAGGCCAGGCCGTGACGCTAGGGATACGCCCCGAGCATCTGCATATCCGTGAGAGCGGTTTTAACACTTCTGTCGAGATGACCGAAAACCTTGGTGGCGTCGCCTATCTGCACTCACGCCTGACCGATGGGCAAAAGATCGTGATTGAGCGCCGCGGCGAACGTCAATCGTATCAGGGCGAAAGTATATCCGTCGGGGCCGATGCCAAGCATGTGCTGGTCTTTGCCCTGGATGGTCGGCGTTTGCACTAGCTCTTGGTATTACTTCTTGGGCTAGAGCTTGGCACGAGAATCTGGAGTTGGCACTTGTATCGAGGCTTAAGCTGAAATTTTTATCTAAGGAGTAAACAATAATGAAGCTACTCAAATCGATTGTTCTGGCCACAGCAACGTTTACCTCTGCTGGCTCTGCGCTTGCGCAGACCGAAGTCGTCTGGTGGGACTTCTTTGTTGGGGGGGATGGTCAGCGCATGAAAGCGCTGATCAGTCAGTTTAATGCCGAGCACCCTGATATCAATATCAATGCCACGACCTCCGAGTGGGGCGTACCTTTCTACACACGGGTGCGCACTGCCTCTGCGGTTGGACAAGGGCCAGACATCGTGACCTATCATCTTTCACGGGTGCCGCTGGCGCTATCGGAGGGCATCCTTACCCCCATCAGCGATAGCGATCTTGAGCAGGCTGGGCTTGCACGTGACGATTTTTTCGAGCGCTCGATCGAAGCCGCCTCCGATGATGAGGGGACGCTGTATGCGGTGCCCTTCGATGTCCACTCGATAATTCTCTATTACAACAAAAGCTATCTTGAAGGCAGCGACTACCTTGACGAAGAGGGCAATCTGATAGGCATCGAGAGCTTGGACGATCTGAATGCCGCGCTTGCACTGGCCCAAGATAATGGTTCCCAGATACCGCTCTCCTACCAGACGGGGGGACCAGGTGGCATCTGGCGTATATTCCATACGCTGCTGAGCCAGCAGGGAGGCGCACTGATCGAAGGCGGCGAGGTCCTGCCTGGCGATAACTTTGACAAGGCCGTACGCGCGATAGCGATCATGCAAGAGTGGGGGAATAGCAACTATCAGCCCGAGCATGCCGAATACGAAGCATCGGTTGCGCTATTCACGTCTGGACGCTCGGCTTTCTTCATCAACGGTGTGTGGGAGGTACCGACGCTGGTCGACATGGAAGAGGCGGGAACTCTCGGCTTTGAATGGGGGGCAGTAGAGGTACCAACGCTGCTCGAAGAGAATGCCGTTTGGGCCGATAGCCATGCGTTCGCCATTCCCATACAGGGCAGCGAAGAGATGACCGCCGAAAAGCGTGAAGCGGTCATGACCGTCATTGGTTGGATGGAAAAGCATGCTCTTGACTGGGCGACTGCTGGTCATATTCCCGCGTATCTTCCCATTGCCGAAAGCACTGAATTCAAGCAGATGGAACCCAATTCGACCTACGCATCGCTTGCCGATGTCGCTGTGTATGATGCGCGTTCGGCCATCGCCGGTGTGGCTTCCCCGGTTTACGATGCGGCCCTGAATGTTATTGCACCCGCCATCCACGGTTTCCTTGAGCCAGAACAGGCTGCCGAGCAAATGCGGCAAGAATTGCAGGCGCTACTTAACTAGGGGCCAGGTTGAATAAGACACGATGGCCACCCGCACTACTGATGCATGCGTGATGGGAGTATGAGTAGTGCGGCACTCAAGGGAGTTCCACCATTGGCTATGATCACAAATCGGCGCAAGCATATCATGGTGGCGATAACGCTGATCGCACCCTTCGTTTTTATCTTTGCATTGGTATTCCTCTATCCCACTCTACGGATGATTGAACTTAGCTTTACCAATGCAGCACTGATCGGCTCGGGTGAGTGGGTGGGGTTGGACAACTATCGACGCCTTTTGAGCGATAGCCTGTTTTATACCTCGCTCAAGAATAACGGTTATTTCGTGTTGCTGACGGTCGTGCCGACTACGGTGATAGCGCTGGCTATTGCTCTGGCGGTCAATCGCCTCGCTGGGCGCTTGCAGGCGCTAGTTCTGGCAATCTTTTTCCTGCCATATATTCTGCCAGTTTCGGTGGTCACTCAGATCTGGGCTTGGATGCTTGATTTTCAGTTTGGCATACTCCAGCCGCTACTTGAAAGAATGACTGGGAGGCCGGTAGCGGTCTTCAAGCACCCCGCTTGGGTCATGCCAACTATAGCGGCCATTACCATTTGGTGGACTAACGGTTTCAATGTCTTATTGTTTATTGCAGGGCTTCGCAATATCTCTCCCGAACTTTATGAAGCTGCGGCACTGGATGGAGCCTCTCGGCGTCAGCTATTCATGAAAATTACCTGGCCATTGTTATGGCCGGTAACCGCGTTGGTGTTGACGCTGCAGCTCATTCTCCAGCTCAAAATTTTCGATCAAGTGTACCTGTTGAGCGGTGGTGGTCCCTTCAACTCTTCTTATGTGCTGTTGATGATGGTCTACCGCGAGGCCTTCCAGCTCAACCATGGTGGCTATGCTTCGGCAGTGGCTCTGGTGCTGTTCGTTCTCATCATGGTCGTCTCGGTACTGCAATTCCAACTGCTGAGAATCGGAGGTCGCAAGTGAGTGCCCAAAAAATTGCCAGTCAGGGATGGAGAGCCGCCGTACCAGCGTCTAAACGAAAAGAGGCGAAAATCGGCACTCGAAAAATCGAGAACATGCTGCTACTGGGGATTACGCTGATTGCCGCAGCCGTCTGGATATTTCCTCTCTATTGGGCCTTTGTTACCTCGATTCGCGATGAAAGCCATGTGGTCAGCTCCGAGGCGGGACTCTTACCGGATATGCTCAATTTGTCAGCCTACGGTGATGCACTGTTCAACTCCAACCTGTTGACTTGGTACATCAACTCAATCGGAACATCAGTAATTATTACTGTGCTGGTGCTCATGTCGGGGATGATGTGCGCCTACGCGCTATCTCAAATGCGCTTCCCAGGGCGAAGAGCGCTATATGCTGTAGTGCTGGCTAGCTTTATGATTCCCTCTCAGGCGTTAGTGGTGACTCAGTTTGTGCTAATGAATGACATGGGGTTGGTCAACAGCTGGGCAGGAATCATCCTTCCCCAGCTCATTGTTCCTGTAGTCATTATTGTCTACAAGCAGTTCTTTGATGCGGTGCCGAAAGAGATGCGTGAAGCTGTATTGCTGGATGGAGGCGGCGAATACACGCTGCTGTTTAAGATCTACTTGCCGCTCAATTGGGGTATCACTAGCGCTCTGGCGATTATCACCTTCATTATGGCGTGGAATCAATTCTTCTGGCCATTTCTCGTTATTACTTCTGAAAACATGATGACGATTCCGGTGGGAATCACCCAAGTGAGGGATACTTTCGGTGTCAATTACGCGCGGGTGATGGCGGTTGCGCTACTGGGAGCGGCTCCCGTTGCGATTGCCTATCTCATCTTCCAGAAAAAAGTAACCGAAGCAGTAATGATCTCTTCAGGGGTCAAAGGATGAGATTTACCAATACAGAGGGGCTTTCTATGCGTGAATGGTGCTTGATCTTTGAGGTCTTCGATGCTCTGCGCGGATGTCGCGGCGCCGAAGTGCCGAGGCATTCGCATTGAGCCGGCTGGGGGGCGAGCGCCGCATGGTCGAAGGCTCGATGATCCAGTGCGCTTGGCGAGGCAGGGCGCAACTGGGTGAAGGCCCGCTGTGGTGCCCCGAGCGAGGGGAGGCCGGCCAACTGCTGTTCGTCGATATTCTGGGACGCACCCTGTACGTGCACGATTCCGCCGACGGCACGACCCGCGGCTGGGCGCTCGACGAGGCGTGCTGCTGGCTTGCGCCGCGCGCCGACGGCGATGGCTTCATCGCCGGGCTGGCCTCGCGGCTGGTGCACCTGCGTCTCGACGAGAACGGGCCGCGTATCGTCGGCGGGTGGACTACGCCCAAGGAGCCGGCGGGCAACCGCTTCAACGACGCGACGGTGGACGCCCAGGGGCGGCTCTGGTTCGGCTCGATGAGCGAGAGTGGCGAGCCGGGCCGGGGTGCGCTCTACCGTCTCGACGGGGCGAATCTGCGCCGGGTCGATCCTGGCTATGGCGTCGCCAATGGTCCCGCCGTCAGCCCCGACGAGAGTACGCTCTACCATAGCGATACGGCTGCCGGGGTCGTCTATGCCTTCGATCTCTCGGCGGACGGCGAACTGAGCGGCAAGCGTGAGCACCTGCGTTACCACGGCACCCAGGGCTACCCGGATGGCATGACCTGCGACGCCGAGGGAGGCCTGTGGGTCGCCCACTGGGGCGGCGGGCGTGTCAGCCGCTTTCTGCCCGACGGTACGCTGGACGAAACCTTGATCCTGCCCGCCTCGCGGGTAACCTCCTGTACTTTCGGCGGACCCGAGCTGGACCAGCTCTACATCACCACCGCTGCCGATGGCCGCGACCAGGAAGCGTTGGCGGGCAGCCTGTTCCGCGTCGCTCCCGGCGTCCGGGGCCTGCCCTCGCCGGCTTATATCGCCTAGGCGAGCCTAGGCCGGCTCCAGCCAGCTGCCCAACGTCCCATCTCCCGGCTCGATGCCCAGTGCGTCGGCCGTGCCCTGCAGCACATCACGGGCCGCCAGGAAGGCGTCGCGGGGCTGGCGGGTGCGGATAGCCTCCATCACCCGGCGGTGACGCTCGAAGCTGGCCTCGGGGTCGGCAGTGCTGTCGTTGGAGGTTTCCACCAGCAAATGGATCGAAGGGCGCAGGATATGCGAGAGCTGCGCCCAGACGATGTTGTGGCTGGCCTTGAAGATGGCGACGTGGAAGGCGACGTCGTAGTCGCTGTACTGGCGCCGCTCCTCTGCGCTCTCGGCGTGGAGGTGGCGGCTCATGCCCTCCAGCGCCTCTTCGATGGCTACCAGGTCGAGTGCCTTGGCGCGCCGTGCGGCCGTCATCGCCACGTAGGGTTCGACATCCAGGCGGAAGGCCAGAATCTCGCGCTGGATGCGTGGGTTGGGCGAGGCATAGCGGGTCATCCACTCGGTCACCGACGGGTCGAGGATGTTCCACTCCTCGTAGTCGCGCACCTTGGAACCGTGACCGGAGATCCGCGCGATGATGCCGACGTCGACGAGTTGGCGCAGGTCGCTCCTCACCGCCGAGCGGTTGATGGCGAACTGTTCGCACAGAGCGATCTCCTTGGGAACGAAGTCGCCGGGCTGGTAGCGCCCGGAAAAGATGGCTTCGGCGAGATACTCCACCACACTGGGGCGGACAGGCTTTGCGGGGCGCTTCGGCGGCGTAGCGGTCATGGCAGCTCATGTCGATGATTTGCCACGCAAAGTGCCATATGTTCAACATATAGGCAATGCTGCCTAGGTCGCAACGACAGGGCGGGCATGCCGCCTGTCGTTGCGTCGGCTCTCTTCGATAACGCCTAGCGGCGGTGCGCCAGCCAGGCGCGAATACCGAAGGACCAGGGTGGCAGGCGATCCGAGCGGTCGACGCGATTGACCAGCGCACCCAGCGCCGGGGTGGCGATGGTGACGCTGTCGCCGATATGGTGGGTAAAGCCCTGGCCCTCGCCGTCGCGGTCCTGGATCGGCGAGAACATGGTGCCGAGAAACAGCATGAAGCCGTCCGGGTACTGGTGGTGCGCGCCAACGGTCTGGCGCACCAGATCGAGCGGGTCGCGGCTGATCTCGCGCATGTCGCTCTCGCCTTCGAGCAGGAAGCCGTCGTCCTCACCCTCGATGCGCAGCGTGACATGGGCCTGGCGCACGCTGTCCAGCGTGAAGCGCTCGTCGAACAGGCGAATGAACGGTCCGATGGCGCAGGAGGCATTGTTGTCCTTGGCCTTGCCCAGCAGCAGGGCGCTGCGGCCCTCGACGTCGCGCAGGTTGACGTCGTTGCCGAGCGTAGCGCCCCTGGGTTCGCCCTGGGCATCCACCGCCAGCACGATCTCGGGCTCGGGGTTGTTCCATTTCGAGGCCGGATGCAGGCCGACACGGGTACCGAAGCCCACCGAGGAGAGTGGTTGCGCCTTGGTGAATACCTCGGCGTCGGAGCCCAGGCCCACCTCCATGTATTGCGACCAGGCGCCGCGGGCCTGCAGTGCCGCCTTGAGTGCCATGGCCTCGTCGGAACCCGGCGCGATGCGCGACAGGTCCTGGCCGATCACCTCGTTGAGCTCGGCACGCAGCTGGCTGGCCTTGGCCGCATCGCCGCCGGCCTGCTCCTCGATCACCCGCTCCAGCAGGCTCACGGCGAAGGTCACGCCGCAGGCCTTGATCGCCTGCACGTCGCAGGGTGCGAGCAGGTAGGGCGCTCGCTGCGGTTCGTCCAGGGAGTTTTGCAGCAGGGTAGCGACAGGGCCGAGCGACTCGCCTTCCACGCCTCGGGCGAAGTCGGCGGCATCGTCGCGGTCGAGCAGGTCGGCCATGCAGTCGCACTGGGCGGTGATGTCGACCACCTCCCCTCGGCGCACCACCACCAGAGCCGGGCCGTCGTCACGCCATACGCGGCCCACCAGCAGGGCCTGCTCTACGTCCTGGGGAAGGTAATGGGTAGTCTCGTTAGCGTCGTTCACGTCTCATGCCTCGCGTTTGCCATCGACCAACCGTGACACACCCCAGGGGTTGCCGTCACGCAGCGCCTCGGGCAGCAG
>NZ_JAAQTO010000072.1 GCF_011742165.1 Billgrantia bachuensis | reverse complement strand
GCGGGACAGCCACTTACCACTCTTCCCACCGCTGGCTACGTTGCCCGTCGCCGGCAGCGGATGCGTACTTTACGGTTAACCGAGGATACACGCAACCCTTGGCGTCAAAAAAATATAGTTCAGGATTTGGCGCGCTGCCATGACGGAGAACAAGTATTTCCGCCTTTGGTTACCTCAGATGACGAATTGGTCCACGAAGCGGTTCACTGGCATTGCCTCGAGGCGATTGGGATCCTTGCATAGAGCAAATATCCTCTCGCTTCGTCCGGCTGGAAAACGGGTCGCCAAGTTGCGCTTGAACTTTTCCTCGAGAACCGGGATACCTTCGTCGCGCCGACGGCGGTGGCCAATGGGGTATTCCACTTCGATGCACTCCGTGGAGCTACCGTCCCGGAAGAAGACCTGAATGGCGTTGGCGATGGAACGCCTGTCAGAGGCGAGGTAGTCCTGGGTATAGCGAGGCTCTTCAACCACCTCCATCTTCGCCCTGAGGGTGTCGATGAGGGGATGTTGATGATGGAAATCGTCCTCATAGTGCTCGGCGGTCAGATCACCGAAGATCAACGGTACGGCCACCATGTACTGCAGGCAATGGTCACGGTCCGCAGGATTGGCCAGGTCTCCCTCTTTGGAGATGATCCGTATTGCCGACTCATGCGTGGTGATAATGATGCGCTCGATATCTTCCAGGCGGCCCTCGACCTGTGCGTGCAGGCGAACCGCTGCTTCGCAAGCGGTCTGGGCATGAAACTCTGCCGGGAAAGCGATCTTGAACAGGATATTTTCCATCACGTAAGTGCCAAGCTCGCGCTGGAAGGTAAAGCGCCGCTCATTCTCGGGCTTGAGCTTCTGATCCTTATTGGTCTTGGAGAAAAGGACATCGTAGAAGCCCCACTGCGGCGCGCTGAGCACACCGGGAATACCCATCTCTCCACGTAGGGCGATATCGGCCAGACGCACGCCGCGCGACGTGGCGTCCCCTGCTGCCCAGCTCTTGCGCGAACCGGCATTGGGTGCATGGCGATAGGTGCGCAGGCTCTGCCCGTCCACCCAGGCATGCGACAGGGCCGAGAGCAGCTGCTCCCGATCCGCTCCCATCATGTGCGCTGCCACTGCGGTGGAAGCGACTTTCACCAACACTACGTGGTCGAGCCCAACCCGATTGAAGGAGTTGTCGAGTGCCAGCACACCCTGGATCTCATGCGCCTTGATCATCGCTTCCAACACATCGCGCATGATGAGCGGTGTCTCACCCTGAATGATCCGTTTTTGTGAGAGATAATCGGCCACCGCGAGGATAGCGCCAAGGTTGTCGGAAGGATGCCCCCACTCGGCGGCAAGCCAGGTGTCGTTATAGTCGAGCCAGCGAATGATGCAGCCGATGTCCCAGGCCGCCTTGACCGGATCCAGACGGAAGGAGGTACCCGGCACCCGGGCGCCATTCGGCACCACGGTCCCCTCGACCAGAGGTCCCAGGTGTTTGGTACATTCGGGAAAGCGCAGCGCCAGCAGGCCGCAGCCCAGGGTGTCAATGAGGCAGTTGCGTGCGGTGTCCAGCGCCTCCTCGCTCTCGATACGATAGTCGAGCACGTAGTCGGCAATCTTCTGTAGCTCGGGGTCGTAGTCGGGGCGGACGTTGCGTTCGACGGTGGCGCTCATGCTATCTCCTGTCACAGATTCGCTGTCGACTCCCTTCACTATAGAAAACGCCCCGAGCCTTGCGACTCAGGGCGCGAAATGCCTGTCAAAAAGCCTTAGAAGGCGTCACCGGGAATGCGCACCCATCCCTCCATCAGAACACGGGCACTGCGGCTCATCACGGCCTTGGTCGCCGTCCATTGGCCGCCGACACTGTCCGCCTCGGCTCCTACTTGCAAGGTGCCGGAAGGGTGGCCGAAGTGCACCGAATTGCGCTCGCCGCCACCCGCGGCCAGATTGACAAGAGTTCCGGGCACCGCCGCCGCCGTGGCGATAGCCACCGCCGCCGTCCCCATCATGGCGTGATGCAGCTTGCCCATGGAGAGCGCGCGCACCACAAGATCGATATCACTCGCCTTGATCGCCTTGCCGCTCGATGCGATGTAGTCGGCCGGCGGCGCGACGAAGGCGACCTTGGGCGTGTGCTGGCGCTCGGCCGCTTCGGCGACCTCCTTGATCAGACCCATGCGCACCGCAGCGTGGGCACGTATGGACTCGAACATGGCCAGCGCCTTGGTATCGCCATTGATCGCTTCCTGCAGTTCGGTGCCGGTGTAGCCGATGGCATCGGCATTGACGAAGACGGTCGGGATGCCGGCGTTGATCATGGTCGCCTCGAGCGTGCCGATATCGGGCACCTCCAGCCTGTCGATCAGGTTGCCGGTGGGGAACATGGCACCGTCCCCGTCGGCAGGATCCATGAACTCCACCGCCACCTCGGCAGCCGGGAAGGTCACGCCATCGAGCTCGAAGTCCCCGGTCTCCTGGACTTCACCGTTAGTGATCGGTACTCGCGAAACGATGGTCTTGCCGATATTGGCCTGCCAGATGCGCACCGTGGCCATGCCGTTTTCAGGGACGCGCGAGGGATCCACCAGGCCGTTGCTGATGGCGAAGGGACCCACGGCGGCTGACAGGTTGCCGCAGTTGCCGCTCCAGTCGACGAAGGGCTTGTCGATGGAGACCTGGCCGAACAGATAATCGACATCGTGATCGGGGCTCTCGCTTCTCGAGAGAATGACGGTCTTGCTGGTGCTCGAGGTAGCCCCGCCCATGCCATCGATCTGCTTCTGGTAGGGATCGGGACTGCCGATCACTCGCAGCAGCAGCGCATCGCGGGCCGGGCCAGGCTGACGTGCCGCCTCGGGCAGGTCACCCAGGCGGAAGAAAACGCCCTTGCTGGTACCACCACGCATGTAGGTGGCAGGAATTCGAATCTGCGGAACATGTGCCATGAAAATCGCTTCCTGAATTGACGCGAAGCGCCCCGGCAGGAAACACCGGGGCGCTCACGAGACGTTGAGGTCAGGCCGTCGCTTCGGCTTCGGACTCGAGGAAGTCCTGGGCGAAGCGCTGCAGCACGCCGCCGGCGGAGTAGACGGAGACCTCCTCGGCGGTGTCCAGGCGGCAGATAACCGGTACGCGCTCGGTATTGCCATTGGTGCGATGAATGACCAGGGTCAGGCTCGCTCCCGGCGCCGGCTTGCCCTCCACGTCGTAGGTTTCGGTGCCGTCGAGCTTCAGCGTGTGGCGCGTGGTGCCCTCTTCGAACTGCAGCGGCATCACGCCCATGCCCACCAGGTTGGTGCGGTGGATACGCTCGAAGCCCTCGGCAACGATGGCCTCGACGCCTGCTAGCGCCACGCCCTTGGCCGCCCAATCACGTGACGAACCCTGACCGTAGTCGGCCCCGGCAATGATGATCAGCGGCTGGCCGCGCTCCATGTAGGTCTCGATGGCCTCCCACATGCGCGTCACCTTGCCTTCCGGTTCGATACGCGCTAGCGAGCCCTGGACAACGTCGCCGTTGTCGTCGCGCACCATCTCGTTGAACAGCTTGGGATTGGCCAACGTGGCGCGCTGCGCGGTGAGGTGATCGCCGCGGTGGGTGGCGTAGGAGTTGAAGTCTTCCTCGGGCAGGCCCATCTTGGCCAGGTACTCCCCCGCCGCGCTGTCCAGCATGATGGCGTTCGACGGCGACAGGTGGTCTGTGGTGATGTTATCCGGCAGGATCGCTAGCGGCCGCATGCCCTTCAATCCCCGCTCGCGCGCCATGTTGCCCTCCCAGTAGGGCGGGCGACGAATGTAGGTGCTCTGCGGCCGCCAGTCGTATAGCGGGCTCTTTGCCGCTTCCACCTCATCCAGATTGAACATCGGGATATAAACCTGCTTGAACTGCTCTGGCTTGACGTACTCGCCGACGATGGCGTCGATCTCTTCGTCGGACGGCCATAGTTCCTTGAGCGTGACGGGTTTACCGTCCTTGTCGTAGCCCAGCGCATCCTTCTCGATGTCGAAGCGCACCGTGCCGGCAATGGCGTAGGCCACCACCAGCGGTGGCGAGGCGAGAAAGGCCTGCTTGGCATAAGGATGAATGCGACCGTCGAAGTTACGGTTTCCGGAGAGTACCGCGGTGGCATAGAGGTCGCGGTCGATGATCTCCTGCTGGATTTCCGGACGCAGCGAACCGGACATACCGTTGCAGGTGGTGCAGGCGTAGGCGACGATACCGAAGCCGAGCTTCTCGAGTTCGGGCAGCAGTCCGGCCTCCTCAAGGTACAGGCGAGCGACTTTCGATCCAGGGGCGAACGACGACTTCACCCACGGCTTACGCACCAAGCCAAGCTCGTTGGCTTTCTTTGCCAGCAGGCCTGCGGCCACGACGTTGCGTGGGTTGGAAGTATTGGTGCAGCTGGTGATTGCGGCGATGATCACCGCACCATCGGGCATCCTGCCGGCCCTCTCCTCGGCCAGCGCCTGCTCCAGGTTGGCAGCAATGCCGCGCTCGGCCAGCGCCGAGGTGGGCAGGCGACGGTGCGGGTTGGAAGGCCCGGCCAGGTTACGCTCGACGGTGGAGAGATCGAAGGTGAGCACGCGCTCGTACTCGGCGCTCTTCAGGCTGTCAGCCCACAGCCCCACAGTCTTGGCGTAGTTTTCCACCAATGCTACCTGCTCCGGTTCACGACCGGTGATGGTCAGGTAGTCGGTGGTCTGCTCGTCGATGTAGAACATTGCCGCGGTGGCACCGTACTCCGGTGTCATGTTGGAAATCGTGGCACGGTCGCCGATGGTCAGGCTCTCGGCCCCTTCGCCGAAGAACTCCAGATAGGCCCCCACCACCCGCTCCTGGCGCAGGAACTCGGTGATAGCCAGCACGATATCGGTGGCGGTGATACCGGGCTGACGCTTGCCGGTCAGCTCCACACCGACGATGTCGGGCAGGCGCATCATCGAGGGGCGGCCGAGCATCACGGTCTCGGCCTCGAGGCCACCGACGCCGATGGCGATGACACCCAGGCAGTCGATGTGCGGGGTGTGGCTGTCGGTACCCACGCAGGTATCCGGGTAGGCCACCCCGTCGCGGGCCTGAATCACCGGCGACATCTTCTCCAGGTTGATCTGGTGCATGATGCCGTTGCCGGCGGGAATCACGTCGACGTTCTCGAACGCGGTGCGCGTCCAGTCGATGAAGTGGAAGCGATCCTCGTTACGGCGATCCTCGATGGCACGGTTCTTGTCGAATGCCTGGGGATCGTCGCCGCCGCATTCGACGGCCAGCGAGTGGTCGACGATCAACTGAGTCGGCACCACCGGATTGACCTTGGCCGGGTCGCCGCCCTTCTCGGCGATGGCGTCGCGCAGGCCGGCCAGGTCGACCAGTGCCGTCTGGCCGAGGATGTCATGGCAGACTACCCGCGCCGGATACCAGGGAAAATCCAGATCGCGGCGACGCTCGATCAATTGCTTGAGTGCATCGGTAAGCAGTTCCGGCTCGCAGCGGCGAACCAACTGTTCGGCCAATACTCGGGAAGTGTAGGGCAGAGCATCGTAGGCACCGGGCTGGATCTCCTCGACGGCCGCACGCACGTCGAAGTAGTCCAGCGCGGTGCCGGGAAGCGGTTTGCGATATTGAGTATTCATGGATCGACGGTCTTCGCGTGATGTTGGGTCAGGCGGGGAACAGGCGACCCTTGGGCCGCCCTTGCTGAGGGAGGAGAGACTCAGTCGCGCTCCTCGATCGGCACCCACTCGCTCTTCTCGGGACCAATGTAGTCGGCACTGGGGCGAATGATGCGGTTGTTGGCGCGCTGTTCGAAGACATGGGCACACCAGCCGGTGACGCGCGAACAGACGAAAATCGGCGTGAACAGCTTGGTGGGAATGTCCATGAAGTGGTAGGCGCTGGCGTGGAAGAAGTCGGCGTTGCAGAACAGCTTCTTCTCGCGCCACATGACCTCCTCGACGCGCTCGGAAACCGGGTACAGGACCGTATCGCCCACGTCCTCGGCCAGCTCCTTCGACCACCGCTTGATGATCGCGTTGCGTGGGTCGGACTCGCGATAGATCGCATGCCCGAAGCCCATGATCTTCTCCTTGCGCTCGAGCATGCCCATGATCTCGCGCTCGGCCTCTTCCGGCGACGTCCAGTTCTCGATCATGTCCATGGCCGCCTCGTTGGCACCGCCGTGTAGCGGGCCACGCAGCGAGCCGATGGCGCCGGTCACGCAGGAGTGCATGTCGGAGAGCGTCGAGGCGCATACTCGGGCGGTGAAGGTCGAGGCGTTGAACTCGTGCTCGGCATAAAGTATCAGCGAGACGTTCATCACCCGCGCGTGTAGCTCGGAAGGCGCCTCGCCGCGCAGCAGATGCAGGAAGTGAGCGCCCACTGACTCGTCGTCGGTCTCGGTCTCGATGCGCACGCCATCGTGGCTGTAGCGATACCAGTAGCAGATGATCGATGGCAGCACCGCGAGCAGGCGATCGGAGACGTCCTGCTGTTCGTCGAAGCTCTCCTCGGTCTCGAGGTTGCCGAGCATCGAGGCGCCGGTGCGCATTACGTCCATGGGGTGGGCATCGGCCGGGATCTGCTCGAGCACCGCCTTGAGTGCTGCCGGCAGGCTCCGCATTCCCTTGAGCTTGGTGATGTAGGCATCGAGTTCGGCCCGGTTGGGCAGCTTGCCCTTGAGCAGCAGATAGGCGACCTCCTCGAAGCGCGCCTTCTCGGCGAGCTCCTTGATGTCGAATCCGCGGTAGGTCAGGCCCGAGCCGGTCTTGCCGACAGTGCAAAGCGCCGTGCTCCCCGCACTCTGGCCACGCAGGCCGGCGCCAGCATTGGGTTTATCTGCCATGTCGTGTCTCCTTGGTCTGGCTTTTTTCTTGTCGTCGTAACGGGCCAGGCTCAGTTGCCTGAACCCTTTTCGGCGAGCTGATTTTCTGCGAACAGCGCATCGAGCTTCTGCTCGAAAGCGTGGTAGTTGAGAAAATCGTAAAGCTCGTCACGGGTCTGCATCAGCTCGACCACGTCACGCTGATGCCCCTTGTCGTGAATGCTCTGATAGACCTTCAATGCGGCCGCGTTCATGGCGCGGAAGGCCGACAGCGGATAAAGCACCATGCGGCAACCCGCTTCGGCGAGCTCCTGCTGACTGAACAGCGGCGTGGCGCCGAATTCGGTGATGTTGGCCAGGATCGGCGCGTCGACGCGATGGCAGAAGGCCCGGTAATCGTCAAGGGTATGCACCGCCTCGGCAAAGATGGCATCGGCCCCGGCCTCGATGCAGGCGCTGGCGCGGTCGATGGCGGCGTCGAGCCCCTCCTTCTGGAAAGCATCGGTACGCGCAATCAAGTAGAAGTCGGGATCGATGCGTGCATCGGCGGCGGCTTTGATTCGATCGACCATCTCCTGCTTGGTGACGATCTCCTTGTTGGGGCGGTGGCCGCAGCGCTTCTGCGCCACCTGGTCTTCGAGGTGCACAGCGGCCACCCCGGCACGCTGCATCTCCTTGACGGTGCGGGCTATGTTGAAGGCCCCGCCCCAGCCGGTATCGATGTCTACCAGCAGCGGCAGGTCGGTGGCGCCACAGATGCGATGAGCATCCTGCACCACATCGTTCATGGTGGTCATGCCCAGGTCGGGCAGGCCGAACGAGGCATTGGCCACGCCGCCACCGGAAAGGTAGATGGCCTGGTGGCCAACCCGCTCGGCCATCATTGCGGTATAGGCGTTGATGGTACCGACGATGGGCAGCGGCCGGCTGGCCTCAAGTGCGGCACGAAAACGAGCGCCTGGGGTAGGTTGTGTCATGGTAGGTTCCTCTGTGTTCGTTCGGACCGGCCTCAGGCTGTGGCCTCGGCCTGCTCCTTGAGAATCTCGGCGTAGCGGTCGGCCACGTTGGCCCGCGAGGCGCTGACGTGGCGACGCATCAGCAGTTCGGCCAACTCGGCGTCGCCCGCTTCGATGGCATCGACGATGCGATGGTGCTCGACGAAAGCGCGCTGGGGCCGGGTGCCGCTGGCGCTGAACTGGGTGCGGTAGAGCCGCACCAGGTAATAGAGGTCATCGCACAGCATGGTCATCAGCATGCGGTTGTGGCTGCCCTGGACGATGCGATAATGGAAATCCAGGTCGCCCTCGCGCTGGTAGTAGGCCTCGCCACTCTGCAGGTCCGCCTGGCGTTCGTGCACGGAAAGCACCTCGCGCAGCCCGGCAATCTCCTCACGGGTCATGTTCTCGGCGGCCAGTCGTGCAGCCATGCTCTCCAGCGCTTCGCGCACGTCGAACAGCTCCAGCAGCTCTTTCATCGAGAGCTTGACCACCCGGGCCCCGACATGCGGGACCCGCTCGATCAGGCGGTGGGCCTCGAGACGACGCATCGCTTCGCGCAGCGGGCCACGGGAAATGCCGTAGGTCTTGGACAGGCCCGGCTCGGTGATCTTGCTTCCCGGCGCCAGCTCGCCACGCACAATGGCATCCTGCAGCTGATGGAAGACGCGCTCGGCCAGTGTGCGAACTTCGGGTGGAGATTGTTCAGGAGCGACTGAGTTCATGATAATTGTCGACAATTGGAGGATGAAAAGACTTTAGACATTGCCTCACCTTCGGTCAACCTTCCTGTTGGCGCGATTTGCTACGCCTTTGGTTGTACGCCGAGGCATGGGCATTGCCTCCGATGTCGACAATCTTGTCAGCGTTGACGGCAGAATCGTTAACAAGGCAACGGCCCTCACGACAAAACACATCCTGCCCCCTAGAATGAGGGCCTGTTCTGGAAGGCTCCATTGATGACTGAAAGACTTCAAATCAGCTCGCTCCCCTATCGGGATGATCCGCTCGACTATTTTTCGTCCCTGCGCCGACACCCCGGGGCCGTTCTGCTCGATAGTGGCAAGCCTGCCGCACCGAGTGGTCGCTACGACATCATCAGCAGCGACCCGGTGTCGGTGCTGACGGTAGACGGGCAAGGCATCATTCGGGTAGACAACCAGGTACGCGACAGCCGCAACCCTTTCTTGGTTCAGCAGGAGCTATTGGAAGGGCTGGCACTTGAATTCCCAGAGAGCGATCTGCCCTTCCTGGGCGGCCTGATCGGCTATTGGGGCTATGACCTCGGCCGTTCTCTCGAGCCGGTAGGAGAGTCATCGAGCCAGGTCGTCTCCCTACCCGCCAGCCGTATCGGACTGTACGACTGGGCGCTGATTCAGGATCATCAGCAAAGGGAAAGCTGGCTGATAGCCACTTCCGACAGACGCAACCAGGTGCTGGATTGGCTACGACAGCCCACACCTCCAACCACTGACTTTCAGCTTCTGTCCCCTTTCGAAGGCGAGCTGGATCGCGACGGCTACGCCGAGCGATTCGCTGCCGTCCAGAACTATATCCGTGCCGGCGACTGCTACCAGATCAACCTGGCGCAGCGTTTCAGCGCTCGATACCGCGGCGACCTGTGGTCGGCCTACCTGCGCTTGCGCCAGGCCACACCGACACCGTTCGCCGGCTACCAGGCCTGGCGCACGAGCCAGGGGGAACAGGCCATCCTGTCGCTTTCGCCCGAACGTTTTCTGCACTGCCGGGCCGATGGGCATGTCGAGGCCCGACCGATCAAGGGCACCCGCCCGCGCGGTAGCACTACCGAAGAAGACGCTCGCCTGGCGGGTGAGCTGGCCGTCAGCCTCAAGGACCGCGCCGAGAACGTAATGATCGTGGACCTGCTGCGCAACGACCTGGGCCGCGTATGTCGTCCGGGCAGCGTTCGGGTGCCGCAGTTGTGCGGGTTGGAGAGCTACGCCAACGTTCATCATCTGGTCAGCATCGTATGCGGCGACTTGGCAACAGGGCGTCGTCCTCTCGACCTGTTGTCCGCCGCCTTCCCCGGAGGCTCGATTACCGGTGCTCCCAAGGTCCGGGCCATGCAGATCATCGACGAACTGGAGCCCAGCCGACGCAGCGTTTACTGCGGCAGCCTGGGCTACGTCGACGTGCGTGGAAACATGGATACCTCTATTGCCATTCGTACCGCCGTTGCCGATGCCGGGCAGATTCATCTCTGGGGCGGAGGGGGCTTGGTGGCCGATTCCGATGTCGACGCGGAATACACCGAGACTCTGGACAAGATTCGCCACCTCATGGAGGCTCTGTCAGATACAAAGCTCGATATGGAATAAGAAGAAGAACAAACCATCCATTTGGGAATATTAATCCAATGAAACGGTATTGGGGGCCGATCTGGTGCCTTTGATAGGGTATGTCCAATTGCCGTCAACGACCCTGGAGCCCCCATGGCAGAACTCGACGCTATCAATCAGGAACTAGGCAACAATCCGGACGCACTGATCCGCTGGGCCCTGGAGCAGGGCCAGCGCCCTATCGTCACCACCAACTTCCGTCCCTTCGAGGCCGTCATCCTGCATATGGTGACGCGTCAGCGACCGGACATTCCGGTGGTTTGGATGGATCATGGATACAATACCGATGCGACGTATCGGTTTGCCGATGAGCTGGTCAAGCGCCTCGATCTCAACCTGGTGACCTATTTGCCGCAGCGCACGCGGGCTCACCGTGAGGCCGTGGAAGGTCCAATGCCGAGCATCGACGACCCACGCCACGAAGCCTTCACTCGCGAAGTGAAGCTCGAGCCGTTCGAACGTGCGCTGCGCGAGATGGCACCTGACGTCTGGTTCACGGCGCTGCGTGCCGAAGATACCCCCGAGCGTGCCCGCATGGCTCCCGCCAGCAAGAACGCCAATGGTCTGCTCAAGGTCTCGCCTCTGCTGCACTGGAGCGCCCGCGACATGTACCAGTACCTGCAGCGGCACGCTCTGCCCAACGAATTCGACTACTTCGACCCCACCAAGGTGGAGGAGAAGCGAGAGTGCGGCCTGCACCTGCAGCACTGACCTTTCACCGGAACATTCTTTCGAGGCGGGCCGAGCAAAATTTGGCCCGCCTTTTTTTCGGCTGCGCGAAAAGTCGGCCGGCATAGGTCGGCCAGCAAGCAGGGTCTAACGCACCGGAAGGGCTATGTGCTCGAATAGATCGGCCTCGTGCCGCGGGCCTGCCGCAAGAGCCGCATCGACCAGATCGCGCTCGAGATGACCGGCGAAGCCCTTGACGAAGTCGTACATGTAACCGCGCATGAAGGTGCCACGGCGGATACCGATCTTGGTCACAGAGCTTTCGAACAAATGGCCCGCCTCGAGAGCGACCAGGTCATCGTCGAGTTCGGGGTCATAGGCCATGTGAGCCACGATACCAACCCCCAGACCTAGCCTGACGTAGGTCTTGATCACGTCGGCATCGGCGGCGGTAAGGACCACATTGGGTGTGAGCCCACCGGCGCGGAAGGCATCATCAAGCTGGGAACGCCCGGTAAAGCCGAATACGTAGGTCACGATAGGTTGCTCGGCCAGGCGATCGAGGGTCAGCTCGCCTCCATCGGCCAAGGGATGCCCACGCGGCACCAGCACGCAGCGGTTCCAGCGATAGCAGGGCAACAAGATCAGATCGGTAAACAGTTCCAGCGACTCGGTGCAGATAGCGAAATCGGCCATTCCATCGCTGACCATCTGGGCGATCTGCTTGGGCGTGCCCTGCTGCATGTGCAAGGCGACATCAGGATACTTACGGGTGAATTCGCCGATCACCGGCGGCAGGGCATAGCGGGCCTGAGTATGTGTCGTGGCAATGGAGAGGCTGCCTCGGCGTTCATCACTATGCTCCTGGGCCACCTGCTTGATAT
Organism: Billgrantia bachuensis; assembly: GCF_011742165.1. Taxonomy (GTDB): domain Bacteria; phylum Pseudomonadota; class Gammaproteobacteria; order Pseudomonadales; family Halomonadaceae; genus Halomonas; species Halomonas bachuensis. The sequence continues at coordinate 17,619 of NZ_JAAQTO010000072.1, read as the reverse complement.
TGTCGGCCAGCCGCAGCACCTTTCCGGCCAGCTCGACGATGGCTTCCCCAGCGGGAGTGACTCGGGTCAGGTGCTTACCGCTGCGGGCGAAGATCTCCACTCCCAGCTCATCCTCGAGCAGGCGAATCTGCTTGGAGATACCGGGCTGCGAAGTGAACAGGCTCTGGGCCGTTGCCGACACGTTGAGGTTATGGCGAGTCACCTCCCAGACGTAGCGCAGCTGCTGTAGTTTCATGATCGACTCGGCCCCCTGGCGCCCGGTAGACATATGCATCTGTGATTAGTCGTTTAACGGTCTAATCACCAAATAGCATAACGCTAAACGGCCAAGTCGGCTATGAGAGCAAAATAGTCGGCGCATGAGAGGGCTGGGACCACAGGCCGCCGAGCCGCTCATACTGGCAGTTGGGAACGGAGGCGCATGGGGCACAGATGCCCCGCTACGCTCCCGGAATGTCACGGCCCGCTTGTCGGCTTACCGAAGTAGTCGCTGACCGGCTTGGCGACGGGCTTGTCGAGGCGCTCGGCGAACGCCTTGAGGCCATCGACCAACGGTGATACTGCCCGCCATAGCTCATCATCGTTGAGCATGCGATAGGCGCCGCTGACACCTGGGGCATCGCTGCCTTCTTCGCCAGGCTGATACTGGCCGATCCGGTCAACTGCCTCCTTGAAGGCAAAGGCCACCCGGTAGAAGCGCTCCGGCGGGATATCCGACAGCATCATGCCGAGTACCGCCAGGTTCTGGATAGCGTTGAGGGTGGACTCCTTGCCCAGCCCATCCACGACGACACTGGCTATCGCAGTATTGGCTCCCACCATGTCGTTGGCCAGGCGCAGTACGCCATGCTCATGGAGCGTTTGCAGCAATTGTTCCAACTCCTCATGAGCATCCGGTCCGATCCTGGGCGGCGTTACGTCATGTGAAATTCGTTCGGCCATTACATCTTCCTCGGGTTGGATTGCTGAGCGGGCGGCGGCGAGTAGTCTCTCCGTGCCCACTTCACCGCGACCTCGACGCCCTGAGTCGGAATGCGCCGGCCATAGCGATAATTGCTTGCGGGCAGAGGTGGATCACCTCGTTCGTCCAGGACTTCCAACTTGACGGCGGTTTCCTTGTAGGCCGGCGTCTGTACGTCCGGATCGTTGTGCTCGCCGGTCAACAGATTGACCCCCGGCTTGCCGAAGTGGATGGGCATGAATAGCGTCTTGCCTCGCACGCGATCGGTAATCACCGCAGGAAATTCCAAGCTGTCGCGTCGCGAGCTCACCCGCACCCAGGTGCCCTCCTCGATACCACGCTCCGCAGCGAGCTCCGGGCTGACCTCGACGAAACCATTCGGTACCTGCTCCCAGAGACCTGCGGTACGCCCCGTCTGATTAGCCCCCTGGAACTGCTCGAGCATGCGTCCGTTGTCGAGCATCAGGTCGTACTCGTCGTCGACGCTCTCCTCCGGCTCTTGCCATTCCAGCGGATGCAGGTTGGCCTTGCCATCCTCGTTGGGAAAACCGTCGGTATACAGCAGCGGCGAATCGGTGCCATCAGCGGCTACCGGCCACTGCTGTGACTTCCAGCCTTCCAGCCGCTCGTAGGTGACTCCGGCGAACATCGGGGCAATGCGTGCACACTCATCCATGATCTGGGAGGGGTGGGTGTAATCCCAGTCGTACCCCATACGAGCTGCCAGGTCGGTCAGGATTTGCCAATCCGGCCGGCTGTCGCCCAGCGGCTCGAGCACCTTGTAGGCGCGCTGGATGCGCCGTTCGGTATTCACGTAGGTGCCCTCTTGCTCGACGCTGGGGCAGGCGGGCAACACGACGTCGGCAAACTCGGCGGTACGGCTGAGGAAGATGTCCTGCACCACCATGAAGTCGAGGTTTTCGAAGGCCGAGTGCACGTTATGGGTATTGGCATCGGAGTAGGCCGTCTCCTCGCCGACGATGTACATGGCCTTGATCGCGCCTTGCTCGGCCGACTGCACCATCAGGAAATTACCTTCGCCGACCTTATCGGAGAGCTGTTCGGGATCGACACCCCACCCCTTGGCCCAGCGCTTGCGCGCATCCGGGTCAGATACTTTTTCGTAGCCAGGGTACATGTTACGCAGGCAGCCGAAGTCGCTGGCGCCCTGGACGTTATTGTGGCCGCGCATGGGGTACCCACCGCTACCCGGCTTGCCGTAATTGCCGGTGACCAGCAACAGGTTGGAGAGCGCGGTACTGGTGTCGGAGCCGTGGCTGTGCTGGGTGATGCCCATGGCCCAGAGAAGGCAGACGCTATTGGCGCGGCCGATCGTCTCCGCCGCCTCGACCAGGTCGTCACGATCGATACCGGTCATCGACTCGGCGTACTCCAGTGTGAACGGTGCCAGTGACTGGCGGTATTCATCGACGTGATTGACCCAGCGCTCAAGAAACGCCATGTCGGCAAGTCCGTTATCGAACATGTAGCGCGACAGCGCCGAGGCCCAGACCAAGTCGGTGCTGGCGTTGGGGCGCAGGAAGAGATCGGCGCGTTCGGCCATCTCGTGCTTGCGCGGGTCGACCACGATCAACTTCTGCCCGCGCAGCTTCTGTGCCGCCTTGATCCTGGACGCAATGACGGGATGGTTCTCGGCGGTATTGCTGCCCACGATGACCACCACCTCGGCCTGCTCGATATCCTCGATCGAGCCGGCATCGCCGCCATATCCGACGGTGCGAAATAGCCCCTTGGTCGCCGGGTTCTGGCAGTAGCGCGACGAATTGTCGACACTGTTGGTGCCGATGATCAGGCGAGCGATCTTCTGCACCAGATAGGCTTGCTCGTTGGTTCCCTTGCTCGAGCCGATGAAGCCCAGGCTGTCGGGTCCATGCCGATCACGCACCTCGAGCAAGCGGCGCGCCACAAGGTCGAGCGCTTCGTCCCAGCTGGCTTCGCGGAAACGTCCGTTGTCTCGGACAAGCGGCATGGTCAGACGCTTTTCGCTATTGATGAAATCCCAGGCGAACTTGCCCTTGATGCACGTGGAGATGCCGTTGGCCGGTGCCTCGGGCACCGGTTGCACCTTGAGAATGTGACGATCGCGCGTCCACATCTCGAACGAGCAACCGACGCCACAGTAGGTACAGACCGTCTTGGTACGCTTGATCTCGGGCTGGCGCAGATTCATGTCGATTTCCGAGAGCCCCGATACGGGCTTCGCACCCATTGTGGTCTCGAGCTGCTTGACGATTTCGATCATTGGCCGCTTGAGCGACCAGGGCATGGCGGTAAAGGGCCCCGCCTGACCGTCCATGCTGTTCTCCATGAGCGCATTGCAAGGGCAGACCGTGACGCAATGGCCGCAGTGTACGCAGCTGGAGTCGTTGATTTCCTTCCCGTCATCCCACAGCACGCGCGGGTTATCGCTGGCAAAGTCGATGGAAAGCGTCTCGTTGACCTCGACGTTCTGGCACGCCTCGACGCAGCGGCCACAGAGGATGCACTGGTCGGGGTCGTAGGTATAGAAAGGGCTGGATGTGTCCTTATCGTAGGGTTTTCGCTGGAACTCGTAGCGCTGGATGGGAATCTGCATATCCACCATGGCGTTGTGGAGCGTGCAGTCGCCATTGTTGTTCTCGCAAACCGTGCAGTAGAGTTCATGCTTGGCCAGCAGGCGATCCATGCCCTCTTCGCGGGCTGCCCTGGCATGCTCGCCAAGGGTATTGACCTTCAACCCAGCACTGCTTTTCAGCGCACAGCCACGCTTAAGCTCCCCGTCGACTTCGACCCAGCAGGCATCGCAAGTTTCGAGAGCACCCAGCGAAGGGTGGTAGCAGACATGTGGCAGGTCGATACCTTGATGCTTGAGGAAATCGATCAATGGCTCGCCTGACGGGCCGCTCAACTTCTTGCCGTCCAGCACGATCGTACACTGTTTCGTCATGACCCGGCTCTCCCTGTCGAGGCTCGACGACAAGACGCTTCTTCTGCCTGGTTTTTCCGTCCGTCTCGCGTTTCGTCAGTGATGGGCACGCTATTCGTACTGCCCTAGCGACGCCCAGACTGCCAGGCACTTGCCCGAAGCCGAGCCATCCGCGTAACCTCCTTTCCGTGCCAGGAACAGTAGCCAAGATCACGAGGCTTGTCGAAATACCGATGTCAGGCATCCCTGCTATTTGCCAGACACCCGACCGACGGCTAACATCTGCCGACCGGATATGCCTAGCATGTCACCTGATCCGCTCGATGTAGCGCAACGTAACTGGAGATTCACATGGCCAATAATGTCGATGTCACCAATGCCAACTTCGAGCAGGAAGTCCTGAAGGCAGAACAACCCGTGCTGCTGAAGTTCTGGGCCCCTTGGTGCGGTCCTTGCAAGGTCATGGCCCCGGTGATCGATGAGGTCGCGGAAGAGCGTTCCGACAACCTCAAGGTGGTCAGCATCAACGTCGACGATGCCCCGGAGATCGCTGCCGAACAGGGTGTGCGTGGCGTCCCCACCGTCATGCTGTTCAAGTCGGGTTCCAAGGTCGCTTCGCTGGTAGGCGCCCAGTCCAAATCGCAGCTGGTGCAGTTCATCGATCAGAACGCCTGATTCTATAAGGCGTCAACGCTCGCTCCGCCCCGGTTCCTGCCGGGGCGTTTGCGTTTCAGGGCGAGGCGGGTTCGTCACATCGTCGCTCGGAGACGACCCCCCTTCGTCGACCACACTTTCAACGAGCGGCCGCTTGCCCGGCCCCAGCAGGTAGGCCATCCAGCGCGTCTGGGGATGACTGTCCAAGGCAATCTTGAGAGTCATGGTCAGCACCACCGAGAGCAACATGCCGACCACACCCAGCAGCCAGCCCCAAACCACCAGTGAGAGGAAAGCGACGAAGGCGGAAAGTCCCAGTGCGCGCCCCATCAGGCGCGGCTCGACCAGGTTGCCGAGCACGAAGTTGATGCCCAGGTAGGCCATCGCCAAGCCAAAGGCTTCGAATAGCCCGCCATCCTGAGACACCAGCAACAGGAGCACCGGCGGCACAGCGGCTATGGCTGAACCGATGTTGGGGATGTAGTTGAGAGCAAAGGCCAGCACACCCCAAAGCAAGGGAAAGTCTACTCCGGCCAGCAGACAGGCGAGCCAGGCCATGACACCGGTGAGTAGACTGACGAATGTCTTGACCGCGAGATAGCGCTTGAGGGTCTGGCTGAACTCGTGGAAACGCTGCAGGCTGGCTTCCGGATCGTCGAGCGCATGGGCCACCTTGCGTCGGAAGTTGAGCGTCTCGAACAGCATGAAGATGACCAGCAGTGCCACCACCACGCTCTGCATCAGCAGGTTGCCAAGCCCTTCCAGCAAGGTCGAGAGCCACTCCCCCTCGTCTCTGACTTCGACAAGACCGGCCAGCGTGTCGGGGTTGATGGCCAGGCCCATGGAGGCCATGCTGTCGAGCAGATTGAGATACTGTTCGTAGAGCCGCCCCTCGATGCCTGGCAGCGCTTCGATAAAGGTACCGAAGGCATTGACCGCCAGCAGCCCCACCAAGGAGAGAAAGCCCCCGATCACTAGCAGGGTCACCACCACCGCCAGACGTTGGCCCAACCCCAGGCGGTGGAGCCAGTTCACCGGAGAGGTGCAGATCACGGCAATGAACAAGCCCAGCAGTATCGGGATGATCAGGTCGGCACCGGCCCGTATGCCGGCAATAATTACCACCAACGCCGCCAAGGCCAGCGTCAAGGTGAGCGGGCGACCGTATCGCACGTTGTCGTCGCGGTAAATCATGCCATCTATCCCTGCCTGGCGTGTCCTGCTTATCATGACCCTTACCGGGCGGGCATACAAACTTGCGCGCTCCGGTGACAGGGACCAAGCTGCCATGCCGTCTCCGGCTGGCCTGTCTGCCCCGCTCTGCGCGATTCCGCGCGACTTCGCATGTTTGCCGCAAGGAGGCCTACTTGATGCCCACGATACGTTTTCGTTGCCTGCTGCTGGGCGGTCTGTTGACCGCCATGCCACTGCTGGGAAGCACAGCACAGGCCGAGGAGACCCGCGCCCACTTGGACGTACAAGCCGAAGCTCAGCTCGATGTGGTGCCGGACCGCGCCACGCTCAACGCGCGTCTGTGGGAGCGCACCCCTGCCGTGGCACGCCACGAAGACGATACGGATGCCGATGCCTTGCGCCAGGCCCGCGATCGCCTGGAGGAGCGGGCCGCCGCCTTGATCCGAACACTGGAAGAGGCCGGCGTTGAACGCGACGACATCAGTGCAGGTTCGCTGAGCGTTCAGCCGGAATACATGCCCGCCCCACGACGCAGCGACAACGACAACGACAGCGACATGCTGATGCGCACGCGGCTGGACCGACCTTTCCAGGTTCGTGTCGACGACCTGGAACGACTGCCACGCCTGCTCGATGCCCTGACCGCCGCCGGTGTCAACGCCATGGATGGCATCAGCTACGACCTGGCCGACCGCGATGCAGCCACTGACGAAGCGCTAGTAAAGGCACTGGAGAAAGCGCGGCACAAGGCCGAGCTGATGGCGCGCACCATGGGCGTTTCGCTCGGCGCCGTGGCCAACATCAGCGAGACGAATTCACCGATCTACGCACCGCGGATGATGGCCATGAGTGCCGACGCCAGGGAGAGCGGTTCACAGGCCGAGTACCGCCCCGGAACCATCGTCATCGAGGCGGGTGTCAGCGTCAGTTGGGAGATCGAGAATTGACGGTGGCGATTCCGCCCAGGTAGGGGCGCAGCGCCTCGGGTACGGTGATGGAGCCATCGGCGTTCTGGTGGTTCTCCATCACTGCGATGAGGCAGCGCCCTACCGCCAGGCCCGAGCCGTTGAGGGTATGCAGCAACTGCGGCTTCTTCTGCTCGGGATGGCGAAAGCGCGCCTGCATGCGCCGCGCCTGGAAATCCTCGCAATTGGAGACCGAGGAGATCTCGCGATAGGTCCGCTGGCTCGGCAGCCACACTTCCAGGTCATAAGTCTTGGCCGCGCCGAACCCCATGTCGCCGGTACACAACGTCACCACTCGATACGGAAGCTCAAGTGCCTGCAGGATCGCTTCGGCATGGCCGCGCATCTCCTCCAGCGCGGCATAGCTCGTCTCGGGCGCCACCAGCTGTACCATCTCGACCTTGTCGAATTGATGCTGGCGTATCATGCCGCGAGTGTCGCGGCCGTGGGAGCCCGCCTCGCTGCGGAAGCAGGGCGTATGCGCGGTGAGCTTGAGCGGCAGCGCCTTGTAGTCGAGGATCTCGTCGCGAGCGAAGTTGGTCAGCGGCACCTCGGCGGTGGGGATCAGGTGGTAGCTGCGTTCGTCGTCCAGCCGGAACAGGTCCTCGCCGAACTTCGGCAGTTGGCCGGTGCCGTACAGCGAGGCCTCGTTGACCATGTAGGGGACGTAGCATTCCTCGTAGCCATGCTCGAGGGTCTGCTTGTCGAGCATGAACTGCGTCAGCGCCCGGTGCAGACGTGCGATCTCGCCGCGCATCACGGCGAAGCGCGAACCGGTCAGCTTGGCCGCCAGTTCGAAGTCGAGTTCACCCTTGAGCGCGCCCAGGTCGACATGGTCGCGTACCTCGAAGCCATAATCGCGCGGGGTGCCCCAGCGATGCAGCTCGACGTTGTCCTCTTCGCTCTCGCCTTCCGGCACGCTGTCGTGAGGCAAGTTGGGGATGCCGCTGATCAAGGCGTCCCACTCGGTCTGAGCCTCGGCTAGCTGCGTCTTGGCAGCGTCGAGCCGATCGCCGAGATCGCTCACCTCGTCGAGCAGCGGCTGGATGTCCTCGCCGGCAGCCTTGGCTTTGCCGATCGCCTTGGAGCGAGTGTTTCGCTCGCTCTGCAGGGTCTCGGTCTCGGTCTGCAACTCTCGCCGCCGGGACTCCAACGCCTCGAGCCGCTCGGTATCGAGGACGAAGCCCCGCTTGGCCAGTCGTTGAGCGACCGCATCGAGGTCGCTACGCAGCAGTTTGGGATCGAGCATGGCATCCAGCCCCTGAAAGAAAGCGAAACGGTGAAAGAGGATAAAACGGCGAAACATTGTAGGCAAAAGGCCGCCAAGGTGCCATGCCGCAACGCCCGACGGGATGCGCACCACCGCCCTATCGCGGTAAAGTAGCGTCATTCCCTGCCTACCCGGCACACCGGGCGGCATTACACGACCGAATCGACATCATGATCGCACGTCTGGACACCACCGAATCGAGTGCCACCGCCGCACTCGGCGCCCATTACCTGCGCTTTCTCGAGGCACTAAAAGCCACCGGTTTCGAGGGCGAGATCGCCCCGGATTACGCCAGCCGCACGGTGCTGGCCACCGACAACTCGATCTACCAGCGCCTGCCCCAGGCGGCGCTGTTTCCGCGTCACGCTGCCGACCTGGAGCGTATCGCGCGCCTGGCCGGGGACGCGGCGCACCGTCAGGTGGTGCTCACGCCCCGCGGCGGCGGCACCGGCACCAACGGCCAGTCGCTCACCGACGGCCTGGTGGTGGACGTGTCGCGGCACATGAATCGAATTCTCGACATCGACGTCGCGAATCGCCGCGTGCGGGTACAGGCCGGGGTGGTCAAGGATCAGCTCAATGCCGCCTTGAAACCCCACGGACTGTTCTTCGCCCCGGAGCTCTCGACCTCCAACCGCGCCACCCTCGGCGGCATGATCTCCACCGACGCCAGCGGCCAGGGCAGCTGCGAATACGGCAAGACGCGCGACCATGTGCTCGAGCTCGATAGCGTGCTGCTCGGCGGCGAGCGCTTGGTGAGCCGGCCGGTCGACGACGCCGAGCTGGAATCGCTGTGCCGGCGCAGTGGCGTGATCGGCAGCGCCTACCGCACCGTCCGCGAGATCATCGACACCCGGGGCGAGTTGATCGCAGCCAAGTTTCCCCCGCTCAACCGCTGCTTGACCGGCTACGACCTGGCGCACTTGAGAGATGCGCAAGGCCGACTCGACATCAACAGCCTGCTGTGTGGCGCCGAGGGCTCACTCGGGTTCCTCAATGAGGCCGTGCTCAACGTCCTGCCGATCCCCAAGCACTCGACCCTGGTCAACGTTCGCTATGCCGGCTTCATGGATGCCCTGCGCGACGCCAAGGCGCTGATGGGCACTTCACGGGCCCAGCCACACGCGCCGCGTCCCACCTCCATCGAGACGGTGGACGACAAGGTGCTGCTGCTGGCCATGGAGGATTTCATCTGGGATAGCGTGGCCGAGTTCTTCCCCAACGAGGCGGCTACCGGGGGCGACACCGCCACGGCCGAATGCCATACGGTGGCCATACGCGGCATCAATCTCATCGAATTCAACGACGACGACCCCGAGCGTCTCGAGGAGCGCGTAGCCGCCTTCTGCCGCCATCTGGAGACCGACGACAGCGTACCGCGTCTCGGCTATACCTTGGCCGAAGGTCGCGACCAAATTCAGAAGGTCTACGCCATGCGCAAGCGCGCCGTGGGTCTGCTCGGCAATGCCAGGGTCGATGCCAAGGGCGAGAAGCGCCCGATCCCCTTCGTCGAGGATACCGCGGTACCGCCGGAGCATCTGGCCGACTTCATCGCCGAATTTCGCGCCGCGCTGGACGCCCGCGGGCTCAGCTACGGCATGTTCGGCCATGTGGACGCCGGCGTGCTGCACGTGCGCCCCGCCATTGACATGAAGGACCCCGAGCAGGAGCGACTGATCCGTGAGGTCTCGGATGAAGTCGTCGAGCTGACCCACCGGTATGGCGGCCTGCTGTGGGGCGAACACGGCAAGGGCGTGCGCTCCGAATACGCCCCCAAGTTCTTCGGCGAACTCTACCCCAGCCTGCAACGCGTCAAGGCGGCCTTCGACCCTCATAATCAGCTTAACCCCGGCAAGATCGCGACGCCGCTCTTTAGCCCGCCCGAAGCCGCGGGTACTGCTGCTATCCAATCCGAAGCCGCGGTTACTGGCTCGCAGGAGGAAGCCGTCAAGCTGGTCGACCCGGGCCTGCTGACCATCGACGGCGTGCCCACCCGCGGCCAGTTCGACCGTCAGATCGACGAGCGGGTGTGGCAGTCCCACGCCGCCACGGTGTACTGCAACGGCAACGGCGCCTGCTACAACTACGATCCCGATGACGCCATGTGCCCGTCGTGGAAGGCCACCCGCGATCGCGTCCACTCGCCCAAGGGGCGCGCCAGCCTCGTCCGCGAATGGCTGCGCCTGCAGAACAACGCCGGTATCGACCCGGTCGAGGAGGCGCAGCAGCAACGCCACGAGGGCGCTTGGGGCTTTCTCAAGCGCCTGCCGGAGCGGGCGCGCAACAGCTGGCGCCGCCGCGACGAAGCCGACTTCTCCCACGAGGTGTACGAGGCCATGGCCGGGTGCCTGGCATGCAAGTCCTGCGCCGGCCAGTGTCCGGTGAAGGTCAACGTGCCCGAGTCGCGTTCGCTGTTTCTCGAGGCCTATCACGGCCGATATCTGCGCCCGCTGCGCGACTACCTGGTCGGTGGCATGGAGTTCTTCGTGCCCTACCTCGCCTACACCGCACCGCTCTATAACGCTGCGCTTGGCCAGCGCTGGGTGGATCGGCTGCTGTCGGGCCCTATCGGTCTGGTCGACAGCCCTCACCTCTCCCGCGCGCGGCTGGCCAAGCAGTTGCGCGCCTGGGGCGTGGCCGAGGCGACACCGATCTCGCTGGGTCTGCTCAGCGCGGCGCAGAAGGCCAGAAGCGTGGTCATCGTGCAGGATGCCTTCACCAGCCACTTCGAGGCAGAACGGGTGATGGATGTCGTCGAACTGCTGGCGCGCCTCGACGTGAAGGTCTTCGTCGCGCCCTATACACCCAATGGCAAGCCGCTACACGTGCAGGGCTTTCTCGGTGCCTTCGAACGCACTGCGGAGAAACAGGCGCGCCGCCTGCGTGCCCTGGCCGAGTTCGGCGTGCCACTGGTGGGCATCGACCCGGCCATGACCCTGACCTACCGTCAAGAATACGTAAAGGCGCTGGGCCCCGATGCCGTACCCGAGGTGCTGATGCTGCAAGAGTGGCTGGTGGCCCAGGGCCAACGCCTGGTGCCGCCGGCGCTCGCGCAGCAGCTGGGCAGACTCGAAGACCCGAGCTTCCGGCTACTGTCGCACTGCACGGAGAAGACCAACGCTCCCGGTAGCCCCAAGGCCTGGCAGCAGGTGTTCGCGGCCTTCGGCTTTGAGCTGGAGCTGGTCGCCACGGGCTGCTGCGGCATGTCCGGCACCTACGGTCACGAAGCGCGCAACGTCGAGACCTCCAGGACTATCTATGCACAGTCGTGGCAGCCCTTGGTCGAGAACGAGGCCAACCGCGGCCGGCTAGTAGCCACCGGCTACTCCTGTCGCAGCCAGGCCAAGCGGCTTTCCGGCCAGGACCTGCCGCACCCGTTGCAGGGGCTGCTGTCCCATCTGCGTCAGTTGAGCTGGTAAATAGAAAAGGCCTGCGAGGATGCCGCCAGCGCACAAGCAGGAAGAACAGGAGGCAGGATGTCTCGCACCCTGATCGTTATCGGCCTGTGTATCGTCGCCATTGGCTTGTTCTGGCCGTGGCTCTCCAAACTGCCCCTCGGCCAGTTGCCGGGAGACATCGCCATTCGCCGCGAGAACTTCTCTTTCTACTTCCCGATCACCACCATGATCCTGCTGAGTCTGCTCATCAGCGGATTACTGTGGTTGCTCAATCGCTGAGGAGCTTTCGCCCGGAACACGCCGGACTGGCAGCCAAAGGGTAAAGGTCGTTCCCTCACCGGGCCGGCTGACGACATCGATGCGCCCACCATGTTTCTGCACGATGCCGTAGGAGAGCGATAGCCCGAGGCCGGTTCCCTGACCAACCGGCTTGGTAGTGAAGAAGGGGTCGAAGATCCGCGATTGAAGCTCGTCTGGAATCCCCCCGCCGTCATCGGCGAAGGCGAGCCAGACCTGATCACCTTCGCAGCCGGTTCGCACGGTAATCGTGCCGCGCTCTTCGATCGCCTGGGCGGCATTGACCAGGAGATTCAGAAACACCTGGTTGAGCTGGGCCGGTAAGCACTCCACCGCGGGCAACTGTCCGTATTCGCGTACTACCTCCGCCTTGTACTTGATCTCGTTGGCGGCCACGTTGAGAGTGCTCTCCAACCCCTGATGAAGGTCGGCGAACTGCCAGTCGGTAGCCTCGGTGCGGGAGAAGTCGCGTAAATCCTGCACGATACGCCGAACCCTGGCGGTGCCATCGATGGATTCGGCGATCAGCGTCCCGATGTCCTCGCGTAGGTAATCCAGTTCGAGCGCCGCTTTGAGTTTGGCGATCTTTTCCGCAGCCTCTGCTCCCAGTGACGACTCGGCCGCTTCGTAGGCATCGAGCAGGCGCAGCAGGTCTTCCGCATACTGCCGGAGAGTATTGAGATTCGAGTTGACGAAACCGATGGGATTATTGATTTCATGGGCGACGCCAGCGGCGAGCTGGCCAATGGAGGCGAGCTTTTCCGACTGCAGCAATTGATTGTGCGCCTCCTCCAGCTTGCGGATGAGAGCACGCTGCTCCTCCTTCTCCCGCTCCAGCGCTTCCTGGGCCTGTCGGCGTTCGCGGATCTCGCGTGCCATTTCCTCTTGGACCGTCTGCAAGGCGCGGTTGATCTGCTCATTCTCGCGCAGTGCCGCCTCCAGTTCCCGGGTCCGCGTCCTGACCTGGTCCTCCAGCATGACCGCGGTCTGGAACAGGCTGAAGTCCGAACTCCGCACGCTGGTACTGCGCTCGGCGCGATCCATCAGCGCTTGCACCATGGTACGCAACCGTTCGGCCTGGATCGGCTTTTGCGACACCAACTGCTTGCCTGCGGCCGGCACTTGGTGCGTCAGCCATGTTTGCCCCTGGTTACGATTGGGCAGGATCCGTCCCCAGCCGTTTGCCGGCCCGTCCCCTTCGTCCCGGCACTGGTCGCCAATGGCGATCCCGGTCAACGTCTGGTTCACGTGCACTCCGCCGTACTGCTCACCGTAGGTGCTGAAGCCCACGGTATTGTTGCGGCCGAAGATCGCCTCCACCGCTGCCTTGCTGCTCTTCTGAGTTATTTCCAGGTTACGCAGAATGCAGTCGCAGGCGAGAACCAACTGCGGTGAGCCGAGCTCCTCGTGCAACTGCGCCATCGTCACCTCCAAGTCGGTGACCAGGTCCACTCCTTGAGCGACACGCAGAACCAGCCCTTCATCGATGGCACTGTAGAAAATCAGGCTGCCATCCGGTTCGGCCTTCTGGATCGAGCGCACGTAGTCGGTGCCGTCGATCAGCACCACCACTGGCGCCGCGGCGAAGTGGCTGGGTTCGAGCGCCTCCACCGACACCCCGATCAGCTCGGCATATGCCTCGGCGGCGGGCACACCATTGATCTCGTGCACGATGCGCTGCTCGGCATCGGCCCGGGTGACGACCAGACGCTGCTCCAAGGAGAGAAAGTGCTGGGTCTTGAACAGGCGGAAAGCGAAGTCGGTGCTCAGCAGTGTCAGCACCGCACTATCGTTATGGAAGGCACCATCATGGAATACCCAAGTGCGGGTAAAGCCCAGGTCGTCTCCAGCAGAGCCCCCCACCAGGACGATATCGCCAAGCGCCGTCTGCAGCGTTCTCGCCACCTGCTCCTCGCGCACCGAAAGGCCATCGATGAGAAGAAAGCCGAAGCTGTTGCCACCGCTCGGCTTGGCAACGCGAGCTTCCAGGCGCTGCAGCAGGGACTGGCTGAACGCCTGACCATCACCGATGCTGAACCGCTGCAAGGCATCCAGCCGCCCCGTCACTGCGGTGCAGCTACCGGTCGGGAAGCTGACCCCGGCCAAGGTATGGTCGCGATAACCCAGGGGACCGATCTCGCCCGCTGTCGTGCAACCTACCACCGGGATGTTGCCGAACAGCCGGTTCATCTCGTCGGCCAGCGCGGGTAAGTCATAGTGGCTGGAGCAGAAGAACATCACCAGCTCGGTATCGCCCTGGATCACTCCCTGGTGAAACTCGCGGACGGCGGCGCGGGCCTCGGCAGAGCAGGTCTGCATGCTGCGAATCCGGCTCATGACAGCTCCCCTTAATGGATTGTTCCATAGTTATCGGCCGCGGCCGCTGAAGATTGATGCCCGAAGTTGCCAAGAAGGTACGCTCGCGGTGCTGCGGATCGAACGATAGGGAAAATTCATCGACTCGCCCGGAGTGAACTCCTAGGCTGAGAAAGGCAATCGATGAGGTCTCCCATCAAGAAGAACAAGGAGCCGACCATGCCACCTTTCATCCCCCTACCCCTGACACGCCTCACCCTTGCGGTCATCACCGCTGGAGCGTTCATCGCCTCTCCTCTCATTTATGCTGAGGAGCATGAACCCGCCTGGGCGCAAGGCCGTTCGGCCGACATGGCCGATTCTCCGTTGTCCCCTCATGCTGCGCCGCTGACGGTTACTCCCGAGGAAGAGATACCCCTCGATCATCTGCGCATGCCGGACGGCTTCAGCGCAGAGATCTGGGCACATGGAATGCCGGGCGCACGCATGATGGCACTCGGCGATGAAGGCACGCTGTTCGTCGGTACTCGCAGTATTGGCCGGGTCTATGCGGTACACGATAACGGTGACGAGCGCGAACACGTCATCATCGCCGAGGGTCTGCCCCAGCCCAACGGCGTCGCCTTCAGCGATGGCAGCCTCTATGTGGCCGCCATCAACCGTATCTTCCGCTACGACGACATCGAATCGCACCTGACCAATGGCGATGACATCCCCGAGCCCGAGGAGTTGACCGATGCCTTTGGTCTGCCCGACGACGAGCACCACGGCTGGAAGTTCCTGGCCTTCGGTCCGGATGGGCGGCTCTACGTTCCCGTCGGGGCGCCCTGCAACGGTTGCGAGGTCGACCCGGACACGCACGCCACCATCCATAGCTTCGAGCCGGATGGCAGCGACATGCGCATCGAGGCGCGTGGCGTGCGCAACAGCGTTGGCTTCGACTTTCATCCCGACACCGGCGAGCTGTGGTTCACCGACAACAACCAGGATTGGATCGGCGAGCATGGGCCCGGCGACGAGCTCAATCGCCTTGGCGAGCCCGGCGAGCACTTCGGCTTCCCGGAGTGCCACAGTATCGGTATCGTCGACCCGGAACTCGGCAGCGCCGACGCCTGCGACGACAAGACGCTGCCCGCCGCAGTCACCGATCCGCACAGCGCCCCGCTGGGCATGCGCTTCTATACGGGTGAAATGTTCCCCGAGGAGTACCGCAACGCTATCTTCATCGCCCGTCGCGGCTCCTGGAATCGCACCCTGAGTGTGGGTTACGACGTACTGGTGGCAAAACTCTCCGAAGACGGTCAGCGTGCCGACCTGTCCCCCTTCATGGTGGGTCTGCTCGATCCGCAGGAGAACAGCTTCTCCGGCCGCCCCGTGGACGTGCTGCAGATGCCCGATGGCGCCCTGCTGGTCTCCGACGAGCAGAACGGGGCGATCTATCGGATCAGCTACGAAACTCCTGATTACGTGGAGTGAGGCATGCGCCGCCAAGCATGCGCGCCGCCTTGGCGGCGCGCCCTTGTTCTATCCCTGGCCTGCATCGGCCTGTTGGGCGCAGAGGCCCAGTCACAGGAGAGTCCGGCGGCGGGACTACCGCTGGAAGAGCAGACCCAGATATGCGGGAGCTGCCATGGCGAAGATGGCAACGCTACCGAGAAAGGTGTTCCCTCCTTGGCCGGACAGCCCGCGCTCGCTCTCACCAATCAACTGATCTACTTTCGTGAACGCCTGAGGCGCAACGAGATCATGACGCCCCAGGCCCAGGGGTTATCCGACGAGGAGATCCAGGGGCTCGCCGCATACTACGCCGAACAGCCCTTGGCACCGCCCGACGAAGCCCCCGACAAGGAATTGATGGAGCGGGGCCGCGAACTCGCGCGAGAGCATCGCTGCGCCAGCTGTCATCGCACCGATTTCTCTGGCCAGCAACAGATGCCACGCCTCGCTCACCAGCGCGAAGACTACCTGGCCCAGGCCATGCGAGACTACCGGGAGCGCGCTCGCGGCGGGCCGGACACCACCATGGTCGAGGTGCTGCGCAACGTCGACGACGATGAGATCGACGCGCTGGCCCATTTCCTCGCTCACTTCGAACGCGGCTAGCCTGCCTTTTCTCGTGAAAGAAGACGCCGCGGACAACCGTGGGCTGCCTGCGGCGTTGGCGACTTGCCAGGAATCGGTCAGTAGAACGAACGCCGCAGCGCCTCGCCCGGCTCCTCCTCGCGCATGAAGGCCTCACCGACGAGGAAGCCATGGATGTCATGCTCACGCATGCGCAGCACGTCGCTGCGGGTATGGATGCCTGACTCCGTCACTACGGTTATCCCAGCAGGAATACGCGGCAACAGCTCCAGCGTGGTTTCCAGGCGCGTGTCGAAGGTATGCAGGTTGCGATTGTTGATGCCCACCAGGTCGATACCCAGTTTGAGCGCACGCTCGAGTTCCAGCGCATCGTGCACCTCGACCAGCACGTCCATGCCCAGCGTCAGCGCCTGCTGGTGGAGATCGGCCATGCGCGCATCGTCCAGTGCGGCAACGATCAATAGGATACAGTCGGCGCCGATGGCGCGTGCCTCACTGACCTGATAGCCATGAACGATGAAATCCTTGCGAATGACGGGAAGCTCGCAGGCCTCACGTGCGGCGATCAGAAAATCCTCGTGGCCCTGGAAGAAGTCGGCATCGGTCAACACTGACAGGCAGGCGGCACCACCATCGGCATAGCTGACGGCAATATCGGCGGGACGAAAATCCTCGCGGATCACGCCTCGGGAAGGTGAAGCCTTCTTGATTTCCGCAATCACCGCCGGGTCACCTTCGGCGATGCGCCGATCCAGGGCGGCGACGAAGCCACGCGGCGCGGACTGATGCTCGGCCAACGTCAGCAGCTCGCTCTCCGGCACGGCGCGCCTGCGCTCGGCGACTTCCTCGTCCTTGCGGGCCAGGATCCGGGTAAGAATGGTAGGGGCGTCCTGAGTGGGGCTCATGGTGTCGGATCTCGATACGGGCGGCAGTGCCGCGAATGGGAGTCAGGAAACCAGTACACGCGTAAAATCGGCCAGTTCCTTCATCTTTTCCAGCGGCAGCTTCGAGGCTTGGGCGTCCTGGGCCATCAGCACGCCCTCCTTCAGCGTATCGGCGATGCCAGAGCAGTAGAGCGCTGCCCCGGCGTTGAGCGAAACGATGTCTGCTGCCGGTCCGTCGCCTACCAGTGCCTCGCGCACCAGACGCAGGCTATCCTCGGCGCTGACGACCTTCAGCGGCGCCAGTTCCTGGCGCTCGATGCCGAACTCCTCGGGCGTGATGGTGTAATGACGGATTTCGCCGTCCTCGAGTTCGGCGACCCGGGTGGGAGCCGCCAGGGAAATCTCGTCCAGTCCGTCTTCGGCATGAACCACCATGACGTGGCGACTGCCGAGATTCTCCAGCACCTCGGCCATCAGAGGCACCAGCTCGGCGGAATAAACTCCCAGCACCTGATTCGGCGCGCCGGCGGGGTTGGTCAACGGACCAAGAATATTGAACAGGGTGCGCACGCCCATCTCACGGCGCGGCCCGATGGCGTAACGCATGGCGGGATGGTGATTGGGCGCGAACATGAAGCCGACCCCCACCTGCTCGATGCAGCGCGCCACCTG
>NZ_JAAQTO010000071.1 GCF_011742165.1 Billgrantia bachuensis | reverse complement strand
CAGGTCGGCACTGCCGGAGGAGGACGAGACGCTGCGATTGCCGTGCTTCGCCACGTGGGCGCCGGCCGCCGCGGCCACGAAACTGGAAGCGGTCGAGACATTGAACAGATTGGCGCCGTCGCCGCCGGTCCCGACGATGTCAACCACGTTGTCGGCCACCGCGTGCACCCGCTTCATCAGTTCGCGCATCACCTGGGCCGCAGCCCCGATCTCCTCGGCGGTCTCCCCCTTCATGGCCAGACCAACCAGCAGGCCGCCGATCTGGGCGTCGCTGGCCTCGCCAGTCATGATCTGTTGCATCACCGAGTGGGTGGCATCGAAACTCAGGCTCTCATGGCGCATCACCGCGGCGATGGCGTCTCGCATCTGCATGGGCAGGAACTCCTCTTTCGTGCGGGTCAGCGACGCTTCAGAAAATTGGCCAGCAACTCATGCCCCTGACGGGTCAGGATCGACTCCGGATGGAACTGCACACCTTCGATATCCAGCTCGCGATGGCGCAGCCCCATGATCAGGCCAGGGGTGACGTCGTCATCGTCGGTCCAGGCCGTGACCTCAAGACAGTCGGGCAGCGTCTCGGCTTCCACCACCAGGGAATGATAGCGGGTGACCTCGAGCGGGTCCTCGAGGCCGGCGAATACGCCTTGGCCATTATGGCGTACCCGCGAGGTCTTGCCGTGCATCACCTGAGGTGCGCGTACCACCCTGCCGCCATAGACCTGGCCAAGCGCCTGGTGCCCCAGGCAGATGCCGAGAATCGGCAGGCGACCGGCGAAACGTTCGATGACGGCAAGGGAGATGCCGGCTTCATTGGGCGTGCAGGGCCCCGGCGAAATCACCAGATGGCTCGGCGCCAGCGTCTCGATCTGCTCCAGCGTGATGGCATCGTTGCGATGGGTGACCACCTCGGCCCCCAGCTCACCCAGATACTGCACGACGTTGAAGGTGAAGCTGTCATAATTGTCGATCATCAGCACGGACATGGCGATAAGGTCCTGTTAAAGCGAATCTTTTTACTGTGTTTCGTGTTTCTCGGCCAGCCGTGCGGGTCTGCTTCGGACACAAAAAAACCGCCCTGACGGCGGCATTTTCTTCAGTCGTCAGCGTGCCGCCCCTCGCTCAGGAGCGCCACCACTGGGTCGAATTTGGCATATAGGTGTTTGCGTTCATGACGCAATAGTGCCGTCGTGGCTGCCGGGCTGTCAACGCATGATGGCGGCTTATCGCGACACTGGGTGCACCGGAACGCGAGAGGGGCGCATCTCCACCACAGCTGGCAAGCGTACTTCCCAATCTCTATCATCGGAGCACGTGCGCAACCGCAAAAAGGAGATTGACGATGCGCTTTTCCCGCCGTGCCTGGATCTGGCTGGCTCTACCTCTCGCTGCCATGGCCGGCGGCGTTTCAGAAGCAGCAGCCAATCCCAAGGTGGTCGCTAGTTTTTCGATCCTGGGTGACCTGGTCAAGCAGGTCGGCGGTAACGATATCGAGCTGGTCGTCTTGGCTCCCGACGGCGCCGAAGTGCACGAGTGGGAGCTGACGCCGGATAGCTTCATCGCGCTGGAGGATGCCGATCTCGTCTTCTACAACGGCTATCAACTCGAGCAGTGGATGCGCCAGGTTCATGCCACGGTGGGCAACCGTGCGCCATTGATAGCTCTCGCCGAGGCCTCGGAACACCCAACCCAGCCGATAGTCACCGGTGAGTACACCGGCGAACCCGATCCACATCTATGGATGGATCCGCGCGCAGTCGCGACCTACATGCAGGCGATAGCCGATCATCTGGCTGAGCTGCACCCTCAGGCCGCCGATAACTTCCAGGCCCGGGCCAGCGCCGCCAAGGAGAAGCTCGCCGCACTGCATGACGAAGTGAGTGAAATGCTATCGGAAATTCCCGAGCAGCAGCGCATCCTGATTACCACCGAGGCGGCTTTCATCTATTTCGCCGACGCCTATGGCTTTCGCCATGATGGCATCTGGGGCACCAATCTCGAGACCGAAGGCTCGCCCGCGCAGGCCGAGCGTATCGTCAACCTGATCGAGGAAACCCGGCCAACCGCCCTG
>NZ_JAAQTO010000070.1 GCF_011742165.1 Billgrantia bachuensis | reverse complement strand
GCCGAATATAAGGATGCAGTTGGACCTTAGTGTTGATCGATCTCAACGTCATCTTGCAAAGGGGGAGTCCATATAAGAATCCCTAGGTTGCGGATTGCCACCATCTTATGGGGACGATAGGCAGCTCACCCCATCTTACGGTCCAGCGCGCTGAGCGATGGGCATAGCGAAGATGCCAAGCAGCACCCTGTAGCGGCTCAGAGAGAAAAGTGAGGGGGGAGTGGGCAAAGCCGTAGCGCGGCGTGACCATGAACGACACTATCGAGCGCTACCTGCACGAGTTCGCCCAGAATGCCGGGCGCAGCAAGCGCGCCACCATACCGCTACTGCAGCGCTTCTCATCGCTCGGTGGTTGGCGCTATTCGGCTCGCACGAGTAGGCTTGAGGGGGCATATACCCAAGCAGGGATACATCATGAAAATTCTATTTCGCGTGCTGACTGCAGCAACTTGGAGGGAAGCACAGTCTGCAGGTGTCGTCCCGCGTTGTGGCAACGATAAGAAAGACGATGGGGTCAATTTGAATGTCCCTGAAGCCGTTCACTATACGGCCAACAAATACTTCACAGTCGACGAAGAGCCCGTGCTTCTTGAAGTCGACACCTCCAGCTTTGCCGAACAGATCGAATGGCGAGAGCCACTTGCGAATGAACCGTGGCAGCGGCCACTGGCCCGGATCGAGGGGCTACCTACCGATAGTGTGATCTCTGTGGCGCCCATTGCCGAGGATATCTTGAACAAGTAGGTGGGAAGGCCTCTGAGGCGCTGTGAGTCAACCGTTGGCTCAAGGTGCGAGAGCGGAAAAAGCCAGAGAATTGATTCTGACGCCCCGCACCTTATCGACTCCCTGCCTAGGCCGATTCGAGCGCTACGACGTGACAGGCTCAAGCTGCTAGTGTTTAAGTATTACGTAGAAAGCATGAATGATGCCTGGGATGAAACCCAGGATCGTCAGCAGTATGTTCAGCCAGAAGTGGCCCTTCAGGCCGACCTCCAGGAACACGCCGACTGGCGGTAACAAGAGGGCGAAGATCATCTTGATGGGGTCTGTTGCGGTAAATGCCATATCCAACTCCTTTGGTGCGGCTCCTGATCCTGCCTCAAGCCTAGCGTATTTTCCGGCGTCGTCCGCGCGAACTGACCTTCCGTTTCGAAAATTAAACACAATTTCCGGTAGGTGTCCCAGACATAACCCTTCATTCATTCTTGGTGCGCCAGCCGGGTCGAGGCCGGCCTTGAGGTGTAGCCGTCCGACGGTTTTGCTGGCTGACCGCTGACCGCTGACCGCTGACCGCTGACCGCTGACCGCTGACCGCTGACC
>NZ_JAAQTO010000007.1 GCF_011742165.1 Billgrantia bachuensis | reverse complement strand
GAAAGCTCGCCCTGTACCCAGTTGGCGGCCTGCTTGGCATCGCCGCAGACATCCTTCACCTCTTCGAAGTAGTCGGCCATCTCACGGGTGGCGGAGAGCACGCTGGCGTCGTAGGCGGACAGGCCAAGTTCTCCCTCGAAGCGGATGCGCTTGTCGGCGGGCAGCTCCGGCAGGTTGTCGCGCAGGTGGTCGATGTAGGCCTGATCGAGGACTACCGGCAGCAAGTCGGGGCAGGGGAAGTAGCGATAGTCGTTGGCCTCTTCCTTGGTGCGCATGCTGCGAGTCTCATCGCGCTCGGGATCGAACAGCCGGGTCTCCTGGACTACCTTGCCGCCATCCTCGAGCAGCTCGATCTGACGCTCCACCTCGAAAGCAATGGCACGCTCGACGAAGCGGAAGGAGTTGACGTTCTTGATCTCGGCGCGGGTGCCAAGCTTTTCCTCTCCCACGGGCCGTACCGAGACGTTGACGTCGCAGCGCATCGAGCCTTCGGCCATGTTGCCGTCGGAGATACCGAGGTAGGTGACGATCGAGTGGATCGCCTTGAGGTAGGCGGCAGCCTCCTTGGCGCTGCGCATGTCGGGCTCGGAGACGATCTCCAGCAGCGGCGTGCCGGCGCGGTTGAGGTCGACACCGGTCATGCCGTGGAAGTCCTCGTGCAGCGATTTGCCGGCATCCTCTTCCAGGTGCGCGTGGTGCACGCGGATCGGCTTGGTAGTGCCATCCTCGAGGGTGATCTCGACCACGCCGGCGCCGACGATGGGCTGGTACATCTGGCTGGTCTGGTAGCCCTTGGGCAGGTCGGGGTAGAAGTAGTTCTTGCGATCGAACACCGAGACCTCGGGGATCTCGGCATGAATCGCCAGGCCGAACTTCACCGCCATGGCCACAGCAGCCTCGTTGAGCACCGGCAGCACCCCGGGCAGGCCCAGGTCGACGGCGCAGGCCTGGGTGTTGGGTTCGGCGCCGAAGGCGGTGGAGGCGCCGGAAAAGATCTTGGAGCGGGTGGCGAGCTGGACGTGGACCTCCAGCCCGATCACGGTTTCCCATTGCATCAGGCGTTCTCCTCGGCAAAGGCGGGGTGTTGACGGTGCCAGTCGGTAGCCTGCTGGAACTGGTGGGCGACGTTGAGCAGGCGCGCCTCGGTGAAGTGGCTGCCGAGAATCTGCAGGCCCACCGGGCGGCTGCCGACGAAGCCGGCCGGCACGCTCATGCCGGGAATGCCCGCCAGGTTGACGGCAATGGTGTAGATGTCCTGCAGGTACATCGACACGGGATCCTTGTTGGCGCCGAGATCGAAGGCCGGCGTGGGCGAGGCGGGGCCCATCAGCACGTCGACCTCCTCGAAGGCGTCGAGGAAGTCCTGGCGGATCAGTCGGCGCACCTGCTGAGCCTTCTTGTAGTAGGCGTCGAAGAAGCCTTCAGAAAGCGTGTGAGTACCGATCAGGATGCGGCGCTTGACCTCGTCTCCGAAGCCCTCGGCGCGGCTGCGCTTGTACAGGTCGATCAAATCGGCGGGGTTGTCGCAGCGGTAGCCGAAGCGCACGCCATCGAAGCGCGACAGGTTCGAGGAGGCTTCCGCCGGGGCGATGACGTAGTAGGCCGGAATGGCATAGTGGGTATGCGGCAGGCTTACCTCGCGGACGCTGGCGCCCAGCGATTCGAAGACCTTGATGGCATCGCGCACCGCGGTTTCCACCTGCGGGTCCAGTCCATCGCCGAAGTACTCGCTGGGCAGGCCGATCTTGAGCCCCGCAAGCGCGGTGCCGAGTTCCTCGGTGTAGTCGGGCACGCCGCGCTGCACGCAGGTGGAATCCCGCAGGTCATGCCCGGCCATGGCGTTGAGCAGCAGCGCGCAGTCCTCGGAGGAGCGGGCCATGGGGCCGGCCTGATCGAGGCTCGAGGCGTAGGCGATCATGCCGTAGCGCGACACGCGGCCGTAGGTGGGCTTGAGTCCGGTGATACCGCAGAAGGCGGCGGGCTGGCGAATCGAGCCACCGGTATCGGTACCGATGGCGGCCGGCACCAGGCCGGCGGCCACCGCTGCCGCACTGCCACCCGAGGAGCCGCCGGGTACCGCGGCAAGATCCCAGGGGTTCTTCACCGGGCCGTAGTGGCTGTTCTCGTTGGAGGAGCCCATGGCGAACTCGTCCATGTTGTTCTTGCCCAGGCTCACCGTGCCGGCGGCGGCGAGCTTCTCGACCACGCTGGCGTCATAGGGCGATACGAAGTTGTCGAGCATCCGCGAACCGGCAGTGGTCTTCACGTCGCGGGTGCAGAAGATGTCCTTGAGCGCTAAGGGCAGGCCGGTCAACGGGCCGGCCTTGCCTGCGGCACGGGTAGCGTCGGCGGCATCGGCCGCCGCCAGGGCTTGATCGTAGGTGACGGTGATGAAGCTGTTCAGCTTGCCGTCGAGACGATCGATGCGACCCAGCAGGTGCTGGGTCAGTTCGCGGCTGGAGAACTCGCGTGTTTCGAGCGAGCGGGTCAGTTCGGCAAGAGTCTTGTCATGCATGCGGCATGGCTCCATGAAGGCGTGCCGTTAGAGAGAAATCGGATCCAGAGGTGGCTGGCAGCCTCTCGAGCCGCCGGCCGAAGCTCATTCGACGACGCGGGGGACCAGATAGAGCCCGTCTTCCACGGCCGGAGCGCAGCGCTGGAAGCGGTTGCGCTGGTCGCTCTCGGTGACTTCGTCGGCACGCAGGCGCTGGGTAACGTCGAGCGGGTGGGCCAGCGGCGCGACCCCCTCGGTGTCGAGCGCCTGCAGCAAGTCGACCATCTCGAGAATACGGCCAAGGTCGTTCACGTAGCGGGCGGCTTCGTCGTCGGTCAGGCCGAGGCGGGCCAGGTGGGCGGCCCGCTGCACGTCTGCGTGTTCAAGCGCCATGAGCTGAGTGTCCTCGCACGGAATGGAGTGTTATGCACAGCAGGAAAAGGTACCATATCCGACGCGTGGCGGGCACTCTTCTCGCACCCATGGCGGCACCATGTCGCTTGCTGCACGGGGGCCGCGATGATACCGTTTGCCTCCGCACTGCTCCCGGTCTGCACTAGGTAACGACGTCCATGTTCAAACGTTTGAGGGGGCTGTTCTCCAGCGATCTTTCCATCGATCTGGGTACGGCCAATACGCTGATTTATGTTCGCGGTCGCGGCATCGTGCTCGATGAGCCGTCGGTAGTGGCCATTCGTCAGTCCGGCAACATGCGCAGCGTGGCCGCGGTAGGCGCCGATGCCAAGCGCATGCTGGGCCGGACGCCGGGCAACATTACCGCCATTCGTCCGATGAAGGATGGCGTGATCGCCGACTTCACCGTTACCGAGCAGATGCTGCAGCATTTCATCCGCAAGGTGCATCAGAGCACTTTTCTGACGCCGAGCCCGAGGGTACTGGTCTGCGTGCCCTGCATGTCGACACAGGTCGAGCGCCGGGCGATCAAGGAGTCCGCCGAGGGGGCTGGCGCCCGCGAGGTGTTCCTGATCGAGGAGCCCATGGCCGCCGCCATCGGTGCTGGCCTGCCGGTGGACGACGCTCAGGGCTCGATGGTGGTGGACATCGGTGGCGGTACCACCGAGATCGCCATCATTTCGCTCAACGGTGTGGTCTACTCCGAGTCGATCCGTGTCGGTGGCGATCGCTTCGACGAGGCCATCTCCGCTTACGTGCGCCGCCACTATGGCAGCCTCATCGGCGAAGCCACCGCCGAGCGTATCAAGGAGGAGATCGGGTGCGCCTACCCAGGTGGCGAGCTGCGCGAGATCGACGTGCGCGGGCGCAATCTGGCCGAAGGCATTCCGCGCAGCTTCACCCTCAACTCCCACGAGATCCTCGATGCTCTGCAGGAGACGCTCTCCTCGATCGTGGCCGCGGTCAAGAGCGCGCTGGAGCAATCGCCGCCCGAGCTGGCCTCGGATATTGCCGAGCGCGGGCTGGTGCTGACCGGCGGTGGCGCCTTGCTGCGCGACCTCGACAAGCTGATTGCCGAGGAGACCGGGCTGCCGGTAATCGTCGCAGAGGATCCGCTGACCTGTGTCGCGCGTGGAGGTGGCAAGGCGCTCGAGATGATCGATCGGCATACCTTCGAGCTGCTCTCGAGCGACTGACGCCGCGCTACCGGCTACCAGTGCGAATCGACGTATGACAGGCGCGGCCAGCTGACGTGCTGCGCCCGGGGCGGGGGGAACGTCTATTAAACCGCTGTTCTCGCACGGTTCTGTGCCTGGCTACCGCATGTTGTTATGTGCGGTGGCCGCTTCTGCCCTGATGTTCGTCGATCACCGTTTCACCCGTATGGAAGAGGTGCGTGCGCAGCTCACCACCATCGTTGCGCCAATCCAGTGGCTGGTTGCCGTGCCCAGCGACGTCCTGGCCTGGGGCTCGCAGGCGCTTTCCGATCAGCGTGCCCTGGTGGAGGAAAACCGCCGTCTGCGCGAGCAGATCCTTCACTTGTCCCATCGGGTACAGCACATGTCGAGCCTGACGGCGGAAAACGTGCGCTTGCGTGAGCTGCTTGGCGCCGCTGCACGCTCGGAGGCGGAGTACATCACCGCCGAGCTGCTGTCCCTGGATTCCGACCCGTTCACCCACCAGATGGTGATAGACCGCGGGCGTCGTAACGGTGTCTTCGTGGGTCAGCCGGTACTGGACGCCTCGGGGCTGGTGGGGCAGGTGACGGCCGTTTCGGCCTACTCCAGTCGGGTGCTGATGGTGGCGGACGCCAGCCATGCATTGCCGGTCCAGATCAATCGCAACGGGCTGCGTTTCGTCCTTCAGGGGAGCGGACAGTACGACTCCCTGCGCGTCGTGCACGTGCCCGACACCGCCGATATCCGTGAGGGCGACCTGCTGGTTACCTCGGGCCTGGCGGGCCGATTTCCACCGGGCTATCCGGTAGCGAGAGTCACCGAGGTGGTTCACGATCCGGGGCAGCCGTTCGCACGGGTGTCGGCCGAGCCCGTGGCTCGCCTTCAGCGGTCGCGTCATTTCCTGTTGGTCTTTCCGCCCGAGCCGGCACCGGTTCCCGACGACGAAATGTGGGACCTCGAGCTGCCCGAAGAGGCCGAGGTCGACGCTCTCCTCACCCCTGCCATGGAGGAGTCGGACTGATGCCGAGCGGACCGCGAACGCCTCTGGCCTGGGTGTGGCTCACGCTGCTGTTGGCGCTATGCCTGCAGGTGATGCCCCTGGCCGAAGGCTGGCAGATCTGGCGCCCCGACTGGCTCGGCCTGATGCTGATCTACTGGTGCATGACGACCCCCGATCGAGTCGGAGTCCTCCATGGCTTCGTGCTCGGCATTCTGCTCGATCTCATCGAGGGGGCGCCGCTTGGGCAGAACGCCCTGACCCTGTCATTGCTGGCCTTCCTCTCGGCGCTGGTCTATCCGCGTTTTCGCACCTACTCGCTCGTGCAGCAGGCATTGCTGATCCTGGTGTTGCTGGGGTTGGTGCAGCTTGTCGAGCAGTGGCTGCGTACGCTGTTCGGTCCCTTCTCGATGCACCTTGCTTTCCTGCTGCCTTCACTGATCGGGGCGGTGCTATGGCCCTGGCTGGTCACCATGTTCCAGGCCTTCGAGCGCCGCTTGGCGAGTAACGACTGAATGGAGTGCTGGCCATGATCGAAAGCACGAGCCCAGCCGTGCTATGTCTGGCATCGGCTTCGCCGCGTCGGCGTGAGCTGCTGGCCAGCATCGGCGTGGTGGCGGAGGTGAAACCGGTGGATATCGATGAAACGCCTCTCCGTGAAGAACGTCCCGATGCGTATGTCATGCGTCTGGCGCGCGAGAAGGCCCTGGCAGGAAGTCGTCGCACGACGCTGCCGGCGCTGGGGTCGGATACCGCCGTGGTATGCGATGGTCGGATCCTCGGCAAGCCCACCGACCAGGCCGAGGCCGCCGCCATGTTGCACATGCTGGCGGGGCGCGCCCACGAGGTGCTCACCGCCGTGGCCGTGACGGGGCCCGCCGGGTTGCTCGAGGTATGCGTGGCCACGCGGGTTTACATGCGCCGGATAGACGCTAGGGAAATGGCGGCCTACTGGGCGACCGGTGAGCCGGTCGACAAGGCGGGTGGCTATGCAATCCAGGGGCTGGCGGCGGTCTTCATCGAACGCATCGAGGGCAGCCACTCCGCCGTGGTCGGGTTGCCGCTGTTCGAGACGGCACAACTGCTGACGCGACAGGGCGTGCCGCTATGGCATGCAGTCGGAAATGCTGTCTAGCCGCATCACTATGTCATAATGCGGCGAGACGAAACTGGACAAGGATTTCCGCATGAGCGGCGAAGTACTGATCAACCTGACGCCGATGGAAACCCGCGTGGCGGTGGTGGAGAACGGCGTGCTGCAGGAGGCGCTGATCGAACGTACGCGTCGCCGCGGCATTGTCGGCAATATCTATAAGGGCCGCGTGGTTCGGGTGCTCCCCGGCATGCAGGCGGCCTTCGTCGATATCGGCCTCGACCGGGCGGCCTTCATCCATGCCCACGAAGTGATGCCGCCAGGCACCCCGCCGGAGGAGCAGGCTTCCATCGGCCAGTTGCTTCACGAGGGGCAGGCCCTGGTGGTTCAGGTTACCAAGGACCCCATCGCTTCCAAGGGGGCGCGCCTGACCACTCACCTGTCGGTGCCGTCACGCTATCTGGTCTACATGCCCGACTCCCCTCATCATGGCGTTTCCCAGCGCATCGAGGACGAGCGCGAGCGTGAGCGTTTGCGCGAGCTGCTCGAGCTCTGTCAGGGCGAGCAGGAGATCGAGATCACCGGCGGTTTCATCGTGCGCACGGCGGCGGAAAACGTGGGCAAGGATGAGCTCTACGCTGACATGCACTTCCTGTTGCGGTTATGGCGCAAGGTCAGCGAGCGCAAGGTGACCGCCCCGGCACCCAGCGTGATCTACGACGACCTGCCGCTGTTCATCCGTACCCTGCGCGACCTGATGCGCGACGAGATCGAGAAGGTGCGCATCGACTCGCGTGAGAATTACGTCAAGCTGCTGGAGTTCGCCGAGGAGTTCATGCCCGATTCCTCGGCGCGTATCGAGTACTACCCAGGAGAGCGCCCGATCTTCGACCTTTACAGCGTCGAGGACGAGATCCAGAAGGCGCTGGGGCGCAAGGTGCAGCTGAAGTCGGGCGGCTATCTGGTGATCGACCCTACCGAGGCAATGACCACCATCGATGTCAATACCGGTGGCTACGTGGGCCATCGCAACCTCGAGGAAACCATCTTCAAGACCAACCTCGAGGCGGCCAACGCCATCGCCCGTCAGCTGCGATTGCGCAATCTGGGCGGCATCATCATCATCGACTTCATCGACATGGAGGATCCGGAGCATCAACGTCAGGTGCTACGAGTGCTCGAGAAGGCGCTCGAGCGCGACCACGCCAAGACCAAATGCACCGGTGTCACCGAGCTGGGGCTAGTGCAGCTGACCCGCAAGCGCACCCGCGAAAGCCTGGAGCAGACCCTGTGCGAATCTTGTCCCACCTGCGGTGGTCGCGGCACCCTGAAGACCGCCGAGACGGTATGCTACGAGATCTTTCGTGAGATCCTGCGCGAAGAGCGCGCCTACAGCGCCGAAACCTACATGGTGCTGGCCTCTCAGCAAGTCGTGGATCGCTTGCTCGACGAGGAGTCCGCGGCGGTCGCCGACCTGGAGGCGTTCATCGGCAAGACCATTCGCTTCCAGGTCGAGGGCCACTACTCCCAGGAGCAGTACGATATCGTGCTGATGTGAGTGGCCGATGCATCCTTTTCGTCAGATAGGACGCTGGGCTCTCACTATACTGGCCGTGCTGCTGGCGCTGGTGGCCGTGCTGCTGCTGGCGCTGCGCCTGGCCCTGACTCAGGTCGACCAGTTGGCTCCTCGCGTCGAGCGTCTGCTCGAGGCGCGCTCGGGGGCGGCAGTACGATTGGATGAGTTCGATGCCAGGCTGGCCCGGCTCGACCCGATCGTGGAGGGTGGCGGTCTTATCGTCACTACCCGCGAGGGGGACTCCGGCTTGCCGCTGCTCGAGGTCGAGCATGCTCGCCTGCGGCTGGATAGCGCAGCGAGCCTGCGGACCGGGGTGCCGGTAGTCGAGAATGCGCGCCTGACGGGCCTTACGCTTCACCTCTATCAGGATGAGCAGGGCGGCTGGCACTGG
Organism: Billgrantia bachuensis; assembly: GCF_011742165.1. Taxonomy (GTDB): domain Bacteria; phylum Pseudomonadota; class Gammaproteobacteria; order Pseudomonadales; family Halomonadaceae; genus Halomonas; species Halomonas bachuensis. Next base: position 53,076 of record NZ_JAAQTO010000007.1, on the reverse strand, counting down.
CCGGACCCGGCCCGGATTCCCCCCGAGCTGTTGGAAGGCGAGTTCAACCTCGAACAACTCGATTTCTGGGTCGGGATGCTGCTGCAACAGCGAGCCTGGGTGGAGAACGTTCGGCTGGTACTGCACGGCCGCGAACGCCGGGTCGACATGCTGGCAACGCGTTTGTTGCTCACCGGTGACGAACGGCGTGCGCACCTGGAGGGTGAGGTTCATCTGGAGGGGCAGGAAGAGGCTACGCTGCAGGCCGCATTGGAAGTCTTTCCCGGCCCCGCCGGTTTGCGTGACTTCAGCGCCGCGCTTCAGGCTGAGATGAAGCTCGGCACGCTGATCGATCTGGTCGAGGTCTTCACCCCCGACGACCCCCTGCGCCTGGAGGATGCCAGCGGTGACGTCACCCTCTGGGGGCGCTGGCACCGCGGTGAGCTGGCCGATGCGAGAATCGACGTCGACGTACCCCGGCTGGCGCTGCGTCGCGCTGACGAGCCGATCGTGCTCGAGCCGTTCAAGGCGCGCGGCCAGTGGCTGCGTAGCGATCAAGGCTGGGAAGCCTGGTTGCAGGGTGATGCCTCGGCCGCCGACTGGGCTGAGCCGCGCGAGCTCGAGCGTGAAAGGGAGCCGGCGTTGCCACATTTCTGGCATGTTCGCAGCGATGGTGAAGGCTGGTGGCTGACCACCAGCCGCTTCGAGCTGGCTTCCCTTGCCGCCTGGCGCGAACGTATCCTGCTGCCCGAAGGCCTGGTTCGAACCATCGATGCCCTGGATCCTCGCGGCCTGGTGTCGGGGCTCGGGGTCGGGCGACGCAACGGACACTGGATCGCGCAGGCGGCCGTGCACCAGGTCGAAGTGGAGCCTTGGGACGAAGTGCCGGGAGGCGGCCCGCTCGATGCCTGGGTCGAGGCGCAGGATCTTTCAGGGCGGGTCGAGTTCGTCGGTGTGGGTGAGCCGGCTTTAAAGATACCGCAGCTCTACGAGGCCCCGATGGCACTCTCTCATGCCAGTGGTGAGGTGCGCTGGACCTATGAAGGGCCGCGTACTTTCGTCAGTGGTCGCCAGCTCATGGCGGGCTGGCAGGGCGCCGAGGTGGAGGGGAGCTTTGGCCTGGCGCTTGGTGGCGGTGTGCATGGTGGCCTGGGGCTGGACCTGAACTTTCGTGACGTCGATGCCCTGGAGCGGCCGCTGGTGGACTGGCTGCCCGGCGACGTGATGGGAGAAGAGCTCCATGCCTGGCTGGCTGCGGGAGTGGCTGGGCGTGTGCCCTCCGGCGAACTCAAGCTGCATCTGCCGCTGCGGCGTGGCGGGAGTGGACTCGAACCACGATTGCAGCTCGACTTGGAAATCGAGGAGGGTCGGCTACCCTTCGATCCCGAGTGGCCGGTAATCGAGTCGCTCGAGGGACGGCTCAGGGCGGGCATCGGTACCCTGGATGCTGAGGTTCGCCATGCCGAGAGCCTAGGGGTCGAGGGCAGCAACGGGCAGGTCGTCATCGAGGATGACGTGCTGCGCGTGACCGGTGAGCTGGCTGCCGATGGCGATGCCCTGCGCCGCTACCTGCGGGCGGTACCCGTCGACGGCATGGAGCAGGTCGAGGATTGGAGCGGAGAGGGCGGCGCCAGCGGTCGGATCGAACTGACCACGAAACTCGGCGAAGAGGAGGGCTTTCGACTCGATCTCGATACCGAGGTGGCCATGGAGCGGCTTGCCTACCTGCCGCTGGAAGTGCCTATCGAAGACGTTCGCGGCCCGCTTGCGTGGCGACAGCGCGATGATGAAGGTGGGCTCGAAGGTCAACTGGAAGCACGCCTGTTCGGCGGGCCGATCAATGCCGACATCGATACCCGCGCCGGTTACGTCGAACTCGACGGCTCTGCCGAGATCGCGAGAATGCTGCAGCATTTCGACATCGCCGAACTCGGTGCGAAAGTCTCGGGGCGTCTGCCTTGGCGGGGCCGGTTCTCGCTCGATGAGGCACGCAAAACCTTTCGTTTCGATAGCAACCTGCAGGGCGTGGCCATCGACCTGCCTGAGCCGCTGGGTAAGGCTGAGGGGGAGGCACGGCCGCTGTGGCTGACGGCTGATCTCGACCAACGGCGGGTGGAGGCCGAGCTGGGCGGAGATACGCGCCTGCGCTGGCGAGGCCTGCCGTGGTCGGACCTGGGCCAGGGGCAACTGTGGCTGGGGCGCTTGCCGGACTCCCCCGAGTGGCCCGAGGAGGAGGGTTGGTCGGGGACGCTCTATCACCCTCGGCTCGACCTGGTGGCGTGGGGTGAGGCGTTGTCGCCGCTGCTCGGTGGCGGGACGTCAAGGGCCATCGATGGCCCTGCTCCACTACGCCTGCTGCGTGTGGAAACCGCTTGTCTCGCTGGTCCTGAAACCTGCCTGGGCGTCATGACCGCCGAGGCGCGTCCGCACGCCGGCGGCGGTTGGCGTGTGGGGCTGCAGGGCGACTTGCTCGAAGGGGTTCTCGATTACCGACCTTCCCTCGCCGATCCGTTGGATGTAGCGCTGGAGCGCCTGACCCTCGATGGCCTGTTGCCGGGGCAGGTAGAAGATGCCGGCAATCTGCTCGAGGAACTCGACGTACCTCCCGATCCGGCGCCGCTACCCGACTGGCTCACCGAGTTGCCCGACGGACGCCTGCGAATCGCCGACATCCTCTACCAGGGGCGCCAGATCGGCCCGCTGACCGCTCATTGGGAAGGTGGCCCGCAGCGACTACGTGTGGCCCCTCTGGGGCTGACTTTGGGTCAGGTCACGGCGCGAGGGGAGGTCGTATGGGAGTCGGCCGGTGCCGGCGACAGCCTGACCCGCTCGCGGGTAGATCTCGATGGGCGCGATCTGGGCACGGCGCTGGAACGACTCGGCCAGCCGGTCTCGATTCGCAGCAACGAGACTCGAGTGCGCAGCCAGTTGGCCTGGCCGGGGGCGCCCTGGCAATTCGCCCTGGAGCGCTCGCGCGGAAGCGTCGAGGTCGAGCTGCGCGATGGCCGCTTTGCCAATCTCGAATCCCCTACGGCGCGGTTGGTAGGCCTGCTCAACGTCGACAATCTGGTACGCCGCTTGCGCATGGACTTTTCCGACGTGACTGGCCAGGGCACGGCTTTCGATCGAGTGAGTGGGGCTGCTACCCTTTACGAGGGCGTACTCGAAACCAATGGCCCGGTAACGATAGACGGTCCGGCCACTTCTTTTACATTGGACGGCACCGTCGACCTCGTCCGGCGGGAGCTGGATCAGCGCCTTGGCGTCACGGTGCCCGTCAGCAGCAGCCTGCCGTTGGCCGCGGTGATCGCCGGGGCGCCGGTGGTGGGTGGTGCTCTGTTCATCGCTGACCGTCTCTTCGGCAAAGCCATCGACAAGGTCACTCGAATTCATTATCGCGTGCGGGGTCCATGGATCTCGCCGGACATCACACTGGAAACCGCCGAATGACGACATCTTCACCTCTCATGCTCGATACCGCTGTCGAAATCCTGCTGCACCCGGGTGGGCTGGACATCGACGCACTCGATGCAGGCCTCGGCCACGTGCTGACGCCCGGCATCGATTACGCCGACCTCTATTTCCAGAGGAGTTGGCACGAGAGCTGGGTTCTCGAGGACGGCGAAGTCAAGGAGGCCGGCTACAACATCGACGGTGGTGTCGGCGTGCGTGCCATGGCGGGTGAAAAGACCGGCTTCGCTTATTCCAACCAGATCACCCCCGACGCCTTGGCCGAGACGGGGCGTACGGCTTCGGGAATCGTGCGCAGCGGTACCACCCTGCCGGTCGGCTCGCGGGTCGTGAGTCAGGCGGCGCCGCGCTATGCCTCGATCGACCCACTTTCGGGCCTTTCTGCCGAGGACAAGATTGCCCTGCTCAAGCAGGCCGATCGCGTGGCGCGGGCTGCCGACCCGAGCATTAGCCAGGTCAGCGCGTCTCTGACCGGCGTGCATGAAGTCGTTCTGGTGCGCGCCAGCGACGGCACTCTGGCGGCCGATATCCGTCCGTTGATTCGCTTCAACGTCAGCGTCATCGCGGTGAAGAACGGCCGACGAGAGCGTGGCAGTGCCGGTGGCGGCGGGCGCTATGCCATGTCACGGCTGCGCGACGACAACGTCGCCGAGCGCTTTGCCAAGGAAGCCGTGCGCCAGGCCTTGGTCAACCTGGACGCCGTCGACGCTCCTGCCGGTCAGATGCCGGTGGTGCTCGGGCCAGGCTGGCCCGGCATTCTGCTACACGAGGCGGTGGGGCATGGCCTTGAAGGCGATTTCAACCGCAAGGGCAGTTCGGCCTTTGCCGGACGCATGGGGCAGCGGGTGGCCGCGCCCGGTGTCACCGTGGTGGACGATGCCACCCTGGCCGATCGGCGCGGTTCCATGAGCGTGGATGACGAAGGCACGCCGGGGCAGTACACGCCGCTGATAGAGGATGGCATTCTCACCGGCTACATGCAGGACAAGCTCAACGCCCGGCTGATGGGCATGCAGCCCACCGGCAACGCCCGGCGCGAGTCATTCGCGCATATGCCGATGCCGCGCATGACCAACACCTACATGCTGGCCGGGCGGGACGATCCCGCAGACATCCTTGCCAGCGTCAAGCGAGGCATCTACGCGGTCAGCTTCGGCGGCGGCCAGGTGGATATCACCTCGGGCAAGTTCGTGTTCTCGGCGAGCGAGGCCTACCTGATCGAGGACGGCAAGATCACCGCGCCGGTCAAGGGAGCGACCCTGATCGGTAACGGGCCGGAGGCGATGGGCCGGGTGTCGATGATCGGCCACGACCTGGAGCTCGACACCGGTATCGGCGTATGCGGCAAAGAGGGACAGGGCGTGCCCGTGGGCGTGGGCCAGCCGACGCTGAAGCTGGACGAGCTCACTGTCGGCGGCACCGAGTCGTGAACGAACGTGCCTGCCGCCGGATCAGCCCCGAGCGGCATGAGGCCCTACAGCCCCGCCGTGTCGCGGATCAGCTTGAATAGCTTGCGCGCATTGGCCGGGGGCTTGTCGCGTTCACGCTCGTTCTTGGCGTTGCGGATCAGCTGGCGCAGTGCCTGGCGGTCGACGTCGGGATGCTCCGCGATGAAGGCCTCGACGGCGCTGTCGCCTTCTTCGATCAGGCGATCGCGCCACTTCTCGAGGCGATGAAAGGCGAGGTCGCGATGGCGATTCTCCTGTTCGATTTCGTCGAATACGGCCTGGATCGCTTCGAGGTCCTCGCGCCGCATCAGCTTGCCGACGTACTGCATGTGGCGCCGGCGCCCCTCGTGGGAGCGGATGCGGGAGGTTTCCTCGACGGCCGCGAGCATGTCTTCCGAAAGCGGAAAGCGTGCCCGCTCGGTAGGAGTCATGGCGATGATCTGTTCGCCCAATGCTTGCAGCGCATGCATTTCACGCTTGAGCTGGGACTTGCTGGGCCGTTCGTCGAAGGGAGAGGGAGTATCCTGGGTCATGCCGCGTCCAAGTGATGAGAGGTCAGAGTCATCCTGGCCAGTGAAGCGATCAGGCTCGAATGACAGCAGTATATCAGTCCGTCGCCGGGCGACGGGGAAATGACATGTTGGAGGCCGGCGCGGTCGGTCAGTGAAGGAGAAACACATGAGCAAGGCTTTCGATGCCGCCGCCCAGCAGGCACTCCTTGAGTCGCGGGCCGAGCAGGCGCTGGCCCTGGCGAAACACCTGGGGGCGGATGCCTGCGAAGTGGGAGCCAGCGTCGATCAGGGAATCGGCATCAGCGTGCGTGAGGGCGAGGTGGAATCCGTCGAACTCTCCCGTGACCAGGGGATCGCCGTGACGGTCTACCTGCGGGGTCACAAGGGCAGCGCTTCTTCCACCGATGCTGGTGAGGCTTCGATCCGTGAGGTCGTGGAGAAGGCCTTGGCCATCGCGCTCTACACCGGTGAAGATCCTGCTGCCGGCTTGGCCGATCCCGAGCTGATGGCCACCGACCTTCCTGATCTCGACGTGCACCACCCCTGGCCGCTCTCCACCGAGCAGGCCATCGAGTTGGCGCTGGCCTGCGAAGCGGCCGGTCGGGGCGAGCCCGGTATCCGCCAGTCGGAAGGAGCTTCGCTCTCCAGCGGCGAGGGAGTGCGAGTCTACGCCAACAGCCATGGCTTTCTGGGCAGTCAACGTGGCAGCCGCCACTCGCTCTCTTGCATGCTGATCGCCGAGGACGAGCGCGGCATGCAGCGCGACTACGACTACACCAGCGCGCGTAACCCGCAGGACCTGCTGAACGCCGATGCGGTGGGCAAGAGCGCCGCCCAGCGCACTCTGAGCCGGCTGGGGGCCCGACGGCCTGCCACTGGTCGTTTGCCGGTGTTGTTCGACGCTACCGTCGCCAGCGGCCTCATCGGCCATCTGATGAGCGCCATTGCCGGTGGCTCGCTCTATCGCCAGGCCTCGTTCCTCTGCGATCGGCTGGGTGAGCCGCTGTTTCCCGGCTGGTTCACGCTCGGCGAGCGTCCCATGGAGCGAGGCGCCATGGCCAGTTCGCCATTCGATAACGATGGCGTGCAGACCCGCGACAACGTCTACATCGAGGGAGGGCGGCTGGCGAGCTACATGCTGTCGGCTTACAGCGCGCGGCGCCTCGGCATGCAGACCACCGCTAACGCCGGCGGTGCACGCAATCTGCGCATCACGGCGCCGCTCGCCTCGCGCGAGGAGTTGCTCGCGCGCATGGGCCGCGGCGTACTGGTCACCGAGCTGATGGGGCACGGCGTCAATGGCGTAACCGGCGACTATTCACGCGGTGCGGCCGGCTTCTGGGTCGAGAACGGCGAGATTCAGTATCCGGTGGAGGAGTTCACCATTGCCGGTAATCTGGAGACGATGTTCAAGGGGCTGTTGGCCGTGGGCAGCGACATCGATACCCGCGGCAGCATTCACACCGGCAGCTGGCTTGTCGACGAGATGACCGTGGCGGGTAGCTGAAGCGGATATACGCCTTACCGCAAAGCTCGCGGGAATGAGCGAGCGATGGTCAGGCCAGGCGAAGCCCGATGAGCAGGCGGAGTTTAGGGAACCTAAATGAGCACTGCGAAGAGGGCTTCAACGCCGCATGGCCGAGCGCAGCCATTCCTAAAGATCCTCATCGAAGCGGGCCTCGAAGAGAGCCTCGATGGCCTCCAGCACCGCCTCGGCATCTTCCCCCTCGGCGCTGACCTCGAGTTCGGTGCCGCAGGGGGCGCCCAGCATCAGCAGCGCCATGATATTGCTGGCATCGGCCTGTTGCTGCCCTCGGCTGACGAACACGCGCGCATGAAAGGGCTGGCAGCACTGTACCAGCTTGGTGGCAGCTCGGGCGTGGAGGCCGCGTTTGTTGGTCAGGGTCAGCTTGCGGCAGGGCACGCTCAGGTTTCCTTGCGTTCGGGCGTCTCTTCGGTCATGTCCCGGGCGGCTGTGACCGGTGTATGGATACCCAGCTCACGATGGCGCAAGCGCACGTCGGGCTGTTGTCGGGCCAGGTGTTTGGCGAGCCGCTCGGCCAGGTACACCGAGCGGTGCTGGCCACCGGTGCAACCGATGGCAACGGTCAGATAGCTGCGGTGTGTATCGCGGTAGGCCGGTAGCCAGCGCTCGACCCAGGCGACGATGTCATCGAGCATCTGCTGTACCAACGGGTATTGTTCGAGAAATTCCACGATGCTGGGCTCCTTGCCGGTAGCCGAGCGCAGGCGCGGATCCCAGTAGGGGTTGGGCAGACAGCGTGCATCGAAGACGATATCGGCGTCGAGTGGTACGCCACCCTTGAAGCCGAACGACTCCACGGTCAGGGTGAGCTGGTCGGCGCGATGACTGGCCACCTGCTCGGTGATACGCCCGCGCAGGTCATGCACCGACAGCCGTGAGGTGTCGATGATCAGGTCCGCAAGGTTGCGAATGTCGCTCAGCGTCACGTCTTCCGACTCGATGGCCTCGCCCAGGGTCATGTCCCGACCGCGGGTCAGAGGGTGGCGCCGCCGGGTAGCCGAGTAGCGTTCGAGCAGGATGCGTGCATCGGTGGTCAGGTAGATGATCTGGCAGTCGACCTGCTTGATCCGCAGCTCTTCCAGCAGACGTGGAAAGCGCTCCAGGGCATGGGGCAGGTTGCGCGCATCGATACTGACGGCGATGGAGGTCTGGATGGTGGGAGAGTTGCGTAGCTCATCCACCAGAGACCCGAGTAGCATTGCCGGGAGGTTGTCGATGGCGTAGTAACCGATATCCTCGAGCGCTTGCAACGCGATCGACTTGCCGGAGCCGGAGCGGCCGCTGATGATCACAAGTTGCATGAGAGTTCTCCTGATCAGGGCTGGCCGAACGGCGAATAGAGTGTCAGGCCGAGGACTGTCGTCGAATCGCTTCGATGAGACGTTCGTGAAGCTCGCGCTGGCTCGCGCATTTGCGCAGTCGAGCGCGCGTCTCGGCGTCGTTCATGACGCTAGCCACCTGGCTCAGGAGCGACAGATGCGTATCGTCGGCTTCCTCGGGCACCAGTAGCACGAACACCAGATCGACCGGCTCGCCGTCGATGGCGTCGAAATCGATGGGCTCGGCAAGTTTGAGAAAGGCCGCTACGGGGCTATGGCAGTGCGGGCTTCGGGCATGGGGGATGGCCACGCCATTACCGATGCCGGTACTGCCCAGCCTCTCACGACCGACCAGTCTACCGAAGACCTCCTGGCTGTCGAGGCTCGGAGTATTCTGCGCAATGAAGGTGCTGAAAAATTCCAGCACCCTCTTCTTGCTGCCTCCGGGAACGTCGAACAGAGCGCGTTCCGGAGGCAGGATGGTTTCCAGTGTCATGGCAACTCAGCGAATGCCGGCGCCCTGGGCGCGAGCCTGGGCCTTTTCCTTGTGTTTAACCAATTGACGATCGAGCTTGTCGGTCAGCGCATCAATGGCGGCGTACATGTCCTGGTCGGAGGCTTCGGCATGCAGGTCGGCGCCAGCGGCATGCAGCGTGCAGGCGGCCTGTTGACGCTCCTTCTCGATCGAGAGCGTGACCTGCACATTGGTGATGTTGTCATAGTGTCGCTGGACGCGGTTCAGCTTCTCGCTCACATAGTCACGCAGTGAATCGGTCAGCTCAACATGATGGCCGGTGATGTTGACTTGCATGACAAGCTCCTTCGTCCTTCGGGTGGTAGCTCGATTGTAACCCTTTTTACTGCCCTGCATACCCCCTCGAGCGGCGGGATTGCCCGGGGTCAGGGTTGCTTCGAGACATCAGCGAAAACGCTTGCGCTCACTCGAGGAAGGAATTCCCAGAGCTTCACGATACTTGGCAACCGTGCGGCGGGCGACCTGAATGCCATCCGCGGCCAGAAGGTCGACCAGGCGGCTGTCGGAGAGCGGCTTGCGCGGCGGTTCTTCGGCAATCAGCTTGCGGATGCGGGCGCGGATCGCGGTGCTCGAGTGAACGTCACCGTCACCGTTTCCGCCGACATGACTGGAGAAGAAGTACTTCAGTTCGAAAACGCCGCGGGGCGTATGGATGAACTTCTGTGTCGTCACTCGCGAAATGGTCGATTCGTGCATCTCCACCGCCTGGGCGATGTCGGCCAGCACCAGCGGTTTCATTCCCTCCTCGCCGTGTTCGAGGAAGTCGATCTGGCGGGCCATGATCTCCCGCCCCACCCGTAGCAGGGTGTCGTTGCGGCTGGCGAGGCTCTTCATCAGCCAGCGGGCTTCCTGCAGGTGATCCTTGAGAAACTGGTTGTCCTGGCTCTTGTCGGCACGGCGCACCAGCGCGACGTAGTCGGGTTGCAGGCGTAGCCGCGGCAGAGCCTCGGCATTGAGTTCCACGCGCCAGCCGGACTCGTCGTGATAGGCGACCAGGTCCGGCGTGACGTAGCTACTGCCGACATCCGCATAGGCGCTGCCGGGGCGGGGGTCGAGCGAGCGAACCAGGGCGATGACCTCATCCAGCGCCTCGTCGTCCAGTCCCAGGCGACGCTTGAGCAGACGACGATCATCGGCGGCCAGTGCCTCGAGGAACTGGCGTACCAGCCGACGGGACTGGGGCAGCAGCGGTGTATCGTCGGGCAGCGCAGCCAGCTGCAGCATCAGGCACTCGCGGAGGTCGCGAGCGAACACACCGGTCGGCTCGAACTGCTGCAAACGCAGCAGGACCTGTTCGACTTCCCGAGTGGGCAAGCCTTCGAGGCCTTGCCGACGCAGGCCGTCGCGAATCTCTTCGAGGGGCTGGGCCAGGTAGCCCGTGCCGTCGACGGCGTCGATCAGGCTTTCGGCGATCTGGCGCTGGCGGTCGCTCAGGTCGGTCATCGCCAATTGCCAGATCAGGTGGCCGGTCAGCGTCTGCGCCGAGGCCTGGCGTTCGAAATCGGGCCCTTCGCCGGTAGCACTGCCGGAGCTCGTGCCATGATCGGGGTAGGTATCCGTCCAGTCGCTGTCGGTGGAAAGCTCGCTGGGTATCTCGCTGGCCCAATCATCGCTTTGGGTTTCGCTGACGGCCTGCTCGCCGAAGCCGTCGTCGAGCTCCAGCATGGGGTTGGATTCCAGCGCCTGCTGGATCTCCTGGCGTAGATCGAGGGTCGAGAGCTGCAGCAGGGCAATGGCCTGCTGCAGTTGGGGAGTCATGGTCAGCTGGGTGCCGACGCGCAGTTGCAACGATGCTTTCATGGCCATGAGGGTAAGGACTCATCTGCCGAAAAGACTCTACCCTAGACTGGCGGACGAAGACTTGCAAGAGGGATGGTTGCAATAAGCATGCCATTGGCAATATGCATGCCTGATGCTAATTTTTTAATTAGAGATCATGTGCTTGCTTGGTGCTGAAAAGTGCGTTATAGGCGGAAGTCTTCCCCGAGGTAGACTTCCCGCACTCGCTTGTTGGCCAGGATCGCCTCGGCATCCCCTTCGGCAATGATCTGGCCGTCGCCGACGATGTAGGCCGAGTCACAGATGTCGAGAGTCTCGCGAACGTTGTGGTCGGTAATCAGAACACCGATGTCACGCGACTTGAGTTGGCGAATGATGCCCTTGATCTCGCCCACCGAGATCGGGTCGACCCCGGCGAAGGGTTCGTCGAGCAGAATGAAGGCCGGTTCGGTGGCCAGCGCCCGGGCGATCTCGACGCGTCGCCGCTCGCCGCCGGACAGGCTCATGCCCAGGTTGTCGCGTATGTGAGTGACATGGAATTCCTCCAGTAACTGCTCGAGCCTCGCCTGCCGCCCGTGGCGGTCAAGATCCTTGCGCGTTTCGAGGATGGCCATGATGTTGTCGGCCACCGACAGTTTGCGGAAGATCGATGCCTCCTGGGGCAGGTAGCCGATACCTGCCCGTGCGCGCTCGTGCATCGCGCTGCGCGAGAGGTCCAGATCGTCGATATGGACTTCGCCGGCATCCGCCTTCACCAGGCCGACGATCATGTAGAACGAAGTGGTCTTACCGGCCCCGTTGGGGCCGAGCAGGCCGACCACGCGGCCTTGCTCGATGGAGAGGCTGATGTCGTGCACCACGCGGCGGCGCTTGTAGCTCTTGGCTAGATGCCGGGCGTATAAGGTCTTCATTGGCACTCAACGCTCCGGCTGCAGGGTCATGCGAATGCGCTGGCTGCCTTCGACGCCCTCGCCTTGGGCGCGCGCCTGGACCACGCGGCGGTCGAGGAAATACTCGAGATAGCCCCCGGCGAAGGTGTCGCCACCCTGGTGCAGCTCGGCGCGGTCGATCAGTTCCACTCTGCGCTCGGCCACGTGATAGATGATGGTACGCCCCCAGCCGCGAACCACGGGTTGCTCGGGATCGGGCTGCTGTTCGATGTAGGCGCGTTCGCCGCGTGCCGTGGCGCGGGAAAGCTCGCCGGCCGCATTGCGCTGAAACTCGACTCGGTCGCCGGTGAGTCGCATGCTGCCCTGACGAATGTCGACGTCGCCTGTGTAGACTGCAGTGCCGGCGCGATCGTCGAGTTCGAGCTGGTCGGCCTCGACCTCGATGGGCTGCTCGGCGTCACTCTGCTGCGCCATGATCGAACCGCTACCCGTCAGGCCGATCAACGCCATGCCAACCAGCGCCAGGGTGAGTGGCATACGTATGGTCGGGAGCCTGCATCGCTTCATGGCGTGAAATCCTCTAGGTTGACGGCGTCGGCCTGCCCCGGCTGGGCGACTTCCGGGATATGATGGCCGCGCACATTGTCGGTCAAACGCGCCCGATTGTCATGGATCCAGGCGTCGAAGCGCTCGCCGCGCATGCGCTGTGGCGGCTGCTGTAACAGGGCGGGAGTATCGCTCCAGGCGTGCCCCACGTTGGCGTCGAAGTTCAGGGTCTCGGTGTCGAGCTGCCAGCGCTCCTCGGGGGCGAGCAGGCGGGCGTCACCTGAGAGCGTAAGCGGATTGCCGCCCGGGCCGAGACGGCCTTCCTTGCCGCTTGCCACCCATAGTCGGCCCTCACGGTCGATCAGGTGTGCCAGGGGCGTGACGGCGCGGGTGACATCGTCGTGGGGTGTATGCACCAATCGCGGGCTCTCCAGGCGTTGATGGGCCCGGCCCTCGACATCGAAGCGGGTCAGTTGCGCCTGCTCCAGGTAGTAGTCGGGCTCGCCGGCCTCGTCGGTAGGCACAGGTCCGGGAGTGGGTTCCCGCCAAGGATCCAGCCAGGCAATCAGGCCGCCGAGCGCCAACAGCAGCAGGAATAACCAAGCACGGAACGAGGGGCGTGGCAGCCGCTTCAGCATGTCCAGGCAGCCTCAGCGCTTGCCGTGGAGGTAGGTATCGATCAGCGCGTCGCGATGCCCCTGTGCTTCGAGCAGCATGTCGCAGATCTCGCGCACCGCGCCATGCCCTCCGCGGCGTTCGGTGACGTAGTCGGCGCGCGCGCGCAGGTAGGACGGAGTGTCGGGGACGGTGATGCCGATACCGGCACGCTGGATGACCGCCAGGTCGGGCAGGTCGTCGCCGCAGTAGGCGACCTGCTCTAGCTCGATTCCCTTGCGCGTGCACAGTTCGCGCAGGGTGGCCAGCTTGTCTTCGCAGCTCTGGAAGACGTGATCGATGCCCAGGGCGGCGGCGCGGTGGCTGACCATGGGCGATTCGCGTCCGGTCAGGAAGGCCACCTGCAGGCCGGCACGCCTCAGCAGCTTGAGACCCAGGCCATCCTGAGTATGAAACGCCTTGATCTCGACGCCGTCAGCCTGGAAGTAGAGACGGCCGTCGGTGAGTACGCCATCCACGTCCAGCGCCAGCAGGCGAATCTGGCGCAGGCGGTCGACAAGGCGTGGGTCGATGGTAGGGGTGGCCAGAGCCATGGGCTCTCCTTGGTCAGGGTGTGTCATATCACGCCGCTTCGCAGCAGATCGTGCATGTGCAGGGCGCCGATCGGGTGGCCTGCTTCGTCAACGACGGCAAGCGCCGTTATCAGGCTGTCCTCCATTATGCGCACCGCTTCGGCTGCCAGCATGTCGGGGGCGATGCGCTTGCCGGGGCGGGTCATGACGTCATCCACCTTCAGTTGGCTGAGATCCTGATACTGATCGAGCGTGCGGCGCAGGTCGCCGTCGGTATAGACACCGATCAGGCGATTGTGCTCATCGACGACACAGGTGAAACCGAGCCCTTGGCGAGTAATCTCGAGCAGGGCGTCGCGCAGGGGGCTTCCCAGCGGCACGCGAGGCAATCGCTCGCCCTGATGCATCAGGTCGCTGACGCGAAGCAGCAGACGCTTACCCAGGCTGCCGCCCGGATGCGAGAGGGCGAACTCCTCGGCGGTGAAGCCGCGCGCCTCGAGCAGGGCCACGGCCAGGGCGTCGCCCAGCGCCAGCGAGGCGGTGGTCGAAGCGGTCGGTGCCAGGTCCAGCGGACAGGCCTCGCGTTCGACGCCGGCATCGAGATGCGCATCGGCATGGCGGGCCAGCGTCGAGTCGGGGCGTCCGGTCATGCTGATCAGCGGCGTGCCGATGCGCTTGAGCAGTGGTAAAAGCGCGGTGACTTCGGCGGTTTCGCCGGAGTTCGACAGGGCCAGTACCACATCGCCCCGCGTGATCATGCCCAAGTCGCCGTGGCTGGCTTCGCCGGGATGCACGAAGAAGGCCGGCGTGCCGGTGCTGGCGAGGGTGGCGGCGATCTTGCCGGCGATATGGCCCGACTTGCCCATGCCGGTCACGACCACGCGACCCTGGCAAGCGAGTATCAGCTCGCAGGCGCGGTCGAAATGGCTGTCGAGCCGTTCGAAGAGCGCCGCGATGGCTTGCTCCTCGACCTTGAGGGTGCGGCGTGCGCTTTCCCTCAGCGGCGAGGCGACTGGGGTGGCATCGTCGGGGGCGGTGGTGGATTCGTCTGAGTTCATGGCGATGATTGTTGCCCGATGTGAGGTTTCACTCAAGGGCGGCGCCGCCACTGAAGCCGAGCCAGGCCAGGTAGGCGGCATAGCTGGCCAGGAAGGCGGCACCGATGGGCCGGCCAAGGCGGCCCTGGCGCTGCCACAGCAACAGGATGGCCAAGGCCAGTGTCAGCAGCAGCATGACCCGGTAGTCGCGCCCCGCAGCATCTGGGTGGGGCGCGCCGGGTGCAATGATGGCCGGAATCGGCAGTACTGTCAGCAGGTTGAACAGGTTGGAGCCGATCACGTTGCCGATGGCGAGGTCGTGCTGACGCTTCAATGCGCTCGCCACGCAGGCGGCCAGCTCCGGCAGGCTGGTGCCCACCGCCACAATGGTCAGGCCGATCACCAGTTCGCTGACTCCCAGTCCGCGTGCCAGTTCGCTGGCGCCCCACACCAGGGCGCGAGAGCTAAGTGACAGCAGCAGCAAGGTGACGATCAGCCAGGAGAGCGCGCGCTTCAACGTCATGTCGGGTATTGCATCGGTCGGGGCGGTGTCGGGTGTGTCGGCGCGGACCAGCCACCAGATACTGAAAATCATCATTACTAACAGGATCAAGGCATCGAAGCGTCCCAGGATGTCGTTGGCCAGCGCATAACCGGTAACCCCGGTCGCGCCGAGCAGTAGCGGCAGTTCTCGGCGTACCAGCGAGAAGGGGACCGGGATGGGGCGCACCAGCGCCGTCGCTCCCAGCACCAGGCCGACATTGGCGATATTGGAGCCCAGGGCATTGCCCGTGGCCAGATCCGGCACGCCATCCAGCGCGGCGAACACGGCGACTACCATTTCCGGCGCCGAAGTGCCCATGGCCACGACTGTCATGCCGACCAGCATCGTGCTCATCCCGGTGCGGCTGGCCGTAGCTGCCGCGGCATTGACGAAGCGGTCGGCGCTCCAGGTGAGCACGGCAAGGCCCAAGGCGACTGTAACGAGTGGAAGCAGCATGGCATCGATCAGAGCGACGAATGAGGTGGCATATTAGACGTCTTAGTCGGTTCGGGTGCAAGCCGCGATGCGGGTCGGGCTGGCGCCCGGCGGAGGAGTTAGGATACGATGTTCGATAATTCTTCCTGGATTTAGCTGCATGACCGATTCCCTTTTTGTGGAGGTGGAGAACCTGCATTTCTCGCGCGGTGAGAAGGTTATCTTCGACGGCGTCGCAATGCAGATTCCCCGTGGCCGGATCACGGCCATCATGGGCCCCAGCGGAACCGGCAAGACGACGCTGCTCAAGCTGATCGGCGGTCAGCTGGTGCCCGATGCCGGTCGCGTCCTGATCGCCGGGCAGGACGTGCACGCCTTGTCGCGCAAGGCGCTGTTCACGCTGCGCCGGCGCATGGGCATGCTGTTCCAGAGCGGTGCGCTCTTTTCCGACCTCAGCGTATTCGAGAACGTGGCGTTTCCGCTGCGTGTGCATACCGATCTGCCGCAGACGATGATCCGCGACCTGGTGCTGATGAAGTTGCAGGCGGTGGGGCTGCGTGGGGCGCGGGAGCTGATGCCGGCGGAGCTGTCGGGGGGCATGGCACGGCGTGTCGCGCTCGCTCGTGCCATTGCGCTGGACCCCGACCTGGTGCTCTACGACGAGCCGTTCGTGGGCCAGGATCCGATCTCGAAGGGGGTGTTGGTGCAGTTGATCAAGAAGCTCAACGAGGCGCTAGGCCTGACCTCCATCGTGGTATCACACGATATCCAGGAGACGCTGTCGATTGCGGACTACGTCTATGTGATTGCCGATGGCCAGGTCATGGCCCACGGCACGCCCGAGAATCTCGATATCGACGATGACCCGCGCGTCACTCAGTTCGTGCACGGTGAGCCGGACGGCCCCGTGCCTTTTCACTATCAGGCGCCGGACTACTTCCGCGATATCCTCAACCTGGAGGGGCGGCCATGATCGGGCGCGTCATGCGTCTCGGGCAGCGTGGCTGCGACGTACTCGAAGCCTTGGGAAGAGCGGGCTTGTTCCTGGTCCAGTCATCCGTCGGCATTCCCTCCCGCGAGGGCTGCTACCTGTGGCTGCGGCAGATGCACTTCGTCGGCGTGCTTTCGCTGGCCATCGTGCTGGTGTCGGGTTTGTTCATCGGCATGGTACTGGCGCTGCAGGGCTACACCATCCTGGTCGACTTCGGTGCCGAGCAGGCGCTGGGACAGATGGTTGCGCTGTCGCTGTTGCGTGAGCTGTCGCCGGTAGTCGCGGCGTTATTGTTCGCCGGGCGTGCCGGCTCGGCGCTGACTGCCGAGATCGGCCTGATGAAAGCCACCGAGCAGCTCACCAGCATGGAGATGATCGGCGTCGACCCGCTGCGCCGGGTGGTGGCGCCGAGGCTGTGGGCAGGCTTCGTCGCGCTGCCGATGCTGACCGTCGGCTTCAGCGTGGTCGGTATCTATGGCGGCTATCTGGTCGGCGTCGAATGGCTGGGCGTGTTCGAAGGTTCCTACTGGAGCAGCATGCAGGCCAGCGTCGACTTCATCGCAGACGTCGGCAACGGCATGGTCAAGAGCCTGGTGTTTGCCCTGGTGGTGACCTGGATTGCGGTGTTTCAGGGCTACGACCTGGTGCCGACGTCAGAGGGAATCTCGCGTGCCACTACGCGTACGGTGGTCTACTCCTCGTTGGCGGTGCTGGGCCTCGATTTCGTACTTACCGCGCTGATGTTCGGAGGGTTTTCCTGATGCTCGTTGGATACCTATCGCTTAATGGAGAGGCAGGATGAAGCGCAGCAAGACAATGGAACTGGGTGTCGGGCTGTTCATGCTGGCCGGCATTCTGGGGCTGCTGATCCTGGGGTTGCGGGTTAGCGGGTTGACCTTCACGGCAGCGGACGACAGCTTTCGCCTGGAGGCCAACTTCGCCAATATCGGCGGTCTCAAGCCGCGCGCGCGGGTCACCATGTCGGGCGTCACGGTGGGGCGCGTGAGCGCCATCGAACTGGACACCGAGTGGTACGATGCCCGGGTCCTCCTCGAACTCGATGCCGAGCTGGAAGATCGCCTGCCGCGCGATACCACGGCGGCCATCCTGACTTCGGGCCTGCTGGGTGAACAGTATGTCGGACTCACGGTCGGTGGGGATCCCGAGATGCTGGGCGATGGCGACACCATTCGCGACACCCAGTCCGCCCTCGTGCTGGAGGAACTGATCCAGCAGTTCGTGTCCAATATGGTCAACGACTGATTCGTCTACCCCTTGTGTCCAATTTCATTCGAGGTCGTTTCATGCGCCAGATGACTCTTTCACTCGCTCTGTTTCGCCGTTTGCTCCTCGGACTGTGCCTGGCCCTGGCCAGCCTTGCCGTGTCAGCGTCTCCCGAGCGCAGTCCCGAGCAGGTCATTCGCGACAGCATCGACGAGCTGATGGGCCAGATCGATGGGCGAAAGGACTACTATGCCGATAATATCGACGAGCTCAAGGCATTGGTGGACGACAGCCTCGACGATATCGCCGACTTCCGCTACATCGGCGCCAGCGTGATGGGGCGCTACTTCCAGAATGCCACACCCCAGCAGCGTTCACGGTTCGTCAACGTCTTCCGCCAGACCCTGATCGACACCTATACCAAGGGGCTGGTGACCTTCGATTATCGTGAGCTGCGCGTGCTGGAAAGCCAGCGTGCGCCGCGGCACGAAGACCAGGCTTCAGTGGCCATGGAGGTAGTGGCGATGGACGGGACCGTCTATCCGGTCAGCTACACGCTGCGCCAGACCGATGGCCAGTGGAAGGTGGTCAACGTCATCGTCAATGGCGTCAACCTGGGGCTCACCTTCCGCAATCAGTTCGACCAGGCCATGCGTAACGAAGGTCGCGACTACGATGCGGTGATCGCCAACTGGTCGCCGGAGATTGCCGCCGAGGAGCTGGAGGAGGGCGGCAGCGCATGAGCCGCCTGCTCGAGCGAGGTGGCGTGCAGCTGGAATCCGGCCCGCAGGGGTTGGCCGTCAGCGGCAACGTGGATTTCGAGATCGCTGCACCACTGGCCGAAGCGGGCGGCGCCTGGCTGACCGAGCAGGCCGCCGGGGCACGCGTGGTGCTCGACCTGGGCGGGGTCGAGCAAGTCAGCAGTGCCGCACTCAGCGTGCTGCTCGAGTGGACACGTCAGGCGCGTATGGCCGACGTCGAGATTCTTCAAGTCAGGCTCTCGGCGCCGCTGGCTCGTCTGACACGGGTGGCAGGGCTCGACGAGCTTCTGCCGCTTGCCGGCGAGGCTTGATCCAGCGTCGGCAAAGCCTGGCTCCGGCATCGCCAAGCGCGATGCTTTTCTTTACCATGTAGGGATTCTTGTTCCTGGCACTGGCCCTTGGTGGCCTGCGTGCCGCTCCATTCGTCCCACAGGAGTTCCGTTTTTCATGCAACCCAGTGACGTCAAGGCGCTGCTCGAGGCACGCCTCGAGGATTGCGATTTCTATATCCAGGGCGAAGGCTGCAACTTCCAGGTCATCGCCGTGGGCGATGCTTTCGAGGGCTTGTCGCCGGTCAAGCGGCAGCAGTTAATCTATGGTGCCCTCGCGGAGGAGATTGCCTCCGGTGCCGTGCATGCCGTCAGTATCAGGACCTACACGCCGGCGCAGTGGGCTAGTGCGCCGGAGAATGCGGCTTCACCCAGCCAGGGCGCCTGACGGTCGAAAACACATGGACAAGTTGATCATTACCGGCAATGGCCCCGTTGATGGCGAGGTCTGGGCCAGCGGTGCCAAGAACGCGGCACTGCCCATCCTGTGCGCTACCCTGCTGGCCGACGAGCCGGTAACCATCGGCAACCTGCCGCATCTCCAGGACATTACCACCACCCTCGAGCTGTTGGGGCGCATGGGCGCCGAGCCGGTGATGGGCGAGAAGATGACCATCCAGCTCGATGGCTCCCAGGTGCGCGATTGCCACGCTCCCTACGAGCTGGTCAAGAAGATGCGTGCCTCGATCCTGGTGCTTGGGCCTTTGCTTGCGCATTTCGGCCATGCCGACGTATCGCTCCCTGGAGGCTGCGCCATTGGCTCGCGGCCGGTGGATCTGCACATTCGCGGTCTCGAAGCCATGGGGGCGGAAATTCGCGTCGAAGGCGGCTATATTCGTGCCCGGGTCGACGGCAGGCTCAAGGGTGCCACCATCTTCTTCGATACCGTCACCGTCACCGGCACCGAAAACCTGTTGATGGCTGCAACCCTGGCGGAGGGCACCACGATACTCGAGAACGCCGCGCGCGAGCCCGAGGTGGTGGATCTTGCAGAATGCCTGATCAAGATGGGCGCGAAGATTCGTGGCCACGGCAGCAACAACATCATCATCGATGGCGTCGAGCGGCTGCACGGTGCCTATCATGACGTCATGCCCGACCGCATCGAAACCGGCACCTTCCTGGTTGCCGCCGCGCTCTCGCGGGGTCGTGTACGGGTGCGCAATACCCGCTCCGACATCCTCGAAGCGGTGCTGGCCAAGCTCGAGGAGGCCGGTGCCAAGATAGCCATCGGTGATGGCTGGATCGAGCTGGACATGGAGGGGCGTCGTCCGCGTCCGGTCAACATCCGCACCGCACCGTACCCGGGCTTCCCCACCGACATGCAGGCTCAGTTCGTGGCGCTCAACGCCGTGGCGGACGGTGCCTCGCACGTCGTGGAAACCATCTTCGAGAACCGCTTCATGCATGTGCAGGAACTGAACCGCATGGGAGCGCAAATTGCTCTGGAAGGCAACACCGCGATGATTACCGGGGTCGAACGACTTTCGGGCGCTCCGGTGATGGCAACTGACCTGCGTGCATCGGCCTCGCTGGTGATCGCGGCGATGATGGCCGAGGGCGAGACTCTGGTCGATCGTATCTATCACATCGATCGAGGCTATGAGTGCATCGAAGAAAAGCTGCAACTGCTGGGAGCCCGGATTCGTCGCATCCCCGGTTGAGTGGGACAGGCGAAGCCCGCAGCTTCCGACCATAGGCGAGACCATGAGCAAGCAATTGATTCTGGCCCTGTCGAAGGGCCGCATCCTTGACGAGACGCTGCCATTGCTGGCGGATGCCGGCATCGTGCCGGCCGAGGATCTGGGCAAGAGCCGCAAGCTGCTCTTCGACACCAACCTCGACGACGTCAAGCTGGTAGTGATCCGCGCCACCGACGTGCCCACCTACGTACAACTGGGCGCCGCCGATCTGGGCGTGGCGGGCAAGGACGTGCTGCTCGAGCACGGTGCCGAGGGGCTCTACGAGCCGCTGGATCTCGAGATCGCCAAGTGCAAGCTGATGACGGCCGGCATCGACGGCGCCGTGGCCGCACGAGCCCGCCGTCGGGTGGCGACGAAGTTCGTCAACGTGGCGCGCCGCTACTACGCCGAGCAGGGCATCCAGGCCGAAGTGATCAAGCTCTACGGGGCCATGGAGCTGGCTCCGCTGATGAACCTTGCCGACGAGATCGTCGATATCGTCGATACCGGCAACACCCTGCGCGCCAACGGCATGTCGCCACGTGAGCTGATCGCGCCGATCAGCACGCGTCTGGTCGTCAACAAAGCCGCCATGACCATGAAGCATGAGCGTCTCAAGCCGCTGATCGCGCGGCTTTCCCAGGCGGTGGAGCAACGCCGCCCGGCGGTGGAACTCCCCGCGACCTGATCGGGAGCACGACAACATTCTTACGTGGAGGCGAATGCCATCATGAGCGAAACCCTAGCTGATTCCGTCGACATGGCCCGTCTATCCACCGAGGATGCCGACTTTGAGGCGCGCCTGGATGCGCTGTTGGCCTGGGAGGGCGTTTCGGATGCCGAGGTGCAGCAGCGAGTCGCGGATATCATCGCGGCGGTTCGTAGGCGGGGCGACGCAGCCTTGATCGAGTACACCGGGCGCTTCGACCGCCTGTCGGTATCGACGATGGACGAGCTGACCCTTGGCGGCGAGCGGCTGGAGCGGGCCTATGTCGGTCTTCCGGCTGAGCAGCGCGAGGCGCTGGCCCGGGCTGCCGAGCGCATACGGGTCTATCACGAGCGCCAGAGACCGACTTCCTGGTCCTACGTCGAAGAGGACGGCAGCGTTCTCGGTCAGCAGGTCACACCGTTGGATCGGGCCGGCATCTACGTGCCGGGTGGCAAAGCGGCCTACCCCTCGTCGGTATTGATGAATGCCATTCCGGCTCACGTTGCGGGTGTGCGCGAAATCGTCATGGTCGTGCCTACCCCCGATGGGGTGATCAACGAGCTGGTGCTGGCGGCGGCCCACCTGGCCGGTGTGGATCATGTCTTTACCATCGGGGGGGCCCAGGCGGTGGCTGCCTTGGCTTATGGTACCGAGACTGTGCCGCGGGTCGACAAGATCGTGGGGCCGGGCAACATCTACGTGGCAACCGCCAAGCGGGCCGTCTTCGGGCAGGTGGGCATCGACATGATCGCCGGTCCTTCGGAGATTCTGATCGTCTCCGACGGTGGTACCGATCCTGAGTGGCTGGCCATGGACCTGTTCTCCCAGGCCGAGCACGACGAGGATGCCCAAGCACTGCTGGTCAGTTGGGACGAGCGTCACCTGACCGAGGTCGAGGCGGCTATTGTCAAGTTGCTGCCGACGCTGGAGCGCGAGGAGATCGTGCGCCAGTCGCTGGCGCGTCGCGGGGCCCTGATCCGCTGCCGTGATAGAAACGAGGCCGTATGCCTGATCAACCGTATCGCCCCGGAGCACCTCGAGCTTTCCATGGCCGAGCCGGAAGCGTTGCTGCCGGAGGTGCGCCATGCCGGTGCCATCTTCATGGGGCGTTACACGGCCGAGGCGCTCGGCGACTACTGTGCCGGACCCAACCACGTGCTTCCAACCTCGGGTACGGCGCGTTTTTCTTCACCGCTGGGTGTCTATGATTTCCAGAAGCGCTCTTCGGTCATCCATTGCTCCGAGGAGGGAGCATCGACGCTGGGTGCGATAGCTTCGGTACTGGCTCGCGGCGAGTCGTTGACGGCCCACGCCCGTTCCGCCGAGTACCGTATCAAGGAATAGTGCCTGGTACTTGCCAGGCACTCGTCAGCGCTCGTGAAGCCGGCTAGGCGGTAGCGGGCGCTCACCCACCTCCAGTTCGACGGTGAACTTCTCGCCACTGCGTACCACGGTCAAGGGAAGCGTGGCTCCCGGCTCGATAGCTGCGATGTCGCTCATGGCGGCGCGGGCATCGAGGATGGGGCGCCCATCGACCTCCAGCAGTACGTCGCCTGGGCGCAGACCGACCTCGTCCGCGGGGCCGTCCGGCACCACCCCGGAAATGACTACGCCACGCGGTGCCTGCAGGCCGAAGGAGGCCGCCAGGTCCTGCGTCATCTCCTGTGCTTCGATGCCCAGCCAGCCACGAATCACGCGGCCCTGGGTTATCAGAGCCTCCAGGATGGAGCGTGCCAGACGCGTGGGAATGGCGAAGCCAACCCCTTGCGAGCCTCCCGAGCGGGAAAAGATGGCGGTATTGATCCCCACCAGTGAACCCTCGGCGTTGATCAAGGCACCCCCGGAGTTGCCCGGGTTGATGGCAGCGTCGGTCTGGATGAAGTCCTCGTAGGCACTCAGCCCCAGGTGGCTGCGCCCCGTGGCGCTGATGATGCCCATGGTGACGGTCTGTCCCACGCCGAAGGGATTGCCGATGGCCATGGCAATATCACCCACTGCCACGTCCTCGGTATCGGCGAGATGTATTACCGGCAGTTGATCCAGGTCGATGCGCAGCACGGCCAGGTCGCTCTCGGGGTCGGTGCCAATCACTTCCGCGAGTGTCTCCCTGCCGTCGCGCAGGGCTACCTGGATCTCGTCGGCGCCATCGATGACATGATGGTTGGTCAGCACGTAGCCATCCTCACTGACGATGACGCCGGAGCCCAGGCTCGACAGCAGGCGCTGCTGGGACGGCAGATCGTCGGCGAAGAATTGGCGGAAGAACGGATCCGACATCAGCGGGTGCTCCTCGCGCGCCACGACCCGCGACGAGTAGATATTGACGACTGCCGGTGCGGCTTTTTCGACTGCTGTCGAATAGCTGACCGGTCCCTGCTGACGCGCCAGAGGAGGGGCCTGCTGAAGCTCGGGGGAGGGCCGCGACACTTGCTGTACTTCGGTGGGCGGCGCTGGTCGGGAGGAGCTATCCGATGCCGGCGGGCTTCGCAGCAGCTGTGGGAAGGTATTCAGCAAGACAATGGCCAGCAGCACGCCGATGAGGACGGGCAGGGTATAGGCAATGAGAGAACGACGCATGCGGCGTTTCCTGGTCGGCGGGCAGTCGATGATATCCCGCTCAGTCGTTACAATGGGGCCGATTGTAACACTGTCATCGAAGTGCTGTCCGGGAGGCAGGAATGATTTTGCGAACCGACCTGGTGCGGGCCTGCGATACCCTGCTCAACGCCCCCGCGTTCAAGGACTATACCGTCAATGGTCTGCAAGTGGCGGGGCGTGACGAAGTGCGGCGCGTGATGAGTGGCGTGACTGCCTGCCAGGCACTGCTCGACGAGGCGGTGGCGTGGGGGGCGGACCTGCTGCTGGTTCATCACGGCTACTTCTGGAAGAACGAACCAGTGCCGATCACCGGCATCAAGCAGCGGCGCATTCGTACGTTGCTGCTCAACGACATCAATCTGCTGGCCTATCATCTACCGCTCGATGCCCACGCCGAGTTGGGCAACAATGCCGAACTTGCCCGCCGGCTCGGCTTTCGGGTAGAGGGCTGTGCCGACGGTGAGCTGGGTCAGGGGCTGGTGTGGCTCGGCAGCCTGCCCGAGGCCGCTTCCCCCTCTCTCCTGGCTCGCCAGCTCGGTGAGCGTCTGGAACGCGAGCCATTGCTCATCGAGGCGCCCGGCGGTGGCGAGATACGTCGGGTGGCCTGGTGTACCGGTGGTGCACAGGACATGATCGTCCAGGCCTGGGAGGCCGGAGCCGAGGCGTTCATCTCGGGCGAGATATCCGAGCGCACCACGCACCTGGCGCGTGAGCTCGGCATTCACTATCTGGCTGCGGGTCACCACGCCACCGAGCGCTACGGTGTTCAGGCACTGGGGGCATGGTTGGCGCGGGAGTTCGGCGTTGAGCATCGCTTCGTCGATATCGACAATCCGGCCTGACGTGTGAGGGCCGACGAGTCAGTAGCGCGGAGGTTGCGGAGTCTCGCGCTTGTCGTCGCTGGGCTTGAGGCCGAAATCTTCCGATAGGGTGCCGCCGGAGCCATCGGCGTAATCGCGCGGTGCCGGTATGTCGTCGCTGCCGGTCAGGGCCGGCTGGTCGGCCGACTTGAGCTGATGGGCCGATTTGAGCTGTTTGGACGACTTCAGTTGGCGAGTGGCGGGAGCATCGCAGTGCAGCGTACTGGCATCCTCGGTCAGGCGGTGCTCGAGGGTGCGCATTTCGCGCTGGATGTTGCTTACCATCATGCCGACTTGGCTGAAGTGTTCGTTCATGCCTTCGCGAAGCTCGTTCAACTCGCGCTCACGTTCAGCCGCCTGGCGCCGCAGCTTCTGCGTGCGGGTTGCCGAGGCGCCAAGTGCGCGATAGCCGATGGCGCCGATGCCAAGGCCGATCAGCAGGCTGACGATGGCCACGATCCAGTTCACATTGCCGTAATCCACAAAGTTCTCCCTGATACAGAAACACGCCGGTGCTTTGCCACCGCCCGGTTCGGGCCATGTCTGGCCGGCCCATTATAGAAGCGTTGGCAGCCGGCGGGTCAACGCTCGGTGAATATCGCCAGACCCCATTTTTCTGCGCGCAGCGCTCGAGATGCGTATAATGCGGGGCCTGCAACGATACGAGCCAGATCAGCAAGGAATCTTCCATGTGCGCGACCGTGACGTCTGCGGGTTCCCATTCGGCTGCTGCCGGTACGCCGCTGGCACGCTACCGGGCCGACCTCGAGCGCGATGATTTTCACTACGACCCTGCTCAGGAGCAGGCCGTCGAGCATCTGCAGCGTCTCTATGACCAGCTCGTGGCCTCGCCGAGGACCGAGTCGCGGGCCGTGACCACTGGGCGTAGCCTCAAGTCCAGGGTGGCGGGCCTGTTCGGCAAGCGCGGCGCGGAGGTGGAAGAGCCGGTCCTGCCTGCGATCCAGGGACTCTACTTCTGGGGCGGGGTGGGACGTGGCAAGACCTATCTCGTCGATACCTTCCATGACTCCCTGCCTTTTCCCGACAAGATGCGCACCCATTTTCATCGCTTCATGCAGCGGGTGCACAACGAGTTGGAGCACTACAAGGGCGAGAAGAACCCGTTGCGGCTGATCGCCGGCAAGTTCGCCGCCGAGGCGCGGGTGATCTGTTTCGATGAATTCTTCGTCAAGGACATTACCGATGCCATGATCCTTGCCACCCTGCTCGAAGCGCTGTTCGAGCGCGGCGTGGTGCTCGTGGCCACTTCGAACATCGTGCCCGATGAGCTGTACAAGGATGGGCTGCAGCGTGCTCGTTTCGTGCCGGCCATCGACCTGATCAAGCGCCACTGCCGCGTGGTCAACGTGGATTCGGGCATCGATTATCGCCTGCGCGCCCTGGAGCGTGCCGAGATCTTCCATGCGCCGTTGGATGCGGCGGCGGAGCGTGAGCTTGCGCGAAGCTTCCATGAGATCGCCCGGCATGACGGCGAAGCCGATGTGTCGATCGAGATCAACCACCGCGTGTTAAGGGCTCGCCGCCTGCATGACGACGTGGTGTGGTTCGAATTTCGAGAGCTGTGCGACGGGCCGCGCAGCCAGAACGACTACATCGAGCTTGCCCGCGAATTCCACACCGTACTGGTTTCCAACGTGACGAGGATGGGCGCGGCGACCGACGATCAGGCGCGCCGCTTCATCAACATGGTCGACGAGTTCTACGATCGCGGCGTCAAGCTGCTGATGTCGGCCGAGGTGCCGGCGGAGTCGCTTTATGCCGGCGGTCGCCTCGAGTTCGAGTTTCAGCGCACCCTGTCGCGACTGCAGGAGATGCAGTCGCACGAGTACCTCGCTCTGCCGCACAAGCCTTGATCGAAAGCCAGATAAGGCTTTAATCCTTGCGCGCAAATCCTGTAGAATACGCGCTTCTCGACCGTTGCCGCTGCTTGATGGGCAGGCAACCAAGAAAAATAGGGATGATCCCGTTGACGCCATGGGTGTTCGGGGTCCAATGCACTTGATTGATCTTGTGGTGGTTTCTCCATGAAAACGTTCACTGCTAAGCCGCAGAGCGTGCAGCGCGACTGGTACGTCGTCGACGCGGCGGACAAGACGCTCGGCCGTCTGGCTACCGAAATCGCTCGCCGTCTGCGTGGCAAGCACAAGCCCGAATTCACCCCTCATGTCGATACCGGCGATTACATCGTCGTGATCAACGCCGAGAAGGTGCAGGTTACCGGCAACAAGGCGAAGGCCAAGACCTACTACCGGCACACCGGTTACCCGGGCGGTCTTCGCTCCATGAATTTCGAGAAGATGATTGCGCATGCGCCGGAGCGCGTGATCGAGTCTGCCGTCAAGGGCATGCTGCCGAAGGGCCCGCTGGGGCGCGCCATGTACTCCAAGCTCAAGGTCTATGCCGGCGCCGAACATCCGCACGCCGCCCAGCAGCCGCAAGAACTGAACATCTGAGGGGATCATCACCATGGCACAACAGTATTACGGTACCGGGCGCCGCAAGACATCTACTGCCCGTGTTTTCCTCAAGCCGGGAACCGGCAAGATTACCGTCAACAGCCGTGAGCTGGACCAATATTTCGGTCGCGTTACCGGCCGCATGGTGGTTCGTCAGCCGCTCGAGCTGACCGAGACGACCGGCCAGTTCGACGTCTATGTCACCGTCAAGGGCGGTGGTGGCTCTGCCCAGGCGGGTGCCATTCGTCACGGCATTACCCGTGCCCTGATGGAGTACAACGAGGACTTCCGTCCGGCTCTTCGCGCCGCTGGCTACGTCACTCGCGATGCACGCCAGGTGGAGCGCAAGAAGGTTGGCCTGCGCAAGGCGCGTCGTCGCCCGCAGTTCTCCAAGCGCTAATTGCATCAAATCGGAACAAAAACCCGGGCGTTTGCCCGGGTTTTTTTATTTTTATTTCAAGCAATTGCGGTTTGAATTCCACCTTGGTCAGGACTGTTTCGCCTTGTACCAAGCGGCTTGATTCCTTAATATATGGCGGATTTGGTATCCGTGGCTACGGAACTCATTCCGTGCGGTTCAACGGGTAAGCTGATGGGAGAAACCATAAAATGGCAGACAACGGCGTGAACAAAGGGCGGCGCCGTCTCCTCCTTGGTGCAACCACCGTCGTAGGGGCGGTGGGTGCCGTGGGAGTGGCGGTTCCCTTTGTGGCTTCCTGGCAGCCGAGTGCCAGGGCAAGGGCGGCTGGGGCGCCAGTGACTGCGGATGTCTCGAAGCTGGAGCCGGGGCAACGCATGACTGTCGAGTGGCGCGGAAGGCCGGTCTGGGTCGTTCGGCGTACCCCCGACATGATGGAGCGTACCGAGAACTTCGACCCTTCACGTCTGGCCGATCCCGATTCAGAAGAGCCGCAGCAGCCAAGCTATGTCACCGGTCCGTTGCGCTCGATCAAGCCCGAGATCGGGGTGCTGATCGGTATCTGTACCCACCTGGGCTGCTCACCGCTGTTCCGTCCGGAGCCGAACGCCGAGGGAGTGGGAACGGACGACTGGCCGGGTGGTTTCTTCTGTCCCTGTCACGGCTCGCGTTTCGATCTGGCGGGTCGCGTGTTTCGCAACGTGCCGGCTCCGACCAATCTTGAAGTACCGCCGTACCGCTTTGAAAGCGACAGCGTGATTGTCGTCGGCGAAGATGAGGAGGCCGCCTGATGGGTAACCCGAATCGTGTCAAGGCAGAAAGCGGGTTCATGCGCTGGGTGGACGACCGCTTCCCTGCCACGCAGATGTGGCAGGAGCATCTGTCCAAGTATTACGCGCCCAAGAACTTCAACGTCTGGTACTTCTTCGGCTCTCTCGCCCTGCTGGTGCTCGTCAACCAGATCCTCACCGGCGTCTGGCTGACCATGAGCTACAATCCCTCGGCCGAGGGTGCCTTCGCTTCCGTCGAGTACATCATGCGCGACGTGGAGTGGGGCTGGTTGATCCGCTACATGCATTCCACCGGCGCTTCCGCCTTCTTCGTAGTGGTCTACCTGCACATGTTCCGTGGCCTGCTCTACGGTTCCTACAAGGCGCCTCGCGAACTCGTCTGGATCTTCGGCATGGCGATCTATCTGGCGTTGATGGCCGAGGCCTTCATGGGTTACCTGCTGCCCTGGGGGCAGATGTCCTACTGGGGCGCTCAGGTGATCATCTCGCTGTTCTCGGCGATTCCCGCGATTGGCCCGGACCTGGCTCAGTGGGTGCGCGGCGACTACCTGATTTCCGGTATTACCCTCAATCGCTTCTTCGCTCTCCATGTGGTGGCGCTGCCCATCGTGATCCTGGCGCTGGTGGTGCTGCACCTCATTGCTCTGCATGAAGTCGGTTCCAACAATCCGGATGGCATCGACATCAAGGACAAGAAGGATGAGACCGGCAAGCCGATCGACGGTATTCCCTTCCATCCGTACTACACGGTCAAGGACGTGTTCGGCGTGGCCGTGTTCCTGTTCGTATTTTGCGCGGTGGTGTTCTACTTCCCGGAGGGCGGTGGCTACTTCATCGAAAAGCCGAACTTCGAGCCTGCCAACCCGCTGAAGACGCCGGATCATATCGCGCCGGTATGGTACTTCACGCCTTTCTACGCCATCCTGCGGGCGATCAATTTCTCGCTCTTCGGGCTGGATGCCAAGTTCCTCGGCGTGGTCTTCATGGGGGCGGCCATCGCCGTTCTGTTCGTGCTGCCCTGGCTCGACCGCAGCCGGGTGAACTCCATGCGCTACAAGGGCTGGATGTCCAAGGTGATGTTGGCGCTGTTCGCCATCAGCTTCGTGATCCTCGGCGTGCTGGGCGTGCTGCCGGCAACCGATGGCCGAACCGTGCTGGCGCAGATCTGCACGGCGATCTACTTCGCCTTCTTCCTGCTGATGCCTTTCTACACCAGGATGGAGAATACCAAACCCGTTCCGGAGAGGGTGACTGGCTAATGAAAAAGCAACTGTTCGCACTGCTCTTCGCGCTGGTGCCCTTCACGGCGATGGCTGCAGGTGGCGAGAGCGTGCCGTACTCGATGACGCCGGATCTCCACGACAAGGCGTCTCTGCAGCGAGGCATGAAGCTCTTCGTCAACTACTGCATGGGATGTCATTCGCTCGAACATCAGCGCTTTGCGCGTGCCGCCGAAGATCTCGACATCCCTCAGGAGCTCGTCGAGGAGAATCTGATTTTCTCTTCGGATCTGGCCTACAACGACCAGATGGGTAACGCCATGAGCACCGACGATGGGGAGAGTTGGTTCGGTGCGCCGCCCCCCGATCTCACGCTCGAGGCGCGCCTGCGCGGCACCGACTGGATCTACTCCTACCTGTTGACCTTCTATCGCGACCCCGAGCGTCCGAATGGGGTCAACAACGAGGTGTTCGACCTGGTAGCCATGCCCAATGTGCTGGAGCCGCTGCAGGGCGTGCAGGAAAAGGTCTGTGCCGAGACGGATCGCCCCGTTCATGGGGCGGAGCTCGACCCGCTGACCGGCAAGTACCAGTCCTGTGAAGTACTGCAGGTGACCCAGCCGGGAAGCATGGAGCCCGAGGAGTTCGAAGAGGCGGTCTATGACCTGACCAACTTCCTGGCCTACGTGGGCGAGCCGACCAAGCTGCATGCTCAGGCGCTGGGTCCGAAGGTGCTGATTTTCATCTTCATTTTCGGTGTGCTGGCGTACCTGCTCAAGCGCGAGTACTGGCGCGATATTCACTGATTCGATTGAATCGGTCGGTTGTGCCGCGGGGGGCGCATGGTCACATGCCATGCGCCCCTTGCGTGTTGTTTCAAGTCAGAAAGTACATGCCACCCGCAGCCTGGGGTGCGTGCTATCATGCTGGTTCGAATTGATGCGAGGATTGTTACATGGGTGTAGTGGCCAAGCGGTCGTCGATGATCTTCTACTCGGGGAGCGATGATCACCTTAGTCATCGCGTACGCATCGTGCTCGCCGAAAAGGGCGTGGCGGTCGATATCGTCGAAGTCAATGGTGACCAGCGTCCCGAGGAGCTTGCCGACCTGAACCCCTACAACAGCGTGCCGACCCTGGTCGATCGCGACCTGGCGCTCTATGAATCCAAGGTCATGATGGAATACCTGGACGAGCGCTTTCCTCATCCTCCGTTGTTGCCGGTGTATCCCGTGGCGCGAGCCCAGAGCCGGCTCTGGATGCATCGCATCGAGCGGGAGTGGTGCCCTCTCGTCGAGCAGATCGTGAGCGGTGGCAAGAAGGAGGTGGAAAAGGCACGCAAGGAACTGCGTGAGAGTCTGGTCGGTATCTCACCGATCTTCGAGGACGTGCCTTTCTTCATGAGCGAGGAGTTTTCGCTGGTGGACTGCTGTATCGCGCCGATTCTATGGCGTCTTCCGGTATTGGGAATCGAACTTCCGGAGAAGCAGGTCAAGCCGCTCGTAGCCTACATGGAGCGCTTGTTCGAGCGAGAATCCTTCGTGTCGGCGCTGAGCGAGAACGAGCGCGAAATGCGCGCCTGAACCTGGCGTCGGGTCTGCCCGACGCCGACAGACTGGAGGGCTGAACGCCATGTTGTCGAGCCGCCCCTATCTGGCCCGAGGCCTCTACGAGTGGCTTCTGGACAATGAGCATACTCCTTACATCGTGGTCGACGCCGAGCAGCCAGGCGTCAGTGTGCCACGTCAGTTCGTGCAGAACGGCCAGATCGTGCTGAACGTCGGGCCTACTGCGGTGCGCGATCTGCACATCGCGAACGATGCCGTCAGGTTTCATGCTCGCTTCGGTGGGCAACCCATGCAGGTCGTCGTGCCGATGCCGGCCTTGGTGGCCATCTATGCCAAGGAGAACGGTGTGGGTATGGTGTTCGGTCATGAGCCGATCATGCCGATGCCTCAGCAGGAGGAGGGTGCCCCCGGGGACAAGCCCGAGCTGAGTAGCGTAGATATTGACGGCGAGCGGGACGACGAGGGTGCTGAGAAGTCGGAGCGCGGCAAGGCGTCATCCGCTGGCAAGACGGCTTCCAAGAAGCGGCCTTCGCTGAGAGTGATCAAGTAGCTGCCGGTCATGTCGACCACGCAGCAGAACGGCAGGCCTCGGCCTGCCGTTCTGCATTCAGTGCTTCGTGATGCGCGTTCAGTCGAGGTAATCGAAGACCTTTACGATGCGCTGTATCCCGCCGACATCGGCAACGGCATCGACGATGCGGTCTGCTTCGGCCCGCCTGACCATGCCCATGATATAGACCGTGGCGTTTTCTGTGATGAAGCGCAGCCGGCCGGTGTCGATGCTTTCGTCTGCTGCAAGGGCCGTGCGGATGCGGGTATTGGTCCAGGTATCCGAAAGGCGCTGGCTTGCCGGCAGGTTGGCGGCGATGGAGAGTTCGTTGTGCACGTCGCGTACGTTGCGTACCTCCAAGGCCACTTCGTTGGCCTTCTGTTTCAGCTCTTCACTGGGTACCTGGCCGGTGAGGAGCACGATACCGTTGTAGCTGTCGACATTGATGCGGGCATCGCCGAGCCGGGCATCGCTGCGGCGCAGGTTGTGCGAAATCTTGGTCTCGATGCTCTCATCCTCTACTTGGGCGCCAAGCGTGCGCCTGCCGTAGTTTTCGTCGATGGTGCCGGGATTGGTGACGCCGGTTACCGCAGTACAGCCGCTGAGGGTCAGAACCAGGGAGGCCAGAAGACAAGCGAAGAGTCTGGTTGAGGTCATTGGGGTTACTCGCTGCTGCCGAAGAGTTGTTCATCGATGAGGTCGCACAGACAGTGGATCACCAGCAGGTGAACCTCCTGAATGCGCGCCGTGGAAGTGGCCGGGACGCGTATTTCGCAATCGTCCTGGCCAAGCAGGGAGGCCATGTCGCCACCGTCGCGACCGGTCAGGGCAATGACGGCCATGTCACGGTCATGAGCGGCCTGAATCGCCTGGATGACATTGCCAGAGTTGCCACTGGTCGAGATGGCCAGCAGGATGTCGCCGGGCTGGCCGAGAGCTCGGATCTGCTTGGAGAAGACTTCGCTATAGCTGTAGTCGTTGGCGATTGAAGTCAGCGTCGAGGTATCGGTGGTCAGCGCCAGCGCCGGCAGGCTGGGGCGCTCGCGTTCGAAGCGGTTGAGCAGCTCGGAGGAGAAGTGCTGGCTGTCACCCGCGCTGCCTCCGTTGCCGCAGGCCAGTATCTTGCCTTCGTTGACCAGGCATTGAACCATCATCTGGCTGGCAACTTCGATGAAGGGAGGCAGCACCTCACTGGCGTAGGTCTTGGTATCGATGCTGGCGTTGAAATGGCCGAGTATGCGTTGCTGAAAATCCATTCTGTCGAGTCCTGTCGCGGAACGAACGATAAGGCCGGTCAGAACGCTTCGAAGGCGCCCTGTACCCATTCGAAATCGAGCGCGGGCGGGATGCCGGTCACGGCCAGCACGTCGAAACGGCAGGGACATGATAGCCGGTTACGCGCCAGATAAAAACGCGCCGCATGGACCAGGCGGCGCTGTTTGGAGCCGGTGACGGTCTCCAGTGGGTGACCGTGGCGCACGTCAGCGCGATGGCGAACCTCCACGAAGACCAGGGTTTCCCCATCGCCCATCACCAGGTCCAGTTCGCCGCCCTTGAACTGCTGATTGCTGGCAATGAGCGTGAGGCCGCGTGCCGAGAGCCATTCGGCGGCGAGGCGCTCGATGCGTGCGCCGCGGGCGCGGGCGTCAGAGGGGCCGGTCATCGTCCTGGCCAGCGTCGAGGATGTCGAAGGTCAGGATAGGGCGCGGCACACCGCGCTCGAAGCGTGCCCAGGGCAGCCGCCGCTCGATGCGACCGTCGCGTCCGGACGCCAGCAGGCCGGTGGCACCGAACATCTCGCTTTCGGGCAGCAGCTGAAATTGCGGCAGCCGGCGCGCCAGCTCGTAGGCGTCGACGCCCATAGCCATCAGGCGGAAAGTGGAGGGGTCGGCATCCTGCTGCAGCTCCTGAAAGCTGGCGAGGTAGGGTAGCGCTTCCACGCCACCCACGGCGGCGTCGGGGATCTGCCAGGGAATGTCGACGAAGTTGACCTCGTCGAGATCATGGTCGAGCAGCGGCTGTGGGCGACCTTCGTAGAGATGCGAAGTGGCATAGATCGGCAGGTCCGCTGCATCGTAGTAGTCGAGTGTCGGTGGCACTTGGCGAGCATAGCTGGGTAGGGCCAGCAGGAACAGCATGTCGGGGCGGCCGCCGGCAAGCACGCGGCGCGTGCTCTCGGTAGCGGAGCCGCGCGGATCGTAGGCGACGGCATTGGTGATGACTCCGTCACGGTTGCGCCACTCGTCCTCGAAGGCGCGGCCGACCCGTGCACCCCACTCGTTGTTCGGCACCAGCAGAGCGCTACGGCGATGGCCATCCTCACGGGCGCGCCGGGCAACTTGGCGCGCCTCGTCCTCGGCCGACAGGCCGTATTGAAACAGCCCTTCGGCCCGGTTCGTCGCACCTTCGCCGTAGTTCAGCGCCAGCGTCGGTAACGGGACGCTGTCACGGGCCTCGAGTTCGCTGACCTTATTCTTGTCGAGCGGGCCGATGACCACCTGGGCGCCAAGGTTGCGCGCTTCGCTATAGAGGGCGTCGAGGTTGCCCTGGCTGCTATCGAGGAACGTGAGGCGCACGCCGCCATTGCGTTCCACGCTATGCAGATGGTGAATGCGGATGCCGGTACGAATCGATTCGGCAACGCTGGCCAAGGGGCCGCCAGTAGGCAAGAAGACGGCGATATGGCGCACCTCCTTGCCGCGCAGTTCCCGCAGCGCCAGAAGTTCGGCAGGCACGCTGCGGGCTGCCGGATGCTGGGGGTTGCGCTCACGCCAGGATTCCAGGCGAGTGAACAGGCGCTCGATGTCGCCGTCGCTCTCGCGCACCAGGCTGGCAAGCTCCAGCCAGCCCTGGGTGAGCTCGTCGGCTCCCTCGCGCAAGCTGGCCAGCCCGCTGGCCTCGAGGCGGGAAAGCGAGGCCCAGATGCTATCGTTGAGCGTTTCCCGGTCAGTGCGTGCCTGTACGTACATCAGCATCTCGGCAGCGGCGCGATGCTCGTCGATCTGTGCCAGGGCGCGGCCCACACGCTCGCGCAGGATCAGGCCGGCATCGCGTGGCATCTCGATCTCGTCGAGCAACTGGCCGGCCTGGACAACGGCCCAGGGTTCCTCGAGCTCTTCTCCGAGCTCCGACAGCAGCATGGCCCAATGCAAACGGTAGTCGGCGGGTAGCCGGGTATCGTCGATCTCGCGGGCAACCTCCAGCGCCTGGGTGCGCTGGCCGCGGCGTGCTAGGATGTCGGCCGCCTCGAGTCGGCTGAGTGCGGCCTGCTCGGGGGCTTGTTGCTCGGCCTGCTCGAGAAGGTAGCCGGGGTCGTCGTCGGGCACGCGCTCGACGAGTCCGGGTGGGGCGCAGCCGGCCATCAGGAGGGCGAGGAGCACGATGGCCAGCAGGCCGCGGGGCATTTTCAGCATGAATTCTTCCTTGTCTGCAGGCTCAGGAGGCGCAGGCCTGACTCTGGGTCCGACGATCAACCACATTCGGCCAAGCCCGACAGTCTCATTGAGGAACCGCCATGTCTGACACTGATCTGGGCACATTGTACGTGGTCGCCACGCCGATTGGGAATCTGGAGGACTTGAGTCCCAGGGCGGCCAGGGTGCTGGGGTCGGTCGACCTGGTTGCCGCGGAGGACACCCGCCACACCTCTCGCCTGCTGCGTCACCTGGGGCTCTCACCCGCCATGCTCTCGCTGCACGAGCACAACGAGGCGGCACGGGTCGAGCAGCTTGACGAGCGGCTGCGGCGTGGCGAGAGCATCGCCTTGGTCAGCGATGCGGGGACGCCATTGATCAGCGATCCGGGCTTCGTACTGGTACGGGAGCTGCGAATGCGAGGGCGCCGTATCGTGCCCGTACCGGGCCCTTGTGCCCTGGTGGCTGCGCTAAGTGCGGCCGGCCTGCCGACCGATCGTTTCTTGTTCCTGGGCTTTCTTCCGGCCAAGGGAGGAGGGCGACGCCAGCGCCTGGAAGCGCTGGGGCAGCATACCGAGACACTGGTTTTCTACGAGTCGCCGCACCGTATCCGAGACACGTTGGCAGACATCGCGACGGTGTTCGGCGAGCGGCGGCTGGTGCTCGCCAGGGAGCTGACCAAGTCCTTCGAGACGTTTCTCGACGGCAGCGCCTCGGCGCTGCTGGCGTGGATGGAGGCCGATCCCGACCAGTCCCGCGGCGAGTTCGTGATCATGGTGGCTGGAGCCGAGGCGCGTGAAAGTACGGATATTGCCAGCCTGGAAGCCGATGCCATTGTGAAGGCGCTGCTCGCCGAAGGCGTTGGGGTAAAGCAGGCCGCGGCGGTGGCGTCGCGCTTGCTGGGTGGTGCCAAGAAAGAGTGGTACAGCCGTGTTCAGGCGCTCAAGGAAGCGCGCTGACATGCGTGGAAAGACATTGAGAGGCCTCGTGTGCGCTGGTATTCTTGCGCTCGGAGTCGGCCAGACAGTCGCCGCCGAATCGATCTCACGGTCGATGCGGGGGAGGAAAGTCCGGGCTCCATAGGGCAGGGTGCCAGGTAACGCCTGGGCGGCGTGAGCCGACGGAAAGTGCAGCAGAGAGCAGACCGCCTACGTCTCCTGCGGGAGGCCGGCAAGGGTGAAAGGGTGCGGTAAGAGCGCACCGCGCGCCTGGCAACAGTGCGTGGCACGGTAAACCCCACCCGGAGCAAGACCAAATAGGAACCCAATGGCGTGGCCCGCGTCGGGTTCGGGTAGGTTGCTGGAGGGCCGTGGTGACGCGGCTCCTAGAGGAATGGCTGTCCACGACAGAACCCGGCTTATCGGCCGACTCCCCCTAATTCGCACCCTCCGCTACCGGCTGTGGCCGGTGCATTCATCCAGTTCAAGAGCCAGGAAAGTGCATGCCGCCATCCGCAGCTGAACCGAGCCGACATGGCTTTCGTCATGCCAGCGTGCTGCTGGACGGTGCCGTGGATGCGCTCGTTCACGACGCTGGCGGGACTTATCTGGATGGCACCTTCGGCCGTGGCGGTCACTCGCGTGCCATCCTCGAACGGCTGAACACAGAGGGTTGCCTGCTCGCCATCGATCGCGATCCCCAGGCCGTTGCAGCGGCGGGATCGTTGAGTGATCCCCGCTTTACCATCGAGCAGGGCGAGTTCGCCAACCTGGGCGACATCGCACGACGCCATGGCTTGCATGGAAAGCTTGATGGAGTGCTGCTGGACATCGGTGTTTCGTCGCCACAACTGGACGACCCCGAGCGGGGGTTCAGTTTCCTGCGTGACGGCCCTCTCGACATGCGAATGGACCCGAGTCAAGGCGAGAGTGCCGCCGACTGGCTGGCCCGGGCCCGTGAGTCCGATATCGCTCATGTTCTCAAGACTTATGGCGAGGAGCGCTTCGCCAAGCGCCTGGCGCGAGCCATCGTCACGCGTCGCGCGGAACAACCCTTCCTGCGTACCGGCGACCTGGCTGCTGTGCTCAAGGCGGCCCATCCCGCCTGGGAGAAGGGCAAGCACCCCGCAACGCGCGCCTTCCAGGCTCTGCGTATCCACATCAATGGCGAGCTGGAACAGCTGGATAAGGCACTGTCGGCAGCGCTGGAGGCACTGGCACCGGGCGGTCACCTGGTGGTGATAAGCTTCCATTCATTGGAGGATCGCCGGGTCAAGCGTTTCATCCGTGAGCACGTGCGCGGCGATACCGATCTGCCGCGAGGCATGCCGGTGCGGGAGGAGCAGCTCGCCAAGCGCCTGGCGATGCTGGGCAAGGCTCAGCGGGCCACGCCGGCTGAGGTCGAAGCCAACCCGCGCGCGCGTAGCGCGGTGATGCGCGCTGCACGCAAGCTGACGTGAGGAACGGCATGGCGCAAGGACGGTTGTCTCCCCGAATACTGCGCGTTGCCTGGCGTCCGGCTCGGCTACCGAGCTGGCGCCTGCTGCTGGTCCTGGGCCTGCTGCTGGCTTGCCTGGTCAGTGCCACGGCGGTGATCAATGCCAGCCACCAGACCCGTATGCAATATGTGCGGTTGCAACAGCTCGAGCGGGAGCGCGACCAGTTGCAGACGGAGTGGGGCCAACTGCTGCTCGAAGAGAGCGCCTGGTCGTCACCGTCGCGCATCGAGCGACTGGCCGTCGAACGCCTCGAGATGCGTCTGCCCCACGTCGACGAAGTCGAGGTCATCAGGCCATGAGCACGGACGTCCGCAGCGGGGTGACGCCACGGCGCCGGTCGCCCGTGACCCCGATGGGTGGGTTGCGCTATGGCGTGGTACTGGGTGCGGTGATCCTCGGCTTGTTGCTGTTGACCGGTCGTATCGTGACCCTGCACGTCTTCGACCGGCCATTTCTTCAGGGGCAGGGCGATGCGCGCACTCTGCGCACCGAGTCGTTGACTGCTCATCGCGGCATGATCACGGATCGCAACGGCGAACCGTTGGCGATCTCCACGCCGGTCGTGACGCTCTGGGCCAACCCTCAGGAAGTACCGCAGGACCGTATTCAACGACTGATGCTGGCGCAGGCGCTGGGCATGGCACTGGACGATCTCGACGCTCGGCTGGAGCGTTTTGCCGAGCGCGAATTCATGTTCCTGCGGCGCCAACTGACC
The DNA here is from genome assembly GCF_011742165.1 of Billgrantia bachuensis. Lineage (GTDB taxonomy): Bacteria > Pseudomonadota > Gammaproteobacteria > Pseudomonadales > Halomonadaceae > Halomonas > Halomonas bachuensis. The sequence goes on along the minus strand of NZ_JAAQTO010000007.1, from coordinate 15,106 downwards.
CCCGTGGCCGCCCAGCGCGTCCTCGACCTGCGCGTGCCCGGGGTCTACGCCCAGCATGAATACAAGCGCTACTATCCGGCTGGCGAGGTGGTCGCCCAACTGCTGGGCGTGACCAACGTGGACGATACGGGCCAGGAGGGGGTGGAGCTCGCCTACCAGCCCTATCTGGCCGGTACCCCGGGCCAGCGTCGGGTGATCAAGGACCGACGCGGACGCCTGGTGCGCGACCTGGAGGTCCTGCGCGAGGCTCAGCCGGGCGGTGAGCTGACCCTGTCCATCGATCAGCGCCTTCAGTACATGGCGTACCGTGAGCTGAAGGCGGCGGTTGCCGAGCACGAGGCCGATGGCGGCGTCGTGGTGATGATGGATGCCCGTACCGGCGAGGTGCTGGCCATGGCCAATCAGCCCTCCTACAACCCCAACAACCGTGCCGGTCTTGATCCGCGCGGCTTGCGCAATCAGGCCATCGTCGACGTTTTCGAACCGGGTTCGGTGATGAAGCCGCTGGCCATGGCGGCAATCATGGAGAGCGGGCACTTCGACAGCGATGTGGTGGTCGATACGTCGCCGGGCTGGATGCGCATCGATCGCTTCACTATCCGTGACATCCGCAACTATGGCAGGCTCGACTTGGCCGGCATCCTGGAGAAGTCGTCGAATATCGGCATGTCCAAGCTGGTACTCGAACTCGACGACCCGCTGGTTCCCGACCTTTATCGGCGGCTCGGCTTCGGTCAGAGTACCGAGACCGGCTTTCCCGGCGAGGCCGTGGGGCACCTGCCGGCACCGGTACGCTGGTCGCGCAGCCAGTGGGCTGCACTGTCGTACGGCTATGGCCTGTCGGTTTCCGCTCTGCAGCTGGCGAGCGCCTATACCGCACTGGCCAATGGCGGTGTGCGCATGGCGCCTTCGCTGCTCAAGCTGGACGAGGCTCCACAAGGGACCCCGACCATCGATCCGCAGGTGGCCCACGAGCTGTTGCGCATCATGGAGGAGTCGGTGCAGCCGAGCACGGGTGGCCGGCGAGCGGCGGTACCGGGCTACCGGGTGGCGGGCAAGACCGGTACCGTACGCAAGACGTCGGGGGGCGGCTACGAGGAAAATGCCTATCGCAGCCTGTTCGCCGGCATCGCTCCCGTCTCCGACCCGCGTATCGTCACCATCGTCATGATCGATAATCCCCGGGCGGGAGAGTACTACGGTGGTGCCGTGGCAGCCCCTGTGTTCTCGCGCGTCACGGGCAGCGCCCTGCGTCTCCTCGATGTGCCGCCGGACCAGCGTGCAAGATGAATCCTGCCTTTTTCACGACAGAGGTGTGTCGATGCAGGTAAAAATTTCTCGTCTCCAGGCGGCGCTGCGCCGCTGCTGGCCCAGCCTGGCGCTGCCCGGCTTCGCCGCCGATACCTCGGTACGTCTGGTGCTCGACAGCCGCCAGATCGTGCCGGGAGACGTTTTCGTGGCCGTACCCGGAGTGGCCAGTGACGGCCGTGCCTACCTGGCCGAGGCACTCCGGTCGGGAGCCGTTCAGGTGCTCTACCACCTCGAGCCGGACGAGGAGCTTCCCGATTCGATGCAGGGGCAACCGATCCTTGGCCTGCCTTTTCTGCGTCAGCGCCTGGGTGAACTAGGGCGCTTGCTCTTTGCGGTGCCCGATGCGCTGGAGCTGATCGGCGTGACCGGGACCAATGGCAAGAGCTCCGTGACCCACTACGTTGCCGAGCTGAGCGAGGCACTGGGTCGCAAGGCAGGCCTCATTGGCACGCTGGGAGTGGGGCGGCCCGGGCAGCTCGAGGATACTGGGCTGACGACGCCGGGACCGTTGACGCTGCAGGCGACCCTCGGCGAGATGGCGGCGGGCGGCATCGACCGGGTAGCCATGGAGGTTTCCTCCCATGCACTGGAACAAGGGCGCCTCGACGGCTGTCATGTCACCGCGGCCGTATTCACCAACCTGAGCCGCGACCACCTCGACTATCACGGCAGCATGGCGGCCTATGCCGCCGCCAAGGCACGCCTGTTCCGCCGCTCCGAGCTGACGCTTGCGGTAGTCAACGCCGATGACGCCCTGGCTCGCCTGATGCTGGCGGGGCTACCGGAGGGCGTGCGCGTGCTGGCGGTCGGCGACGATACGGCGGCGACGCTGCGGGTGGTCGACTGGCAGCCCAGTCGCAACGGACAACTGGCACTGGTGGCGACCCCGCAGGGCGAGCGTTCGCTCGAGCTTCCGCTGATGGGCCGCTTCAATCTCGATAATGTCCTGCTCGCCATTGCCACCCTGCATGGCTTGGGTGAGTCGCTCGATGCGCTGTTCGATGCTGCCGCGCGGCTGACACCGGTGCCGGGGCGCATGCAGCGAGTGGGGCATTCCGACCGGCCGGCCGTGATCGTCGACTATGCCCATACCCCCGAAGCGCTGGAGAATGCCTTGGGCGCACTGCGTGAGCACTTGCCTGGCGACGGCCGGCTATGGTGCCTGTTCGGCTGTGGAGGAGACCGCGACAGCGGCAAGCGCCCCGAAATGGGGGCGGCCGCCGAGTGCCATGCCGATAGACTGGTGATCACCGACGACAACCCCCGAAGCGAGGATCCGGACCGCATACGCGAGCAGATACTCGCCGGCGTCTCGGCCGAGGCCAGGCAACGTACCGAGACCATTCCTGGGCGAAGCGAAGCCATTGCCCATGCCGTGGAGAAGGCTGAAGACAAGGATGTGATACTGATCGCCGGCAAGGGCCATGAGCCCTATCAGGAGATCGCCGGCGTGCGTCATGCTTTCAGCGATATCGCCGAAGCCGAGGCTGCCCTGGCACGACGTGAGGTGAGCCCATGAGCGGTTCCGGTCTGCAGACCCTGACCGCCGTTGCCGAGGCACTCGGCGTGGCGGCGCCCGACCAGGACATTTCGCTGAGCGATATCGTCAGCGATACGCGTCAGTTATCCCGCGGGAGCCTGTTCGTGGCTCTGCGCGGCATGCGTTTCGATGCCCACGACTTCATCGCCCAGGCGCGCGAGGCGGGGGCGGCAGCGGCACTGGTCGAACATCACGTCGACGACCCGCTGCCGCAGTTGGTGGTACCGGACACCCGCCTGGCGCTGGGCCTGCTCGGGCAGGCTCGACGTCGTGCCTGGGGTGGCCCGTTGGTGGCAGTGACGGGGAACAGCGGCAAGACCAGCGTCAAGGAGCTGTTGGCCCGGCTTCTCGGTCAGCGTGGCAAGACCCTGGCCACGCTGGGCAATCTCAACAACGACATCGGTGCACCGCTGACCCTGCTGAGGCTTGGCGATGAGCACCGTCAGGCGGTACTGGAGCTGGGTGCCAACCATCTTGGCGAGATCGCCTGGACCACGGCCCTGGCCGAACCGCAAGTTGCCATTATCACCAATGTCACCGGTGCCCACGTTGGTGAGTTCGGCGGCATGGGGCAGATCGCCCAGGCCAAGGCCGAGATACTCGCCGGCCTGGGCCGTGACGGCGTGGCAGTGCTCAACCGCGACGACGCCTACTTCCCGGTCTGGGCGCGGTTGGCCGCACCGCGCGAGGTGCTGGACTTCGGTTTTGCCGAGGAAAGCCGTGTGCGGGCCACCGAGCTGGCCTGCGACGCCCTGGGGCGCTATGCTTTCACGCTTGTCGTGGATGGCCGTCGGGTTGGCCGGGTACAGCTCGCCCTGCTGGGGCGGCATAATGTCGCCAACGCGCTGGCGGCCGCGGCGGCAGCGCTGGCACTGGGGCTGGATGACGAGCAACTGCGGGCGGGGTTGGCAGCCGCGGCTCCGATGCCGGGGCGGCTGAGTCCGCTGCAAGGCATTCGAGAGAGCCGTCTGTTGGACGACAGCTACAATGCCAATCCAGGAGCGGTCAAGGCGGCGCTTGCGCTTCTGACCGAACTGCCTGGCCCCAGGTGGTGCCTATTGGGTGCCATGGGAGAACTGGGGGAAGACTCGGACCGGCTGCATGCGGAAGTCGGCCATTACGCACGGAAAATGGGGATCGACGTGCTGTTGACCTGTGGGGATCCGGCACTGGCCGCGAGCCAGGCTTTCGGTGATGACGGGTGTCATTTCAACGATCACGAGGCGCTGACGCGCCATGTCCTGAACCATCTGCCCACCGGTGCCAGCGTACTGATCAAGGGGTCGCGCAGTGCTGGCATGGAACGGGTGGTGGCGGCGCTACGAGCTGACGCATCAAGGTGAACGCAACACATGCTGCTTTTTCTGGCTGATTTTCTGGCGCAGTACCAGAGCGCCTTCAATGTCTTCAACTATCTGACCCTGCGCATGATCCTGGGCACCATGACGGCTCTGCTGCTGTGCCTGTGGCTGGGCCCGTGGATGATCCGCCGCCTGGTCGAACGGCAGATCGGTCAGGCGGTACGCGACGACGGACCGCAGTCGCCCCTGTCCAAGGCCGGTACGCCGACCATGGGCGGCGCCATGATCTTGATGTCGATCGCCGTCGGCACGCTGCTGTGGGCGGACCTGAGCAATCGCTTCGTGTGGATCGTGCTGGTGGTAACGCTGGGCTTCGGGGCGATCGGCTGGGTCGACGACTACCGCAAGGTGGTGGAGAAGAACCCCCGTGGGTTGCCGGCGCGCTGGAAGTACTTCTGGCAGTCTGTGATCGGCCTCGGTACGGCTCTGATGCTCTACCTGACGGCAACCAGCCCGGCGGAAACCAGTCTGATCGTACCGCTGTTCAAGGACATAGTGCTGCCGCTGGGCGTGTTCTATGTGGTATTGACCTACCTGGTGATCGTGGGCAGTTCCAACGCCGTGAATCTCACCGATGGCCTCGACGGCTTGGCCATCATGCCCACCGTCATGGTCGCCATGGGGCTGGCGATCTTCGCTTACGCGAGTGGTAATGCGGTATTCGCCAACTATCTGCAAATTCCCAACATTGCCGGAGCCGGTGAACTGGCGGTGTTCTGTGCCACTATCGCTGGTGCCGGTCTCGGTTTCCTGTGGTTCAATACCTACCCGGCCCAGGTCTTCATGGGCGATGTCGGTGCCCTGGCGCTGGGCGCGGCGCTGGGCGTGGTCGCCGTCATCGTGCGTCAGGAGATCGTGCTGTTCATCATGGGCGGCATCTTCGTGCTGGAAACCATCTCGGTGATCCTGCAGGTCGGCTCCTACAAGCTGACCGGGCGGCGTATCTTCCGCATGGCGCCGTTGCATCATCATTATGAACTCAAGGGGTGGCCGGAGCCGCGGGTCATCGTGCGCTTCTGGATCATCACCGTGGTACTGGTGCTGGTCGGCCTGGCCACGCTGAAGGTTCGCTGAGCCAGGGGACGCCGGTTCCACCGAGCGAGGAGGCCGCAATGCCCAAGGTGGCGAAGGGAGAGACACTGGTGGTCGGACTCGGCGTGTCGGGTCGTGCGATCTGCCGGCATCTGGCCCGGGAAGGGGTGCCCTTCATGGTGGCCGATACCCGTGAGGAGCCACCGGGGTTAGACGAGTTCCGTGTTGCCCACCCTGGCGTAGGCTTGCATTGCGGACCGCTCACGGCACTCGATTTGAGCGATGCCGCGGAGATCGTGGTGAGCCCCGGAGTCGATCCGCAGACGCCAGGGTTGGCCGAGATGGGGAAGCGCCGTCGCGCCGATGGGGAGCCGCTGGTGGTCGGCGAGATCGCCCTGTTCGTGCGCGCGGCGCGGGCGCCGATCGCCGCCATCACCGGCTCCAACGCCAAGTCCACCGTCACCACCTTGCTCGGCGAGATGGCCCGCGCCGCCGGCCGGCGCGTGGCAGTCGGCGGCAATCTCGGCACGCCGGCCCTGGATCTGCTCGTCGAGATGCCCGAGGCGGAACTCTACGTGCTCGAACTCTCCAGCTTCCAGCTCGAGACCACTCCTTGCCTGGGGGCCGAAACCGCCGCCTTTCTCAACCTCTCCGAGGATCACCTGGACCGGCATGGCGATATGGCGGGGTATCGTGCCGCCAAGCTTGGCATCTTTCGCGGTGCCCGGCACGCCGTGGTCAACGCCGAGGATCGCATGACCTGGCCGGATGCGCCGCTTGCGGCCGTGGAGTGCTTCACGACCCTGCCTCCCGAGGCGGGCGAGTGGGGCATTGCCAGGCGGGACGGCCAGGACTGGCTGATGCATGGCGGCACCCCGCTGCTGGCGACCGCCGAGCTGGGGCTGGCGGGGCGTCACAACCAAGCCAATGCGCTGGCGGCCCTGGCCATGGGCAGCCATCTCGGCTTTCCGCTCGAGACCATGTGCGAAGTATTACGGCAATTCAAAGGCCTGGCCCATCGTAGCGAGCCGATCGCCGATATCGACGGCGTGCGCTGGATCAACGACTCGAAGGGGACCAATGTCGGGGCCACCTTGGCTGCCCTGGCCGGCCTGGGGCCGACTCTGCAAGGGAGGCTGGTACTGCTGGCTGGCGGGCTGGGCAAGGGCGCGGACTTCGCGCCTCTGGCCGAACCCATGGCCCGCTATGGGCGTGAGGCGATCTTGTTCGGTGCCGATGCCCCCCGGCTTGCCGCAGCCCTGCGAGACAGTGTGACCGTAACCCGTGTAGCCGACCTCGAGGCTGCCATGCAGCGCGCGCGGGAGGTTGCCGAACCGGGCGATTGCGTGTTGCTCTCGCCGGCTTGCGCCAGCCTCGATCAGTTCCCCAATTACCTGGCACGTGGCGAGGTATTTCGGCAGTGGGTCCAACGGCTCGTCGAGGAGGGCGGACATGGCTAGAACCAAGGCGGCATCCACGCGCAGGTTCGTCCGCTTGCGTCGGCTGCGCGCGGCGCTTTCGACCCGCGAGCAGCCGTTCGATGGCTGGCTGCTGTTTGCCGCGCTGGCGCTGATACTGACCGGTTGGGTCATGGTCACTTCGGCCTCCACCGAGGTGGCGGCAAGTCTCACCGGCAATCCCTGGTATTTCAGCCAGCGTCATGCCCTGTTCGTGGCCATGGCGCTGCTGGCGGCTGCCGCGACGCTGCGTTCGCCGCTGGCCTGGTGGCGTGCCAATGGTCCGCTGCTGTTACTGGCCAGCATGGTGCTGCTGCTATTGGTGCTATTGGTCGGGCGCGAGGTCAATGGCAGCCGGCGCTGGCTGTCGATTCCTTTACTGCCTTTCAACTTGCAGATATCGGAAGTGGCCAAGCTGTGCCTGATCGTCTATCTCGCCGGTTATCTGGAGCGCTTCCTGCCCGAAGTGCGCCGCAGTTGGGGGGCCTTCCTGCGTCCGCTGATAGTGATGGGCCTCATCGCCGTGCTGTTGATTCTCGAGCCGGACTACGGCGCCGTCGTCGTGATGACCGGCTGCGTTATGGGCATGTTGCTGCTGGCAGGGGCGCCGTGGGGACGGTTCGTCCTGATTCTGGTAGCGGTTGGCCTGCTTGGCTTCTACGTGGCGATCGCCGAGCCCTATCGACTGGCGCGTCTGACCAGCTTCTCCGACCCGTGGGCCGATCAGTTCGCCAGCGGTTACCAGTTGACCCAGGCTCTGATCGCTTTCGGTCGCGGGCACTGGTTGGGCATGGGGTTGGGCAACAGCGTGCAGAAGCTGTTCTATCTGCCGGAAGCACATACCGACTTCGTCTTCGCCGTGTTGGCAGAGGAGCTCGGCCTGTTCGGTGCCATCGGCGTGGTGGGCCTGTTCGCACTGCTGATCTGGCGGGCACTGGCGGTGGGGCGGCGGGCCGAGTTGGCAGGGCTGGGCTTTGCCGCTTATGTCAGCTACGGCATTGCCATGGTGATCGGCGCCCAGGCCTTCATCAACATCGCCGTGAGTACCGGCATGTTGCCGACCAAGGGGCTGACCCTGCCGCTGCTCAGCTATGGCGGTTCCAGCCTGCTGGTAAGTGCAGCAATGGTGGGTCTGCTGCTACGTGTGGATATCGACACTCGCCAGGCGCTGCGGCGCGCCGGCCCGACCGCCCCGCGTGAGGCGGCGGGGCGCCGCGAGCCCAGAATCAATGGACAGGGAGTCATGAAGTGAAGCAGGCGGCAACACGGCGTGTTCTGATCATGGCGGGTGGCACCGGCGGGCACGTCATTCCGGCGCTGTCATTGGCGCGTGGGCTGCAGGCCGAGGCGCTGGAAGTGCACTGGCTGGGCAGCCCGCGAGGCATCGAGAACCGCCTGGTGCCGGCGGCTGAGCTGCCCCTGCATCGCATAGCCGTGGCCGGTTTGCGCGGCAACGGCCTGGCCGGCTGGCTCAAGGCGCCGTTCAATCTGACCCGTGCCGTGTGGCAGGCGGCGCGCATCATCCGCCAACTCGACCCGGTACTGGTGGTGGGGCTCGGCGGTTTCGCCAGCGGCCCCGGCGGGTTGGCGGCCTGGTTGCTGCGCCGTCCGCTGGTGATCCACGAACAGAATGCCGTGGCGGGCTTGACCAATCGCGCCTTGGCGCGATTGGCCCGGCGCGTCTATGCCGCCTTCCCGCAGGCGTTCGGCACGCGGGGAGAAGTGGTGGGTAATCCGGTGCGCGATGATATCGCCGCCCTGGGGGCATCACCGCGAGAGGCTGCTGTGATGCGCGACAGGCGACTCAGGTTGCTGGTGGCGGGGGGCTCGCTGGGAGCGCTGGCGCTCAACCAGCGCCTGCCCGAGGCACTGGCCGCGCTGCCCGAGGCGAGCCGCCCCGAGGTGCGCCACCAGGCCGGTCGCGACAAGGACGCGGCGACTCGCGAGGCCTACGCGACACAGGGCGTCGAGGCCCAGGTAAGCGCCTTCATCGACGACATGGCGGCGGCCTACGACTGGGCCGACCTGGTGGTGTGCCGGGCCGGGGCCCTGACCGTGGCCGAGGTGGCCGCTGCGGCCAAGCCGGCGCTGTTCGTGCCCTTGCCCCACGCGGTGGACGACCACCAGACTGCCAATGCCCGCGCCCTGGTGGCGGCGGGCGCGGCACAGTTGATGCCGCAAAAGCAAATGACCGCGGCGGCGCTGGCCGAGAGCCTAGCGACGCTGCTCGACCCTGACATTCTCGCCACCATGGCCCGACAGTCGCGCCGCTGCGCGCATCTCGATGCCGTCGAGCGTCTGGTGGCCGGTTGCATGGAGACAGCGCTTGAGCGATAGCACCTTGAGGCCGGTACCCGGTCAGGCAACGCTGCCACGCCACGGGCGTGGCCTGGGCATGCGCCGTATTCGACACATCCATTTCGTTGGCATCGGCGGTGCCGGTATGTGCGGCATCGCCGAAGTACTCGCCAACCAGGGCTATCAGGTCAGTGGCAGCGACCTGAAGACTTCCCCGGTGGTGGCCCGATTGCGCGAGCATGGCATCCGCGTGGCCATCGGCCATGCCGAGGACAACGTGGCGGGCGCCGACGTGGTGGTGGTCTCCACCGCCGTGGATCCGTCGAACCCCGAGATCCGCTGGGCCCAGGAGCATCGAGTGCCGGTGGTGCGCCGCGCCGAGATGCTCGCCGAGCTGATGCGCTTTCGCCATGGCATCGCGGTGGCCGGCACCCACGGCAAGACCACCACGACCAGCTTGACGGCAACGCTGCTGGCCGAGGGCGGGCTCGATCCGACCTTCGTCATCGGTGGCAAGCTGACTAGCGCTGGCGCCAATGCGCGCCTGGGCGAGGGCGACTACCTCGTCGCCGAGGCCGACGAGTCCGACGCCTCTTTCCTGCACCTGCAGCCGATGGTGTCGATCGTCACCAATATCGACGCCGACCACATGAGCACCTATGGCGGTGACTTCGAGCGGCTCAAGGGCACTTTCATCGAATTCCTGCATAATCTGCCCTTCTATGGACTGGCCATCCTGTGCATCGACGACGAGCACGTGCGCGGCCTGCTCGATCGCATCCATCGGCAGTTCGTGACCTACGGCTTCAGCGAGGATGCCGACTACCGTATCGTCGACTTCACCCAGCAGGCCGGCGAGGTTCGCTTCACCGCTCTGCGCCCTGATGGATTGGCCCCGCTGGAGGTTCATCTGAGCATGCCGGGGCGGCACAATGCGCTCAATGCACTGGCCTCGATCGCCGTTGCTACCGATGCCGGCGTCGACGATGCCGCCATCCTGCGTGGCCTGGCCGGCTTTGCCGGCGTGGGGCGCCGCTTCCAGGTACATGGTCACTTCGCGCCGCCCGGCGGCAGCGGCGAGGTCATGCTGGTGGATGACTACGGGCACCATCCGCGCGAAGTGGAGATGGTTATCAACGCGGTGCGGGCCGGCTGGCCCCAGCGCCGGTTGGTGATGGTCTACCAGCCCCACCGTTATACCCGCACCCGCGACCTCTACGAGGACTTCGTGCGTGTGCTTGCCGGGGTCGACGTACTACTGCTGCTCGACGTATACAGTGCGGGAGAGCCGCCCATCCCCGGCGCCGATGGCAAGACTCTGGCAGGCTCCATCCGCCAGCGCGGCACGCTCGATCCGATCTTCGTGCAGAACAAGTCGGAACTGCCGTCGCTGCTGGCCAAGGTGCTACGTGCCGACGATATCCTGATTACTCAAGGCGCGGGGGATGTGGGCGGTATTGCCCTTGGGTTGGCCGAGAGCCGGTTGATTCTCGACGAGGTAGAGCTATGACGCAGGCGAGCGAGTTTGGGCGGGTCGTGGTGCTGTATGGCGGCAACTCCGCCGAGCGTGAGGTGTCCCTCAGAAGCGGGGCGGCGGTTCTGGCGGCGCTCGAGCGCAGCGGCATCGACGTGATCGGCTACGATCCGGCCGATGGCGGCCTGGTCGGGCTCGAGGCGCTCGCCCCCGATCGTGTCTTCATCGTCCTGCATGGCCGGGGAGGAGAAGACGGGACCCTGCAGGGCGCCCTCGAACTGCTGGGCATCCCCTATACCGGCAGTGGCGTACTGGCTTCTGCGCTGGGCATGGACAAGCAGCGCACCAAACTCGTCTGGCAGGCTCTGGGGTTGCCGACACCTGAATCGCTGATGTTGGCCGAAGATGCCGACTGGGACGGTATCGTTGCCCGGCTCGGGCTGCCGCTCATCGTCAAGCCGGTACACGAGGGCTCGACCCTGGGCATCAGCATCGTCGACAGCAAGGAGGCCCTCGAGGCGGCCTACCACGAGGCGGCACGCTTCGATGCGCGGGTCATGGCCGAGCGCTTCATCCATGGTGAGGAGTATACGGTGTCGCTGTTGGGTAGGCGCGTACTGCCGGCGATTCGCGTCGAAGTGCCCAGCGGCTTCTATGACTATGAAGCCAAGTACAACTCCAACGATACGCGCTATCACCTTCCTTGTGGCCTGGATGCCGCACAGGAGGCGGCGCTGGGCGAGCTGTGCCGTCAGGCCTTCGAAGCCGTCGGTGGAGAAGGTTGGGGGCGCGTCGACGTGATGCGCGACGGCGAGGGGCGTTTCTGGCTGATCGAGGTCAACACCGCGCCAGGCATGACCGACCATAGCCTTGTGCCTCAGGCTGCCGCCCATGCCGGCATAGATTTCGATGCACTGGTGCGGCGCATCCTCGCTACTACGCTGGAGCCACGTCAGGCATGAGCACCCGCGGCTCGACGTTGGGCATACTGCTGTTGTTGATCCTGCTGGGGGCCGGCGGCCGCGCCCTGTGGACCTGGCTCGACCGGCCGATAGAACGCGTAGCAATCCGCGGCGAATTGCATCACGTCAGTGCCGACTACCTGCGTTCGCAGCTGGCGCCGCTGCTGAAGGGGCAGACCTGGCTGTCGGCCGATCTCCCGGCGCTGCGTCGTCGTGCACGCGACATTAGCTGGCTGGCCGAAGTCCGGCTGTCGCGGGAGTGGCCGTATGCCCTGGTCTTCGAGCTGGTCGAGCAGGTGCCGGTGGCGCGCTGGAACGATGGCTATCTACTCAATCCGGAGGGAGAACCCTTCGCCTTCGCCCCGGTGGAGCCGCCGGGAGACCTGCCGGACCTGGCCGGGCCGGTGGGTAGTGGGGCCGAGGTTCTGGCTTACCATGACCGCTTGGCTCCTCGCTTCGAAGCGCTGGGGCTGAGCATCACTCAACTGCGGCTGGAGCCGCGCGGCGCCTGGCGTTTTCAGCTCGATGACGGTGTCTGGGTAATGCTGGGTCGCAATGATCGCGAAGCTCGACTGGCCAGGCTGACGGCTGCGTGGCAACGTCAATTGGGTCCGCAGGCGACACATATTCGCTACATCGACCTGCGTTATCCCAACGGTGTGGCAGTGGCCTGGCATGGCGAAACCGACATCGAAAAGGAAGATGACGGTACGGGCTGAAACCTTTCGTCACGAACAGGTCTCATGTTGCAGCCATTGCGGTGTTTTCTTTATCTTCAATAACCCGTATTGTGAACCTGGTTTTTCATAATGGACTGGTGGTTTAACGCCAGTTGTTTCTATAATGGGCGCAATGACCATTTATCAGAATAATGGGATACCCAGCGGGTCAAGTTTCAGGAGACACTCCGGCGCATGGCAGTCACTTCCAACTCATCCAATATGGTAGTCGGACTGGATATAGGAACGTCCAAGGTAGTGGCCATTGTCGGACAGCCTACCGATGACGGCGGCATCGAGATTGCCGGGATCGGATCGCACCCTTCACGTGGCATGAAAAAAGGCGTGGTGATCAACATCGAGTCGACCGTCCAGTCGATCCAGCGCGCCGTGGAAGAAGCCGAGTTGATGGCCGGCTGCGATATCCATTCGGTCTATGTCGGCGTGGCAGGCAGTCATATCAGTTCGATGAACTCGGATGGTGTGGTCGCGATAAAAGAGCGCGAAGTGATGTCCACCGATATTGATCGTGTCATCGATTCGGCTCGAGCGCGTGCAATCTCCGAGGGCCAGCGTGTGCTGCACGTTTTGCCTCAAGAATTCTCCATCGACACCCAAGGCGGTATTCGTGAGCCGCTCGGGATGTCGGGTGTGCGCCTCGAGGCGCGCGTACATCTGGTTACCGCTGCGCTCAATGCGGTGCAGAATATCGATAAATGCGTACGGCGCTGTGGTCTTGAGGTCGATGCCATCATCCTCGAACAGCTCGCCTCCAGCATGGCGGTACTGACCGAGGATGAGCGCGAGCTTGGGGTCTGCATGGTCGACATCGGTGGTGGCACCACCGATATCGCCGTCTTTACCGAAGGGGCCATTCGCCACACGGCGGTGATCCCCATCGCCGGCGATCAGGTGACCAACGACATCGCCATGGCGCTGCGCACCCCGACCCAGTATGCCGAAGAGATCAAGGTCAAGTACGCCTGCGCCCTGACCCAGTTGGCAGCAAGCGATGAAATGATCAAAGTGCCAAGCGTCGGTGATCGCCCCGCTCGCGATCTGTCGCGTCAGGCACTGGCCGAAGTGGTGGAGCCGCGCTACGAGGAACTATTCACCTTGATTCGCGACGAGCTGCGGCGCAGCGGCTACGAGGACCTGGTAGCAGCCGGCGTGGTACTCACCGGCGGCACCTCGCGCATGGAGGGGGTCGTCGAGCTGGCCGAGGAGATCTTCCACATGCCGGTGCGTATCGCCTGTCCCCTCAACGTGCGTGGACTCTCGGACGTGGTACGCAATCCGATTTATTCCACAGGTGTAGGTTTGCTACATTACGCTCTTCAGGAGGCTCGGCAGGGGCATGGCCGTGAGGGCAGGGCAGTGGCAGCGCCACCCAGGCGCGAAGACGTCTCACAGCGTGGAGGATTGGAAGGAATTCCGGCGCTGGCAAAACTCAAGGGCTGGTTGAAAGGAAATTTCTAATAGGGCCGCGGCGCGGTCCAGGAGACGGGGCTTATGTTCGAACTGGTAGATAGCGCACCCTCGAGCAGTGCGGTCATCAAGGTCGTCGGCGTAGGTGGCGGCGGTGGCAACGCCGTCAACCACATGGTCGAGAGCAATATCGAAGGCGTCGAGTTCATCTGCGCCAACACGGACGCCCAAGCGCTCAAGCGGGTGGCCGCCAAGACCGTGCTCCAGCTTGGCAATGAGATCACCAAGGGGCTGGGCGCTGGTGCCAACCCCGACGTGGGTCGCCAGGCCGCGATGGAGGATCGTGAGCGCATCGCCGAGCTGATCAGCGGCGCCGATATGGTCTTCATCACCGCAGGCATGGGCGGTGGCACCGGCACCGGCGGCGCGCCGGTCGTGGCCCAGGTGGCCAAGGAGCTCGGCATCCTTACCGTGGCCGTCGTCACTCGGCCGTTTCCCTTCGAGGGGCCGAAGCGCATGCGCGTGGCCGAAGAGGGCATGAGGGAACTGTCGGAGCACGTCGACTCCCTGATCACCATTCCCAACGAGAAGCTGCTCTCGGTGCTGGGCAAGAACGCCAGCCTGCTGACCGCCTTCAGTGCCGCCAACGACGTGTTGCTGGGGGCCGTGCAGGGGATCGCCGAGCTGATCACCAGTCCCGGCATCATCAACGTCGACTTCGCCGACGTGCGCACCGTGATGTCCGAGATGGGCATGGCGATGATGGGTACCGGTGGTGCCACTGGCGAGAACCGCGCCCGCGAAGCCGCAGAAAAAGCCATCCGCAGCCCGCTGCTGGAGGACATCGACCTGCACGGCGCGCGTGGCATCCTGGTCAACATCACCGCCGGCCCGGACCTGTCGATCGGCGAATTCAACGATGTTGGCGCCACGGTTCAGGAGTTCGCTTCGCAGGACGCGACCATCGTCGTGGGTACTTCGATCGACATGGACATGACCGACGAGCTGCGGGTTACTGTCGTGGCTGCAGGCCTCGAGGGGCGCCAGGTCAAGGCGGCAGGGCGCGAAACCGTCAAGCGCAACGAGGGCAGCGAGTATCGCCAGCGTGCGCAGCCGGCCATGCGCCAGCAGAGTGCCATGCCCAAGGCCGAGCCCCAGGAGGCGGTCAAGCCGCAGCCGGAGAAGCGTCGCTCGCCCCAGGAATTGGATGATTACCTCGATATCCCGGCCTTCCTGCGTCGACAAGCCGATTGACAGAAGCTATTGCGAGCATAGGCAGGGCCAGGAGATGTTTTTTTGTTGAAACACTCGTTCGGTGTTATAGTGAACGGTGTTTGATAACTTACAACGGCCTGGCTACTGCCCATGATCAGACAACGCACCCTGCAAAACACCATCCGCGCCACCGGCGTTGGCCTTCATTCCGGGAAGAAGGTGTACCTGACCTTGCGTCCGGCCCCGGTGAATACCGGTATCGTGTTCGTGCGTACGGACCTGGATCCCGAGGTACAGGTGCCGGCCAGC
>NZ_JAAQTO010000069.1 GCF_011742165.1 Billgrantia bachuensis | reverse complement strand
GCTGACCGCTGACCGCTGACCGCTGACCGCTGACCGCTGACCGCTGACCGCTGACCGCTGACCGCTGACCGCTGACCGCTGACCGCTGACCGCTGAGCCGGGCTTGGAGCCAGCCCGGCAGGAAATTAGAGGGCAAGAGGCATCGAGCCTGCATGCACCTTGTAAGCCATGTCTTACAAGAAGCGAAGCGTATTTCTTACGACATTGGTTAACTTGGGATAAACCGCTTTTCGCTCGGAGCGACTACCTTGAAGTCAACGGGCTAGGGAGAGTCCTACAGGGAAGGCCGAGCGACGGAATGCTCATACCCCAAGGATGCTTGAGCAGGATGCTCAAGGTTGGTGGAAAGGGAAGCGTTGATTGAAAGCCCGGCCCCAGTGGTCGGGCTTTTTTTTATGATCGGCTGGACGAAGCGTTTCCCCTGGCAGCTTCCTACCCGTGCGAGGGACGCTATGCTTTCGCGTTCCCAAACGGGATCGCTAAAAAATCGCGTCTCATCGAGCCTGGCCCTGGCTACCGGTCAGGGCTTTTTTACTCCATGGGGCGGAAGACTCTCCCTGAATGTCGAGTCGCGCTGGCTTATAATCGCGTCCCGGAGGACGACCTCCCCCATATCGGGCATACATTTCGGGACGACCCGAGAGAGGAAAAGGGGCTTTCCATGTCCTGGGTGCTTCTCGGCCTGGCCGGGCTGCTGGAGGTTGTGTGGGCGTTTGCGATGAAACAATCTCACGGTTTCACGCGCCTGTTGCCGACAACCGTCATGTTGGTGACGATGGTAGGGTCGTTCGGGTTACTGGCGATCGCGATGCGCAGCTTACCGCTGGGGACGGCCTACATGATCTGGACCGGTATCGGTGCCGTAGGGACCTTTGCCGTCGGCGTGTGGTTTCTGGGGGAGGCCGTGTCGCCCCTGCGTGTCTTGGCCGCCTTGCTGATTGTCGCCGGCATCGCGACCATGAAGCTGGCGACCTGACCGAACCTGACCGAAGAGTGCTGCCTGCTGTCACCAACGCTCACAAGCCGTGTCGGCAATCTCTTACAAGCGGACTTATCCCAAGTTAACGTTCTGCCCCATGGCGAGCTGGCATAGTGTGCTTATCGGGCAGGGAGAACCCGAGACAAGGAAGACCGAGTCATGGAAGGCTCACGTACCAAGGAGGCTCGGGCAGGAAGCCCGAGGAAGTGGAAAGGAAGCGAAGATGCAGCCCGGCCTCACGGCCGGGCTTTCGCATTTATGGGGTTTCGTGGCGGGTAGCTCCTCCTCAATGCCTCGAGTAAGTAAGGGTAGTGCAGGTGCTGGGGCGCGCCGAGTAGATCGGCAGCAGGCGGCGTGTCGAGAGGTGGGCGGTGAAGCGCATCAAGGTGCCACGCGAGACGAATGGCAGATTTCCTACAAGACGGTAAGCGTTTGACTCTATCGCCACTACCGAGCGGTTGGTAGGGTAAGCGGAGCGCTTCGCCAAGCGATCGGTTCGCCCCGGTCGCCAGGGACGAGAAGAGGCGCACCTGCAAGGCCCCGGCCAGGGATGGACGGGGCCTTGCCTATTGCTGAGGGAAAGGCGTCTCTCGCAAATAAGTCTACCGGCGTAGTGACAGAATCGGTGGCAGAGCAACCCCCTAATGACCAAGGTTATCAGAGAGCAACTTGTCAGAGTCTCCTACCTAATTACTTATCCCAGGTTAATGATGCTCCTTGGATGAGATGTCAGAGTAAGCGCATCGGGCAGGGAAAACCCGGCACGGAAGACCGAGTCAGGGACGGCTCACACACCAGGGATGCTCGAGCAGGAAGCTTGAGGAAGATGTAAGGAAACGAAGACATAGCCCGGCCTGATGGTCGGGCTTTTTTAGCTGAGCTAACAGGTAAATTAGAACAATCGCGAGACTGGGCTTCGTTGCGATCCGTTACATACTGGAACGCTTTATTTCCTTGTTAGCCTTGATTTGGCACGAAGGCAAACTATTCTGAGGATGTAAGCGAAGCGGCAAGGAGAGCCTTTCAAGGCAGGAAGCCTTGATGGTCAGGAGGCCGGTGGACGGAACAGGGAAGACCGCCCGAGACAGGATGTCATTATAGGTCAGGGAGTTCCAGAGAGCTTTTTATCAGCCCTCTCACCTTGGTGAGGGGGCTGCCTATTTTTCGCTGCCATTTCACAATTTGCGCTTCTTTCTCTGGAAAAATCATGGCATGCAAGGAGGCCACGATGGGGAGCGAACTGACGGATCACCAAATAGAAATTCTATCGTATGCGATGCAGCATGGCGGTGTGCTTGCCGCTCCTTTCGGTCACCTTGGCGAAGACAGCAAGGTATTGAACATGGAGAAGCATGTGGCTGGGCTGGAAGCCGCTGGACTGGTCCGAGTGAAGCGTGATGAAGAGGGCGGAATGGAGCGTATCGAAGTCACATCAAAGGGTTATGCTGCCCTGGGAGTTCGCTAGGCGCTACCTCCTGGGCAGGGTATTACATTTCTAGTCGGCAATGTCTTACACAACGAAGAGGCGATGTCGGCATCTTTCCTGCGACCGATCTGGCAAGCTGTATATGGTCGGGCCGGGAGGGCCCCTCAGGGAAGAAGGCGCCAGGAAGGTCTGGTAATCAGGAGCAGAGGAAAGGACGCCGTAGGAAGTGTGGAAGGAATCGAAACAAGCCCGGCTACATGGCCGGGCTTATCTCTATGCATCGAGACAGGCGCTAGGCCTGTGCAGGTACCGGTTGTGAGCCTCGCATTGTCAAAAGCTTTCGCCTCAAGTGTGCCGATGAAATATGTTCATTAGCCATTGCCGTATTCCGTCACTAGGCTGGTGAGTATCTCGCAAGGAGGCGGGGAAGAGGGAAGACCGAGCAGAGGATGCTCGATGACGCCAAGGATGCATGACAGGATCGTCATGGTGAGCTGGAAAGGAACCAGGAATTGAAGCCCGGCCTAGTGCCGGGCTTTCTTTTTGCCTGAGGCTCAGGTATCAGGAATATCTGGTTTCGTTTCATTTGGTTTGCATTTTCGTGCAAAGGTGATCATTCGATTAAATTCGTTTCTTTTTGGTTAACGCAGGTTAATTCTTCGGCGTGTGAACAGTGCCACGATAGAGGGGCCAGGGAAGCGAGCCGGAGCTAAGCGGGCAGGACGCCAACAAGTTCGGCAGTGGATGCAGAGATCGAAGCTCGGCCTGGCGGTCGGGCTTTCTTTATATTTGTCTCCGGGCAGTCGTCTGACGGAGGGCTGCCGCCGTGGGACGGGCCGATGCGGCCACGGATGGCTCAGAAGCAGCATTCAGCGAGGAGTGAAAAGAGCGAAAGAGAGAGCCAGGCAGGCTCAGCGGGACTCAACTCAGGAGGGAAGAATGATCACGCTAACCAGGAAGGCAGGATCAGAATTTCTTGGCCAGAAAGGTCCTACCATCGCCATCGTCTCGATACTGGCATTTATGGCATGGATACTGTTATGGCCGCTCGGGCCGAATATCGACATGGCCGTCGGGCAGGAGCCGGAGACGACTCGATACGAGGAGAGCGCCACCTACAGCGCGGATGCCGCCGAACTCATGCGCATCAGCCATGAGCTCTTTACACGCTCACTGAGCATCCTCGACAACAAGAAATATTATTGCCTGATGCGAACTCATCTGGACGAGAGCGAGGTGACCGATACCCGAACCTTTGCCCTGTCTCGCTATGAGAGACTGTGCGGCATCTTCAGTGACGCGGCCGCGCTGGTCGATACCTATGCCGATCGCCTGCGCGACCAGACGCGTTTTCAGCCGGAGTTCTATGAGTTTACCCTCCATGCGAGGGGCCAGGAGCAGCGCATCGGTCCCTTCCTGAGCGTGGAGGAGTGCTCGCAAATCACCGCTCGGCTCATGCAACTGGGCGAGCAGGTCTTCCCCTGCCTGCCGTACGTGAAAAGCCGCTATCCTCTCGTCTTCGATACCGGCGCAGCGAGCCTCTGACAGCGTGTCGCCTCCGGTGCTCGGCCTGCTGTGCTATTACAAGGGTGTAAGCCGTCTACAAGGGGTGGGTTATCACCAACGGAGGTATCCCATGCAAGATCGTCAAGCCGAGCTGGAAGCGCTGCGAGATGAGCTCGTCGAGCGGGTCGATCGCTACAAGGTTCACAAGATACGCTTGGAGAACCCTCTCGATCGCGACATGGAAGAACAAGCCATCGAACTCGAGAACGAAGACGTGATCGATGCCCTCGAGGAGGAGGCTGAAGAGGAGCTGGGGCAGGTCATGCATGCGCTCGAACGCATCGAGGAAGGTGAGGGCGAGCTGTGTGAGCGTTGCGGTGAGCCGATCGACCCCCGAAGGCTCGAGGTGATTCCCTACGCCACGCTTTGTCTCGACTGCGCCGAGCAGGAAGGAGAACCGTGATCGCCATGGGCAGGACTTGCTGATCGCTGGAGTGCTAGTCTAGGTAAGCCATTTACGGTCAGGAGTAAGGCATGAAGGCATGGCGTCGATGCTGCGCAGGGCTGTTGGCAGTGCTGTGGCTGTCGGGTTGTGGGAGCGATAACAACGACTCGGCAACGGAACAGGAGCCGCAACAGGAGCAGCCGATCGACGTTGCAAGTGAGTCAGCCGCGGCGCCGGCCGAAGTGGACCCGTTGGCGGTCGAGATTAACGCGTCGGCTACCCTGCGTGGCGATCGTCGGCTCATGGTCGAAGGCGAAACCAACCTGCCTGACGAGACGCACCTCTTGCTCGTCGTGGAGCGTGAGCTGAGCGGTGTGCGCTGGCAAGCGCGCACAACGGTTTCCGATGGACGATTCGCCGCGGGGCCATTCGGGTCGGGCAGCGGCCTGCCGGATGGGGGATACACCATTACCGTCGATTTAGTAGAAGCCACTATTCAGCCGGCTTCCGTGCAGGAGCGAATCGGCAAGCAGGGTGAGCATCTCGAGGGTGATCTGGTGCGGAGCTCGCGGCATGGCCTGGGGCAAGTGGCAAGGTACTCGCGGCGCTACCTGATCGGCAGTGAGCCGCGTCGGGCCACCGATCAGGTAGAAGTGTTGGAAGTCGAGTGAAAGGGGGCGCCTTCAGGCACTATCCTTGCGCCAGCGAGCCAATAGCCTTCCTACAACCCGCTCGGTCGTTTCCAGCGGGATCGGCACCGACGTGGCGTCGCTGCCGCTGCTGAACAACAGCTCACCGCTATCGCCATACTCGAGCTGACCGATATACAACCCTCCCGCCCCTTCGATCAGATAGCGACCAGGTTGGTCGCAGCTCTCGGTAGGGCCGAAGGCAGCGAGATCACCGCTGTCGAGATAGTCGAACCGTTCTCCTGGCGCCGGGGTGACGAGATAGCACTCACCTTGCCAGTCGACGCCTGCCAGTATTTCGTCGGACAACGTGAAGTGATTGGCATTGGGGTCCAGCCATGGCACGGGAGGCTGGCCGCGAAGATAGAGAGGCGTGGGCTTCAACCGAGCGTCGCCTTCGAGCAGTTGAGCCAGCGTACAGCCAAGGGCATCCGCCAGCGCTACCAGTCTTTCGTGACCGATCTGCTTGATGGCACCCGATTCCCAATACGAGATCGTGACATCCGAAACCCCGACCTTTCTTGCCAGCGCAGCCTTGTTCAGGTCCGCCTGTATCCGCAAGTGCTTGATTCTTTGACCCAGTGAATCCATTTCATCAACCCGGCGACTGTAGGTACTAAAGTATGACGATAGTCAATGATCTGTGTTAACTGTGCAAATTTAACGCGTCAACGATAAATTGACTCTCTCGATTGGTGTGCTTACGCCAATAAGAATCATTCTATCCGTGCAAGCCTGTGCCGGCCATCCTCAGATGGAGTGCTGGCGCAGCTACCTGTGTCGATTCAGGTGCGTATAATGCCGCCATACGCTTACCCGACTGGATAAAGGACGACATGACTGTACGTACTCGCATTGCGCCGTCACCCACCGGCGACCCGCACGTTGGAACTGCCTACATCGCGTTGTTCAATCTCTGCTTTGCGAAGCAGCATGGCGGGCAGTTCATCCTGCGAATCGAAGACACGGACCGGGTGCGTTCCACGCAGGAATCCGAGCAGATGATCCTGGACTCGCTGCGCTGGCTGGGGCTTGCCTGGGATGAAGGTCCTGATGTTGGCGGCCCCCATGGCCCCTATCGCCAGAGCGAGCGCGGCGACATTTATGCCGAGCACGCCCGCCAACTGATTGAAGCCGGCCATGCCTTCAAGTGCTATCGCACCAGCGAAGAGTTGGACGAGTTGAGAGAAGCGCGCAAGGCCAGCGGCATGCACTTGGCGCTGAAGCCCGCGGATCTGGCGCTGCCTGAGGAGGAGGCGGTCCGGCGTGAGCGGGAGGGTTGGCCATACGTGGTGCGCATGAAGGTGCCCTCCAGTGGCACCTGTGTGATCAACGACATGCTGCGCGGTCCTATCGAGGTGGATTGGGCGCAGGTGGATGCCCAAATCCTGCTCAAGTCGGACGGTATGCCGACCTATCACCTAGCCAATGTGGTGGACGACCATCTGATGGGCATCACCCATGTGCTGCGTGGCGAGGAGTGGATCAACTCGGCGCCCAAGCATCAGCTGTTGTATGAATACTTCGGTTGGCAGATGCCGGCGCTGTGTCATATGCCGCTGCTACGCAACCCCGACAAGTCGAAGCTCTCCAAGCGCAAGAATCCCACCTCCATCAACTTTTACCGTCGCATGGGCTTCCTGCCGCAGGCGGTCATCAACTATCTGGGGCGCATGGGCTGGTCGATGCCGGATGAACGCGAGAAGTTCAGCCTCGACGAGATGATGGCGCACTTCGACATCCAGCGGGTGTCGCTGGGTGGGCCGGTCTTCGACCTGGAAAAGCTGACCTGGCTGAACGGGCTCTATATTCGTGAGGACCTGGATGACCAGGCCTTTCTCAGGGCGCTGATGGAGTGGGCGTTCAATGAGGAATACGTCGGTCAGATCCTGCCGCAGGTACGTACCCGGGTGGAGACACTGTCTCAGGTAGCGCCACTTGCAGGGCACTTCTTCAGCGGCGTGCCTACGGTTCGTGAAGAGGATTTCGAAGGTGTGAAGGTAGAACGTGAGGAGCTTCTCAAGTTGCTGCAGTTCCTGATCTGGCGCTTCGAGACGGTGCCGGCATGGCGCAAGGAGGTGCTGCTCGACGAGATCAAGGCTCTGGCCGGTCATTTCGAGCTCAAGATGAAGGACTTCCTGGCGCCCGTCTTCATCGCCATTACCGGCACCACGGCAAGCACTTCGGTCATGGACGCCATGGCGATCCTGGGCTCCGACGTGACTCGGGCGCGGCTACGAAATGCCATTGAAGTGCTGGGCGGAGTCTCCAAGAAGCAGGCCAAGCGCTTCGAGAAAGAGTATCGCGATCTGGCTTGATCGGTCTGAGTGCCTTGACATGAATGGGGCGAATCAGTAGCATACGCCCCGTCTTCACGGCACATGTGGGGCCTTAGCTCAGCTGGGAGAGCGCGACACTGGCAGTGTCGAGGTCAGCGGTTCGATCCCGCTAGGCTCCACCAAACGTGTCTGCAATACCTGAAGACATTGCGTCCCATTCGTCTAGTGGTCCAGGACACCGCCCTTTCACGGCGGGAACAGGGGTTCGAACCCCCTATGGGACGCCACTTCCTCCTGTAGTTATCCCTACCGCTTCATCTTGTCTCAGACTTTTTCGGCGCTCTGTGTATGAGTGCGTTACGACATGTTTTCTTGCGTGAAAACTCCATTGAAGCTGCCGTTTTTTCAGCCTTTTGGGCTTGACTTGTCCACTTGCTCAATGTCTTGGCTCCCCTCCTGTGTGTAATTGGTCACGCAAGCGCCAAACGAGTGTGCAGCTGCAAAAAAGCTTAAATAACAGTGACTTAAAATTGGTCAAAAAATAGCCAATCTAAGGACAAGCCCCTTCTCATGCCGATCCGATGATGTTTTCTTGCGGTTGTGAACAGGGTTATCCACAGAATGTGTGGAAAACGTTCGGGGCGTTGAAAAAGCCCGATTCGCTCCGTGTAAAGTGCGCTCTGTCAAGATCGGTCTGCCACTTTTCTGGTACTTTCTCTTGAGGTGCGTCGCGGATAGGCGACGCACCTCAGTACGCTTCGAGAGCATGTCAGCCCTGTCCGAGTGCGCGCAGGCGGCGCAGCAGGGAGGAGGTGTCCCAGCGTCCGCCGCCCATTACCTGAACATCTCCATAGAACTGGTCGACCAACGCCGTGACGGGCAGGCGAGCCTGGAGGCGGCGCGCCTGCTCGAGGCAGATCCCCAGGTCCTTGCGCATCCAGTTGACGGCAAAGCCGTGATCGTATTCGTCGGCGATCATGGTCGTGTGGCGATTCTCCATCTGCCAGGAGCCGGCGGCGCCCTTGGAAATCACGTCGACCACGCGTTGCTGATCGAGCCCGGCCTGCTCGGCGAAATGCAGGCCTTCGGCCAGGCCCTGTACCAGCCCTGCGATACAAATCTGATTAACCATCTTGGTCAACTGACCGCTACCGGCAGGTCCCATCAGGCTGACGGCCCGGGCGTAGTGGGCCAGCATGGGCTCGGCACGCGCAAAGTCGGGCTGCGCGCCACCGCACATGATCGTCAGCATGCCGTTCTCGGCGCCTTGCTGGCCGCCTGAAACCGGCGCGTCGATGAAGCCGATACCATGCTCGCGGCAGGCTGCGTCGAGCTGTTCGGCAAGGTCGGCCGAGGCGGTGGTGTGGTCGACCAGCAGGCTGCCCGCGCTCATGCCGGAGAGTGCGCCTTGTTCGCCCAGGGTGACCTGCCTGACATCATCGTCGTTGCCTACGCAGACCAGTACCAGATCGGCTCCTTGGGCGGCCTCGGCGGGTGTGGCGTGGTGGCTGCCACCATGTTCCTCGGCCCAGGCCCTGGCCTTGGCCTCGGTGCGGTTGTAGACGCGCACCTCGAGACCGGCACGAGCCAGGTGGCCGGCCATGGGGTAACCCATCACTCCCAGGCCGATGAAGGCGGCGGTGGAGATCTGCTCTTGCATTGCGTTTCCCTCTCTGTGGGTTGTTGCTGGAAGCTCGCTCGCTAACGCAGGGCCCTTACGCAGAAAGCCGCCCGAAGGCGGCTTTCCACTACGCTGCGGCCCGGGGCCGCATCCTGCCGCTTACTTGGCAGGATAGTCGCGCTGGGTGTGGCCGATATAGAGCTGGCGCGGACGACCGATCTTGTAGTCGTCGCTCAGCATCTCGTGCCAGTGGGAGATCCAGCCAATGGTGCGCGATACGGCGAAGATCACCGTGAACATGTTGGTCGGAATTCCCATCGCCTTGAGAATAATGCCGGAATAGAAGTCGACATTGGGGTAGAGCTTGCGCTCCACGAAGTACTCGTCTTCCAGGGCGATCTGTTCCAGGCGCTTGGCGATCTTGAGTTGCGGGTCGTCAATGCCGAGCTCGGCCAGCACCTCGTCGCAGGTCTCTTTCATCACCTTGGCGCGCGGGTCGAAGTTGCGGTATACGCGATGGCCGAAGCCCATCAGCTTGAACGGGTCATCCTTGTCCTTGGCCTTGTCGATGAAGCGCTGGATGTTCTCCTCGGAATCGTCGCCGATCTCGTCGAGCATCTTCAGGACCGCCTCGTTGGCGCCGCCGTGAGCCGGGCCCCATAGCGCGGCGATGCCGGCGCTGATGCAGGCAAAGGGATTGGCCCCGGTGGAGCCGGCCAGGCGCACCGTGGAGGTGGAGGCGTTCTGCTCGTGGTCGGCATGGAGCATGAAGATGCGGTCCATGGCCTTGGCGTAGACCGGGTTGACCTTGTACTCCTCGCACGGGTTGCTGAACATCATGTAGAGGAAGTTCTCTGCATAGCTCAGGTCGTTGCGCGGGTAGTTGAACGGCTGGCCGACGTTATACTTATAGGACATCGCCGCAATGGTGGGCATCTTGGCGATCAGGCGGATGGCGCTGATCTCCCGATCCTTCTCGTCGGTAATGTCCATGTGGTCATGATAGAAGGCCGCCAGGCCGCCGACCACGCCGCACAGGATCGACATCGGGTGGGCGTCGCGTCGGAAGCCCTTGAAGAAGTTGTTGATCTGGTCATGGACCATGGTGTGGTTACGGACCCGCGACTCGAAGTCGGCATACTGCTCGTCGGTGGGAAGCTCGCCGAACAGCAGGGTATAGCACAGCTCGACGAAGTTGGATTCCTTGGCCAACTGATCGATCGGGTAGCCGCGGTGCAGCAGTACGCCCTTGGCGCCATCGATATAGGTGATGGCCGACTGGCACGAGGAGGTTGCCATGAAGCCGGGGTCGTAGGTGAACAGGCCATCGGCGCCGAGACCACGAACATCGACCACGTCAGGGCCCAGGGTACCTGAGTAGACCGGCAGCTCGATCGTCTTGTCCAGGCCGTCTACCGTCAGTGTCGCTTTCCTGTCAGCCATTCTGGCCTCCTCTCGAAGTCGAATAGAACGTTAACTCATTCTTTCGCAAACCCTGTTGAACCGCTGGCCCGCGAAAAAGGTTCGCCCACTATAGAAGCGTTCCCGGGATTGTCAATTGGGCCAAAGCGACCGCCTCGTTGTGCGAAAGAGCCTGTCTTGTACAGTATCTGGATAAGAAATGGTGCTTTGCACCACTAGAAGCCTAGCCGGTTGCGGGCTTCCTGACGATGCCCTCCTGGATAGCCATCAATTGCGCGTCGGCAGGCTTGTACCATGGTCGAGTGAAGGCGGTGCGCATTTGTCACTGGGGGTTCATGTCCCTATAATCCACACCGCGCGACTGGCAGGTACTCGTTGTCATGCCCGTCCCGGCAGCGGCGAGCCCCCTACCTCAAACCACCGCCCGCTCGAGCCTGGTCCCATCGGTTGTAGAGCGAGCCAAGAGAGTGTGTATAGAGCCGTGAATAGCAAACGACCCGTCAACCTAGACCTCACCACGATACATTTCCCGCTTCCCGCCTTGACGTCGATCGCCCACCGCATTACCGGCGTCATCTTGTTCGTTGGCCTCATCTTTGCCTTCTGGGCGCTCGACAAATCGCTGTCGTCGCCGGAAGGATTTGCAGCCGTCAAGGACGCGCTGGCGCATAACTTCCTGGCGAAGCTGATCGCCTGGGGTCTGCTGTCGGCACTGGCATTTCACTTCGTGGCTGGCATCAAGCACCTGCTGATGGATGCCGGTTTCGGCGTGACCCTTGAAGGTGGCGTCAAGAAGGCACAGGCCACTGTGGTCCTCAGTGCCGTCCTGATCATTCTGGCGGGAGTCTGGGTATGGTAACCAACATCACCAATCTGGGTCGTAGCGGCCTCTCCGACTGGCTTATCCAGCGTGTCTCGGCTGTCATCCTGGCGCTCTATACGGTTTTCATCGTCGCGTATCTGCTGTTCAATCCCGGGCTCGACTACGTCACCTGGAGCAACCTGTTTGCCCACACCTGGATGCGCATTTTCTCTCTACTGGCCTTTATTTCTCTTGCCGCGCACGCCTGGATCGGCCTGTGGACAGTGACTACCGACTACCTCAAGTCGACACCCATCCGCCTCGGCGCCCAGGTCGTCATCATCCTGGCCATTTTCATGTTCCTGGTCTGGGGCATCCAAGTTCTGTGGGGAGCCTGATTCATGTCTAACATGCGTACCTTGACCTACGACGCCATCATCATCGGCGGTGGCGGTTCCGGCCTGCGTGCCGCGCTCGAGCTGGCCAAGTCCGGCAAGAAGACCGCCGTGCTGTCCAAGGTCTTCCCGACTCGCTCGCACACCGTTTCCGCCCAGGGCGGGATCACCTGTGCCATCGCTTCGGCCGACCCCAATGACGATTGGCGCTGGCATATGTACGACACCGTCAAGGGCGGTGACTACATCACCGACCAGGACGCGGCCGAGTACATGTGCTCCGAGGGTCCCAAGGCGGTCTTCGAGCTCGAGCACATGGGCCTGCCGTTCTCGCGCTTCGACAACGGCCGGATCTACCAGCGACCGTTCGGCGGTCAGTCCAAGAACTTCGGCGAAGGCGGCCAGGCCGTCGGGCAGCCAGTGATAGCCGCCGCATGCCTCCGGTCATGCCCTGTTGCACACGCTTTACCAGAACAACCTGAAGAACAACACGACCTTCCTCAACGAGTGGTTCGCGGTCGATCTGGTCAAGAACGCCAATGGCGACGTGGTGGGTTGCATCGCCATGTGCATCGAGACCGGCGAAGTGGTGCACGTCAAGTCCAAGGCCACCGTCATGGCCACCGGCGGTGCCGGGCGGATCTACGCCTCCACCACCAACGCCCTGATCAATACCGGCGACGGTATCGGCATGGCGCTGCGCGCCGGTTTCCCGATGCAAGACATGGAGATGTGGCAGTTCCACCCCACCGGCATCTACGGTGCCGGCGTGCTGGTCACCGAAGGCTGCCGCGGCGAGGGTGGCTATCTGGTCAATAAGGACGGCGAGCGTTTCATGGAGCGCTATGCGCCCAATGCCAAGGACCTTGCCGGCCGCGACGTGGTGGCGCGCTCCATGGTCATGGAGATCCTCGAGGGCCGTGGCTGCGGCGAGAATGGCGACCACGTCTTCCTCAAGCTCGACCACCTGGGC
Organism: Billgrantia bachuensis; assembly: GCF_011742165.1. GTDB lineage: Bacteria > Pseudomonadota > Gammaproteobacteria > Pseudomonadales > Halomonadaceae > Halomonas > Halomonas bachuensis. The sequence goes on along the minus strand of NZ_JAAQTO010000069.1, from coordinate 28,147 downwards.
GATGAGGTGCTCAACAAGCGCCTGCCGGGCATCAGCGAGCTGTCCAAGATCTTTGCCCACGTCGATCCGGTCAATGCGCCGATCCCCGTGGTGCCGACCTGCCACTACATGATGGGCGGGATCCCGACCAACGTGCACGGCCAGGCGATCATGCAGGACGCTGACGGCAATGATCGCATCGTCAACGGCTTGTTCGCCTGCGGCGAGGCAGCCTGCGTCTCGGTGCACGGCGCCAACCGACTGGGCGGCAACTCGCTGCTCGACCTGGTGGTATTCGGCCGCGCGGCCGGCATGTTCATCGAAGGCGCGCTCAACGAGGGTATCGACTATCTTGATGCTTCCGAGAGCGACATCGACGCGGCCATGAAGCGCATGACCCGCTGGAACGAGTCCTCCGGCGGGGAGTCCGTGGCGGCCCTCAAGACCGAACTGCAGAGCATCATGCAGAACTCCTTCGGCGTGTTCCGTCAGGAGGAGCACATGCAGGAGGGCGTCAAGAAGCTGGCCGACCTGCGTGGCCGCATCGCCGAGGCGCATCTGGTCGACAAGTCCGGTGCCTTCAATACGGCACGCGTCGAGGCGCTCGAGCTCGACAACCTGATGGAAGTGGCCGAGGCTACCGCCATCGCGGCGTTGGAGCGCAAGGAGAGCCGTGGTGCGCATTCCCGCTACGACTATCCGGATCGTGACGACACCAACTGGCTGAAGCACTCCATGTACTTCCCGACCGAGAAGCGGGTCGGCAAGCGCGACGTCAACTTCAAGCCGAAGACCGTCGACACCTTCGAGCCGAAAATCCGTACTTACTAAGGGGGAGTCACGAGATGCTTCAGGTATCCATTTACCGCTACAACCCGGAAACCGACTCCGCGCCCTACATGCAGGAGTACCAGCTCGACACCCAGGGCCGCGACCTGATGGTCCTGAACGTACTGGAGATGCTCAAGGCCGAGGACACCACCCTGGCCTTCCGTCGCAGTTGCCGCGAGGGCGTATGCGGTTCCGACGGCATGAACATGAACGGCAAGAACGGCCTGGCCTGCATCACTTCGATATCCGACGTGGTCAAGGACAACAAGCTGGTGCTGCGTCCGCTGCCGGGCCTGCCGGTGGTGCGCGACCTGGTGGTCGACATGGGACTGTTCTACAAGCAGTACGAACGCATCCAGCCGTACCTGCAGAACGATGAGCCGGCCCCGGCCATCGAGCGCCTGCAGTCGCCGGAGGATCGCGACAAGCTCGACGGGCTCTACGAGTGCATCCTGTGCGCCTGCTGCTCGACCTCCTGTCCGTCATTCTGGTGGAACCCGGACAAGTTCGTCGGCCCGGCCGGCCTGCTGCAGTCCTACCGCTTCCTGGCGGATTCGCGTGACACTGCGACTCGCGAGCGCCTGGCCGAGCTGGAGGATCCGTTCAGCGTGTTCCGCTGCCGCGGCATCATGAACTGCGTCGCGGTATGTCCGAAGGGGCTCAACCCGACGCGGGCGATCGGCAAGATTCGCGACATGCTGCTGGCGAATGCCACTTAAATCGTGGCGCGTAGCTTGCTATCATACTGGCCGCAGTGCGACCGCGACGTCATGTCGCGGTCGGCTCGCTGACAACAGCAAGAGAGCCGGTGCCACAGGTACCGGCTCTTGAGCATGAATCGCAAGGATTCCGGCTTCGCGGCCGGAACCGCCGGGAAGAGAAGATGCCCCCACCGGCAGGGGCACCAGCCAAGCCGTCGCGGCTGGCCCGCAACGGCGCCGACAACACCCCATCAGTGTAGGGTGACCGAGAGATGCAACAAGGCATAATGGAGTTGATGTGGAACAGCTCCCACGTGAGCGGCAGCAACGTTCACTATGTGGAAGCGCTCTACGAGCAATACCTCGCCGACCCAGGTTCCGTGCCCGAAGAATGGCGAACCTACTTCGATCAGCTGCCGAGCGTCGATGGCAGCGCCTCCCACGATGTCCCCCTCAGCCCCGTGCGCGATCAGTTCCAGCAGTTGGCCCGTGCGCGTCGGACGACCATCGCTGCAGCCGCCGCCGACAGTGGCGAGAGCAAGAAGCAGGTCAAGGTGTTGCAGTTGATCAACGCCTACCGCTTCCGGGGGCATCAGAAAGCCGACATCGACCCGCTCAAGCTGCGCAGCCAAGCTCCCATTCCCGACCTCGACCTCTCCTTCCACCAGCTTTCACCGGCCGATCTGGATACCGAATTCCAGACCGGCTCTTTCTTTCTGGGGATCGACAAGGCACCGCTGCGCAAGATCGTCGAGGCGCTGGAGCAGACCTACTGCCGTTCGATCGGCTGCGAGATCATGCACATCGTCGATACCGAGGAGAAGCGCTGGCTGCAGCAGCGCTTCGAATCGGTGCGCTCGGCGCCGAAGTACAGTAACGAGGTGCGCAAGCACCTGCTGGAGCGCCTGACCGCCGCGGAGGGCCTGGAGAATTATCTGGCCTCCAAGTACCCGGGCACCAAGCGCTTCGGCCTCGAGGGTGGTGAGTCGTTCATCCCCATGATGGACGAGCTGATTCAGCGTGGTGGTGGCTACGGCATCAAGGAGATGGTCATCGGCATGGCCCACCGTGGCCGCCTCAACCTGCTGGTCAACATCCTTGGCAAGAACCCTTCCGAACTGATCGACGAGTTCGACGGCAAGAAGCTGATCGAGCGCGGCTCGGGCGACGTCAAGTACCATCAGGGCTTCAGCTCCAACGTCATGACACCGGGGGGCGAGGTCCACCTGGCCTTGGCCTTCAACCCCTCCCACCTGGAGATCGTATCGCCGGTGGTCGAGGGCTCGGTGCGTGCCCGCCAGGATCGCCGCGACGATTTCGAAGGCACCAAGGTCCTGCCGATCAACGTGCATGGCGATGCGGCCTTCGCCGGCCAGGGCGTGGTCATGGAGACATTCCAGATGTCCCAGACCCGCGCCTACAAGACCGGCGGTACGGTGCACATCGTCATCAACAACCAGGTCGGCTTCACCACCTCGCACCCGCAGGACACGCGCTCCACCGAGTACTGCACCGATATCGCCAAGATGGTCCAGGCACCGATCTTTCACGTCAACGGCGACGATCCGGATGCCGTGCTGCACGCGACTCAGGTGGCACTGGACTATCGCCAGCAGTTCAAGAAGGACGTGGTCATCGACCTGGTCTGCTACCGTCGCCGCGGCCACAACGAGGCCGACGAGCCATCCGGCACCCAGCCGCTGATGTACCGCAAGATCAAGGATCATCCTTCCTCGCGGACTCTCTATGTCCAGCGCCTGGTAGAGCAGGGCGTGGTCACGGAGGACGAGGCCAAGGCGATGATCGAGACCTACCGCGAGGACCTGATGGCCGGCAACCACGTGGCCAACGCCCTGGTGCAGGAGCCCAATACCTCGCTGTTCGTCGACTGGAAGCCCTACCTCGGCCATGAGTGGAGCGGTTACGCCGACACCAGCGTCGAGATGAAGCGCCTGCAGCGGCTCGCCGCGCGCATGTGCGAAATTCCCGACGGCGTCGAGGTCCAGCGCCAGGTGGCCAAGATCTACGAGGACCGCCGCAAGATGCAGGCCGGCGGTCTGGGCCTTAACTGGGGCTTCGCCGAAACCCTGGCCTACGCCACCCTGCTCGACGAGGGCCATCCGGTACGCATCACCGGCCAGGACGTGGGACGCGGTACCTTCTCTCACCGCCATGCGGTAGTGCACAACCAGAAGGACGGTTCCACTTACGTGCCGCTGCAGCACATGTCCGACGGCCAGCCGCGCTTCACCATCCACGACTCCTTCCTCTCCGAGGAGGCGGTGCTGGCGTACGAATACGGTTACTCCACCACGGCCCCCAACGACCTGGTGATCTGGGAAGCGCAGTTCGGCGACTTCTTCAACGGCGCGCAGGTGGTGGTCGACCAGTTCATCTCGTCGGGCGAGACCAAGTGGGGCCGATTGTGCGGCCTGACCATGCTGCTGCCGCACGGCTACGAGGGCCAGGGGCCGGAGCACTCTTCCGCACGCCTCGAGCGTTTCCTGCAGATGTGCGCCGAGCACAACATGCAGGTCTGCGTGCCCACCACGCCGGCGCAGATCTTCCATCTGCTGCGGCGCCAGGTGATCCGTCCGCTGAGAAAGCCCTTGGTGGTGATGTCGCCCAAGAGCCTGCTGCGTCACAAGGAGGCGACTTCCAGCCTCGACGATCTGGCCAACGGTCATTTCCACATGGTGCTGGCGGATCAGGGCAACCTCGAGGCCCAGAAGGTCAAGCGCGTCGTCATGTGTGCCGGCAAGGTCTACTACGACCTGGCAGCATGGCGCGCCGAGAACGAGCGCGAAGACACCGCCATCGTGCGCATCGAGCAGCTCTACCCCTTCCCCAAGGAGGAGCTCTTCGAGGCGCTCAAGGACTACGCCAACCTCGAGAGCGTGGTGTGGTGTCAGGAGGAGCCGCTCAATCAGGGCGCCTGGTATTCGAGCCAGCATCACATGCGGACCGTGGCCGACATGCTCAAGGCCGGCCTGGGCGGCGAGCTCAAGTTCGCCGGTCGCCCGGCATCGGCAGCACCCGCGGCGGGCTACATGTCCGTGCATACCGAACAGCAGCGCCAGCTGGTGGAAGACGCCTTCAATCTTTGAGGCGACCCACCGGGACGAGAGAGAACATACAAGGGAAACGACATGGCTACCGAGATCAAAGCGCCCACCTTTCCGGAATCCGTTGCCGAAGGCAGCGTGGCGGCCTGGCACAAGAAGCCGGGGGACAGTGTCGAGCGCGATGAGCTGATCGTCGAGATCGAAACGGACAAGGTGGTGCTCGAGGTGGTGGCGCCCGAAGCCGGCACCCTCTCCGAGGTGCTGGCGGAAGAGGGCGACACCGTGCAGTCCGAGCAGGTGCTGGGCAGGATCGGGGAAGGCGCCGCCAAGGGCGGCGAGAAGAAGAGCGAGAAAAGCAGCGAGAAGGCCGACGCCAAGGCCGAGCCGAAGAGCGAAGCCAAGAGCGAGACCAAGGCGGCGCCTGCCGCTGGCGGCAAGTCCCATGAGGTGAAGGCACCGACCTTCCCCGAGTCGATCCAGGAAGGCACCGTGGCCACCTGGCACAAGCAGGTCGGCGAGGCGGTGAAGCGCGACGAAGTGCTGGCCGATATCGAGACCGACAAGGTGGTGCTCGAAGTGGTTGCACCGGCTGACGGCGCCATCGCCGAGATCAAGGTGGAAGAGGGCAGCCAGGTCGAGTCCGAAGCCGTGTTGGCGATCTTCACCGAGGGGGCGGGCGGCGCCGCTACTGCGGCAGATGAAACACCCGCGGCTTCCGCCGACGACGGCTCCGGCGATGAGAAGGTCGGCGACAAGATCCTGGCGCCGGCGGCGCGCAAGATGGTTGCCGAGCATGACCTCGACGTCAGCAAGATCGACGGTACCGGCAAGGGCGGTCGCATCCTCAAGGAGGACGTGCAGCGCGCCGTTCAGGCCGGTACGGCCAAGAAGAGCGCTGCCACCCCGGCCGCCGCACCCAAGCAGGCCGCCGCTGCCGCGCCAGTCGTCGAGGGCGAGCGTCCCGAGAAGCGCGTGCCGATGAGCCGCCTGCGCCAGACCATCGCCAAGCGCCTGGTCCAGGCCCAGCAGACCGCCGCCATGCTCACCACCTACAACGAGGTGGACATGGGCGCGGTGATGGAGCTGCGCGCACAGTACAAGGACACCTTCCTCAAGGCCCACGACGTCAAGCTCGGCTTCATGGGCTTCTTCGTCAAGGCGGCCGCCGAGGCGCTCAAGCGCTTCCCTGACGTCAATGCCTCCATCGACGGCACCGACATCGTCTACCACGGCTACCAGGACATCGGCGTGGCGGTGTCCACCGACCGTGGCCTGGTGGTACCGGTGCTGCGCGATACCGACAGCATGAAGATCGCCGACGTCGAGAAGGGCATCGTCGACTTCGGCAAGCGCGCACGTGATGGCAAGCTCGGCATCGACGAGATGCAGGGCGGTACCTTCACCATCACCAACGGCGGCATCTTCGGCTCGCTGATGTCGACGCCGATCATCAACCCGCCGCAGACCGCCATCCTGGGCATGCACAAGATCCAGGAGCGTCCCATGGCCGTCAACGGCAAGGTCGAGATCCGCCCAATGATGTACCTGGCCCTGTCATACGATCACCGTATGATCGACGGCAAGGATGCGGTGCAGTTCCTGGTCACCATCAAGGAGCTGCTCGAGGATCCGGCGCGCCTGTTGCTGGATATCTGATGGCGCCCGAATCAACGGACTCAAACGCGAACCGATCAACAGGAAAACCACATGGCCGATAAATTTGATGTGATCGTCATCGGTGCGGGCCCCGGGGGCTACGTAGCCGCCATCCGTGCCGCCCAGTTGGGGCTGAAGACTGCCTGCGTCGAGAAATGGGTCAACAAGGAAGGCAAGACCGTGCATGGCGGTACCTGCCTGAACGTGGGCTGCATCCCCTCCAAGGCGCTGCTCGAGACGTCCCACAAGTTCGTCGAGGCGCGCGATCACTTCGCCGAGATCGGCATCGATCTCGAAGCACCCAAGGCCAACGTGGCCAAGATGCTGGAGTTCAAGAACTCCGTCATCGCCAAGAACGTGGGCGGTATCAGCGCGCTGTTCAAGGCCAACGGCGTCACCGCAATCGACGGCACCGGCAAGGTGGTCGGCACCAAGAAGGTCGAAGTCACCGGCCATGACGGCGAGACGGCGACCTATGAAGCCGACAACATCGTCATTGCCGCGGGTTCGGTGCCGGTAGAGATTCCGCCGACCCCGCTGCACGAGGACATCGTCGTTACCTCCACCGGTGCGCTTGAGTTCACCGAAGTGCCGAAGCGACTTGGCGTGATCGGCGCCGGCGTGATCGGGCTCGAGCTGGGCAGCGTATGGAGCCGCCTGGGCGCCGAGACCGTCGTGCTCGAGGCCATGGATACCTTCCTGCCGATGGTGGACAAGGATGTAGCCAAGGAGACCCAGAAGCTGCTCAAGAAGCAGGGCCTGGACATCAAGCTTAGCGCACGCGTCACCGGCTCCGAGGTCAAGGGCAACGAGGTGGTGGTCAAGTACAGCGACAAAGATGGCGATCAGGAGGTGACCTTCGACAAGCTGATCGTCTGCGTTGGCCGCCGCCCTTACACCAAGGGCGTAGTCGACGAGGGCGTCGGCGTTGGCCTGGACGAGCGTGGTTTCATCCACGTCGACGACCAGTGCCGCACCAGCGTGCCGGGCATCTATGCCATCGGCGACTGCGTACGCGGCCCGATGCTGGCTCACAAGGCCTCCGAAGAGGGCGTGATGGTGGCGGACATCATCGCCGGCCACAAGGCCGAGATGAACTACGACGCCATTCCCAGCGTGATCTACACTTCGCCGGAAGTGGCCTGGGTCGGCATGAACGAGCAGGAGGCCAAGGCCAAGGGCATCGAGGTCAAGACCGGCAGCTTCCCGTTCTCGGCCAACGGCCGGGCACTGGCCAACAACGCGCCCGAGGGCATGGCCAAGGTCATTGCCGACGCCGAGACCGACCGCATCCTGGGCATGCACATCGTCAGCCAGCATGCCGGCGAATTGATCGCCCAGGGCGTAATCGCCATGGAGTTCGGCTCCAGCGCCGAGGACCTGGCGCTGACCTGCTATGCCCACCCGAGCACCTCCGAAGCGATTCACGAGGCGGCGCTGGCGGTGGACGGCCATGCCATCCATATGGCCAACCGCAAGAAGCGCAAGTAAGCCAGCCCATGCAGTACAACAAGCGCCATCCAGAGGGATGGCGCGTCGTGCCCGGCCATGTACCGGGGGCGGACGGGGGTGACCCGACAACGACCGTCGCAGGCGGTGTTTCGCGGTTACCATTCGAGTCACATGCAACCAATGGCATGAATCGATGAACCTTCACGAGTATCAAGGCAAGCAGCTGTTTGCTGATTATGGTCTGCCGGTTTCCAAGGGCTTTGCGGTCGATACCCCCGAGGAAGCGGCGGAAGCCTGCAGGAAAATCGGCGGCGACATGTGGGTCGTCAAGGCCCAGGTTCACGCCGGTGGCCGCGGCAAGGCCGGCGGCGTCAAGCTGATCAAGAGCCCGGAAGAAGCCAAGGCCTTCGCCGAGCAGTGGCTGGGCAAGAATCTGGTGACCTACCAGACCGACGAGAACGGTCAGCCGGTTGCCAAGATCCTGGTCGAGAACTGCACCGACATCGCCAATGAGCTCTACCTGGGCGCGGTGGTCGATCGTGCCACCCGTCGCGTGGTGTTCATGGCTTCCACCGAGGGCGGCGTCGAGATCGAGAAGGTCGCCGAGGAAACCCCGGAGAAGATCCTCAAGGCCGAGATCGATCCGCTGGTCGGCGCGCAGCCGTACCAGGCGCGCGAGCTGGCCTTCGCCCTGGGCCTGAAGGGCGACCAGGTCAAGCAGTTCACCAAGATCTTCCTGGGCCTGTCGCGCCTGTTCCACGAGAAGGACCTGGCGCTGCTCGAGATCAACCCGCTGGTGATCACCGACGAAGGCAACCTGCACTGCCTCGACGCCAAGCTCAACCTGGACAGCAACGCCCTGTACCGCCATCCGGACCTGCAGGCGATGCGTGACCCCTCCCAGGAGGACGAGCGCGAAGCCGAAGCGGCGGCGTGGGAACTGAACTACGTGGCCCTGGAAGGCAACATCGGCTGTATGGTCAACGGCGCTGGCCTGGCCATGGGCACCATGGACATCATCAAGCTCAACGGCGGCCAGCCGGCCAACTTCCTCGACGTGGGCGGCGGTGCGACCAAGGAGCGCGTGGCGGAAGCCTTCAAGCTGATTCTCTCCGACGATTCCGTCAAGGCCGTGCTGGTCAATATCTTCGGCGGTATCGTGCGCTGCGACATGATCGCCGAGGGCATCATCGGTGCCGTCGAGCAAGTCGGCGTCAACGTGCCGGTAGTGGTACGTCTCGAAGGTAACAACGCCGAGCTGGGCGCCGAGAAGCTGGCCTCCAGCGGTCTGAACATCATCGCTGCTACCAGTCTGACCGATGCGGCTCAGCAGGTCGTCAAGGCAGCGGAGGGCAAGTAATGAGCATCCTGATCGACAAGAACACCAAGGTCATCTGCCAGGGCTTCACCGGCGGGCAGGGGACCTTCCACTCCGAGCAGGCGATCGCCTATGGCACCCAGATGGTCGGCGGCGTGACCCCGGGCAAGGGCGGCCAGGAGCACTTGGGCCTGCCGGTGTTCAACACCGTCAAGGAAGCGGTCGAGAAGACCGGTGCCGAGGCCAGCGTGATCTACGTCCCGGCCGCCTTCTGCAAGGACTCGATCCTCGAAGCCGCCAATGCCGGCATCAAGCTGATCGTATGCATCACCGAGGGCATCCCGACGCTGGACATGCTCGACGTCAAGGTGAAGTGCGACGAGCTGGGCGTGCGCCTGATCGGCCCGAACTGCCCCGGCGTGATCACCCCGGGCGAGAGCAAGATCGGCATCATGCCGGGTCACATCCACCAGCCGGGCCGTGTGGGTATCGTGTCGCGCTCCGGCACCCTGACCTACGAAGCGGTCAAGCAGACCACCGATCACGGCTTCGGCCAGTCCACCTGCGTGGGCATCGGCGGCGACCCGATCCCGGGCTCCAACTTCATCGACATCCTCGAGATGTTCGAGAATGACCCGAAGACCGAGGCGATCGTCATGATCGGTGAAATCGGCGGTACCGCCGAAGAAGAGGCCGCGGCCTTCATCAAGGCCAACGTGACCAAGCCGGTGGTTTCCTACATCGCGGGTGTCACCGCGCCTCCGGGCAAGCGCATGGGTCATGCCGGTGCCATCATCTCCGGTGGCAAGGGCACTGCCGACGAGAAGTTTGCCGCGCTGGAAGATGCCGGCGTGCGCACCGTCCGCTCCCTGGCCGAGATCGGCGATGCACTGAAGGACGTCACCGGCTGGTAAGCCGCGGCGATCCGTCAGACGAGAGGGCGCCCTTCGGGGCGCCCTTTTTCGTGACCGGCAAAAGGCATTTCATGTCTAGTCGTGCCGCACGCAAGGTCAGCCGAGCAGGCCGAGGTCGCTGCCATCGTGCATGCCGAGCAGCGCAACGTCCTGGCCATCCGTGCCGGTGATGGCGGGCTTGGGATCGTCGCCATAGGCGCGGTAGGCAAAGCGCCATGCCTCGCCGGGGTCGAGTTCGCCGGCACTGTCGTCGCGGATGAGGTAGGTATCGCCATCGCGGTTGAGCTCGCCATTCCACAGGGTGTCGATGGCATCGTCGCTTTCCAGGCGCAGCTCCGGCGCGGTGAGGGGGGAATCGGTCACGTTCTCGACGAATATCTCGGCGATGTAGCCGTCGTCCCAGCGCTGCGTCGTGCTGCCCGATACCATCAGCTCGGCGTCATCGTCCACCAGGCCGGCGGGAATGGCATTGTCGCCGAGTATGTCATCGGCCGCAGGGGCGTCGAGCGCGGCGGCCTGGAAGGTGCCACGGGATGCCGTATGCAGTACGGTGCCAGCATCGAAGCTGACGAACTCCACTTCCTCGAGCGTATCCGTCGCTTCCTTGTCGCTCCGAACAGTGATGTGGTCGCCGTCGAACTCGATCTGGTAGGCATCGATCGGGCCGCTATAGCGCACCGTATCGATGCCTGCTCCTCCGCTCAGTAGATCGTCGCCGTCGTACCAGTCGTCGCCGGGGCCACCCTCAAGCACGTCGTGGCCGGCGCCGCCGAACAACTCATCATGGCCCAGCCCGCCATTGAGGTAGACGCCGTCGTCGCTGCCTTGAAGCACATCGCTGCGCCGCGAGCCCTGTACGTAGTCGAAGCGCACCTCGTTGGCCTCGGCATCGGTGATGGCGCCGAAGCTCTCGCCGCCGGCATTGACCCATAGCGCCGGTGAGAGTTCATCGGCCTCGGCGTTGCGACTCGACTGGGCGACGCGGACTTGATTGTCATGGTCGCGTCCGCCGTGAAAGTTGATGTCGCGGTCGGTGAAGTCGACCTCGATCTCGTTGCCGACGGAGGAGCGCCAGGAGGCGAACAGTACGCCATGGCGCATGCCGCTGTCTTCGAGATGGCTGAAGTTGCCGTCATAGCTCTCCTTCAGCTCGAAGCCGTAGCCGTTGCCGCCGCTGCCCTTGTTGAAGGCTCCCTCGGCACGCAGTGAGTCGGCCTCGAGATCCAGCGAGCGGGCAAAATGGAAAGCCGTCGAGGGGCCGTTCTCGACCGCGACATCCTCCAGGTGGGCATTGGTGGCGCCATCCAGGCGTATGGCCTGGTAGCCGGTCAGGTTGCCTTGGGTATTCGAGAACACGGAAGCGTCTGGGGTGCCCAATTCGTAGTTGACGGTGAAGCCTTCGAGGGACACGTCATCGACGGGCGCGAGCCGCTCCAGCTCGGCCTGCCCCCCGGCGAAATCGAAGTGCGCGCCACGGTCGAGCGTGATGGTGTCGCCGCTCACGGCCTCGACCTTGGCCATGCTGGTGCGCAATTCGGCATGCGCCTGCTTGCGCCAGGAGGTGTCGCCGATCTCGTCGAAGAATTCGGTGTCGTTGTCTTGCCAGATCCGCACCGTGTCGCCGTGCTCCAGACCATGGCCGGCGCCGAGCCGTACGTTCCGCTCGCCTTCGCCAAGGTCGGCGGCGAGCGTACCGAGCGTCTCGCCCCGCATGTCGCCTTCGACTCCGATACCGAAGCGATCGTTGTCGTCGAGGGCGGCATCGGTGAACGTCAGCGTGGTGGAGTCGGTGCCCGCCCCCTTGAGAGTGATATCGGAGCGGTTGATGCGCAGGGCCTGGTCGAATCGGTAGTCGCCCGGCTCCAGAAGCAGGGTCGACTCGTTCGGGGCGGTGTCGATCAGCTCCTGGAGTTCTCGGGCCGATGTGCCGCGGGCGACATCGATGGTCGGCATGTTGGTTCCTCCTGATGAGTCATTCTCGGCCCCGTGCCATCGCTGCCAGGGGCCATGCGATCTGCAGCGGCATCAGTTATCTTCCGCTTCGCTGCGCATGCTATCGAGCTTGGGGCAAGTAACAAGAGCGCTCGGGCGATGAGGGATTGTAAGTACAGGGAGTTTTTACATTTAATCGAGGGATTGAGGTGGCCGGTTCCGTTATTTAATTGAAACGTTGGATATTTTCATTCCTAGGTCGAGTTCGGCTTTTTGATGCCTTACTTTTCCTCTCATTAATACACAAAAATATTAATAAGTTAGCCGAGTGCCCAGGAACGGTTTGTTACGGTGCCGTTCCGCAAGCTGTGGTAAGGCCTGCAATTGCCCTTTCATGTCGATTCAGTGAGCACCATGCCTCCGAGAACACAAAGCGACTTCCAGCATGCGCTAAGGCGCTGTCGACCCGCTCTGCTATGGGTGGCAGGCTTCAGCCTGTTCATCAATCTGCTGATGCTGACGCCGGCACTCTATATGCTGCAGGTCTATGATCGGGTCATCACCAGCGGCAGCAAGGAGACCCTGCTCATGCTGACCCTGGTGGCGATCTTTCTGCTGGCGGTCATGGTGGGGCTGGAACTGGTGCGCTCACGGTTGCTGGTGAGGGTGGGTAACCACCTCGATACCTTGGTGAGCGGACGCCTGTATCGCGCCATGTTCAGCCGTGGTCTGGCGTCTCCGGGCGAGGGCAGCGGCCAACCCCTCGATGATCTCAGGACGGTGCGCCAGTTCATTTCGGGCAATGGCCTGTTCGCCTTCTTCGATGCGCCCTGGGTGCCCATCTATTTGATCATCCTGTTCGTGTTCAACGTGTGGTTCGGGGTTTTCGCGACCGGTGCCGGATTGCTGCTGCTGGGGCTGGCGATCGTCAACGAGAAGGCCTCCCAGCGCCTGCTGGCCGAAGCCGGGCACGAGCACATACAGGCCCAGGCACAGCTCGGCAGCAACCTGCGCAACGCCGAGGTCCTGCACGCCATGGGTATGCTGCCGGCGATCATGCAACGCTGGGAAGTACGTCACGTGAAAGCGCTGATCAGGCAGTCCCAGGCCAGCGATCGCAGCAGTGGGTTGAGCAACCTGTCCAAGGGGCTACGCATCCTGGCGCAGTCGCTGATTCTCGGGCTGGGTGCACTATTGGTGCTGGAGGCGAGCATTACGCCGGGCATGATGATAGCCGCTTCGATCATCATGGGGCGGGCGCTGGCGCCCATCGACCAGATGATCGGCAGTTGGAAGAGCTTCGTGGGCTGCCGCGACGCCTATCAGCGGCTCGACGCGTTGTGCCGCGACGTGGCGGTGGAGACGCGTCGCTTGTCGCTGCCCCCGCCCAAGGGGGAGGTCGCGGCCGAATCCCTGACACTCGCGCCACCGGGAGCGGCAAAGCCGGTGTTGCACGAACTCGACTTTCACATCGCATGTGGTGAACACGTCGGCATCATCGGGCCGAGCGCTGCGGGCAAGACCACGCTGGCGCGCGCCCTGCTGGGCGTCTGGGTGCCGGAATCGGGAGCGGTCCGGCTCGACGGTGCCGATCTGAGGCACTGGAACCGTGACGAGCTGGGTCCGCACATCGGCTATCTGCCCCAGGACATCGAGCTTTTCGATGGCACGATCAGTCAGAACATCGCGCGCTTCGGCGAGGTCGACGACGCGCAAGTGGTAACGGCGGCGAAGAAGGCGGGCGTGCACGAGATGATCCTGCGAATGCCCGAAGGCTACGAGACGCCTATCGGTGCCGCCAGCGGTGCGCTCTCGCGTGGGCAGCGACAGCGTATCGGCCTGGCGCGAGCGCTGTACGGCAGACCCGTGCTCATCGTGCTCGACGAACCCAACGCCAATCTCGACGATGCCGGCGAGCGGGCGCTGGCCGAGGCGCTGCGTCAGCTCAAGGCGGAGGGGACGACGCTGTTCGTGATCAGCCATCGGCGCAGCGTGCTGGCCGATGTCGACAAGCTGATGGTACTGAACGACGGCCGGCTGCGTCTGCTGGGGGCACGCGACGAGGTGCTGGCGCGCATCGCGGTGCCGAGGTCCAGTCAGACGGTGCCCGGCAAGCCTTCACGATCCCGAGCATCGCACGCAGAGCTGACGGCAGGAGTGGGTGTGTCATGAACAGCGAACACGTCACGCCAAAGACGTTGCCCATCGACGGGCGTCGCTACCGTCGCTTGGGCCTGCTCATTCTGCTGGTCGCCTTCGGCGGATTCGGTGGCTGGGCGCTGGCCGCCAACCTGGCGATTGCCGTCGTGGCCCCGGGCAAGGTCTCGGTCGCATCGTTCAAGAAGACGGTACAGCACTATGAGGGGGGGATCGTCAGGGAAATCCGCGTGGCCGACGGCGATCACGTCGAGGCCGGCGATGTGCTGATGGTGCTCGACAACACCCGAGCAGCGTCTCAGCTCCAAGTGGCGAGAGCGCAGTATCTGATCAACCGAGCCAGCGAAGTGCGCCTGACCGCCGAACTCGCCGAGGAGACGACCCTGGTATTTCCCGAGGAACTGCTGGAGAGCGATTCCCAGCGTGTCAACGAGGTGTTGGCGGTACAGCATGGGCTGTTCTTCTCGCGGCGGCAGTCATTGCAAAGCAATCTCGAAACACTCGATCAGCAGACTCGCCAGTATGAGGAGCAGCGCGAGGGCTTGAAGTCCCTGGTGGAGTACAACCGCCAGCAGATCGCCTCGTTGCGCGAGGAGGCTGACGATCTGCGCAGCCTGTTCGAACGTGGCCACGGCGATCGACAACGCCTGCGCGAGCTGGAGCGCGACATCCTCGAACTCGAAGGGGAAACCGCCCAGCAGCAATCCGTGATTGCCCGTATCGCGGCGCAGATCAGCGAGAACGAGCTGCAAAAGCAGATCCGCCGGCAGGAATTCCAGGCGGAGGCCGGCGAACAGCTGCGCGAAGTGCAGGAGCAGATCGCCGATGCCGAGGAGCGGATCACGGCGCTGTCCGACGAAGTGCGCCGTACCACGGTGACCGCGCCGGTGGCGGGGACCGTGGTCGGCCTGCAGCTGCATACGCTGGGGGCGGTGATCGGCGCGGGTGATCCGATCCTGGATATCGTGCCCAGCGACGAGGGCTTCGTGGTCGAGGCGCGCGTGCCGGTCAGTGACGTCGACAGCCTGTATGTCGGACAGTCGGCCGAGGTTCGCTTCAGTGCCTTCAACCAGGGGCTCACCCATGCCGTCGCCGGCGAGGTGATCCATGTCTCGGCCGACAGCTTCGAGGACGAGAGCACCGGGCGCGACTTCTATCGGGCTCGGGTGCGAGTCACCGACGAGGGGCGTGAAGAGATGACCTCCGACATGCGTCTTCTGGCAGGCATGCCGGCCGAGGTCATGATCCACACCGGCGAACGCACCTTCGCCAGCTACCTGGTCAAGCCGATCGGAGATGTGTTGGCCAGGGCCATGCGCGACTAGATGCGCCGCATCGAGCGTTGAGGGTCGTGGTGAGCGGGCAGGGCGCCATGGGTTACGCTGAGGGAAACCTTCTTGAAGGAGATTCCCATGACCCAGGTTCCCGCCGCTTACCAGGCGACCCGAGGCTCGATCCTCGACGTCGATCGGGATTTCTACGCTCGCTTGACCGACCCGGATGCCCGTGAGCGGGTCGATTCGCTGGTCGTGCCGATCCGCGACGGGCGTGCCTGGCAAGTGCCGGCGGGGCACGTGCTACGGCTCTCCACAATGGAGGGGCCCCAGGTCGGTGACTTCAATCTCTGGCACCTGCACAATCCTCGCGAGCGCTTCTGGGCCTCGCGCACCCGTCAGCTGCAGCGTGCCCATGTCTCTACCTTCGACCGCCTGTGGTCGACGCTGCCCTACCTGCGCCCCATGGCGACGATCATCGATGATACCCTGTCGGGCTATGGTGTCGACGAGCAGGGCGGGCGCGTACACGACCTGCTGGGCACGCGCTGCGACCCCTACGTCAATCGCCTGCTCACCGGCGAAGATTTCGATCACCACTGCCACTCCAACCTGGTACGCGCCGTGCGTACCTTCGGCCTCACCGAGTTCGACGTGCATGACGTGCTCAATGTCTTTCAGTGCACCGGGCTCAACGACGACGATAAGTACTTTATGAAGGCGTGCCCGGCACGGGAGGGCGACTACCTCGAGCTGTTCGCCGAGATAGACCTTCTCTGCGCACTGTCGTGCTGCCCGGGAGGGGATCTTTCGGTGGATCTTTGGGGGCCCGACGCCGGCGATCCGTTGCTGACCTGCCACCCCATCGGCGTGGAGGTATTTCGCCTGGATGAGGCACTGCTGGAAGACTGGCAGCCGCCCGAGCCGTCACCCTATGCCAGTGGCCACGGCTTGCAGGGGCCCGCTATCGACTGGGACGCCGAGAAGCGACGGCGGTTGAACGAACGTTCCCCATAACGACTTCGCCCCGACCATGGGGGCCGGGGCGAAGCGAGAGTGGATCAGGCGGCGTCATTCGCTTGGGCGCGCCACCAGCGAGCGGGTCTCCTCGCGCGCCTCGACCAGTTCGACGCGAATCACATCACCCAGCTTGTAGCGCTCCTCGCCCTCGATCTGGATGCGGCCTTCCTTGTCGTCGATGACCACCTTGTCGCGGTCGCTGTGCAGCATCGGCGCCGGGACGAAGGCGGTGGCGCCGTTGGCGGTGAGGCGCACGCGCATGCCGCCGCGGCTGATGCCGAAGATCTCCGCGTCGAAGGCCTGCTGCGCCTTGGCCGCGGGCGTCAGGTAGCGCACGTAGAGCCAATCCTTGACGTCGCGTTCGGCCATGCGATTGAGCCGGCGCCGTTCGGTAAGTTGCTCGGTCAGCGCCTGGGTGGCTTCGGCCGGGGCCTGCTCGCCCTTGAGCACGCGCTTGATCAGGCGATGATTGACCATGTCGCCGTACTTGCGGATCGGTGAGGTCCAGGTGGCATAGGCGGCCAGACCCAGGCCGAAATGCGGGCCGGGGCGAGCGGACATGCTGGTGAAGCCCTGGAAGCGGCGCAGGCGGGCATCGAGCCAGGCGTCGTCACGGCTCTCCAGTGCGCGCTTGAGCTCCTTGTAGCGCGGCAGCTCGGAGAGTGCCTCGAGTTCGACCTCGATCTGCTGAGCGGTGAGAAACTCGTGGGCGGCCTCGGCCTTTTCCGGGTCGAACGCGCGATGCACGTTGAAGATGCCGTGGCCGACATGCTCGGCGAGCAGGTGGGCGCAGCAGGCGTTGGCGGCGATCATCGACTCTTCGATCATGCGGTTGGCGATGCGCCGCTCCTCGATGCGGATATCCAGCACATTGCCCGCCGGGTCGAGATCGAAGACGTAATCGGGGCGGTCCTTGAACACCAGAGCATGCTCGGCTCGCCAGCCTGCACGCGCCTTGGTCATGTCGCGCAGCGCCTGGAGCTGGCCGGCTATCTCCTCGGTCGGCGTCCATTCGCCCTGGCCTTCCAGCCAATCCGACACGCGGTCGTAGACCAGCTTGGCCTGGGAGCGCACGCTGGCGGCGAAGAAGCGGTAGTCGCCCAGGCTGCCATCGGCCTCCACTTCCAGAGTGCAGGCCAGCACCGGGCGCTCCTCGCCCTCGCGCAGCGAGCACAGGTCGTCGGCCAACTGCTCGGGCAGCATGGTCACGTTCTGTCCCGGCAGGTAAACGGTGAAGGCGCGGGTGCGCGCCTCCAGATCGGCGGCATGGCCCTCCTCGACGTAGGCGGTGGGGTCGGCAATGGCCACCGTCAGGCGCCAGCCGCCTTCCTCGCGTGGCTCGATGCGCAGCGCATCGTCCATGTCGCGGGTCTTCTCGCTGTCGATGGTGAAGAAAGGCTCGGCGGTCAGGTCTTGGCGTTCGAGCCCCTCGTCGCGCAACGGCCAGTCATCACCGGCCTCGGGGCACTCCTGCTCGAGGGCGTGGCGGGCCAGGGTCACCCGCCACGGCACGGCGGGGTCGTCGGCCTTGGCAACCAGTTCGTCGATCTGGGTGAAGAAAGCGCGATCCTCGGGCTTGAGCGGGTGACGCACCAAGCGCGCCACGACCCAGTCGGCGTCGCCGATGCTGGCCTCGTCGAGGCTGTTCTTGATGCGTGCCTTGAGCGCGTTCTTGATCGAAGGGTGGTCGGGCACCACCGCCAGACGTCCCTCGCGCTTCTGCACTCGGGCAATGAAGCGGCTGAGGCCCGCTTCGACGAGGGTATCCGGTTCGACCGAGGTCTTGTCGCCATTTTCGTGGATCACGGCCTGGACGCGATCGCCGTGCAGCACCTGCTTCATTGCAGGGGGCGGCACGAAATAGGACTGGCCGTCATCGGTTTCGAGAAAACCGAAGCCCTTGTCGGTGGCCTTGATCACACCCTCGGCGCGGGGCGTGACATCACGAATCTGTTGCTTGAGCTGGGCGAGCAGCGGGTTGTTCTGCAGCATGATCACGAACGTGTGGCGGGGTAGGAGGGCCACTATACGGATTCCTGGCTCCTGCGCCAAACGTTGCCGCTATGGCGGCGAAGAAACAGAAGGTTAGTGGATAGGGAACTGCTCATACAGGGCATCCGCCACCTTGTGGTGCGACTAAAGTCGCGCACAATTGGTATTTGATTGGTCTCTATCTGGCTCTATAGTGGTATTACATTGGTAGTGCCGCGAGAAACCCATGGATACGAGATTTCAGCAGTTACGGCTCAACCCCGCAGGGGCCACGCCGCTCTATCAGCAGCTGGCCCGTCAGCTGGAACAGGCCATCGAAGCGGGAGCCTGGCAGGCTGGGGAGGCGCTTCCTTCGGAACGCAGCCTGGCCGAAACGCTTGCCGTGTCGCGCATCACGGCGCGCAAGGCTCTGGATCGGCTGGCCGAGTTGGGGCTGATTCGCCGTAGCCGCGGCTCGGGCACCTTCATCACGCCACGCCTCAACCAATCCCTCACGCGGCTGGTGAGCTTTACCGAAATGCTCACCCAGCGCGGTTTTACGCCAAGCTCCCATTGGCTTTCTCGCAGCCTGGCGACTCCCAGTGCCGAGGAGAGCATGCGGCTGGGGCTGGGAGCCGACGCGCGCGTGGCGCGGCTCCGACGGCTGCGCCTGGCGGACGACGTGGTGATGGCGGTGGAGGAGAGTTGCCTGCCGGCCTCGGTGTTGCCCGACCCCATGGCGGTGGAGACCTCGCTCTACGCCGTCATGGAATCAGCCGGCAAGCCGGTGGTGCGGGCCCTGCAGCACGTCACGGCGATCAACGCCGATGCCGAACTGGCCGAACTGGCCGAGGTCCCAAGCGGCCAGGCGCTGCTTAAGATTACCCGCCTGGGGTATCTGGGCGACGGCACGGCGGCGGAGCTCACCATTACCTACTGCCGCACCGACTACTACGACTTCATGGTCGAGCTGACCCGCTAGGAGGCGCCGGCATGTTCCATGGCAATATCCTGACACCCGACGGCTGGCGCCTGGGCGAGATCGCGTGGGAGGCGGGCCGCATCAGCCGTATCTCGGGCGAACCGGTCGATCCGCTGGGCAATGCGCATCCGCGCATCCTGCCGGGCTTCATCGACCTGCACGTCCATGGCGGCGGCGGTGCCGATACCATGGAGGGGGGCGAGGCACTGGCCACCCTGGCCCGCACCCATGTCCGCTTCGGCACCACCAGCCTGCTGGCCACCACCATGACCGCCCCGGAGGCGGAAATTCGCCGGGCGTTGGCGGCTGTCGATACCTATATGCAGGCGCCCGCGACCGATGCTTCCCGCGTTCTGGGCGTGCATCTGGAAGGCCCCTATATCAACCCCGGCAAGCTTGGTGCCCAGCCCGCCCATGCCCGCCCCGGTGAGATCGCCGAAGTGGACGCGCTGTGCGAGCTGGCGCCGATCCGGCTGGTGACCCTGGCGCCGGAACTGTGCGGTCACGGCGAACTGATCCGCCACCTGACGGCTCGCGGCATCCGCGTGCAACTGGGGCATACCCTGGGCAGCTACGAAGAGGGCGTTGCCGCACTCGGCCATGGTGCCTGCGGCTTCACCCACCTTTTCAATGCCATGACCGGGTTGCATCACCGCAAGCCGGGCATGGTGGGAGCCGCCCTGGCGCATGCCGATTACGCCGAACTGATCCCCGACCTGCAGCACGTGCATCCCGGTGCCATTCGCGCCGCCTTGCGCTGCATCCCCCACCTCTATGCGGTTACCGACTCCACGGCCGCCGCCGGCATGCCCGACGGCGACTACCGTCTCGGCGAGCAGACCGTGACCAAGTGCCTGGGCGGCGTGCGCCTGGCCGACGGCACCCTGGCCGGCAGCACCCTGACCATGGACCAGGCGCTACGCAACCTGGTCCAGCTCGGCCTGTCGCTGGCCGACGCGTCTTCCCGCCTGTCTCGCTTCCCGGCCGACTTCCTCGGTCTGGCCGATCACGGACGGCTGACTAAAGGGGCCGTGGCGGACCTAGTCTTGCTCGACGACCGCCTCGGCCTGCAGGCGGTCGTGGTCGAGGGCCGCATCATCGAAGGAGAGCGCTGATGTCCCTGATGCTCGATGAAGCCCGCAATGCGCCCGAGCGCATCCGTGGCCAGCTGCCGCGCAATGCCGCGATCCTGGCCGATCTCGGCGAGCGGCTGCGTCGCGATCCTCCTTTGGCTGCGGTGACGGTGGCACGTGGCAGCTCCGATCACGCTGCCAGCTACTTCGCCTATCTGTGCATGCAGAGCCGGGGCATTCCCGTGGCCTCGCTGCCGCTGTCGCTGACCACCCTGGCCAGCGCGCCATGGCGGCTCGAGGGACAGCTGGCGCTGGCGGTTTCGCAGTCGGGGCAGAGCCCCGACCTGGTCGCCACCCAGCGCGCTCTCGGCGAGGCCGGCGCGTGCGCGCTGGCGCTGGTCAATACCCCCGAATCACCGTTGGGAGCGGTCAGCGACCTGGAAGTACCGCTCTATGCGGGCGATGAGAAGAGTGTTGCCGCCACCAAGAGCTATCTGGCGACTCTCGCTGCCGCGGCCCAACTGCTGGGTCACTGGAATCGGGATCGCGACCTTCTGGCGGCCCTGGAGGCCTTGCCGGAGCGCCTGAGTCAGGCCCTGGCGCAGGACTGGTCGGCCGCGGTCGAGGCGCTGGCAGGCAGCGACCGGTTGATGGTGATCGGTCGCGGCGCCGGCCTGGCCGTGGCCCAGGAGGCGGCGCTCAAGTTCAAGGAAACCTGCGCCATCCAGGCCGAAGCCTTCAGCGGGGCCGAGGTGCGCCATGGCCCCATGGCGCTGATCGATCCGGGCTATCCGGTGCTGGTGTTCGCCCCGCCGGGCGCTGAACAGGCCGGGCTGCTGGATCTCGCCGAGTGGCTCAAGAGCATCGGCGCGCGGGTGCTGCTGGCGGCGGACGAGCGCGTGGCCGGTCGACAGCTGACCCTGGTCGATGCCGACCACGACGCGCTTCAGCCGCTCTCGGTGATCCAGAGCTTCTACGTGATGGTGGCCAACCTGGCTGCGGCGCGAGGCAGCGATCCCGACCGACCCCGACACCTCAACAAGGTGACCTGCACCCTTTGACCCAGGCAGTGGGCCTCGGCCCTTGACTGCCCACATAACAATAGCGGAGGTCTTCATGACCGCATCTCCCTTGATCCTGCATGCGCCCGTGGACGGCGTCGTGGTTCCCCTCGGTGAAGTGCCTGACCCGGTGTTTGCCGCTGGCGTCCTGGGCGAGGGTATCGCCCTCGATCCTCTCGCCGAGTGTCTCTACGCCCCCTGCGACGGCGAGGTGGTTCAGTGTGCCCGGACCCGCCACGCCGTAACGCTCAAGACGGAAGCGGGCGTCGAACTCTTGCTCCATCTGGGCCTCGACTCCGTCGAGCTGAACGGCGAGGGCATCGAACTGCTCGTCGCCGTGGGCGACCGGGTGACGACCGGCGACCCGCTGTGCCGCTTCGACGCCGACCGTGTCGCACGCCAGGCCAGCTCCTTGATCACGCCGCTGGTCGTGACGGCCGCCAACGGCTGGCGAGTGTCGGCGATGGGCCACGCCGGTGGCGTTCGCGTCGCCCGCGGCGAGCCGCTGCTCCAATTGACGGAGGAGGCGAGAGACATAGCGGCATCGGCGGATAGAGATGCGGCACCTTCCACCGCAACCCGGCGCATCACCTTGGCCCTGCGCTCAGGCCTGCATGCACGACCAGCGGCAAGGCTGCGGGACATTGCCCGGCGCCACGCCGTCAGCATGACGATAGCGCACGGCAAAGCCACGGCCGAGACCGACAGCATCAGTGCACTGCTCAACCTGGGGCTTTCCGAGGGAGACGAACTGAACCTCACGGCTAGCGGTGAACGGGCCGAGGAAGCCCTGAAGGCGGCCGTGGCGCTGCTGACCATCGCCGAGGCCGACGACCATGCAGCGCCGTGCCAGGCCACGGCTCCCTCCGGGCCTTTGGGTGAAGGGGAGCTGGCTGGCCTGGTGGCCAGTGGCGGGCTGGCCGTGGGGCCGCTGGTGACGTATCGCCCGCCGTTGCCCCAAGTGCCACGGGACGGGGAGGGCGAAGCGGTGGAGTGGCCGCGGTTGCAGCAGGCCCTGAGCCAAGCCGCTGAGGCCTTGGAGCAGGCCGAGGCTGAGGCCGCGCAGCGAGGCCGGCACGGCGAGGCGGAGATATTCGGCACTCACCGGGCCTGGCTCGAGGACCCTGCCCTGGGTGATGCCGCGCTTACGTCGGTACGCGCCGGGCGCAGCGCCGGCCAGGCCTGGCGCGAGGCGCTCGATGCCGAGGCAGGAAGGCTCGCCGAGAGCGGCAACCCGCTGCTGGCGGGCCGCATCGCCGATCTGCGCGACCTGCAGCAGCGCGTCATGACGCTGCTGGCCGAGCCCGGGGCGTGCGAAGACGCGGCAGTGCCGGAGGGCGCCATCGTCGTGGCCGACGAGCTGACGCCCTCGCAGTTCGTCGCGCTGGCCGAGCGTCGCCCTGCCGGCCTCTGCCTGGCGCGCAGTGGCACCACGGCGCACGTGGCGATTCTGGCGCGGGCGCGAGGTATTCCCTGTCTGGTTTCGATGGGCGCCGTGGAACGGGCATGCAGCGAGCGTGCGATTCTCGATGGCGAGCGTGGTCGCCTCGAGGTGTCACCGTCTGCGGCTCGCCTGGTCGAGGTGAACGCCGCTATCGAGACGCGGGAGCGCCAGGCGCAGGAGGAGCGACGAGCCGCCCACAAGCCAGCCTTTACCCTGGACGGTCGACGAGTCGAGGTGTGTGCCAATGTTGGCTCGTCGGCCGAGGCCGAGCTGGCGGCGCAGGCCGGAGCAGACGGCATTGGCCTGCTGCGCAGCGAATTTCTTTACCTCGAACGTGCCTCCGCTCCCGGCGAGGACGACCAGCACCGCGAGTACCAGGCCAGCATTCATGCCCTGGGCGGCAAGCCGGTCATCGTGCGCACCCTCGACATCGGCGCCGACAAGCAGCTGCCGTACTTGCCGCTGCCCGATGTCGCCAATCCGGCGCTGGGGGTGCGCGGCGTGCGCCTCTGGCAGTGCCTGCCGGAGCTGATGGAGACCCAGCTCAGGGCGCTGCTGCGGGTAGAGCCGCTCGAATCGCTGCGCATCATGCTGCCGATGGTGAGCGAGGTTGCCGAACTGGTGGAAGTACGCCGGCGCCTCGACAGCGTGGCGAGACGGCTCGGTCTTGCCGAGCGGCCCCAGTTGGGCGTGATGGTTGAAGTGCCGAGTGCCGCCCTGTGCGCGGCCAGCCTCGCCGAGGAGGCGGATTTCCTCTCCATCGGCACCAACGATCTGACCCAGTACACCCTGGCCATGGATCGCGAGGACCCGGACCTGGCGGCGCGGGCCGACGTGCTGCACCCGGCCGTGCTCAGGCTGATCAAGGCCACCGTGGAGGGGTCCGCCGGACGCTGCCCGGTCGGCGTCTGCGGCGCTGCCGCCGGTGACCCCTTGGCATCACTGGTGCTGGTTGCCCTGGGCGTCGACGAGCTTTCCGTCGAGCCCGCCCGGGTGCCTGCCGTCAAGGCAGCCATCAGGCGACTCGATATCGGGCGCCTGGCTGCGGAACTGCCGGCGCTGCTGAGCCTGGCGGATGCCGCGGCGGTGCGTGAGCGCCTGTCGGCCTGGCTAACGACAGAACGAGATCCCACGACAACGACTATCGAGAGGTTACCGTCATGAAGACGACCGACCTGGGTTCCTGGACCATGGCCGGGCTACAGAAGCTCGGACGCTCCCTCATGCTGCCCATCGCGGTGCTGCCCATTGCCGGCCTGCTGCTGCGTCTGGGCCAGCCGGATCTGCTCGACATCGCCTTCGTCGCCAGCGCCGGCGAAGCCATCTTCGCCAACCTGGCGCTGATCTTCGCCATCGGTCTGGCGATCGGCTTCGCCGACGACAGCAATGGCGCCGCGGGTCTGGCCGGCGTGGTCGGCTACCTGGTACTCGATGCCGTCCTGATGTCGCTCAACCCGGATATCGACATGGGGGTACTCTCCGGCATCATCATCGGCAGCGTGGCGGGGCTGCTCTACAACCGCTACAAGGCGATACGCCTACCCGAATACCTGGCGTTCTTCGGCGGTCGTCGCTTCGTGCCCATCGCCACGGGACTGGCGGCGGTGGTTCTGGGGGTCGTCTTCGGCTTGATCTGGCCTCCCGTACAGCAGGGTATCGATACGCTCGGACAATGGTTGATCGATGCCGGCGAGCTGGGCCTGTTCGTCTATGGCACGCTCAACCGCCTGTTGATCGTGACCGGGCTCCATCACGTGCTCAACAGCCTGGTGTGGTTCGTCTTCGGCAGCTTCGAGGCGGCCTCCGGCACGCTGGCCAGCGGTGATCTCAACCGTTTCTTTGCCGGCGACCCGACGGCGGGAAGCTTCATGACCGGTTTCTTCCCGGTGATGATGTTCGGCCTGCCGGCGGCGGCCCTGGCCATGTACCATGCCGCACCCAAGGGGCGCCGTGCCCAGGTGGGCGGTCTGTTGTTGTCGCTGGCGCTCACCGCGTTCCTGACCGGCGTCACCGAGCCCATCGAGTTCACCTTCATGTTCCTGGCGCCGCTGCTCTATCTCATGCATGCGCTGCTGACAGGGATCTCGATGGCGCTGATGCATTGGCTCGACGTCAAGCTGGGCTTCACCTTTTCGGCGGGCGCCTTCGATTTCGCACTCTCCTATGGCCTCTCCAACAATGGCTGGATGCTGCTGCCGGTGGGGCTGGCCTACTTCGCCATTTACTACGGCGTGTTCCGCTGGGCCATCGCCCGCTTCAACCTGACCACGCCGGGCCGCGAGCCCGAGTCGGCGACACCTTCCGCCAGCGGCCCCTCCGCTGCCGGTGAGCGCGGCCCGGCGTTCGTCACCGCCTTGGGCGGAGCGGGCAACCTGAGCAGTGTCGGCGCCTGTACCACCCGCTTGCGGCTGGTGCTCGAGGACCCCGACGCCATCGACGAGGAGGCGCTCAAGCGCCTGGGCGCTCGCGGCGTGATGCGCCTGCGCGGTGGCGGCGTACAGGTCATCCTGGGTCCTATTGCCGACGGCGTGGCCGATGAGATCCGCGCGGCCGTGGCCGAGTCGGGCGGCGAGGTATCGGCCGCAGGCAAGGCCGTGGAAGAGGCTTCGCCGGAGCCGGCCGAGACATCGGCTGAGTCGCTTTCGGCCGAACAGGCGGCACGCTGGCTGGCGGCCCTGGGCGGTGAGGCCAACCTGCGCGGTTTCGAGGCGCAGGCACGGACCCGCCTGCGTGTCGAGCTCGCCGACGGCAAGTATCTCGACGAAGCGTCGCTCGAACGACTCGGATGCCGGGGCACCCAGGCCTTGGGCGGCAATGTCTGGCACCTGGTGGTCGGCGCCCAGGCCGCCGCCGTGGCGAACGCGCTGAGGAGCCGTGGTTAGCCTGTCCTGTTCTGCCCGGCTGTCTCGGGGCACCGATAAGGCTTTGCCTGGCATACACGTCCAGGCCGGATGGCAAGATCGTCCGGCCTGGCCATGTTCAAGGCACCATGGAAAGGCCAGGTCGAATGGCCTGTGCAAACGGACATGGCCTGCGTTAGCCTCTACCGGGTACCCGATGCAATGGACGCCCATGACACCCCACCTGATCGTATCCGACCTCGACGGTACCCTGCTGGACGCCAATCACGACCTGCACCCGGAAACCGTCGAGACCCTGCGCCTGCTGGCCGAACGGGGCCACCAGTTGGCCTTCGCCTCGGGACGCCACTTTCTCGACATGCTGGCCTTTCGTGAGCGGCTGGGCGTGCCGATCCATGTGATCAGCACCAATGGCGCCTACCTGCACGGCCCCGATGGCGAGCTGCTGGCGTCGCGTCACCTCGAGGCCGAGCTGGCGCGTGAGCTGATCGCGCTGGAGCGTCACGACAGCGTGCGCCTCAATCTCTACCTCGAGGACGAGTGGCTGATCGATGCCCCCGCGCCGCGGCTGCTCGCCTATCACGCCCACACCGGCTTCGGCTATCGCGTGGTCGAGCCGGCGAGCCTCGACGGCGAGGGCGTCGGCAAGGTGCTCTACATCGGCGATCCCGAGCGACTGACAGGTCTCGAAGCCGCGGTGCGCGGGCGCCACGGCGAGCGCCTGCACGTCACCTATTCCACCGTCAATTCGCTCGAGATCATGGCCGGCGGAGTGAACAAGGGCACGGCGCTCGAGGCCCTGCTCGCCGTGCTCGAGATCGACAGCGAGCGCTGCCTGGCCTTCGGCGACAACCTCAACGATACCGAGATGCTCAGCCTCGCTGGCGAAGCCCACGTCATGGCCAATGCGCATCCGGAGCTGGCTGAAAGGGTGCCCGTGGCACGCCGCATCGGACACCACGCCGAAACCGCCGTGGCCAGACATCTGCAGGAGAGATTTTCTCTCTAGACCGGTGTGCGACGATGGTCTA
This sequence comes from Billgrantia bachuensis, assembly GCF_011742165.1. GTDB lineage: Bacteria > Pseudomonadota > Gammaproteobacteria > Pseudomonadales > Halomonadaceae > Halomonas > Halomonas bachuensis. The sequence goes on along the minus strand of NZ_JAAQTO010000069.1, from coordinate 1,425 downwards.
GCCCCCCTTGCCGCGTCGTACCCGCTTGCCCATCATCAAGGCCGAATAACGACAACGACTCACGGCGGCGCCCAGGCGACGCCCCTTACCATCGGACGACGATGACGACAACGCCCGCCACCCTGATCGTGGTCGACGACGACCCCGAAATACGCGAATTGCTGGTCGACTACCTGGGCCGTCACGGCTATCGCGCCCTGGCTGCCGAGGACGCCGCGGCATTGCATCGGCTGCTGACGAGCGAAACTCCCGACCTGCTCATCGTCGACATCATGCTGCCCGGTGACGATGGCTTCACCATCTGCCGCGATATTCGCCGCGACAGCCAGGTGCCGATCATCATGCTCACTGCCAGCGCCGACGAGACCGATCGCATCCTCGGTCTCGAGCTCGGTGCCGACGACTACCTGGGCAAACCATTCAATCCGCGCGAACTTCTGGCCCGCATCAAGGCGGTGCTGCGTCGTGTCCGTGGCGGTGGTGCCGCGGCCGACCCGGCCCGGGCGCGGCTGGTCGCCTTCGGCGCCTGGCGGCTGGATCGCATGACTCGCGAGCTGATCGACGAGAAGGGCGAGCGCATCCCGCTTTCGGGTGCCGATTTCCAACTGCTCCAGGTCTTCCTCGAGCATCCCGAGCGGGTGCTAACGCGCGAGGCGTTGTACGAGTTGACCCGGGGCCGCCCGGCGCCGCCGCTGGATCGCTCCATCGACGTGCACGTCTGCCGCCTTCGCCAGCGTCTCGGCGAGGATGCGCAGTACCATCAGTTGATCCGCACCGTGCGTGGCGCCGGCTACGTCTTCACCGCCAAGATCGAAGCATTGACGTGATGACAACGCGCTGGCAGCGCTGGCGCCGCCGCCTCGTGTGGGTCCTGCCGCGCACCCTGCGTGGACGCTTCGTGCTGATCATGATCGTCGGCGTACTCACGGCCCAGCTTGCCAGCTATACCATCTGGACCTCACAGGTGCGCTCGAGCCAGCTCGAACAACTCGACGAGCTATCGCGCAACGTGGCCTACAGCGTGGCCTCGACCATGCGCTTCTTCCGCTCGCTGCCCTACGAGTACCGCCATATCGTGCTCGACCAGCTGCGCAACATGGGCGGTACGCGCTTCTTCGTCAGCGTCAACGAGCGGCGCATACCGGTGGAGGATATCGGCTCGGGGCCGGAGAAGGCGCTGGTGGTGGACAATTTTCGCGAGATTCTGATTCGCGAGCTGAGCATCGACGACGTGCTGGTGGAGTTCTCCCGCGCCGAGACCCTGCGCGTCTACAACAACGAGGTGCTGCTGCACGACCTGCCGCCGCGCTGGGGCCAGCACAGCCTGTTGATGGAGCCGCTATCGCCGCCGATCCTGGTAGTGCAGATGGAGCTCGACCCCGAGACCTGGCTCTACGTGGCCACCCTGCTGCCGGTGCCGGCCCC
>NZ_JAAQTO010000068.1 GCF_011742165.1 Billgrantia bachuensis | reverse complement strand
TTTTGCCATCCATGGCAAACGACCTCCTCTTTGACCTGTCCCCTTTGCCCTCGCTACCTTGGCGAGCTGCCTTGCTGAACCTACCGTCGGTTCTCGGCCACGAACGCCTGTACCTTCGCCAGCTCCGCCGGCAGCACGGTGTAACGCTCCTCGCGCTCCAGCAGGTCGTCCATGTGCGGCGGCAGCGGCACGCCGGGGAAGCCGGCCTTGACCACCGCCTCGGCGAACTTCGCCGGGTGGGCCGTGGCCAGGGTGATCATCGGTGTGGCGGCATCGGCCCGGACACGCTCGGCGGCACGATAGCCGGTGGCGGTGTGCGGGTCGAGCAACTCCTTGGTGCGATGGTGCGCCTCGCGGATCACCTCGAGGATAGTGGCATCGTCGACGCTGTGGCTGGCGAACAGCGCCCGCAGCCGCGTGAGCGGCGCCTCGGCCAGCGCCGTGGGCTCCTGCTGGAAGCGCTCGAGCAGCGCTGCCACGGCTTCGCCGTCGCGCTCGTAGGCCTCGAACAGCAGGCGCTCGAAGTTGGACGACACCACGATGTCCATCGAAGGCGCCAGGGTCGCCTTGAGCTCCTGCTTGGAGAAATCATTGTCGGAAATCGTGCGGTGCAGGATGTCGTTGGCGTTGGTGGCAATGATGAACTGCCTGACCGGCAACCCCATGCGGTAGGCCATGTAGCCGGCAAAGACGTTGCCGAAGTTGGCCGAGGGCACGCAGAAGCTGACCTGACGGTGCGGCGCTCCCAGCGCCACGCCGGCGGCCACGTAGTAGACGATCTGGGCCATGATGCGCGCCCAGTTGATCGAATTCACCGCCACCAGGCGCGTGCCGTTCAGAAAGCTCTGATCGGCGAAGCTCGCCTTGACCATGGCCTGGGCGTCGTCGAAGTTGCCCTCGATGGCAATGTTGAAGACGTTGTCGGCCAGCACCGAGGTCATCTGCCGACGCTGTACCTCGGAAACCCGGTTATGCGGATGCAGGATGAAGATATCGAGGTTGTCGCAGTGGCGGCAGCCCTCGATCGCCGCCGAGCCGGTGTCGCCCGAGGTGGCGCCCATGATTACGGCGCGTTCGCCGCGCTTGGCCAGGAAGTGGTCGAGAATGCGACCGAGCAGTTGCAGGGCCACGTCCTTGAACGCCAGGGTGGGGCCGTGGAACAGCTCGAGCAGGAAATGGTTGGCGTCGAGTTGGTTGAGCGGCACCACGGCGTCGTGGCTGAAGGTGGCGTAGGCGTCGCGCACGATGCCACGAAACGTCTCATCGTCGATCTCGCCATTGACGAACGGCTTCATCACGCGAAAGGCGATCTCGGCATAGGAGAGCCCGGCCATCGCCTCGAGCTCTTCGCGCGCGAGCTGCGGAATCGCTTCCGGTACATAGAGCCCGCCGTCGCTGGCCATGCCGGTCAGCACGACCTCTTCGAAAGAGAGCGCAGGCGCCTGCCCGCGGGTACTGATGTAGCGCATGACTTACTCCTGCTCGTCCAGCGACTCGACACGAATGCGTGTAACCGGTCCGGCGATATCGGCCATCGATTCGATATGGCGGATCGCCTCGTTCATCTGTTTCTCACGGCAGCGATGGGTCAGCAGGATGATCGGTACCAGTTCGCCTTCGGTGGCCTCCTTCTGCACCAGTGCCTCGATGGAGATGCCCTGCTCGGAGAGAATCGTCGCCACTCGTGCCAGCACCCCGGGACGATCTACCGCCAGCAACCTCAGGTAGCAAGCGGTGATAATGTCCTCCATGGGCAGGATCGGCAGGTTGCCCTCGTTCTCGTCGATGCCGCTGAAGGCCAGGTAAGGCACGCGATAGTGGTGATCGGTAGTGATGTCACGGGCCACATCGAGCAGGTCGGCGACCACCGCCGAGGCGGTAGGTTCGGAACCCGCACCGGCACCGTAGTAGAGCGTCGGCCCCACGGCGTCGCCCATGATGGCGATGGCGTTCTTGACCCCATGGACGTTGGCCAGCAGGCGCTCCTTGGGAATCAGGGTCGGATGCACGCGCAGCTCGAAGCCGGCATCGGTGCGCTTGGAAATCCCCAGGTGCTTGATCACGTAGCCCAGGTTGTCGGCCTGCTCGACATCCTCGGCCGTCACCCGGGAAATGCCTTCGGTATAGGCCTTCTCGAACTGCAGCGGTACACCGTAGGCAATCGAGGCCAGGATGGTCAGCTTGTGGGCGGCGTCAATGCCCTCGACGTCGAAGGTGGGATCGGCCTCGGCGTAGCCCAGCGCCTGGGCTTCGGCGAGCACGTCCTCGAAGGCGCGACCCTCGCTGCGCATATGAGTGAGGATATAGTTGCCGGTGCCGTTGATGATGCCGGCCAACCACTCGATACGGTTGGCGCCAAGCCCTTCACGCAGCGACTTGATCACCGGGATGCCGCCGGCCACGGCAGCCTCGAAAGCGACGATGACGCCCTGCTCGTGAGCCGCCTTGAAGATCTCGTTGCCGTGCACCGCGATCAGGGCCTTGTTGGCGGTGACCACGTGCTTGCCGTTGGCGATGGCGGTGAGTACCAGCTCGCGAGCCACGTCATAGCCGCCGACCAGCTCGACCAGCACGTCGACATCGGGGTTACGGGCCACCTCGAAGATATCGTTGGTGGTCTTGATACCGGTGAGGTCGCACTCCGGGTTGGTGCTGCGCAGCGCCACCTGCTCGATGACGATCGGGCGGCCGGCACGCCGCGCAATCTCGTCGGCGTTGCGCGTCAGCACGTTGAAGGTACCGCCGCCGACAGTACCCAGACCACAGATTCCCACTCTCACCGGTTTCAATGTCCTGCTCCCCAGATTGTGTCAATGTCCAGCGTTCAAATGCATTCGGCAGCTCTTGGTCTGCCGTCGCTTATCACTCTGCCAGGCCGAGCATGTCGACAAGGCGCTCGGCGGGCACGTAGCCCGGCACAAGTTGCCCATCGGGCAGTATGATCGCCGGCGTACCCTGGACGCCCACGGCCATGCCCAGATGATACTGTTCCTCGACCGGATTGTCGCAGTCGGCGCTACCCGAAATCGTTTCCTGTCGCTTACCCGCGTTCATCGCCTCGCTACGGTTGTCGGCACACCAGACCTGCTCGAGGGTGCGAGCCCCCTGCGAGTTCATGCCGGCGCGTGGGAAGGCCAGATAGTGCACCTCGATGCCCATCTCGTTGAGCGCCGGCACCTCCTCGTGAAACTGGCGGCAATAGGGGCAGGTGGTATCGGTGAACACGACGAGCTGGGCGCGGCTGTCGCCGGTGCCGCGAAACACGACCCGCTCGCTCTCGGGTACCTGGGCGAGCTTCTCGGCGCGCTCCACGTTGCGCGACTGCTCGGTCAGGTTGGTCAATCCTCCTTCGCCATTCTCGTAGAGGTCGCCGACCAGAAAATAGTTACCTTCGGCATCGCTGTAGAACGCCTCGCCGGTTTCCAGACGAACCTGATAAAAGCCCTCCAGCGGCGTTTCGTGCACGCTGGCCACGGGCATCGGCTGGCCGTTGACCTTCAGCCGCTCGGCCAAGCGCTCGGCGCCATCGGCCAAGGCGGCGGCGGGTAACAGTAAGGCGGCAAGAGGCACGGCCAGGGCGAACAGGGAGCCGGCAAGACGATGGGATAACGCAATCATGATTCAGCCTCGAGGATGATGGTCGGCGTGCAGGGCTTCGAGTCGTGCCTGCGCAACGTGGGTATAGATCTGCGTGGTCGACAGGTCGCTGTGTCCGAGCAGCAGCTGTACGACACGCAAATTGGCCCCATGATTCAACAGATGCGTGGCGAATGCATGCCGCAGGGTATGCGGCGACAGCGGCCGTGTGATACCAGCCGTGCGTGCGTGCGTCTTGATCCGATGCCAGAAGGTCTGGCGCGTCATGCAATTGTCGCCACGCCCGGGAAACAGCGCCGGCCGCGTCACATCGCTCATCAACCCACCACGCGCGCTGCGCATATAGCGTGTCAGCCAGTGTACGGCCTCTTCCCCCAGCGGGACCAGTCGGTCCTTGTCACCCTTGCCGCGCACCCGCACCACGCCTTGGCGCAGATTGACTGCATCCACGCTGAGTCCCACCAGTTCCGACACACGCAGGCCACAGCCGTAGAGAACTTCGAGCATGGCGCGGTCGCGCATCCCGATATCGGTGGCGAGGTCAGGCGCGGCCAGCAGGCGCTCTACCTCGTCCTCCTCGAGAGTATCCGGTAGATTGGGCCGCACCCGCGGCAGGCGCACCTCGGCCAGCGGATCGTGCGCGATGCGCCCCTCGGCCAGCGCCCAGCGATAGAAGCCGCGCAAGCTGGAGAGCAATCGGGCATTGCTGCGCAGCTGATAGCCGGCGGCGCGACGCTCCTCGAGCCAGACCGGCAACAGGCCGCCATCCGGCGCAATCAGGGCGCCGCCCACCTCTGCCAGGCGGGCGGCCCAGGCCTCCAGGTCACGGCGATAGGCCGCCAGGGTATGCTCGCTCGCCCCGCGCTCGAGCCATAGGGTATCGAGGAAGGTCTCGATCAGGGCCAGGGATTGAGTGTCGCGCGTCATGTCATCGCCCGATATGACGAAGCCCCGCCCCGCGTGAGCGGTGGCGGGGCTTCCAAGCTGCGCAACGAATCGGACAACACAACGATTCGCCGGGCAGAGTGTCTTACGACAGCTTTTCCTTGATGCGGGCGGACTTGCCGCTGCGCTCACGGAGGTAGTACAGCTTGGCCTGGCGCACGTCACCGCGACGCTTGACTTCGATGGAGTCGACCAGCGGGCTGTAGGTCTGGAAGGTACGCTCGACGCCGACACCGTGGGAGATCTTGCGTACGGTGAAGGCGGAGTTCAGGCCGCGGTTGCGCTTGCCGATCACCACGCCTTCGAAGGCCTGGAGACGCTCACGGTTGCCTTCCTTGACCTTGACCTGAACGACGACGGTGTCGCCCGGGGCGAAATCCGGCACCTGCTTGCTCATCTGCTCGGTTTCGAGCGCCTGGATCACCTTGTTCTTGCTGCTCATGACGTAAACTCCTCAATGTTCGGCACCGCCGCTCATACGAGTACTCATTACAAGTACAGGGCGGTGCGTGATCCCGGCGCTCGAGCCTGGCTCGAGAGCGCGGGAGATGATGGGTGACGCAAGTCCGCGAGCTCAATGCGAGCCAGCGTCCTGCACCTCCGCCTTGCCGGCGTATTCTTCGATGAACTCCTCGAGCAACTTTCGCTGCTCGGTGCTCAATGCCCTGCCTTCGAGCAGGTCGGGGCGCCTGAGCCAGGTCCGTCCCAGCGACTGCTTGAGCCGCCAGCGCCGAATCTCGCCGTGATGGCCGCTGAGCAGCACATCCGGCACCCGCCGCCCGTCGATCTCCTCGGGGCGTGTATAGTGCGGGCAATCCAGCAGCCCCTCGTTGAAGGAGTCCTCGACCGCGGAATCCTGATGGCCCAGCACGCCGGGAACCAGTCTTGCCGCGGCGTCGATCAGCACCATGGCCGGCAGCTCGCCGCCGCTGAGCACGTAATCGCCGATCGACCACTCTTCATCGATGTCGCCTTCCACGATGCGCTCATCGATACCTTCGTAGCGTCCGGCCACCACCACCAGGGGGGGACCGGAAGCCAGTTCACGCACGCCTTGCTGATCGAGCCTGCGCCCTTGGGGCGAGAGGTAGACCACGCGCGGACGCTGTCCCGTCACCTCGCTCGCCCTGTCGCGTGCAGCGTGGATGGCCGCTCGCAGGGTGTCGACCTTCATCAGCATGCCGGGACCGCCGCCGTAGGGCCGGTCGTCCACGGTGCGGTGGCGATCGTTGGCGTAGTCGCGCGGGTTCCAGAACTCCAGCGCCACCCGCCCCTGGCTAACGGCCCGTCCCGTGACGCCGTGCCGGGTGACGGCCTCGAACATCTCGGGAAAAAGCGACACGACGCCGACCCACATATCCGGCAAGCCGCTCAGCCCGGCATCCGCCTCGATAGTCAAAAGTCAGGGTCCCAGTCGACGGTCATGCTGCCGCCCGCCAGATCCACCGCGACGATCACCTCATCGGGCAAGAAGGGCAGCAAGCGCTCTCGATCGTCGAGGGCCGGCGGCGTCCCTTGCGGGTCACCCTTGACCACCAGGACGTCGTTGGCACCAGTCTCGAACAGATAAGCGACGCGGCCCAGCACCACACCTTCTCGGGTCACGACCGTGAGCCCTTCCAGTTGGTGCCAGTAAAACTCGTTGCCACCAAGCTCGGGAAGATCGGCCTTGGGCAGCAGGATCTCGGCACCGGCCATCTGCTCGGCCGACTCGCGCGAGTCGACGCCTTCCAGCAGGACCACCAGACCCTTGCCTTGTCGCCGCCCCTGCAGCAGCCGATGACGCTTCAGGGCATCGCCCTGCCTCAACACCCACTGCGAGTACTCGAGGATGCCGTCCATCGGACTGGTGTGGGAGTAGACCTTGAGCCATCCCTTGACGCCGTAGGGGCTGGTCAGCTTGCCCAGCACCACATGCTCGTCGCGTTCGCTGCGTTCGGCCTGCTCGCTCATGTTCTCACCGGGGCATTACAGGCTCAGGCCTGCTTGCGGGCTTCCTTGACCAGCTCGGCCACACGGTCGGACATCTGTGCACCCTGGCCCTGCCAGTGAGCGATGCGATCCAGGTCGACGCGCAGGCGCTCTTCCTGTCCGCGGGCGATCGGATTGAAGAAGCCCAGACGCTCGATGAAACGGCCGTCGCGGGAGTTGCGTGAATCGGTCACGGTCAGGTGGTAGAAGGGACGCTTCTTGGCGCCACCACGTGCCAGACGAATGGTAACCATGGCGTTAACTGTCCTTCGGTTGAGGTTACGTTTACTACCGATATGCGCCGGGCCGGCTGCTGGCCGGTTTCTCGGCATTTGCCAGGAAAGCGGGTCCGTGGACCCGCCTTCGCGTCATTCGGTCACTTTCTTTACAAGCGCTTCTTTAGAAGCGTGCAGCCGGGCAGAGCCACGGTCCTGCCATGAAGACGCAGCATTCTACGGAAATCAGCCCGGCTTTGAAACCCTTTTATCGAGCCCGGCCGTCAGCGCCACGGGAAACCACCGGGGCCGCCCATCCCACCAGGGCCACCAGGGCCACCGCCACCCATCATGCCGGACATGCCGCGCATCATCTTTTGCATGCCGCCCTTCTTGCCCGCCTTCTTCATCATTTTCTGCATCTGCTTGTGCTGCTTGAGCAGTCGGTTGAGATCGGGCACCTGCAGGCCGGCACCGGTGGCGATGCGACGCTTGCGCGAGCCATTGATGATCTCGGGTTTGCGCCGCTCTTGAGGCGTCATCGAGTTGATCAGCGCCTCGAGCTTGCCCAGCTCCTTCTCGGGACCCGGGCCCTGAGCCATCTCGGCCATCTGCCCCATCCCCGGCAGCTTTCCGAGCAGGCCGCCCATACCACCCATCTTCTTGAGCTGCTGGAGCTGGTCGCGGAAGTCCTCGAGGTCGAAGCCTTCGCCCTTCTTGACCTTCTTGGCCAGTTGCTCGGCTTTCTTCTTGTCGACCGTGCGCTCGGCCTCCTCGATCAGCGACAGCACGTCGCCCATACCGAGGATGCGCGAGGCCACCCGATCCGGGTGGAAGGGCTCGAGCGCATCGACCTTCTCGCCCACACCCATGAATTTGATCGGCTTGCCGGTGATGTGGCGCACCGAGAGCGCCGCACCGCCGCGAGCATCGCCGTCGGCCTTGGTCAGGATCACACCGGTCAGCGGCAGCGCCTCATGGAACGCCTTGGCCGTGTTGGCGGCGTCCTGGCCGGTCATGGCGTCGACCACGAACAGCGTTTCCTGCGGTTGACAGGCCCGATGCAGTTCGGCGATCTCGGCCATCATGGCTTCGTCGATCGCCAGGCGACCGGCGGTGTCGACGATCACCACATCGTGAAACTGTATCTTGGCGTGCTTGATCGCCGCCTCGGCGATGGCAACCGGCTTCTGGTCGGAGCGCGACGGGAAAAAGTCGACGCCGACTTCGCTGGCCAGCGTCTCGAGCTGATCGATGGCCGCCGGACGGTAGACATCGGCGGATACCACCAGCACCTTCTTCTTTTCACGCTCCCTGAGGTAGCGCGCCAGCTTGGCCACCGAGGTGGTCTTACCCGCCCCCTGCAGACCGGCCATCAGCACCACCGAGGGCGCCCCCTTGAGCGACAGCCCCTCGTTGGCCTCGCCCATGATCGCCTCGAGCTCCTGCTGGACGATCTTGACGAACTGCTGACCCGGCGAGAGGCTCTTCGACACCTCCTGGCCCACGGCGCGTTCGCGCACCCGCTCGATGAAGGCCTTGACCACCGGCAGCGCGACATCGGCCTCGAGCAGTGCACGACGCACCTCGCGCAGGGTGTCCTTGATGTTGTCCTCGGTCAGGCGCGCCTGGCCTTTGATGGACTTGAGCGTCTGGGAAAGCCGCTCGCTGAGGTTCTGGAACATAAGCCACTCCGGCTGTCAGGCTGTCGGCTCGGCGTCTCGAGAGCATCTGTGGCGAAGCGTCACGCTTGCCGCAAATCGCGCTTCGCCCGGCGATGGAACAGCCAAGATAATGCGGTTGAAGAATCTGGGCGGCATTATACGCCCTGCAGCGGCCAGTCTCCATGCATCCGGCCGCGCGTCACGGCTGTGCGCCGCAGCGAGGATTGGGTATAGTGGCCTCGGCAGATTCCATCCACCATGAGATGTACAGACGCCGGCAGCGGCGTACGGGCGACAATCGATGCAGGCGCTTCCTCTGGCCATCATGGCTCTCATCCTTTACCTGGGCGCAGCTTCCTGGCAGGGACTCACGCTGCTTCGGCGCGTGCCGCAGCGTCCTGCCCTGGTTCGAGTCCTGGGTCTGCTGGGCCTGTTGTTTCATCTTCCCGTGGCTTTCAATCTGATCGGCCAGAGCCCTGGCCTGATGCCCGGCCTTTCGACCAGTGCGGTGCTGCTGACCGCGATCATGGTCATCCTACTGCTCAGCGTCAGCCTGGCCAAGCCGGTACTCAGCGTAGCCGTGGCCCTGTTTCCGGTGTCCGGCCTGGCATTGCTGCTGGCAGTAGGCCTGCCGAGTCCGGAGCGCACCGATGGCATGACGCCGGGCATCGCCTTGCACGCCATGAGTTCAGCGCTGGCCTTCGGCATACTGTTCATCGCCGCCTGCCAGGCGGTTCTGCTGGGGTTGCAGAATCAGGCCTTACGTCATCACCATACCCGCGGCGTGGTACAGGTGCTGCCCCCGCTGACCACCATGGAGCGGGTGCTGTTCGAACTGATCTGGGCCGGCATGGCGCTGCTCACCTTGTCGATCTTCAGCGGCTTTCTGTTCGTCGAGAGCATGTTCGCCCAACACTTGGCTCACAAGACGATCCTATCCCTGGCAGCCTGGGTGATCTTCGCCATCCTGCTGATCAGCCATCACGTGCTTGGCTGGCGAGGCATGCGTGCCGTACGCTGGACCTTGGGCGGCTGCGCGGTGCTGCTGCTGGCTTATTTCGGCAGTAAATTAGTGCTGGAAGTCATCCTCAACCGCACTTGAATCGGAAGTCGCCTTGACACTGCCGAACCTAATCCCTACAAACGGGGCTGACACGCCAGTGAGGATCCTTCGACCTTGAGCGACGACTTCCCTTTGGGATTGCTGTTCGGCCTGCTTTTCCTACTCGTCTGTCTTTCCGCTTTCTTTTCGAGCTCCGAGACCGGCATGATGTCGATCAACCGCTACCGGCTGAATCACGAGGCCAATAGCGGTGACAGTCGGGCTCGCCGGGTCCTGAGGCTGCTGGCACGCCCGGACCGGCTCATCGGCGTGATCCTGATCGGCAATAACCTGGTCAACAATTTGGCGGCCGCCATCGCCACCGTGCTCGCCATCCATTTCTTCGGCGATGTCACCGGACCGGCAGTCGCTCCGCTGATCCTGACCATCGTTATCCTCATCTTCGCCGAGGTCAGCCCCAAGACTTACGCCGCGATCAAGCCCGAGCGCGTCGCCTACCCCTCCTCGCTGATACTCGAACCGCTGCTCAAGCTGCTTTACCCCCTGGTATGGCTGGTCAACGCCGTCTCCAACGGCCTGCTGCGTCTGCTCGGGGTCAAGAGCATCGAAGGCGGCGCCGACAGCCTGACCCGCGACGAGCTGCGCACCGTGGTGCACGAGGCGGGCACGCTGATTCCACGCCGCCACCAGGCGATGCTGCTGTCGATTCTCGACCTGGAGAACGTCACGGTCAACGACATCATGGTGCCGCGTCACGAGGTGGTGGGGATCGACCTCGACGATGAGCTGGAAGCCATTCTGGTCCAGATTCGCACCAGCCAACATACCCGCCTGCCGGTGTTCAAGGGAGACATCAACAACATCATCGGCATGCTGCATCTACGCAACGCGGCGCGCTTCCTGTCGCGAGACGAGGTGACCAAGGCTTCGATCGTGCAGGAGGCGCGCGAGCCCTACTTCATTCCCGAGTCGACGCCGCTGCACACCCAACTGCTCAACTTCCAGAAGCAGAAGCGACGCATCGGCATCGTGGTGGACGAGTATGGTGACGTAGAGGGGCTGGTCACGCTGGAGGACATCCTCGAGGAAATCGTCGGCGAGTTCACCACCGACGTGGCCGGCCAGGACCAGGAGATCCATCGCCAGGAAGACGGCAGCCACGTGATCGACGGCACTGCCAACATTCGCGACATCAACCGGGCCTTGGGATGGAAACTGACCACCGACGGACCCAAGACATTGAACGGCCTGATACTGGAACACCTGGAAGCCTTCCCCGACGGACCCGCCTGCCTGCAGATAGGCAATGTCCGCATGGAAATTCTCGAGGTCCGCGACAACCTGATCACCTCGGCGCGCTGCTGGCAGGTGGTGCGCAGCGGTCGCCAGCGCCAGCAGTGATCAACGTCGCCGTGGCGAGGAAGGCGTCTCGAGCGGGCAGGCCCAGCCATCGGCCTCGGCCTTGAGTGCTCGCACTCGCGCTTCCAGCAGATCACGACGCGCCAGCCTTGAAGGAATCGGCTTCCCGAAATAGAGCGCCACCCTGGCGCGAAAGCGCCGCGGCCACTTGGACAATGCCGGACCATCGCGATGCGAGGTCCATGAGCCCCACAGACCGGACAGCCCGGCCGGGATCACTGGCACCGGGTCGCGTGCCAGGATAGTCTCGAGCCCGCGGCGAAAGGCCTGCACCTCGCCATCCGGTGTCAGTCGCCCCTCGGGAAAGAGCATTACCACTTCGCCGCTACGCAGCGCCCGGCTGACCTCTTCCAGCGCGCGGCGCACGCTGCCGGGATCGCGCCGGTCGGACTCCACCGGAATCGCCCCGACCAGGCGAAACAGCCAGTTGAGCCAGGGCGACTCGTAGATCGGCCGATCCATCAGAAAGCGCAGCGGACGTGGACTAGCCCCTCCCATGACCAGCGCATCCATAAAGCTGACATGGTTGCACACCACCACCGCAGCCCCGGTGGCCGGAATGAAGTCACGTCCACGCAGGCGCAGCCGATAACAACAATGGATCAGCAGGAAGATGAGGAAACGGATGAGCGGTCTCGGCGCACGAGCCGCACGCCAGCTCCCCAGCAGCAACAGGGAGCCGAGCA
>NZ_JAAQTO010000067.1 GCF_011742165.1 Billgrantia bachuensis | reverse complement strand
CGATATCGGACCTGTGTCTCAGGCCGGCGAGGATGGTGAAGAGCAACTGGTCGAGCAGCTCCGGCACTTCGAGCTGCTGCCCTTGCCAGTAGCCCAGGCGTTCATTGAGCCCCAGTTGCACCAGGCCATGCACGCTGCCCCACAAGGTGCGTCCGAGGCGCCTGGCCTCCAGGTCGCCGAGCGCCGGCTGATACTCCTTGAGGCTCATCTCGACGCGCAGGAACAGCGCTTCGATCATGTCCGACTGGCGCTGGTCGAGTTCACCCTCCTGGGCCAACGGATAGTCGAACAGAAGCTGCCAGCGAAACGGCTCGCGCTGGGCGAACTGCCAGTAGGCCAGCGCCAGCGCGCGCATCTGCCTCTCGGGTTCCGCGCCCTCGGTCAACGGCTCGATGACCATGCGCAACCGAGCCAGAGTCTCGATATTCACATGCTGCAGCAGGTTACCGAAGCTGCCGTAGAGCTTGAGCAGCGTACTCGGCGCACAGCCCACCTCGCGTGCCAGTGCACGCAGCGAGAGCGCATGCACGGGGTTGCCCTGCAGCCAGTCATCGCATGCGGCCATGACCTGGGCATGGAGCGCTTCGGGAGCATGCTGTCGGGGACGAGCCATCGAGTTCCTCGCGGAGGTTGTTCATCACGGGCGACAATGCTTGGCCCGGTAGCTTAGGATAGCGCACATCGAACACTGTTTTCGACCATTGCGCACCAACCCTTTTCTGTTTTCCTCGGCTTGGCTAACCTGACGCCATCCCGTCATTCGGAGACTTCATGGCCGGTCGCCTCTACATACCGCCACTCGACATGACTCGACTGCTGCCCGAACTGTGCCGGGAGACTCCCCTGCTGACCGCCACCAACCTGGCTCCGAGGCGCCCGGTTTCGCACATTCGACTGGAAGCCGGCCGTGCCAGTCTGAGCCAGGTCTTCTGGGGGCTGACGCCCTCCTGGCTAACCGTACTCGATCACGCTCCGCATTGTGCACGGGCCGAATCGCTCGATGACCGCCCCATGTTCCGCGACGCCTTCGCTGCCCGCCGCAGCCTGGTACCGGCGGGGGGCGTCTATGTCTGGAGAGCTCAGCCGCGCTTCAAGCAGCCTTTTTTAGTGACCCGTGTTGATCGGGGCCCAATGCTGTTGGCCAGTATCTGGTGTCGTTACCATACCGATTTGACCGAGCATGCCGACTCGATGGCGCTGGTCACCGTACCGACCAACGACTTCCTGGCGCCCCTGAGCGACAGGCTGCCGGCGCTGATCGATGCCGCCGACGCCATGCGCTGGCTCGACCCTCGAACGACGCCGGAAGCCGCCCGCGCGCTACTTCGGCCAGCCCCACGGGAACTGTTGGGCGCCTTTCCGGTATCAAGAAGAGTAAACGACCCTGCCAACCAGGATCCCGCCTGCGCCCACCCGACGGGCCCCATGCTGCGCTGGAACGAATAGGAGAGAAGATGCTCATGCCCCGCCCGCCCCTGCATTGGTCAGGCTGCCGGTACTTGCCAAACTGGTTTGCAAGTCTGCTGCTGGCTGGCTTTTTGCTGCCCGGACTCACCCAGGCACAACAGCCAGACGATGCCGATGCCGCTCCCGAAGAGGCGGTCGATGAGGTCGTGCTTCCTCACGTCAGCCCTCACGATAGCCGCGACTATCGCGTGCTGTTGCTCGAAAACGGCCTCACTGCCCTGCTCGTCAGCGACCCCGAGGCCGACCAAGCGGCCGCCTCGATGAACGTCGGCGTGGGCAGCGCTCAGGACCCCGACGATCTGGCGGGGCTTGCGCATTTTCTCGAGCACATGCTGTTCCTCGGCACCGAGCCATACCCCGAGGCCGATGCCTATCAGGAATACCTGCAGCGTCACGGCGGCAGCCACAACGCCTTCACCGCACCGCAGGACACCAATTACTTCTTCGACATCGAGCCCGAAGCCCTACCCGGTGCGCTGGACCGCTTCAGCCAGTTCTTTCTCTCCCCGCTGTTCAATGCCGAGAAGCTCGAAAGCGAACGCAATATCGTTCACTCCGAGTATATGTCGCGCATTCGCGACGACGGTCGTCGCGAAAACGACGTGCTCAACCAGGTGCTCAACCGTGACAATCCCACCACCGGCTTTTCGGTCGGCAGCCGCGAGACGCTGGCCGATCGGCCCGAGGACGAGCCCTCCCTGCGTCAGCGGGTAATCGAGTTCTATCAGAGCCACTACGATGCCAACGTCATGCACCTGGCGCTGGTCGCGCCACAGCCACTGGACGAACTCGAAGCGATGGTGGCCGAGCGCTTTTCCGGCATTGCCGACCGCGACCTGGAACGCCCGGTGATCGAGGAGCCACTGGTACGAGAGGGGAGCCTCCCGCGCCTGGTGGAGCTGCAATCGGTACGCGACAGCCGTCAGGTGAGCTTCATGTTCCCGGTCCCCGACCCCATCCAGCACTATCGCCACAAGCCCGCCGACTTCATTGCCCACCTGCTGGGCCACGAGGGCGAGGGCAGCCTGTTCGCCGTGCTGCGCGAAGCAGGGCTGGCCGATGGGTTATCCGCCGGCGTGGGGCGTGGTGACGAGCGCCATGCGCTGTTCACCGTCAGCGTCAGCCTGACACCGGCCGGTGCCGAACGCCTCGACGAAATCCAAGCCACGCTGTTCGCCGCCATCGAACAGATCCGAGAGCAGGGCCTGGAGGAGTGGCGCTACGCCGAGCAGGCCCAGCTTGCCGAACAGGAGTTCCGCTTCCAGCAGCATGGTTCGACGCTGCAGAGCGCCATGCGTCTGGCCATGAATCTGGCCCGCTTCCCGATGGAGGACGTGCAGTACGCCGCCTACCGCATGGACGGCTTCAATCGTGAACTGATCGACGAATATCTCGATGCCCTGCGCCCTGAGTCGCTGCTGCGCGTCTACAGCGGCCCCGAGGTGGAGGGCGAGCGTACTTCCCCTTGGTTCGATACGCCCTGGCGCGACGTCGAGCCCGCGGCTGCCACGGCCCAGCCACTGGCAGGCCTGAGCCTGCCCGGCCCCAACCCGTTCATTGCCGAAGACGTGACACTGCTCGACGAGCAGGACGAACGCCCCGAGCAGTTGCTGGAAGCGCCCGGCTTCGAGCTGTGGCATATGGCGGACTCCAGCTTCAACACGCCCAAGGTGGAGTGGCGCTTCAGCCTGCAGAACCCACAGGCAAGCAGCAATCCTCGCCATGCTGTGCTGGCCGACCTGCTGGCCGGCTGGCTTGATGACAGCCTCAACGAGGAATTCTATGCGGCACGCCTGGCCGGGCACGACGCCGAGGCTTATGCCCACGCCCGAGGCATCACGCTCGCCTTCTCGGGCTGGCGCGACCGCCAGGAGCGGGTCATGCGCCGCACCCTCGAGCAGTTGCTCGAAGGTGATATCGACGAGGCGAACTTCGAGCGCGTGCGCTATCGCCTGCAGCGGGAGTGGCGCAACGCCCCCCAAGCGGCGTTGTTCCGCCAGGGCCACCGTACCCTGGCCGAAGCCCTGCTGCGTCCCCATTGGCCGACCCGGAGCCTGCTGGAAGCCAGCCGCGAGCTGACGGTGGACGATCTGCGCGACTTCCGCCGCGAGTTCCTCGGCGAGTTGCGCCTGCAGGCACTCGCCATCGGTAATCTCGATGCAAAGCTGGCCCGGCGCGAGGGGCAGCTCGTGGCCGAGATGCTCGCCCCCACGCTACCCCGGGAGGCGATCCCCGACCTGACCCCGCTGCGTATCGATGACGAGCTGCCCACCCTGCACCCGCTGACCACCCGCGAGGAGTCGCTGGTGCTGCGCTACCTGCAGGGCGAAGATCGCTCGCTCGACGCCCAGGCGCGCCTCTCGGTGCTGGGTCAGGTGATCGATACGCCCTTCTATCAACGCCTGCGCACCGAGGAGCAACTCGGCTACGTGGTCAGCGCCGGCTACTCACCGCTGCTCGACGCTCCGGGGCTGAACCTTTTGGTGCAGTCGCCGGATGCCACGAGCGCCGAGATCCAGGCGCATATCGACGCTTTTCTCGATGAATTCGGTCAACGCCTGGCGGAAATGGACGACGCCGACCTGGCCCCCTATCGCCAGGCCGTACACGACAGCCTGTTGCAGCGCGATACCAGCCTGTCCGGGCTGACCAACCGACTGTGGCGCGCCCTGTCGTTCGGCGATACCGAGTTCGACCGCCGCGAGCGCCTGGCCCAGCGCGTGCTGGCCGTTACAGCCGACGACCTGCGCGAAACCTGGCCCAGACTGCTCGAGTCGCCCAGTGCCATCGTTGCCTATGATCCGGGCGACGAGCCCAGCGATGTGGCGGCCCTGAGCCGACACCTGGAACCACTGCCTGAAGGCGAAGACTGACGCGAGCCGAGGCCATACCACTGCGCCCGGCCATTTGGCCGGGCGCAGTGGACTTGGTAGCGGGGAAGCGCCGAGCGATCAGCCGAAGGCCTGGGCCGGCATCATCGCCTCCACGTGCATGACGAGCTCTTCGAGGATCAGGCGGTCACGGTCATTGAGAGCAACCTGGTTGAGTCGCTCGATCTCGCGGGCGAAATCCTTCAGCGTGAATCCGGCCACGGCGCCATCGTTCATGCGCTCCCAGCGGTAGGCCTCCCAGCGCGCCTGCTCTTCGGCGCCGAGGGTGTCGGGGTAGTTGCGCGCGCGGTAGCGGAACAGCATCTCCTCCAGGCGGGGGTCCTGAAAGGCGAACCTGGCATCCACCAGATCCCATTTCGTCATTGCGCGCGCCCGCTCCATCTGCTGGCGATCGGCAGGCGAGAAGAAGCCGCCGCTGTAAAGCATCAGATCAGGGTCGTGGGGGCCATCGGGAGGAGGCTGGGCGAAGACTTCACCCACCTTCTGCGCCGCCTCGGGGCTCGCCGCAAGACGTTTCCAGTTGGCACGGCAGGTGGCCAGGTCGAGCCCCAGGCGCTCGACGATCTCGCCGTACTCACCCTGGCGCGGCCCCTCCACGTCCTTGAGCGCCGCGGCGGGCAGGATCACCGGGCTGCGGTTGATGTGAATGACCTTGAGCGGAATGCGCACTTCTCCTTCCGCCAGATCGTCGCTACTGACGAAGACACGCTGACGGATCTCCTCGGCACTCAGTTCGAGCAGGGCCTGAGGATCGACTGACAAGTCGTAGACAATCACTCCGTTGGGGTTGGTGGGATGCTCGGCCAAGGGCATCACCAGCGCACTGCAGCCGCGACTGGCCGGGTAGCGACGCGATACGTGCAGCACCGGCTTGCGTCCAGGAATATCGAGGCGCTTGGCCACCTCACGCTTGCTGCGAAGCGCCAGCAAGTGGTCGAAAAGACGTGGGTTACGCTGCCGCAATAGCCGCGCCAGGGCGATGGTGGCACGCACATCGGCCACGGCGTCATGGGCGCCCTCGTGGGCGATGCCATTGGCCGCGGTCAGGTGCTCGAGCCGGAAGCTGGGCGAGCCGTCCTCGCGGCGAGGCCACTCGATACCCGCCGGGCGCAGTGCATGAAAGGCTCTCACCGCATCGATGAGGTCCCAGCGCGAATTGCCGTTCTGCCACTCGCGGGAGTAGGGATCGAGCAGGTTGCGGTAGAACAGGCAGCGACTCACTTCATCATCGAAGCGCAGGCTATTGTAACCCAGCGCACAAGTGCCGGGCTCGCTCATCAGCGCATGGATACGCCCGGCGAACTCGGCCTCGGGCACCCCGCGCCGGCGCGCCTGCTGTGGCGTGATGCCGGTGATCAGGCACGCCTGGGGTTGCGGCAGGTAATCGTCGGCCGGCTTGCAGAAGAGCTCGATCGGCTCGCCGATTTCGGTGAAGTCGGCATCGGTACGTATCGCGGCGAACTGCGAGGGCCGGTCGCGACGAGGGTCGGCGCCGAAGGTTTCGTAGTCGTGCCACAGGAAGGTCATCGGGGCGGCATTGGGCTTCGCCATGGGCGCGGTGTCTCCTGACTGCGTCCTGAGTGGCACAGACTAACATAGCCCCGCGAGCGACTCAGCCGAGGAAACACTGCACAAATGCCTGCGCGAGCGAATCGCTGCGTTGCGCGGTGCTGGTGCGCCAGCCCGGTCGGAATCCTCACATATACCGCATATGCTCCGGTTGACTCGCAGCCTTCGGCTTCTCGCCCCTTCGGGGCCAGCCTACAGCTGTTTGTCGCTTCGCTCGGTTCTGTGCTCCGTGCGCCTTGCGCTTCA
Source organism: Billgrantia bachuensis (assembly GCF_011742165.1). Classification (GTDB taxonomy): domain Bacteria; phylum Pseudomonadota; class Gammaproteobacteria; order Pseudomonadales; family Halomonadaceae; genus Halomonas; species Halomonas bachuensis. The sequence continues at coordinate 7,749 of NZ_JAAQTO010000067.1, read as the reverse complement.
TCTCGCTCGTCAATTTGTTCAGCATTCTCTAACTGCGCGGCAGGGTGACGTTGAGCTCCAGTACCGAACAGTTGTCTTCGCTGTCCAGGCTGATGTTGATGGCGTCGTCATCGACCTGCACATAGCGCCGGATCACCTCCAGCAGCTCCTTTTCCAGCATCGGCATGTAGTCGGGTTGGCCACGCTGGCTGCGCTGATGCGCTACGATGATCTGCAGCCGCTCCTTGGCCACCGAGGCGGTTTTCTTGCGCTCACGCTTCAGAAATTCCAGTAACTTCACCGGCGACCTCCTCCGAACATGCGGCTCAGCAGGCTCTTCTTCTGGAGCTCATGGAAACGCAGCGGGATTTCTTCCCCGAGCAGGCGCGAGACGGTATCCATGTAGGCCTGGCCCGCATCGCTGTTGTCGTCATGGGTCACGGGCACCCCCTGGTTGGAGGCACGCAGTACCGCTTCGGACTCGGGAATGAGGCCGATCAGGTCGATGGCGAGAATCTCGCGGATGTCCTCGAGGTTGAGCATGTCGCCATGGTCGACTCGAGTCGCATTGTAGCGAGTGATCAGCAGGTGCTCCTTGACGGGATCCTCGCCGCGCTCGGCACGCCGCGTCTTGGAGGCGAGCAGCCCGAGGATGCGATCGGAATCACGCACCGACGACACTTCAGGGTTGGTGACCACGATCGCCTCGTCGGCGTAGTACATGGCCAACTGGGCGCCGCGCTCGATACCGGCAGGGGAATCGCAGAGGATGTAATCGAAATCCTTGCCCAGGGTATCGAGCACCTTCTCGACCCCTTCGGACGTCAGCGCGTCCTTGTCGCGGGTCTGGGAGGCCGGCAGGATATGCAGGTTGTCGACTCGCTTGTCGCGGATCAGCGCCTGATTGAGCCCGGCCTCTCCCTGGATCACGTTGACCAGGTCATACACCACGCGGCGCTCGCACCCCATGATCAGGTCGAGGTTGCGCAGCCCCACGTCGAAATCGATGACGACGGTCTTGTTGCCTCGCAGCGCCAGCCCGGTGGCGATGGCCGCTGCACTGGTAGTCTTGCCGACCCCACCCTTGCCTGAGGTCACTACGATGATCTTGGCCAAGTTGCACGTTCCTTTGGATAGACGAAGTAAGACGAAGAGAGCGTAAACTGCCTAAGCTAGCGAGGTAATCCCCAACTGGGCATCGCGCAGGACGACCTGAACCGAGGAGCCCAGCAGATGCGGGTCGATGTCCTCGAGACGCTTGTAGTTACCCGCCACCGAAAGCAGCTCGGCGCGCAGCTCGCGGCAGAAAATACCGGCTTCGGTATCGCCGTGGATACCGGCCAGTGCACGGCCGCGCAGGGCGCCATAGACATGTATGCTGCCGGCTGCCAGTACTTCCGCCCCGGCATTGACGGCGCCGATGACCACCAGGTCGCCATCGGGCGCACTCACCTGTTGTCCCGAACGTACCGTGCCGCGGTAGATACGCCCGCCGCTGGCCGCCGAGGCCGTTGCCTCGGGTTCGCTTGGTGCCTCCGCCTCAACGGGCGGCACCTCCTCCAACGAGCGGGCACGCGCGCCGTCAGAGGGCGGGAACCAGCCCAGGCCCAGCGCCCAAGCCGACTGTTTGACGGGGTCTGCACCGCCACGTACCGCCACAGGCAGCAGCTTGTGAGTACGGCATACGGCACAGATCCGCTCCAGGGCCAGGTGAGGCTCGTCGAGTTTCTCGACGCTGAGGACCACGGGGGTATGCTGAAAGAAGGCAGGAGATTGACTAAGCTTTCCCGAAAGCTGCTCGCGGATCTGCTCCGGATCCGCGCTAGCCAATTCCATGACCGTCATGGGCAGCATGCCCCCCTTGAAGGTGAATGCCATGTCTGCCCTGTCCACTTTGAGGCTCATTGCCGGACTCCACTCGGGTGTTGTCGGGTCGTGGGACTAAAGCTAAGCGACTCCCATCCCCCCTGCAACTGATGATACGGCCAGCCAAGGCTCGGCGGCCATTGTCGCCATTTGTCTACACGCTCCTGTTCCGGCAAGCTTTTCCATAACCGCGGCGCGTGCTTAGATAACATACATTAGACGAAAGACGCCGACTCGACAGCAACAATACGGCTTGCGCAGCAACTGGCTGCGCCCTCTCACTTGCAGGATGCCTCATGCCCGGATTCCTTCGCCGCTTATTCGCCCCGCGATGGCAGCACCCCGACGCCCAGGTGCGATGTCAGGCCATCAGCCGGCTCGACCCCGCACGCCCGGAACAGCGCCAGGCTCTGGAAGCATTATGCCTCGATGCGGAAGCCTCCGTCCGCCAGGCGGCCCTGGAAAGAGTCGATTCACCCGAGACGCTCCTCGAGCTGCTGGACCGCCAGCCGGAGCTGGCCGAGATTCGCCGTCGCCTGGTCGTGCTGCTCAGCGGGCAGAGCGGCGGCCTCGATCTGCCCCAGCGCCTGCGCATCGTCGAACGGCTCGACGACAGGGAGCTGCTGTCACGCCTAGCGCTGGAAGGCGACAATCAGCAGTTGCGCCTGGCCGCCGTAGCACGCCTGACAGCGGAAGAGGACCTCATCGAGCAGGCCTGTGACAATGGCATCGCCGCCGTGCGTCACGCCGCTGCGTCGCGAGTCACCAGCGAAGCGGGCCTGCAGCGTCTGGTTCAGCAAGCGCGCCGTGACCGACAGGTCGTGCGCCAGGCGCGCGAACGCCTGAACCGGCTGCGCACGGATGCCGCCTCGCTGGCCGCAGCACGGGCTCAGCGCGAAACGCTGCTGGCAAAGCTGGAGGCACACGCCAGGGCGCCCTGGGAGCCCCTCTATGCGGGCCGGTTCCGGCATTTGGTGCGCGAGTGGGAAGCGCTCGACGATCTGCCCGGGATAGATCAGGAGCGCCGCTTTCAGGAGGCCAGCCAGAGCTGCCGCAAGGTCATCTCGGATCACGAAGCCCAGGAACACGCCAGCGCCGAAACGGACCGTCGCCGAGAACAGGCGGCAGAGGCACGGGAATCGTTGCTCGAGGCACTGGAGGAGAGCCTCGCCGGCCTGCCCCGCGGCGACCGCGTGACCGGCCAGGACATCGCCAGTCTGCGTGCCCAGAAGGTGCTACTGGCCAGCCGCTGGCAAGCACTTTCCGATCTCCACGTGACCGACGAGGCGCTGCGCCAACGCTACGACACCGTGCTGCGCGATTACGATGAAATTCTCGTTGCGTGGGAGCGCCTCGAGAGCCATGCCGCCGAGATCGAGCAAGCCGTGAGGGAGAAGGACGCCGAGCGGCTGCGAACCAGCCTCGAAGCCTGCCACTGGCCCGACACGCTACCGCCAACGCCGCTGCTCGCCCGCGCACAGCAATTGCTGGCTGGCAGGGAGGAAGTTGAGGAAGAAGCCGTCGAGGCACGCCTCGAGCGCTTCGCTCAGGACCTTGCCCAACTGGAGAAGCTACTCGACCACGGTGCCTTCAAGGGTGCCAGTCGCCTTCACCAGAGCCTCAGGCATCGTGCCGACTCGTTGCCCGCAGCGAGCCTGCGCCCCCATCAAGCTACGCTCAAGCGGCTTGGCGCCCGACTCGCGGAGCTACGCGACTGGCGCGGTTTCGTCGCGGGCCCCAAGCGCGAACAGCTGTGTCAGGCCATCGATCAGCTCGCAGGCGACGCCGCTATCACGGAGGCCGAACTCGACCGGCGCCACCGTCAGTTGGTGCGCGACTGGAAGGGGCTCGGCGATGCCGCTGCCAGCCGCGAACTCTCCGAGCATTTTCGCAGCGCCTCCGACCGCATCCACGAGCGCCTGGCCCCGTGGCGTGAACGCCAGGCCAGCGAGCGAATGCGCAATCTGGAGGCACGCACCGCTCTGTGCGAGCAGCTCGAGGCCCTGCTGGACGTGCCCGCCGCCGACGCCGACCCGGATGCTCTGCGGCGCATCCGTGACCAAGCACGCGAAGAGTGGCGTCGTCACTCCCCCGTGCCGCGCGAACAGGCCCAGGCCATCGGGCGACGCTTCGGTCGCATCCGCTTCGCGCTGCAAAGCCTGATAGACCAGCGCGCCAAGGAGGTGGCCGACGCCAAGCGGCAGCTTGTCGACGAGGCCCAGGCACTGATCGAGCATCCGCTATCCCCCGATGCCCGGGCAGAACGCGCCAAGGGCCTGCAGCAGAGCTGGCGGGAGCTAGGCCGTGCCCCGCGCGGCGAGGAGCAGACGCTATGGCGCGAGTTTCGCACGGCCTGCGACCAGATCTTCGCCATGCGCGAGGCCCAGCGTGACGATCGCGTGCAGCGGGCGCGCCAGCGTCTCGACGAGATGCAGACGCTCATCGATCGGCTCGACGCCTGGCAGCCTACCCGCTATGCCGACAGTAACGTGCTGGAGCAGGCACTCGACCAGGCGGCGACCCTTGAGCCGCTGCCCCCGGGACGACGCACGGAGGGCATGCGGCGTCGCTGGAGCGGCATCGTACGCACCCGCCGCGAGCGTCTTGCACGACTGGCCGTGGTGGAAGAGATCCAGCGCTGGCAGGCCTGCCGCTCCCTGCTCGACGCTCACCTGGCGGCAGATGCTGCTTGCCTCGAGGGGAGCGCCTGTGAAGACGTTCCCCTCGACCCGGAACTCGACCTTCCCGAAGACATGCGCAGCGCCCACAATCAGCGCAACGCCTCACGGCGAAATCCACCGCCAACTCAGGAAGTGAGCGAACGGTTGGCGCGCCTGCGCGTTCACCTCTCATTGCTCTCGATGGGCCGTGTCAGCCAGCATGACGAGCCCCTGCGCCTGGCCATCCAGGTCGAGCGACTCAACGAAGGCCTCGGTCGCGAACTGAGTCGCGCCGAGGAAGTTCGTATCGTACTGCGCAACCTGTTGGCGACGGGGCCAGTCTCTCCCGAGCAGTGGCAACTCGAAGTGAGCGAGCTCGACTCGCTGCTCACGCGGTTGACACGCCTGCCGCCTCCCTGACGCCTGCGGTAGAACGAGAACGGGAGGCCCGATGGCCTCCCGCACAGACTCACGCAGCTTTCATCCCATGAACTGGCCACCATTGATATCGATATTGGCACCAGTGATGAAGCCGGACTCCTTATCGGCCAGGAACACTACCAGCCGAGCTATCTCCTCCGGCGTGCCATAGCGCTTTACCGGGATGGTTTCGCGAATGGCTTCACGCACGTTCTCGGGAATCTTCATGATCATGTCGGTGGCGATATAGCCGGGCGACACGGTATTGACGGTGATGCCCTTGGTGGCCGTCTCTTGGGCCAGGGCCATGGTCAGGCCATGCATGCCGGCCTTGGCCGCCGAGTAGTTGACCTGGCCGAACTGGCCCTTGCGGCCATTGATCGAAGAGATGTTGATGATGCGCCCATGCTTGTGCTCGAGCATGCCCTCGATGACGCTGCGGCAGGTGTTGAATACGGTGTTGAGATTGGTGTCGATGACTTCGTGCCACTGCTCGGGGGTCATCTTCTTCATCGTGCCGTCGCGAGTTATCCCGGCACAGTTGACCAGTACGCTGATCGGCCCATGGGCCGCTTCGATCTCCTTGACCCCTGCTTCGCATGCCTGGTAGTCGGTCAGATCGACACCCGACAGGGAGATATTGTCGTATCCGTCGGCCTTCTGAGTCTCGAGCCAGGACTTTGCCTTTTCCGGATTATGATAGCCCGCCACCACGTGGTAACCCGCCGACGCCAATGCACGGCAAATTGCCGAACCGATACCACCGGTTCCGCCGGTGACCCACGCTACGGGTGCTGATTGAGTCATATTCCACCTCCCTGATCATGACGCTTGTAATCGCATTGCCAGACCTACCGGGGCAAGCCAGCCATAACAGAATGCTGGCAGAAGGGCTCGCCTTCAAGCTTCCCCCTTACTGATTATGGACACCAGCGCCACGCTTGCACGAAGAACCTCGCCCGCCTTGACACAGCGCAGAAAAAGCGTAGAATACGCCTCACGTTGATGCGGGGTGGAGCAGTCTGGTAGCTCGTCGGGCTCATAACCCGAAGGTCGTCGGTTCAAATCCGGCCCCCGCTACCATATATGAGAACCGAGGCCATGAAGCCTCGGTTTTTTATTGCCCGCTCGGTCCCGAACCGACGACCGTCGGTTCGCTCTTCGTTTCAAGTTCAGCGGCCCCCGCTACCAAACATGAAGACCGAGGCCATGAAGCCTCGGTTTTTTATTGCCCGCTCGGTACCGAACCGACAACCGGGTGCTACAGAAGCCACTCGATATCGCTGCGCGCATGAGAGGAGAGCTCCCTGGCCGCACGAGTCGTGAGGTGGTGCTCGTCTCGATAGACCACCGTATCGCCCAGTAGGGAGTTGCACCTTCCGCCCGGGCATAGCTGCGCATAAAAATCGACGACCCTGACGTCCGCTTCCTCCTCGGCTATTTCGTGCATGACGGCAAGGATGGCCTCCCGCCTCTTTTCCAGCCGTCGCTGGAAGGTACTGCATGACTCCACTGTCCGTCTGGCCAGGCAATCCGTCATGGGAACGCTGAAAACGGGGGTGGGCGCTACGATAATCACTCGCAGCCCGTAACCAAGCAGTGTATCGACAGTATTCCTGAGCCCCTTCTCCGCCAGGGGTAAACGGGTCTCACTGCTAGTCCGCCCCAGCCAGCTGGCACTCAGCACGACACCCGAAAGCCCCCGTTCCGCCAACCGTGAGAGCTCGCTCGTCATATCTTCCTTGAACAGCTCGCAGTTCCGGTCGTTCTCCTGGGGATGGCCCTGAGTATAGCCATGGGAATAGCCCATCAACGGCGGACAGGTACTGAAAGTCCTTTGGAGAAACGCAAACTGCAGTTCATTAGAAAGCGCGTCCAGCATTGGCGAGTAGTGATCCGCATGAGAATCGCCCCAGAGCAACAGATCTGGAGACCCAATATCGGGCCTGTTTACACAAATGGATTCATCCGGAAGTCCCTGGAAAGGAGCGCTCAGGTGGCATTTCCCGCGAAGTTCGGGTACGTCTTCCGCGGCACTGTCCAACTGACGATAGAAACCCATGCTCTTCTGCTGGTTGGCATGGCTCATCAGCCCGAACGCAGCAAGAGCAAGCAGAACGGAAGACAAGGCACCCAACTTGACGAGTCGCTTGTTGGATACCGAGCGCCGCGTAAAAAAACTTGCGACAGGCTTTTCCACCCAACGATATGTCAGGTATGCCAGAAAGAAAGACAGGGCGGCCAGTGCCACATCGCGCACCATATCCCCTTCACCCAGCTGGTGGGCACGTGCCATGGCCAGCAGGGGCCAGTGCCAGAGGTACCAGGGATACGATATCTTCCCTACGAAGACGAAGGGCCTCGTGGCGAGCAGTCGGGAGATGGGGTTCGGAGTCCTGCCGAACCCGGCCACGATCAGCGCCAATGCCGAGAGCACCGGAAGCGCACCCACCCAGCCAGGGTACGCATGGGAGCCTTCGATGACGAGTGCCGCTATCAGTAGTAGCCCCACTCCGAGCGAAGCCAGCGCAGACGCAGCAGTGTGTGAGACTCGTACGAACAGCCCGCGGCCAACGGTACAAGCCAGCAGCGAACCTGCCAGAAGCTGCCAGCCACGGGAAAGGACGGAGAAGTAGGCCGCGTTGGGGTTGGTGCCGGAAAGCCATACGCCATAGAGAAATGAGGCACCGATCCCTAGCGCGGCAATCGCCGAAATGGTGACCCACTCTCTTTTTCCGTAGCGCCTGGCAATGACAGTGCTGGCGATAAGCAGCACAGGCCAAACGGCATAGAACTGCTCCTCCACCGACAGGGACCACATATG
>NZ_JAAQTO010000066.1 GCF_011742165.1 Billgrantia bachuensis | reverse complement strand
CAGGGGAACCTGGTCGGTGGGGCCGTCGAAATAGCCTCCTGTCGTTGCGATAAAGTAGTAATTGGCGAAGAACGCGATGGAAGCGAGGGCGGATTCCGCCAAGCTCTGTTGCTGCCCGATGGGGGTGAGGAGAACATAGCCAAGGACAAGCGAGGAGATGAGCACGACGACCATAGCCGGCATCAGTCGCCGGACGCGACGGCCGTAAAAGGAGAGAAGGCTTATACCGCCGGACTCCTCCAACTCTCTTATCAGCAAACTCGTGATCAAATAGCCCGATATGACGAAGAAAACATCTACGCCTATGAACCCGAACCCAAACCCTGGTATCCCGGCATGGTAGGCGACCACCAGGATGACGGCTATCGCCCTCAAGCCATCGATATCCGGCCTGTACTGCGGCTTCGGCATCGCTTCCTCCATCCTTGGGGGTCTTCACTCGCAGTGTGATGTCACATCTCTTCTGGTTCGCCGATAGCGAGCCGCACCTGACATCGCGGCAAGTCGACGGCTTCCGCGAACTATACAGGTAGAGCATAGCCTACGGAGGGCATACCTCTTACTGCCTCGGCTTTCGACGACCCTTCCGGCACGGCACCGCCCACGCGCAGGCTCCAGCGACGCCTCACGGTGCCTTCATATTCCTGGCCAGCAGGGCAATGCTGCGATCGTCGCCGCTGGTGCCACGGCAGAACTCCTCGCTGTAGAAGCGGCGCACCAGGTCGCGCTGGCGCAGTCGTCCCTGGCGCAGGGCATCGAGCCAGTGGCTGAGCTGCCCCGAGACCTGCTTACCGTCGAGCGAGACCAGCTTCTCTGCGGCGCCATCGCTCAGCAGAGCGATGCCGGTCAGGGCGGCCGCCGATTCACAGCCATGCTGCGTCTGCTCGAAGGTCAGGCGCTCGTCGACGAAAACCGTCTGATTGGCGAATTCACCCTTGCCGCGCCCACCGAGGATGGAAAGGTGCGGAGCCAGCCCGGGCTCCTCTCCCTCCCGCTCCGTAACGGGTGTCGCGCGCTCCAGCACGATTTCGCCATCCCCCACCTTGAGCCATATCAGCCGTGAATGTCCCGCGACGACGAGCAACAGGGTACAGCGCAGGTCCCGGACCGGCCGGCGCAGCTCGGCCGCAAGATCCTCGAGCGTGCCCTGGGCATGACGCACCAGCAACGCGGCTAATTGGCGTACGGCCTCGGGGTCTGGCTCGGCGTCGGCATCGAGCAGCCAGGCCAACTGCACCTCCAGAGTATCGGCCAGACGCAGCATGGCGGCGACAAGGGTGCGGGCGCCCAGGTCAGAAGCCGGAGAGCTGCCCGCACCGTCGGCCACCGCGAGCATAGGCCGAGGGCTCGAGGCGGCGCCAGCGGCATCCTGGCATGGCAGCGGCGGGATGCCTTCCAGATGGCTCAGCCCAGTAGTGGCGACGTAAAGCGCCGACCAGGTCGACATCGGTTCGCTATGGGAGAGATTCGGCTCAGCGGGCATGTAGCACCTGCGAACGCTGCGAGCGACCGGGCTTGGCCAGCTGCACGGCACACTGGCCAGTCGTCATTGCCTCACGGTAATCACTCAATGCGGCATGCCACTGGGCCAGCGTGGCCCGCTGAATGGGCGCATCGGCCCCTACCGTGAAGGTAGTCACGAACATATCGCGAATGGTGTCGGGTAGTTCACTCCAGAGTTCGTACCACACGCCCTGGGGCACGTCGCGCTGGCCGCGGCCGTAGGCGAAGTTGCCGCGCCGCAGGTTGCGCACCGGGTCGTCGCCTCCGACGATGTCGTAGGGGTGGCGCCCCAGCATCAGGCACTTGAACAGCACGATGGCGAGTGAAAAGGCCTCGCTGCGCGGCGAACGCACGATATGGCGGAAGGAGACGCCCTGATGCTCCTTGGGCGTCATGTCGGGGCTGCCCACGGGACAGGGATAGAAGGTCCCATCGACACGCAATTGGTAGCTGTCGCAGTCGATCAGCGTCACCTGCTCGGACGCAGGGACACAGAAGACATTGTTGAGGTTGTAGTCGCCGATGCAGACCCCGGCTTCGTGCAACTGCTGAACGATCTCGACGAAGCGGATCAGGTAACCGACGATACGGCGCCGATCGAGACCGGGAAAGTAGCGCTGACAGAGCAGGGCGTGGGCGAGAAAGCTCATCTTTACCCCGCGCGCCCGGTACATGGCGAACCCGATCCAGCGGTGCCGCTCGTCGAATACCCGGATCAACGGCCAGCAAACGTCGCGGGTCATGTGGGCATCGCGCAGGCTGCGCATGGCCTCGACCTTGCGGTGAAGTTCCTCGCCGCGTTTTTCGAGTACCTCGGGGTAGTACCACTTGACGATCACGTCGAGACGATCGCGCAGGGCGAAGATCTCGCCCTCCCCTCCGCGCTCGAGACGCTTGCCGAGCCGGCGCTCCTTGCCCTGCGAATCCGTCACTACCAGTGCGCGTGCCAACACTCGGCCTCCTTCGTCGTCGCGCATCCGTGCTAGATGCTGTCCCAACTGTCCGTCGGCGGCAGCTTGACCTGATCGGTAGTCGACGACGACGCCGAGACGCGACTCATGCTGGCCGAGAGCCACAGGAAGAACTCACGAAACTTCAGCCCTTCGAGGCGCTTGGCCGGTCGGGTGGAGAAGGCACTGAGCGCCTCGAGATCGGCCTCCTCGACACCCACCGGCACGACCACCAGCTTGCGCTGCTGGGCCAGGGTGCGCGCCCTCACCGAAGCTGCCTGCCACTGGTCGGTCGGCACACCGTCGCTGATTACCACGAGCCAGGGCTGGTAGTAGGCCACCCCTGCCTTGCGATAGGCCGCGGTGCGCTCCTCCAGGCGATCCAGCGCCAGCTCCATGGCACCGCCCAGTGGCGTCAGGCCGGAGGCGGTGAATTGGCGGCACTGTGAGATGTTCATGGCAGTGGTGAAGGGCAACTGTTCCGTCACCTTGCCCCCGGCGGTGATCACCCCGAGCTCGACCGAGCAGGCGGCCATGTCGTCTTCCTGAATCGCCGAGATGAAAGCCTGAACGCCTGCGTTCAACTCGCGAATCGGCGGGCCGAACATCGACGCGGAGGTATCCAGCACCAGCATGCAGGCGCACCGCGGAGAAGGGTTGTCGATCAGCTCGCTATCGCCATTCAGTCGGTACGTTGCCATCCCACGGGTCCTCTTGTCTGAATGCCCGACCCCGATACGGCCGAACGTAGACGAGACTATCACAGCCCTGGGGTTGATGCCGCGCCCACGGCGACCCGCTGGCCAACGCGACGACGAAGCTAGCATCCGCCCCTTGAATCCCGCGGCCTTTACCCGCATCTTTCGAACAAACTCACCTTTCGTGCAAGGCCGTTTCCATGTCCATCGTCGACCCTCGTAATGGCGCCCCGCTAACGGCGCCTCAGGAATCTCCCTCAACATCGCAGGAGGCGGCACCCAGCGATGAACAACTGATCATCGACGTCGATCGCGACAACATCCAGCAGTTGCTGGAATTCTCGATGCAGGTGCCGGTGCTGCTCGACTGCTGGGCACCCTGGTGCCAGCCGTGCAAGGCGTTGATGCCGATTCTCGAAAAACTGACCCGGGAGTATCGCGGCACCTTCATCCTGGCCAAGCTCAACATCGAGGAGAATCAGGAGATCGCCGCCCAGCTCGGCGTTCGCTCGGTGCCGGACGTCAAGCTGATCAGTCAGGGCGGGCTGGTGGATCACTTTCAGGGGGCATTGCCCGAGAAGGAGATCCGCGAATGGCTGTCACGCTACTTCCCCGCACCAGAAGACGCTCCGGTCAGCCCCGAGGATCAGGCCGCCGAGGCCTTGGCCCAGGGCGACGCCGCCACGGCCCGCACCCTTTATGAGCAGCTCGTGCAGCAAAGCCCCGAGCACTACCCCTACCAGGTGGAGCTGGCCCGGGCGCTGGTCGCGGAAGACCGCAGTGAAGAGGCGCTGACCCTGCTGGATAACCTGCCACCCGAAGAGCGCGACTCAGCGCCGGCACGTGGCGTGCGCGCCAGCATCGAGTTCCGCAAGGAGGCGCCGAGCGACGAGGAATTGGCTGCATTTGCCGGCCGTGACGACAGCGAGGCCAACTTCAAGCGTGCCCTCCGTCAGGTCGCCGATGGTGATTACGAGGCCGGGCTGGAGGGACTGCTCGGCGTGATGCGCAAGGATCGTGGCTACGGCGACGACGTGGCACGTCTGACCCTGCTGCGAGTCTTCGATGCCCTGGGCGCCGACCACCCCTTGACCGTCACCTATCGTCGCAAGCTGTTCACGCTGCTGTACTGATCGCGTACCGCTCCGCCGCTGGCGGCGGCCCCGAGGGGCCGTCTCAGTGCGTGCTACATTATCCCTTCAGTACCGTATCGAGGCGCTTCAGGGCCTCTTCGAGCTGTAATGCAGTGGTACCGAAATTGAGCCGCACGAAACCCGGCCAGCCAAAATCGGTGCCGTCGGAGAGCGCTACGCCCGCCTGCTCCATCAGTACTTGCTGAGGCGAACCCTCACGGTGTGCCAACCCTTCGGCATGGCGCAGATCGAGCCAGGCGAGGTAAGTGGACTGGGGGACGCTCATGCTTACGCCCGGCCACTGGGCGACGCGCTCGACCAGAGCCTGGCGGTGACCACGCAGCACCTCGAGCAGCGCCCGACGCCAAGGATTGCACTGGGCATAGGCCACTTCGGCGGCCACCAGCCCCAGCACGTTCACGTCGGGCATCAAACCCCGCGTTGCCGCGGCGAAGCGTTGCCTCAGCAAAGCATCTGGAATCACCGCACAGGCCGCGGTGAGGCCGGCGAGGTTGAAGGTCTTTGAGGGCGCCCACAGCGTGATGATTCGCGCCGCAAGCGCCGGAAAGGCTGCCGCCAACGGCCGATGAACGACCCCGTCGTCGAGCAACAGGTCGCAGTGCAATTCGTCGGACACCACCAGCAGGTCGTGACGCTCGACCAGCGCCGCCAGGCCGGTCAGTTCCTCATGGCGCCATACGCGACCGGTGGGGTTGTGCGGGTGGCACCACAACAGCAGCCGCGTTTCGGGCGTGATCGCCGCCTCCAGCGCCTCCAGATCGAGCCGCCACGGTTCGCCTGGGGCGTCCGGCTCACCCAGTGGAGCCTGCTGGGCGAGCCGCCCGGTACGCTCGGCCACCTTGAGGAAAGGCGGATAGATCGGCGTAACGGTCAAGACCCCCTGCCCTGGCTCGGTCAGCGCCAGGCTGGCCAGGTGCAGGGCCGGCACCACGCCGGGCAGCCACAGCTGCCACTCCGGCTCGATCGCCCAGTCGTATTGCCGCGCGCTCCACTCGCAGAGCGTACGCTTGAGACTGTCGGGCACCAGCCCATAACCGAACACGCCATGATCGACCCGCTCCTGCAGCGCCTCGATTACTTCGGGAGGGGAACGAAAATCCATGTCGGCCACCCACAGCGGCAGGATGCTGGCATCATAGCGATGCCACTTCTGCGATGGCCACTCACCCCGATCGGGGTGGCGACGCTCGATAGGCGTGGCAAAATCGAACTCCATGTTCTCTCCTCGGGAAGCAGCAGTATGAGCAAGACCATGCCGCAAAGCGGCTTCTATGCCAAGGTACGTCGGGGCATGCCGGCGCTGATCGACCAGTGGCTCGAGCTCGGCCAGGGCGATCCGGACCGCCTCGCGCTGATACTGGCCGAGACGGCACGAGTGGCTCGCCTGGGCGAGCCCGAGGCCACTCCCGACGGGGCAATGCTTGAAGCATGGCGCCAGCCAGAGGCAGGGGATCGCATTCCGCTGTGGGCGGCACGCACCGCCGCCTTCCTGCTGATCCAGATGCCGGCGCGCCCGCTACCGAAGAGTGACGACGAGGCTTGCGCCTGGGCCTACTGCTGGTTGCGTAACCGCGAGTTTGCCAGTGCCGACGAGGCGCGCGTCGCCTTGCCCACCCACCTGCAGGAGGCGTTGACCCACGCGGTGGGAGCCGCCTGGGCAGATCGCCAGGGCTTGCGCCTCATCTAGTGGTTTTTAGGGCCACTTTCACCAAGGAATAAGCCAATGGATGTTCCTCTGAGCTGGCAGTTGGCCAAGCTCGCGGTATCGATCGGTATCGTGCTCGGCCTGTCGGTCGTTGCCGAACGCGTCAGTACGCGGGTGGCCGGTCTGCTTTCCGGCTACCCGCTGGGTACCGCCATTGCACTGTTCTTCATCGGCCTGGAGATCTCGCCGGGCTTCGCCGCCGAGAGTGCCGTATTCAGCCTGGCGGGGTTCACCGCCACCATGGCGCTGGGCGGCGGTTACCTGGTTTGCGGACGCCGCGACGGCCTCGTCGGCGTACTCGCCGGCACGGCGGGCGGCCTCAGCGCGTGGTGGCTGACAAGCCTTGTGCTGACGCGCTTCGAATTCGACCGCCTGAGCGGCACCCTGGTGACGCTGGTTGCCATCTTTGCCTTCACCTGGCTCTATCGGCATGTGCCGGAAACCCGTGTCACGATGCGCCACGACAGCTCACGCTGGAAGCCGCTTGCACTTCGCGCCGGGCTGGCCACCATCATCGTCTTCGTGGTTACCGGCTTGGCGCATGTGTTGCCGGCCTCCTGGGCCGGCATGCTGGCGGCGTTTCCGATCTCGATGTACCCATTGCTGGTGATCCTGCACCTTACCCACGGCGCCGCGCCGGCCGCCACGGTGATCAAGCATTACCCGGCCGGCCTGGGCGCACTGCTCTGCTATGCGCTCTGTGTATCGCTCACCTATGCCACCCTGGGCCTGCTGTGGGGCACCCTGGCGGGCTTCGCCGTGGCCACCATGTGGCTGCTGGGCTGGATGCGCCTGCAGACCTGGCACGGCGCGAGACAGAGGAGCAGACACTTGACCTAGCGTTTGCTCGGGGCAATGCTGTTAGCCTGCCAACGACACGCCACAAGACCAGAGTGATAGAGGAATCCCCATGTTCGTGCGCACCATCGAGCCGGCCTTCTACGACACCGATGCCCTCGGGCACGTCAACAATACCCGCCTGCCCGCCTGGTTCGAGCTGGCCCGCAACGATCTGTTCCGCCTGTTCACGCCTGACCTGGATCCACGCCAGTGGCGGCTGATCATGGCGCGCATGGAGATCGATTATCGCGCCGAGCTGCACTACGGCAGCGATATCGAGGTTCGTACCTACGTCTCGCGGCTGGGCAACAGCTCCTTCACTGTGACTCAGGAAGCGTGGCAGAAGGGCGAGATGACCAACCTGGGGCATACCGTGATGGTGCACTTCGATCACGACACCAAGCGCGCCGTACCCATCGAGGGCGAACTGCGCGCAGCGCTCGAAGCTCACCTGCAGCCGATCGCGGAGCCGGCCGACGCATGACCCCGGCCGTGAAGGCGCTGGAGCGCGGCGGTGCAGCCTACGAGTTGCTCAGCTATGAGCACGACCCGCGCGCACCGGCCTACGGCGAGGAGGCTGCAAATGTCCTGGGGCTCGATCCGCACACCGTGTTCAAGACTTTGATCGTCCGCCTCGACGACGGCCGTCTGGCGGTCGGCATCGTGCCGGTCACCGGCCAGCTCGATCTCAAGGCGCTGGCCAAGGCAGCCGGGGCTCGTCGTGCCAGCATGGCCGAGGCAGCCGAAGCCGAGCGAGCTACTGGCTACGTGCTGGGCGGCATCAGCCCTCTGGGGCAGAAGAAGCGTCTACCGGTCTTTCTCGATAGCAGCGCCGAGGCACTCAGGCGGCTGCATGTCAGCGGCGGACGTCGCGGCCTGGAGATCGCCCTGGCGCCTGCCGATCTGATTCGCCTTTGCCAAGCGTGCCTGGCCCCGCTGGCACGCACCTGATCCCGCATGAGCCGAATACGGTCTCATGTGGTCCAAGCCCCATGACCCGGTAGAACGACGGGCCATTCATCGCTGGCAGGAGTCCATCATGGCCATCCGCTACAATCTCTGGCTCGATCCCGATAACGTGGCCCAGCACCGCGCCGTGGAAGCCGATCTGGAGCGCTACTTCATGGAGCGGTTCGCCGACTACCCGCATATCCGCTTGTTCGGCGCCGACCCCTACGATTATGATGCGCCGTTCAATCGCCTCTACGACGTGCTGATGGCACGGGCCAACGAGTACTGCGAACGCCAGTGGCGTGGCTACGTGCCGACGCCCGAGCAGCTCAACCGGACCTTCTTCCGCGCCGTGGGCCGCTCAAACAAGTTCGTAAGGGACCCCGCCGATGGTGATCCAGACCGACCAAATGCCTGACGCCCAACAGTTGGCCATCATCGCCGAGCAATTGGGCCGTGCTCCTCGCGGTATCGAGACAGTCGCGGCCGTTGATGGTGAAGGCACCCCGCTGGTACTGCGCATGGCGCCCATCGTCGACGGCAAGCCGTTTCCCACCCTCTACTGGCTCTGCTCCGAACGCCTCAAGGTCGACATCTCCCGTATCGAGGCCAATGGTGTCATCAAACAGATCGAAGCAAGGCTGCGGGAAGACACCGCTTTTCTCTCTGCCTACCATGCCAGCCACCGCGATTACGTGGACACCCGCTGGCGCCACATGAGCGCAGCGCAGCGTCATGAAGTCGAGCGGCTCGGCTACGAGGATGTACTGCGCGAGCGCGGCATCGGCGGTATTGCCAACTGGGGCCAGGTGCGCTGCCTGCATACCCAATACGCTCATCACCTGTGCGGCAACAACGTCATTGGCCAGTGGCTCGACGCCGAGTTCGCCGTGGCCGACTGCCTGCCCTGACGCTATTTTGATGCTTTCGAAGCCAATCCTTGACGGCTAGGATAGTAGCTTGTCAAGGAGAAGCGCATGTCGAAATTCTGTGTCTACCTGGGCTCCCGCAATGGCCGGGATCCTGCCTTTCTTGAAGCCACCCGAGCCCTCGGGCATGAGCTGGCCGCGCGCGGTCATGGCCTGGTCTATGGTGGTGCCCGTATCGGCCTGATGGGTGAGCTGGCCAACGCCGTACTGGCCGGCGGCGGCGACGTGATCGGGGTGATGCCCGATCACTTGGTGGAGCGCGAACAGGCCCACGAGGGGCTACCGACGCTGATACGCGTGAACAACATGCACGAGCGCAAGGCAAGCATGGCCGCTCACGCTGACGCCTTCATCGCCTTGCCCGGCGGCATCGGCACCTTGGAGGAGCTGTTCGAGGCCTGGACCTGGCAGTATCTGGGGCTTCACGACAAACCCATCGGCGTTCTCGATACCGCCGGCTTCTACTCCCCCCTGCTGACCTTCCTCGACCAGACCGTGGAGCATGGCTTCCTCAACGCTCGCACCCGGACCCAATTGATCGATGCCGAGGATCCCACCGCCCTACTGGATGCACTGGAAGCCCGACTCGCCGAAACCATCTAGGAGGCCGCCCATGCATGCCATCGCCATTGAGCAGAAGCGCCTGTACTGGCGTGATCAGCCCGCCCTGGAAGGTCCCGCCACCGGAGAAGTCCGCCTGCGCGTCGCCTGGGCCGGGGTCAATCGCGCCGATCTGATGCAGCGCGCCGGACACTATCCTCCCCCTCCCGGAGCCAGCGATATTCCGGGGCTGGAGGTCAGTGGCACGGTGACCGAGGTCGGTCCAGGCGTCGATGGCCTGCGCCCCGGCGATAGGGTCTGCGCTCTGCTGGCGGGAGGTGGCTATGCCGAGGAAGTGGTGGTCGACACGCGGCAGGTGCTGCCGCTACCCGAAGGACTCGGCCTGCGCGAATCAGCCGCTCTGCCCGAAGTGTTCGCCACCGCCTGGCTCAACCTTTTCATGGAGGGCCAACTGGCTTCCGGGGAGCGTGTATTGCTGCACGCTGGCGCCAGTGGCGTTGGCACCGCAGCAATCCAGCTCTGCCGGGCCTTCGGCTACCCCTGCTTCGTCACGGCGGGCAGCGACGCCAAGCTCGCCGCGTGCCGTGAACTGGGGGCCAACGGCGCCTTCAATCGCCATGAGGGTAGCTTCGTGGATGCCGTGAAGGCCTGGGGCGGTGCCGATGTGATACTCGACCCGGTAGGCGCCTCCTATCTCGCCGACAACCAGCACGTGCTCAACGCCGACGGCCGGCTGGTGCTGATCGGTTTGATGGGGGGACGCCGTGGCGAACTCGACCTGGGGCGCATGCTGATGAAGCGACAAAGGTTGATCGGTTCGACCCTGCGCGCCAAACCACCCGCAGCCAAGGGCGTCATTCTCAACGCGCTGATCGAGCATGTCTGGCCACGCCTGGCCAGCGGCGAGATCCGCCCATTGATCGACCGCAGTTGGCCGATCGACGAGGCAGAGGCGGCCCATGACCATGTCGAGCGGGACGCCAATATCGGCAAGGTGCTGCTCGCTGTGAGCGGTGAAGGGTAAGCGCGCCGCGTCAGCTGCCCGGCGCAGCCTGGTCGAGGGTACGCTGATAAGTGAGCTGCAGCAGGCGGGCATCCTCTCCGGCGCGATGACGATGGATGCCCAGTTCCTTGACCAGCAACTCGCGAGTCCTGTGCCAGACGACAAGCTGCGGCTCGCTGAGCAGGATGCGCAGCGCCTCGAGACGGAAGGCAGGCAGCATACCGGCATGGTGAAACAGTAGCGACAGCCAGGTGTTGTCATAGCCCCAGCTGTCGCTATAGGCAATGCCGATCTCGTTCAGTTCGTCATTGAGCCAGCGCGCCACCTGAGCCACGGGCAACCCTTCGCGCTGCAGACGCGCCCGGGAGATTCCATGCAGCAGCTCGGCCTTGGGGTCCCAATGCGTCCACTCCTCCAAGGGTTGGATGAGGAAGGCGCAGCAGCTGCCGTCGGCCCGTGCCAGGCCGATCTCGATGGGGTAGCTACCGCGCCCGAACCCGGACGCCTCGATATCCAGCAGTGTCGGCAGCGTCACGAATGGGCGTGTCCTCGAAAGCAGGGCCGCATGGCAGGGGCCGTGGAAGGGGAAGAAGGGTCAGTGTCGGGCCTGGACGCCGTTGCTGTCCAGTTCCTCACCTTCCAGTCCAGCATGGCGGTCGGGCAAGGCCTGCCAGTGCCCAGCCTGAACGGCATCCACCGGCAACCCTAGCTCGCCGAGGCGATAGGCCTTGGCCAGACGCAGCGCGGCGAGTGAGTGGCCGGCTTCGCCAGCGCGCGCGTACCAGGTCACGGCACGCTCCTCGCGGCGAGGATACTGAGCGCAGCCATGCTCTAGAATTCTTCCCGCCTGATACTGAGCCTTGAGATTGCCCGCCTGTGCCGCCTCGAGAACGTAGCGTGCACCGCGCGCCTTGTCCTGCGGGCTGACGCCGCGCTGGAACAGCATGTGCCCATAGAGCGACAGCGCCGCAGGGTGACCGGCGTCGGCGCAGCGCTCGAAGAGATGCATGGTCAAGCGCTGGGTACGCGGGGAGCGTGGTAGCCAGCGCGTGTGGAACAGTTGTTCCGCAAGACGATATTCGAGCCGGATGAACAGTGATGATGCCTGCGTCATTGTGCAAACAACCTTGCCTGTGCTTGAAGCTGGCCACATGACGTTGTGCTCACACCCTGTGATCTTCGTCATGGCCTGTCTTGAGCTCGCCGCGGGACTCCGCCGGGCCGCTGAGGGTCGCCAGCATACGCTCGCCCCGGCGGCGACTCAACCCCCGTGATTTGCTGCCTGGATAGGCCTCGGCTAGCATGGCTTGGATAAGCCACGAGAACGCTTCCGACCCTACCTCATACAGGAGCGATGATGCAGACGCGATTGCTTGGCGACACGGGCATCGAGGTCAGCCGCCTGTGCCTGGGCACCATGACATTCGGCGAACAGAACAGCGAAGCCGAGGCCCATGAACAGCTCGACCGCGCCGTAGCCTTCGGCATCAATTTCATCGACGCGGCCGAGATGTACCCAGTCCCGCCCCGCGCCGAGACACAGGGCCGTACCGAGGCCTACATCGGTAGCTGGCTCAAGCGACGCGAGAGCCGCGACGATGTCATCATCGCCACCAAGGTCACTGGCCCCCGGATGGAACATATTCGTGGCGGCTCACGCCTGAGCCGCGAGCAGATCCATCAAGCCATCGATGCCAGCCTCACCCGGCTGCAGACCGATTACGTCGACCTCTATCAGTTGCACTGGCCCGAGCGTTCGACCAACTATTTCGGCAAGCTGGGCTACGAACATGACGAAGAGGAGGACGCAGTCGCGCTGGAGGAGACTCTCGCCGCACTCAAGGAGCTGGTGGAGGCCGGCAAGGTGCGTGCCATCGGCCTCTCCAACGAGACGCCCTGGGGAGTAATGAAGTCGCTGCAACTGGCCGAGCGCCTGGACCTGCCACGCGTCGCCTCGATCCAGAACCCCTATAACCTGCTCAACCGCACCTTCGAAGTCGGTCTGGCCGAGATCGCCCAACGCGAAAACGTGGGACTGCTGGCCTATTCACCGCTGGCCTTCGGCGTGTTGTCGGGCAAGTATCTCGACGGTGCGCGTCCGGAAAATGCTCGCCTGACGCTCTTCGAGCGCTTCCAGCGGTATACCTCGCCGCTTGCCGAACAGGCCACCCGTGCCTATGTCGGCATCGCCCGCGAGCACGACCTGGACCCCGCCCAGATGGCGCTTGCCTTCGTCAATTCGCGCAGCTTCCTGACCAGCAACATCATTGGCGCCACCACCATGGAACAGCTCGAGGACAATCTCGCCAGCGAGTCGCTCAAGCTCGAACAGAGCGTGCTCGACGCCATTGATGAGGTGCATCGCCGCATTCCCAACCCCTGTCCCTGAATAACATTGTCAATTTGGCGTTCCCGCCATGGCTCGGGGCTATCGTTGCGATAGCCCCGGTACTGCCGCGCGACTGATATAATCGAGCCTTTCCCGACTCGTCTCTTTAGGTACAGGAGTACTCCATGCTGAGCGTGATCTCGCCTGCAAAAACGCTGGACTTCGAGACGCCGGCCACCACGGCCATCCACTCCCAGCCGGACTTTCTCACCCATAGCCAGCGGCTGATCACCATCCTGCGCGACTACTCTCCGCAGCAGCTCAGCGCACTGATGGGAATCAGCGACAAGCTGGCCGGCCTCAATGCCGCCCGTTTCGCCGAGTGGCGGCCGCCCTTCACCCCGGACAATGCCAAGCCGGCGGCACAGGCCTTCCAGGGGGATGTCTACATGGGACTCGAAGCGGCCACCTTCAGTGACGACGACAATGCCTTCGCCCAGCGACACCTGCGCATCCTCTCGGGCCTGTACGGTCTGCTGAGGCCGCTCGACCTGATCCAGCCCTACCGCCTCGAGATGGGAACGCGGCTTCCCAATCCGGCTGGCAAGGATCTCTATGCCTTCTGGCAGGACTCCCTGACCGAAGCGCTCGACCGAGCCATCGCCGAAAGCGGTTCCAAGGTGCTGGTGAACCTGGCCTCCAACGAGTACTTCAAGGCCGTCGACGCCAAGCGACTCGACGCACGGGTGATCACGCCGATATTCAAGGACGAGAAAAACGGAACCTACAAGATCATCAGTTTCTACGCCAAGAAGGCACGGGGACTAATGGCCGCCTGGATGATCCAACAGCGTCTGGACGACCCGGAAAGGCTCAAGGAATTCGATGTGGCAGGCTATTCCTTCGACCCGGCTATGTCCGAGGGCGACACCCTGGTTTTCACTCGTCGCGAAGGCCAGCACTGAATTCCTAGAAGAAGCGCAGCGGGCGCGATGCACGCGGCTTGAGAAAACGCTTGTGAATCTGGCGAAAGCGTTCGTCGTCACAGCGGTCGAGCCACTCGTAGGCGACCATGTCGGCACTCACCGGAATGGCGCCCGCATGGACCATGCGCTCGCGAGCGAGCCTTGCCTCTTCCGCACGCCGACTGACCGTCGCCTCGCTGAGCCAATACACCTCGTAGCCCGCCTCCAGCAGCCCCAGGCCAGTCTGCAGCACGCAGATATGCGCCTCGCTACCACACAGCACGATCTGGCGCTTGTTGCTCTCCGCCAGCGCGCCGGCGAAGTCCGGCTCGGCATGGGCGTCGAAATGGGTCTTCTGCCATAGCTGATGGTCGGGCAGCGCCTCCAGTAGTCGCGGATCACTATGGCCGAGGCCTTCGGGATACTGCTCGGTGAGCCATACCGGAATGGTCAATGCGCTGGCCACGCCCCCCAACCATCCCGCCTCGGCAACAGCCTGGCCGCCCCCGTCGATCACCGGCAGCAGGCCAGCCTGGAGATCGACGATCAGCAGCAGGCTCCACTCGCTTTTAAGACGCATGGACTTCCCTCTTTTTATCGTCACTTTCTACAGCATAGCCGCTAGAATAAGGCTCCAACTTCTACCTCTTGCACCAACCTCCCCATAGAGAGATCCTTCGATGCGTCATTTCCTTGTCATGCTCATGGTTGCCGTGCTGGGCTTCGGTCTGGCCGTCGAACATGCCGAAGCCCGCCGGTTAGGCGGTGGCGGCAATGTCGGCAGCTTCTCCCGCCAGGCTACCGCCCCCAAGCAAGCCGCTCCGCCGCGCCAGGCCCAACCCAACCGGGCCGCCGGTTCGCGCATGCCCGGCATGCTGGGCGGTATGCTGGCCGGTGGCCTACTGGCAGCGCTGTTCTTCGGCGGCGCCTTCGACGAACTGCGGCTGATGGACATTCTGCTGATTGCCGGCCTCGGCTTCCTGCTGTTCCGGCTGTTGGCGCGCCGCCGCACGGCCGTGGCCGGCGGACCACAGCCGCACGCCGAATTCCATGCCTTCCAGTCGGCACCTGACGCTGCCATGAGCGGTGGCAACTTCGGCAGCCAGCCGGCCTGGTTCGACCGCGAGCGCTTCCTGTCCGGTGCCAAGGAGCATTTCATGACTCTGCAACACGCCTGGGACAACAACGACTTTGGCGGCATTCAGGAGTACGTCACTCCCGAACTCTATAATCTGCTGCGCGAGAAGCGCAGCCAACAACCGGCAAGCAACCGCACGGAAATCATGCGCCTGTTCGCTGAACTCGGCGATGTGCGCGAGGTGGGTGGTCAGGCCGAAGCTACGGTGATCTTCCACGGCGTTCTCGACGAGAACGGCGATCAGACCGAGTTCAACGAGACCTGGCACCTGACTCGCGAAGTGCGTGACGGTGCCCCCTGGTACCTCCAAGGCATCGAGCAGAACGCTGCTGATTGATTTCTACAGTTTTGCCAACGCCAAGGGTCGGTTCCGCTCCTCACGGGACTGACCTGCCGGCACCTCTACTATCTTTTCAGCCGCTTGGAGGGGCATCGCATCACGCTTCAGCTTGAATCTTCCTACCATCTCCGCCAATCGGTCTGCCTGCTCTCGCAGCTGTTCGGCAGCCGAAGTCGTCTCCTCCGCCATGGCCGCATTCTGTTGCGTCATCCGATCGAGTTCAGCCACGGCAACGTTGACCTGGCCAATACCGTCGCTCTGCTCGCCTGCGGCGTGGCTGATCTCCCCTAGCATGCAGGCGACCCGGTCAACCCCTGCCATGAGTTCTTTCATGGCATCTCCGGTTTCTCGCACCAGAGACGTGCCACCCTGCACTTTCTCGTTCGATACCTCGATGAGCTGGCGTATATCACGTGAAGCCTCGGCACTGCGGGTAGCTAATTGGCGCACCTCGCCGGCCACAACGGCAAAGCCCCTTCCACTCTCTCCAGCCCGTGCCGCCTCAACCGAGGCATTCAAGGCCAATAGATTGGTCTGAAAGGCGATGTCATCCATTACCTTGACGATATCGGCGACCCGCATGGATGCATTATGGATCTCGCCCATCGTCGAGATGACTTGTTCGACCTTGCCGGAGGTGCGCTGTGCCAGATCCGATGCCCCTTGGGAGAGGACGTTGGCTTCCTGTGCGGAGGCAGATGTATTGGCCACGGTGCCATTGATCTCCTCCATCGAGGCTGAGGTCTGCTGAAGGCTGGAAGCGGCCTGATCGGTGCGCCGTGACATGTCGTGGCCGCCATTGGCTATCTCCTGGGCAGCCAGCCGGACCGAATCGCTGCTGCTTCTCACCTGGGCTAGCACGTCGTGCATCTTGTCGGCAAAGGCATTGAACTGGTTGGCCAGCTCGGTGCTTTCATCCCTGCCTTCGACCGGCAGACGCATCGTCAGGTCGCCGTCGCCCTCAGCGACTTCCCGCATGGCATGGGCCGTACGCCGTATGGGCCGAAACAGGGCTCTTAAAAGCAGCGCGATGACAGCCAGGCTTGCCACCAGAATCAGTGCCACGCTCAGCACGACCAGCAGGACGGCACGGTTGAGATCGGCGAACAGCTCATTGCGCGGAATCTGGGCAAAGGCTACCCAGTCGGTACCCGGCACTTCGATGGCAGCTACCAGTTGCTCGGCTCCCTGGGCATCCTCTATCGTCGTGTAGCGATACCCCTCACCGTTCACCAACTCTTCCGCGATGTTGCCCCAGCCTGGCAGGTCCGCCACCGCTTCCCCGACCCGAGCCGCACCCTCGGGATGAATGCTGATAGTACCGTCTCGGCTCGCCAAGAATACGCTGCCACTCTCACCCAGCCGATAGTTGCGTATCGCCTCCGCCATGGCGTCCAGCGAAAAGCCGACGCCGGCGATCCCCACTCGCTCACCATCGGCCTCGATGACATGATTGATGAACACCTGGACCTGGCCGCCTTCGGCATCGACGTTCAACTGATAGGCCTCGCCTTCGCTGGCATCTACCAGATCGTAGAACCAATGGTCCCGATCGCGGCTCAGCGTACGCTCGACGCCATTGCCCGTGTAGTAATTGCCGCTGTGCGCCGAAACGTAGAAGACGATACTGGCACCGGTACGGTGCTGTATGTCGCGAAAGTAGTCGACTGCCTGCGTTGTCCCTTCTTCGGGCTCCCCTGCGGACAGCCAAGCCTGCAGGTAACGATTGTGCGCCAGGTTCTGGGCGGTGGTAATAGGCCCCGTCAGGGTCGCATCGATGTCATTGCGAATGCTCTCCAGCGTTGCAGGTAGCTCCGCCGCCGTGACTCGTTCAGTGACCAGGTCACCGAAAAGCCGATACTGGACGATAGTGGAGCCACCGACAATCAGTAGCATGCATAGGCAGATACAGAGCAACAGCTTCTGGGCTATCGTGAGATTAATCATGGTCTTCCCTTTGGCTGCGGCGCATCGTCAGGGGGAGACACGCCAATCCTGACCAGTAGGTCAAGATAACTATCGGCAACCAACAGGGAAACTGTAGGGCTCGTGCGGCTATTCAGGAAACAGCGTCACCTTTCCTCCTCTTCAGCGTCTTCTTCTGCGTCCTCTTCGATCTCCTCGCTAACCTCTTCGATGCTTTTTTCCACTCCCTTCATCGCCTCATCGATATTGCGCTCGGTCCTGTCACCGGGGCCCGTATCATCACAGCCCATCAGCCCAATACTCACGGCAGCCAACCACGCGGCTATTAGATTTTTCCTTGGTTGCATTCACTCTGCTCTTGGCTCGAGGGTTTCTATGAGTCTACGCTACTCGCTACCCGGTATCCGCGCCACTCGTTGCTGTATGGAGCTGTACACCTTTGTAAGGACCAATCTCGTATAGCGCACTAAGGTAACGTTTTCTGTTCTCGCTTGGTCAAGGGGAATGGCAGGCAAAAAAACCCCGGGCGCTTTGGCACTCGGGGTTTTGAGTAGGCCTGAACGACGAACCCCAGCCTCTCTCGAAGCTGGATGTCTGAAGAAGTGCCTGACGATGTTCGGGCCGGCCATCCGGCGGGCGGCGCTCCGCTACTCTCGCATGGGGGTGAGAGCGCCCGGCCCTTAGCGGCACCGCCGCGGGGTGCTCGAACGCCCCGAGCCGGCGAGGGGCCGGTCCGCGAAGC
>NZ_JAAQTO010000065.1 GCF_011742165.1 Billgrantia bachuensis | reverse complement strand
ACTTACCACTCTTCCCACCGCTGGCTACGTTGCCCGTCGCCGGCAGCGGATGCGTACTTTACGGTTTTCCCCGCGCCTCTGCAAGGGCCGCTTGTAAAAAAGTTTCAGAATGACGGCAAGCTCATGAAGATTCGATGACGGCAGCGCTATCCACAGGCGCTCGCAGGCGAGCGCCTGTGGACGAATCTACGCTGCCCCAGAGACGATAACGCCCGCTCATGGCGGGCGCTGCATGGGGGGCACATTCACCCTTCCGGAGGTGAAGGCTTCATCTTGCGCATGACGGCCAGCGTCGGCCCGGAAGCTACATAGGTGCCGAACAGCAGCAGCAGCATTACGGAGGGTTCGACCGAAATCACCACGAAGCCAAGCACGATGGCCAGCAGCACCACGAAGGGCACGGGCCCCTTGAGGTCGACATCCTTGAAGCTGTAGTAACGAATATTGCTCACCATCAGCACTCCGGCAGCAGCCACGACGATCAGCATCAGCAGCTTGAAACCGAATGCCTCAGCGTCGAAGCTATGAAAAGTCCATACGCTTGCCGCCACGAAGGCCGCTGCGGAGGGACTGGGCAGCCCAATGAACCACTTCTTGTCGACGCTCCCTATCTGCACATTGAAGCGTGCTAGACGCAGCGCCGCGCAGGCAACGTAGAGAAAGGCCACGACCCAGCCAGTCTTGCCGATATCCT
This sequence comes from Billgrantia bachuensis, assembly GCF_011742165.1. Classification (GTDB taxonomy): domain Bacteria; phylum Pseudomonadota; class Gammaproteobacteria; order Pseudomonadales; family Halomonadaceae; genus Halomonas; species Halomonas bachuensis. The sequence goes on along the minus strand of NZ_JAAQTO010000065.1, from coordinate 51,617 downwards.
GGAGAATCCAGGTGAATGACACCAACGCCGGCGCTACGCCAAAGGAGAGCATATCGGAAAGGCTGTCGTACTCGGCCCCGAAGGCACTCTGGGTATTAGTCAGACGCGCCACGCGACCATCCAGGCCGTCGAGCACCATGGCAATGAAAATGGCCACCGCTGCCGCGGTGAAATCTCCATTGATCCCTGCTACCACCGAGAAGAACCCGGCAAACAGGGCCGACGTGGTAGATCCCCCTGCGCCTGACCTTCTTGCCATCCTCGATCGACTCCTCCACCACCTCCGTTTCGCGCACGAAGGCAGCGGCCAGATCCTCCTCCTCTGCTCGTTCGTCCTTGCAGGCGGCAGGATCTGCCTGGGCGTCATCGCGCTGGATGTCGTGCTCGGTATTGCGGGAATCCTGACTCATTCGTCTCATCCGTTGCCAGAATGGGGCCACTCTATGTATTGCCTTCATTCTACACGGTGCTGCCGAGTCGAAAAGCGAAGCGGCTGTCAGCCAGATACGACAAGGGCGCGGAAGTCCGCGCCCCAGCATGATCACAACGATAAGACGGCTCAGTTCTTGGTCTTGTCGACCAGCTGATTGGCAGCAATCCACGGCATCATGCCGCGCAGCTTGGCGCCCACCTGCTCGATCTCGTGCTCGGCATTCAGGCGACGACGCGCGGTCATCGACGGATAGTTGGTGTTGCCTTCCTGAATGAACATCTTGGCGTACTCGCCGGTCTGGATGCGCTTGAGTGCATTGCGCATGGCCTGGCGAGACTGCTCGTTGATCACCTCGGGGCCGGTCACGTACTCACCATACTCCGCGTTGTTGGAGATGGAGTAGTTCATGTTGGCAATGCCGCCCTCATACATCAGATCGACGATCAGCTTGAGCTCGTGCAGGCACTCGAAGTAAGCCATCTCCGGAGCGTAGCCGGCCTCGGTCAGGGTTTCGAAGCCGGCCTTGACCAGCTCCACGGCACCGCCGCACAGTACGGCCTGCTCGCCGAACAGGTCGGTCTCGGTCTCGTCCTTGAAGGTTGTCTCGATGATGCCGCTGCGACCGCCGCCGATGGCCGCGGCGTAGGAGAGTGCGAGCTCCTTGGCCCTGCCGGAGGCGTCCTGATGGATGGCAATCAAGTCGGGGATACCGCCACCCTTGACGAATTCGGAGCGCACGGTGTGGCCCGGCGCCTTGGGGGCGACCATGATCACGTCGAGGTCGCGGCGTGGCTCGATCTGGTTGTAGTGAATGTTGAAGCCGTGAGCGAAGGCCAGCGTGGCGCCTTCCTTCAGGTTCGGCTCGACCTGGTTCTCGTAGATCGCCTTCTGATTCTCATCCGGCGCCAGGAGCATTACCACGTCGGCACTCTTGCATGCCTCTTCGACGGAAGCGACTTTGAGGCCGGCCCCTTCGGCCTTGGCCGCTGAGGAAGAGCCCGAACGCAGGGCGACGGTGACGTCGACGCCGGACTCCTTGAGGTTGTTGGCGTGGGCATGGCCCTGTGAACCGTAGCCCACGATAGTGACCTTCTTGCCCTGGATGAGGGAGAGGTCGCAGTCCTTGTCGTAGTAAACGCGCATGCTGGTGCTCCTGGTAACGAAAGTCGGTGAAGTTGGTGTCAGCGTTGATGGCCACCCGCGCCGTCTGTCGCGGCGCTGGGATTCGGGTCATTCGATGAATTCACCTTAACGCCTGAGCAACGTTGCGTAAAACGCGATATTTGCAACGTCACGTGCCGAATCATGCAATAATCCGGACATGGACACGCGCCCCCTCAAGCAGTTTCTTACTCTGGCCGACACGCTGCACTTCGGCCGGGCCAGCGAACTGTGCCACGTCAGCCCCTCGACGCTCTCCCGCACCATCCGACAGCTCGAGGAGAGTCTTGATGCCCCGCTGTTCGTCCGCGACAACCGCCATGTCAGCCTGACTCGCCAAGGCCTGGTCTTTCAGGCTTATGCGCGCGAGGCGCTGGCCCAGTGGGAAATGCTGCGCCATACGCTGAGCAGCCAGGCCGGCGAGCTTGCCGGCGAGATCAGCATCTACTGCTCGGTCACAGCAAGCTACAGCTTCCTCTACGACTTGCTCAGCGACTTCCGTTTGCACCACCCACGCATCGAGCTCAAGCTGCATACCGGCGACCCGGCTGAGGCGATGAATCGGGTGCTCGCCGGCGAGGAGGACATGGCGATTACGCCCCGACCGCGCAGCGCGCCGGTGGGATTGGTCTTCAAGTCATTGACCCGCTCGCCGCTGGTATTTATCGCCCCGGTGGAGCAGGCACCGTGGATTCCGGCAACGCCTACTTCCCCCTCCGCGGAACAGTGGCGAGCCGTACCGATGATTCTCTCCGAAGCGGGACTGTCACGGGAATATGCCGATACGTGGTTCCGAGCGCTGGGCGTGGCGCCGACCATCTACGCCCAGGTGGCCGGTCACGAAGCAATCGTCAGCATGGTGGGGCTGGGTTTCGGCATCGGTGTTGTGCCGAAGATCGTGCTCGATAACAGCCCGCTCGCCGAGCGGGTGCGAGTGCTATCGGTGAAACCCGAGCTGCCCCACTACGACGTCGGCCTGTGTGTGCTCAACCGACAGCTGAAGAGCCCGCTGATTCAGGCGCTGTGGGACGAGGTCGAGGAACGTTAGGTCGGAACCCAAGAAAAAGCCGCCCCGAAAGGCGGCTTGTCGATCCTGCAGACAACTGAGATCAGAGGCTGAGAACCTTGTCTCCCCGGGCGATGCCGGACACGCCGGTCCGCGCCACCTCGAGAATCCCCACCGGCCCCATGGCCTGCAGGAAGGCATCGAGCTTGGAGGCGTCGCCTGTGATCTGCACGGTATAGAGACTCGGCGTCACGTCGACGATCTGAGCACGGAAGATGTCGACGGTACGCTTGACCTCGTCGCGTGCCGCTCCCAAGGCCTTGACCTTCACCAGCATCAGCTCGCGCTCGATGTGGTTGCCCTCGGTAAGGTCGACCAGCTTGATCACGTCGATCAGCTTGTTGAGGTGCTTGGTGATCTGTTCGATCACACGATCGTCGCCCACGGTGGTCACGGTCAGCCGCGACAGCGATGGGTCCTCGGTCGGCGCCACGTTGAGCGTCTCGATGTTGAAGTTGCGCTGCGAGAACAGCCCTACCACGCGAGACAGTGCGCCCGGTTCGTTTTCCATGAGAATCGAGATGATATGGCGCATCAGGTCCGCTCCGTCTTGGACAGCAGCATGTCACGCATGGAGCCCAGGGGCACCTGCATCGGATAAACGTGCTCGCGCGGGTCGACGATGACATCCACGAATACCAGCTCGTGCTTGTCGGCGAAGGTGCGTTCCAGCGCCGGGCGTAGCTCGTCCATCGTCTCCACCCGCAGCGCGGTGAAGCCATACGCCTCGATCAGCTTGGCGAAATCCGGCAGCGACTCCATGTAGGAGTGCGCGTGGCGCGACTTGTAGTTGAGGTCCTGCCACTGGCGCACCATGCCCAGCGACGCGTTGTTGAGATTGATGATCTTGACGCCGCCACCGAACTGCTTACAGGTGGAGAGCTCCTGCATCATCATCTGGAAACTGCCCTCACCGGTGACGCAGATCACCTGCTCCTCGGGGAAGTTCTGCTTGATACCCATGGCCGCGGGAAAGCCGAAACCCATGGTGCCGAGCCCGCCCGAGGTAATGAAGCGGTTGGGCTTGTCGAACTTGTAGTACTGCGCCGCGAACATCTGGTGCTGGCCCACGTCGGTGGTTACGTACGCCTCGCCGCGCGTCACTTCGCATAGCGCCTCGATCACCTCCTGCGGCTTGAGCTGCTCGCCCGGCTTCGACGGCTCGTAGAGCTTGCCGCGGCGTTCCTCGCGCCAGCCGTCGATCTTCTGCCACCACTCGGTCAGCGCCTCGGGATGAGCGATCTCCTTGCCCTGTACCAGGCTGATCATCTCGTCGATGACGCTGGCTGCCGGCCCAACGATCGGCACATCGGCACGCACCGTCTTCGACACCGAGCTGGGGTCGATGTCGACGTGGATGATCTTGGCGGTAGGGCAGAACTTGGACGTGTTGTTGGTCACGCGGTCGTCGAAACGCGCACCGATCGCGATAATTAGATCGGCATGGTGCATGGCCATGTTTGACTCGTAGGAGCCGTGCATGCCCAGCCAACCCAGGCATTGGCGATCACTCTGCGGATAGGAGCCGATGCCCATCAGCGTGGTGGTGATGGGATAGTCGAGGCGCTTGACCAGATCGGTCAGGCCCTCACAGGCGCGCCCGGTAATAACCCCGCCCCCGGTGTAGAACACCGGCCGCTTGGCCTTGAGCATCATCTCCACGGCCTTCTTGATCTGGCCGGTGTGCCCCCGCGCCACCGGGTTGTAGGAGCGCATCTTGACCTTCTTCGGGTAGACGTACTCGTAGCGCTCGGTGGGCGCCGTCATGTCCTTGGGAATGTCCACCACCACCGGCCCGGGGCGCCCCGTCGCGGCCAGGTAGAAAGCTTTTTTCAACACCTCCGGAATCTCGGTCGGATGCTTGATCGAGAAGCTGTGCTTCACGATCGGGCGGGTCACGCCGATGATATCGGTCTCCTGGAAGGCGTCGTCGCCGATCAGGTGGCTCATCACCTGCCCGCACAGCACCACCATGGGAATCGAATCCATGTAGGCGGTGGCGATGCCGGTAACCGCGTTGGTGGCCCCCGGGCCGGAGGTGACGAGAACCACGCCGGGCTTGCCTGAGGCCCTGGCATAGCCGTCGGCGGCATGGGTGGCCGCCTGCTCGTGGCGAACCAGGATGTGCTTGACCTTGTCCTGGCGGAACAGTGCATCGTAGATATGCAGTGCCGCGCCGCCCGGATAGCCATAGATGTATTCGACGCCTTCATCCTGCAGGAATCGGGCGATCATATCCGCGCCGGAAAGCAATTCCACTTGTGTATCTCCCCTGGAGGTCTCGAGTGCGATCCGAGCCCATGACGGGCACGGTTTCGAGTGCGGCGGTATGCCGCTGTCGGCGAGGCCGACACCTGATGCCAAACCCTGGCATTTAGCCCTGTTGGGGCCTGCACTCTCTTCGGGAACCACCGATTGCTGCATACGCAAGACAATCAGCAGTACCCTATCACGGCGGATTGCCGCGTCGGGGCATTGGCCAGAAGCGGTGGTTGACCGCATTCCGGTAGTCCTTCGGCGGGTAGAGGCCAAAACGGCCCACCCTTCGCGCGGGGATGGGGGGTTGCCCGCAGGAATCCGCGCCCGCAAATCAGGAACGCTCAAGATTCCAACAGCCTAGCGAAAGTGTCAACCGTAGTGCGATCGCGAGCATGCCGCAGCGTAAAAAAGCCCGCCGGCAATGTGCGGGCGGGCAAGGGGGTTACAGGACGCAACCTATAAGACAGTGTAGCCGCTCACCGGCCGGCGTACCGACCAGCGCGTTACCGTGTGTATCAGTTACTGAACACCAAGGTATCGTCCTGCAACTCGACCCGAATCGTGTCACCGGAAGCAAAGCGGCCGGCAAGCAGGTCCTGGGCCAAAGGATTCTCGATACGACTCTGGATCGCCCGCTTGAGCGGCCGCGCCCCGAACACCGGGTCAAAACCCGCGAGGGCAAGCTGGGCCATCGCCTCGTCGCTGACCTCGAGCTGCATGCCGTGCTCGGCCAGGCGAGCGCGCAGGCGGTCGAGCTGGATGCCGGCAATCGCCTCGATCTGCGCCTGGCGCAGGGCATGGAATACCACCACCTCGTCGATACGGTTGATCAGCTCGGGGCGGAAATGCATGCCCACCACGTCCATGACGGCGCTCTTCATCTCCTCGTACTGCTCGTCGGCACCGCCCATGCGCTGGATGATGTCCGAGCCCATGTTGGAGGTCATCACGATCACCGTGTTGCGGAAGTCCACGGTGCGCCCCTGGCCGTCGGTGAGCCGGCCGTCCTCAAGCACCTGCAGCAGGATATTGAAGACATCCGGGTGCGCCTTCTCCACTTCGTCCAGCAGCAGTACGGAGTAGGGCTTGCGCCGTACGGCCTCGGTCAGGTAGCCACCCTCCTCGTAGCCGACATAGCCGGGAGGCGCACCGATCAGCCGCGCCACGGAGTGTTTCTCCATGAACTCCGACATGTCGATGCGCACCATTGCCTCCTCGGTATCGAAGAGGAAGTTGGCCAGCGCCTTGCATAGTTCCGTCTTGCCTACACCGGTCGGGCCAAGAAACAGGAACGAGCCGTTGGGACGGTTGGGATCGGCGAGCCCGGCACGCGAGCGACGAACGGCGTTGGCCACAGCTGTCACCGCCTCCTCCTGACCGATCACCCGCTGATGCAACGCCTCCTCCATGCGCAGCAGCTTGTCGCGCTCACCTTCCAGCATCTTGGCCACCGGGATACCGGTCCAGCGCGACACCACCTCGGCGATCTCCTCTTCGGTGACGTTGGAGCGCAATAGCTTGTGCTGCGAGGTATCGGCCTCGGTTTCGCTCGACTCGGCGATTTTCTTCTCCAGTTCCGGAATCACGCCGTACTGCAGTTCCGACATGCGGCCGAGATCGCCCTGGCGACGCGCCTGCTCCAGATCGATGCGAGCACGGTCGAGCTCGTCCTTGAACTGGGCGGCGCCCTGAATACTGGCCTTCTCGGCTTTCCAGATCTCGTCCAGGTCGGCGTATTCGCGCTCTAGATCGTCGATCTGCTCCTGCAGGCTCTCGAGACGCTTCTTCGAGGCTTCGTCGGTCTCCTTCTTGAGATGCTCGCGCTCCATCTTGAGCTGGATCAGCCGCCGGTCGAGGCGATCCATCTCCTCGGGCTTGGAGTCGAGCTCCATACGTATACGCGACGACGCCTCGTCGATCAGGTCGATGGCCTTGTCGGGCAATTGACGGTCGGTGATGTAGCGGGTCGAGAGCTTGGCCGCAGCGATGATCGCGCCGTCGGTGATGTCGACACCGTGGTGCACCTCGTAGCGCTCCTTGAGGCCGCGCAGGATCGCCACGGTATCCTCCTCGGAGGGCTCGTCGACCAGTACCTTCTGGAAGCGACGCTCGAGCGCGGCATCCTTCTCGATGTACTTGCGGTACTCGTCGAGGGTGGTGGCGCCCACGCAGTGCAGTTCACCGCGCGCCAGCGCCGGCTTGAGCATGTTGCCGGCGTCCATGGCGCCCTCGGCCTTGCCGGCACCGACCATGGTGTGCAGCTCGTCGATGAACAGGATCACCCGGCCCTCCTCCTGGGCCAGCTCCTTGAGCACCGCCTTCAGCCGCTCCTCGAACTCGCCGCGAAACTTGGCCCCGGCCAGCAGCGAGCCCATATCGAGCGACAGCACACGCTTGTCCTTGAGCCCCTCCGGCACCTCGCCGTTGACGATACGCTGGGCCAGACCCTCGACGATGGCGGTCTTGCCCACGCCGGGCTCGCCGATCAGCACCGGGTTGTTCTTGGTGCGCCGCTGCAGCACCTGGATGGTGCGGCGGATCTCGTCGTCGCGGCCGATTACGGGGTCGAGCTTGCCGTCGGCGGCACGCTCGGTGAGATCCAGCGTGTACTTCTCCAGCGCCTCGCGCTGCTCCTCGGCGTTGGGGTCGTCGACCCGCTCACCGCCGCGCAAGCTGTCGATGGCACTTTCCAATGCCTTGCGGGTCACGCCGGCCTGGGTCAGCAGCTTGGTCACCGCATGGCCCATCTCGAGAGCGGCAAGCAGCACCAGCTCGCTGGCGATGTATTGATCGCCTCGCTTCTGCGCCTCGCGGTCGGTGAGGTTGAACAGCTTGATCAGGTCGCGTGAAGGCTGCACCTCACCGGTGAACTGGCCGACCTGGGGCAGGTCGTCCAGATGCCCCACCAGGGTATCGCGCAGGCGCGCGGCATCGCCGCCAGCCTTTTGGATGAGTGCCTTGAGGCCGGTGTCACGGGCATCGAGCAGCGCCAGCAACAGGTGGCCGGGCTCGAGCTGATTGTGGCCTCTCCCCACGGCCAGGGACTGGGCGTCGGCCACGGCGTTCTGCAGCTTGGCGGTGAACTTGTCGAAACGCATTCGCTTTCCTCCATCGGGGTGGCGGCGCGTTCGGACGCACCGCTTGGCCCTGTCGTATCGTATTGACAGATTCAATGGAGTCAGCGTGGCCGGCTTTCAAGTCGTCGGCCAGGAGTGAAGTGCGGCAGCTTGACGCGGGTCAAGGTTGCGGGCTGGTGCTACCTCAGCCAGATTACGCTGGCCATGCGCCCGGTCCGCCCATCGTCACGCCGATGCGAGTAGAAGCGCGACTCGCAGGCGGTGCAGAAATGGCCTCCACTGACATGCGCCACACCGAGACGCTCCAGGCGCAGGCGGGCGAGCTTGTAGAGATCGGCCATGTAATGGCCCAAGCGGTATGGGCTGGGGTCGAATGCCGCGGCCGCTTCCGGGTGCACGCCGACGAAAGCCTGCTGTACCTCGGGGCCCACCTCGAACTGAGCATTGGAGATCGCCGGCCCCAGCCAGGCCATCAGTTCTTCCGGCGGGCTGGAGAGCGCCGCCACCGTGGCCTCGAGCACGCCGCCAGCCAGCCCCCGCCAACCGGCATGGGCCACACCGACCCTAGTGCCCTGGCGGTCGCAGAAGAACACCGGCAGGCAATCGGCGGTCAGCACCACGCAGGCGTGACCACGATCGAAAGCCACCGAGGCATCCGCCTCGGGCACGCTTGCGGTATAGCTCGGCTGCACCCGGGCACCGTGCACCTGCTTGAGCCACAACAGCGGCCGCTCGTCGTCGAGCTCGTTGCCGATCAAGCGGCGGCACAAGGCCACATGAGCGGGATTGTCGCCCACCTGATCGGCCGGATTGAAGCAGGCATACTCGTCCTGGCTGGGCCCCGTCTCGCGCGTGGTAACAAAGGCACCGACAGCGGCGGGCGCCGGCCAATCGGGCTCGATCAGGGTCGGTTGCAGATGGGGGGCGTCGCTCATCCGGGCTCCTCAGCGCATGGCCTCGTGGTCGTCACGCAGGTAGTCGATCAACAACAGCAGGTCGTCGGGCAGCGCCGCGCGGAACTCGACTGGCTCGCCGCTGCCGGGGTGCAGGAAGGCCAGCTTGCGTGCATGCAGCGCCTGGCGCGGAAACTCCCGCAGCAACGTCTTGAGCTCCTCGCCCGCCCCGGCCGGCAGCTTGAGCCGTCCACCGTATACCGAATCGCCGACCAGCGGGAAGCGCCGATGCGCCAAGTGCACACGGATCTGGTGGGTGCGACCGGTCTCGAGCCGGCAGCGCACGTGGGTATGGGTGCGGAAACGCTCGACGACGCGGTAGTGGGTCACGGCAGGTTTGCCGCTGACGTGCACCGCCTGGCGCTTGCGATCCTTGGGGTGCCGGCCGATGGGGGCATCCACCGTTCCGCCGGAGGTCATCACGCCGACGCAGACTGCATCGTACTCGCGCGATACCGTGCGCGCCTGCATCTGTTCGACCAGCGCAGTCTGGGCGGCAAGTGTCTTGGCCACCACCATCAGACCGGTAGTGTCCTTGTCCAGGCGATGCACGATGCCGGCCCGCGGCACGGTGGCCAGTGTCGGGCAATGATGCAAGAGCGCGTTGAGCAGGGTGCCGTCGGGGTTGCCGGCTGCCGGGTGCACTACCAGTCCCGCAGGCTTGTCGATGACCAATACCTCGTCATCCTCGTGGATCACCTCGAGCGGTATCGCCTCGGGTTCGAAGCGGGCGTCTTCCGCGACTTCAGCAGCGAGCTGCAGCCACTCACCGCCTGCCATCTTGTCCTTGGGCTTGCCCGGGCGCCCGTCGACGGTCAGCGCACCCTCCTTGATCCAGCCCTTGAGTCGTTCGCGGGAATGGTCGGCAAAGAGTTCGGCAGCCGCCTGGTCGAGGCGGCTGCCGGCTAGAGAAACGGGCACGCGCTGCTGGGCTTCCACGATCTGGGGCATAGGGGGGACTATCGTTGTCAGCATCCTCGGACTGCGTTTTCACGCGAGGTGCTTTATAGTGGACGGGTTACGGTCGATTCTACCACGGCCGACACGGCTTGTTAGACACGAGGATCACGATGCGCGTTTCCCCCATCGCCACACGCCTGATTGCCCTGCTGCTGGCCGCCGCCCTGATCAGCGGCTGTGCCGGCAGGTCTGCCCCGGAAGAAGAACCGGACGAATTCGAGGGCGTTGCCGAACAGCAGCTCTACGACGAGGCGCGCGAAGCGCTCGATGATGGACGCTACACCACCGCCATCTCTCGCCTCGAGGCCATCGATACGCGCTATCCCTTCGGCCGCCATGCCGAACAGGCCCAGCTCGAGCTGATCTACGCCTACTACGAGACCAGCGACTGGGAAGCCACGCGCGCCGCCGCCAGTCGCTTCATTCGCCTGCATCCCACGCATCCCCAGGCCGACTACGCGCTCTACATGCGCGGGCTGGCCTCATGGCAGGCGGGCCGCTTCAGCCTCGAGCGCCTGCGTCTGATCGACATATCCAAGCGCGACCTGGGCGCCTCGCGAGACGCCTACACCGATTTCCGCGAGCTGGTGTCACGCTATCCGAACAGCGAATACGCGCCCGACGCCGAGCAGCGCATCGTCTACTTGCGCAACGTGCTGGCCCGCCATGAGCTGCACGTCGCCGACTTCTACTTGCGCAAGGGCGCCTACCTGGCCGCCGTCGAGCGTGGTCGCTGGGTGATCGAGAACTATCCCGAGGCCGAGGCCACCCGAGATGCACTGGCGGTGATGGTCGAAGGTTATCTCGGGCTCGATATGCGAGATCGTGCCCGCGAGGTACTGCAGGTACTGATCGAGAACGACCCGAACAACGACCGACTTCGTGGGCGCACCTTCCAACCGCAGCACGTGCAAGCTGAGTCGCTGTCGGCCTGACCCATCGCTCAGTTGAAGCAAAAGAACCCGCTAGCCCTGCTCGCGGGTTCTTTCGTTTGGCGCCGCTCAGTCGCCGGGCTGCCAGCCGTTGACGATGGGGTAACGGCGGTCACGCCCGAACCCACGCGGCGTCACCCGTACGCCCACCGGTGCCTGGCGGCGCTTGTACTCGTTGCGATCGACCAGTTTGACTACCTGATAGACGTCGTCACGATCGAAACCGGCGTCGATGATCGCCTCGGCGCTCATATCGCCCTCGATGTAGCGCGCCAGAATGGCATCGAGCGTATCGTAGTCGGGCAGCGAGTCGGTGTCCTTCTGGTCGGGCGCCAGTTCGGCCGAGGGCGGCCGAGTGATGACCCGCTCGGGAATCGCCGGCGACTGAGTGTTGCGCCAGCGGGCCAAGCGATAGACCCAGGTCTTGTAGACGTCCTTGAGCGCATTGAAACCACCCACCATGTCGCCGTAGAGCGTGGCATAACCCACCGCCATTTCACTCTTGTTGCCGGTGGTCAGCACCATCAGGCCCTTCTTGTTGGAAATGGCCATCAACAGCACGCCGCGGCAGCGAGACTGCAGGTTCTCCTCGGTGGTGTCGCGCTCGGTGCCGGCAAAGGTGTCCGCCAGGGTGGCCATGAAGGCGTCCACCATCGGCTCGATCGGCAGCACCTCGTAGTGCACGCCGAGCAGGCGGGCCTGCTCGGCGGCGTCGTCCTGGGAGATGTCGGCGGTGTAACGGTAGGGCATCATCACTGCGTGCACTCGCTGCGGACCCAGCGCATCCACGGCGATCGCCAGCGTCAAGGCCGAGTCGATGCCGCCGGAGAGCCCCAGCACCACGCCCTGGAAGCCGCTCTTGTTGACATAGTCGCGCACGCCGCTGACCAGGGCACAGTAGAGGCTTTCCTCGGGCTCCTCGTCAGGCTCGATCTCGCCCTCCCGCGGCACCCAGCCGTGCGATTCCTGCACGAACTGCACCGGCATCAGCCCTGCCTGCCAATAGGGCGCCACCACCCGGATCCGGCCCTCGGCATCGACGCAGGCCGAGCCGCCATCGAAGACCAGTTCGTCCTGGCCGCCAATGGTATTGACGTAGACCAGCGGCAGCGACACTTCGGATGCGCGCTGCTCTAGCAGGCGCAGGCGTTCGGCCGGCTTGTCCTGGTGATAGGGCGATGCATTCAGCGTGACGAGAATATCCGCTCCCGCATCACGAGCCGCTCGCACCGGCTCGCTGTCCCACACGTCCTCGCAGATCAGCACACCGAGCCTGACCCCCTTGTGCTCGATCACCAGGCTCTGCTCGCCGGTGGCGAAATAGCGCCGCTCGTCGAAGACCTGATAATTGGGCAGTATCTGCTTGGCGTATTCAGCGATCCATTCGCCGTTGTAGAGTAGCCCGGCCAGGTTGTAGCCGAGCCCCTCGCGGCGACCGGGATAGCCGATGATCACCAGCACGTCGCGGGACATCTTCGCCGCCATGCGGGCACGGGCCTCGCGCAGGCGGGTCTCCATGGAAGGGCGCAGCAGCAAATCCTCGGGGGGATAGCCGCTCAGGAACAGTTCGGGAAACACCACGATATCGGCGCCATGTTCGATGCGCGCCTCGCGAACGGCTTCGATGGCACGATCGGCGTTGCCGGGGATGTCCCCTACCAGCGGGTCCAGCTGCGCCATCACCAGCGTCAGATCTTGCATGGGCGTAGAAATCTCTTGAGAATCCGAAGTCATTGTATTGTCCCGCAAGGGCGTCCGGCTGGCAAAGCCGCTAGCCCCCATCTGGGAGACGAATAAGGATGAATCTTTTGCTCATTCGCCTGATCATCTTCGCCGTGCTGTTCTTCGCCGGCCTCAAGCTCTACCGCATGTACCGTGAATGGAAGCTGGACCATGAGAGCCAGCTTGACGCCGAGTCGCAGCAGGAGGCGGGGCAAATGGTGCGCTGTGCCTGGTGCAAGGTACATGTACCGGAAGCCGATGCCCTGCGTGACCAAGGCGAATGGTTCTGCAGCAGCGCCCATCGCGATCGCTTTTTGCAGGAGCAGCGCCCCGAAGACTAGACCTGCAGACATGGCGGCAATCGCCTACAAACTTCATCGGTAATGGCTGATAGACTCCGCTCCAGGCTCGTCTAGAGTGAATGCCTCGTGACCCGGGACATTACTCCAGGAGAGCTTCATGGACGCAGCTCGAGCTCCGACTTGCGCCGCCCTGCGCCAACGCGGCCTTACCCTCATCGAACTCCTCGCCGTCATCGCCGTGGCCATCGCGCTGATGGGCTGGGCAGTACCCGGTCTCCAGGCGATGAATGCGCGCCAGGAAGTCGTTGCCGAGGCGCATCGAATCCGTACGGCTCTCTCGCTGGCGCGCAACACGGCAATCACCCGTCGCACCCCTGTATTCGTCTGCCCCAGCCCCGATCAGCGGAGCTGCGTCATGGATGATTGGAGCGCCCCGTTGGCCATCGTGCTCGGCCCTTTGTCGGGCACCGCTTTCGACGAGTCTGCCTTGCTACGAGTCGTCGAGGCCAGCCGCGGCGTCAGCGTCAGCTATCGCCAGGATGGCAGGCCGGTACGCTATGGTGTCCTGGGACGTTCGGCGGGACACAATGGTACTTTCCGTATCTGCGGTCGCCATAACCAGGGCGCCCAATTGGTGCTCAGCAATTTCGGACGGGTGCGCGCCGGCAATGTCATCAGTTGCTGAGCGACCTGTCGCTTTGCCAAAGGAGCCTCCATGCGGCAAGCCATCGTGGGTTATCACCGGGACGACGAAAGACACTGGGTCGCCGAACTGGCGTGCGGCCACAATCAGCATGTCCGCCACCAGCCGCCCTGGGCCGAACGCCCCTGGGTCACGACAGAGGCCGGGCGCCGTTCGCGCCTCGGCCTCGAGCTCGAATGCGTCAAATGCGACCGCGGCGAACCGCGGGACAACCCCTAGGCAACCGCTAGCCCTTGGGCCCCATCAAGAGCCAGATAATCAGGCCGACCAGCGGAAATATCAGCAGCGCAAGGATCCAGAGGACCTTGGCGAAGGTTCCGGCCGAACTCTTGGCCACCTTGACGATGGCCCAGACCAGTATGATAAGCCAGATCAGGCCTAGCAGGCCGCCCACTTCGATTCCCATCAGACGTCTCCTTGTCCAGCGGTAGGTGTTGGTTCAAGGAGTAGCACGCAGCGACGAAGGTAACAAACCGAAACTGTAACTTTGAGTGATGACAAGTAACGGAATCAGCCGACCCGCCACCACTCGGGCAGCAGGCGTCGCACGTCCTGACGCTGGAAACGGTCATCCATCAGCACCAGGGTACCGCGGTCCTCGGGGCTGCGGATCACCCTCCCGGCGGCCTGGATTACCTTGATCAGCCCCGGTATGCGGTAAGCATAGGCATCGCCACTGCCGAAGCGTGCCTCCAGCCTGGCCTTGAGCGCCTCGTTGAAGGGGTCGAAGGGTGGCAAGCCAAGGGTGGCGATGAAGGCTCCGACCAGCCGTTCTCCGGGCAGGTCGATCCCCTCCCCGAACGCCCCGCCCAGTACCGCAAAGCCGATCCCCTTCTCGCCCGGCTGGAAACGTGCCAGGAAAGCATCGCGCTCGGCCTCGCTCATGCCGCGAGTCTGGCTCCAGCGGGGCAGCTCGGGATGCAGCCGTGCCAGCCGCTCTTCGACGGCCTGCAGATAGGCGAAGCTGCTCAAGAAGACGAGATAGAGCCCAGGTCGTCTGCGGTACTGACCGACCAGCTCGGCGACGATAGGGTCGAGCGAGGCCGAGCGGTCGCGCAGGCGCGTCGAGATACCGCTCTGGATGCGTACTTCGAGCTGATCGGCCCTGAACGGCGAGGTGACCGACTGCCAGACGCAATCATGCGGCAGCCCCAACAGGTCGCGGTGATAGTGCGCCGGCGACAATGTCGCCGAGAACAGCACGCTGCTGTGCGCCTGGGCGAAGCGCGGGGCAAGGAAGTCCGCCGGCACCAGGTTGCGCAGGCCGAGAATCGCGTGGCCACGGCCATGCCGGGTGAGGTCGCACAGCGAATGCTCACCGAACGATTCGGCCAGGCGGCAGAAGCCCAGGGCCTCGAACAGCCGCTCCTGCAGGGCAGGGTCGGCGCCGCCCGGGTGCTCGGCCAGATAGTCGGTAATCGCCGCCGCCACTCGCTGCAGGGTACCGACGAGCCGCTCAGGCAGGCCATCCAATACCCGATAAGCAGGCTGCCTCGTCTGCCCCTCTTCGATCCCGCCCTGCTCCCGCACCAGGGTCTGCCACTGGCGTATCAGTCGGCCAAGTGGCTTCACCAGCGGCGCGGGGGCGCTGCGGTGCAGGCGACTGAAGGCACGCTGGTCCAGCTCGCCGCTGTACATGCCTCGGGCGCGTTCCACCAGGTTGTGCGCCTCGTCCACCAGCAGCGCCAGGCGCCAGCCGTTGGCCTGGGCCAGGCCGTGGAGCAGCGCCGCGGCGTCGAAGTAGTGATTGACGTCGCCCACGCAGACATCGCTCCAGCGCGCCAACTCCTGGCCCAGGTAGTAGGGGCAGATATCGTGCTCGAGCGCCACCTCGCGCAGCGCCTCGCGATCGAGCCAGCCGCGTGCCACCGCGGCCCGGCGGGCGGCTGGCAGCCGGTCGTAGAAGCCGGCGGCCAGCGGGCAGGCATCGCCATGGCACGTCTTGTCGGGATTCTCGCAGGCCTTGCTTCGGGCAACCAGCTCCAGCACCCGCAGAGGAAGGTACTGCTTACCGCCCCCGGCCGTGCTCCCCTCCCTGTTCGCTGCGTCGGCCCTCAGCCTTGCCAGGGCTTCCAGCGCCAGGCGCCGTCCCGGCGTCTTCATGGTCAGGAAGGCGAGCCGGTCGATGCCTTGGCGCGGCATCGCCTTGAGGGTGGGAAACAGCGTGGCGACGGTCTTGCCGATCCCCGTGGGGGCCTGCGCCAGCAGGCAGCGCCCGGTAGCTGCCGCCTTGTAGACACCCTCGGCCAGTTCGCGCTGGCCCGGGCGAAAGCCTTCATGCGGAAAGGTCAGATCATCGAGCGCGGCATCGCGCGCCCGGCGATGAGCCTGCTCCTGCTCGGCCCAACCGAGGAAACGCTCACACTGGGTCTCGAAGAAAACGGTAAGCTCGGCAGCACTTGCCTGCTGGGTCAGTAGTGTTTCTCGTTCGCTGGCGATGTCGAGATAGACCAGCACCAGGGTCAGCGACTCGAGCCCCCGCTCAGCGCACAGCAACGCGCCATAGACCTTGACCTGGGCCCAGTGCAAGGCGCGCTGATTGGCAGCCATGCGCGACAGGTCGCCGCGGTGGGTCTTGATCTCCTCGAGGCGGTTTGTCGCCGGATCGAAGCCGTCGGCCCGGCCGCTGACGACGAGGCTGCGATAGTGTCCGCTCAGCGCAATCTCGCTTTCGTAGCCGTCGCCACGGCGCGCCGCCACCAGGGCGTGGCCGGCCATGCCCTCACGGGCGCTGGGCGAAGGCGTGAAGCGGTGATCGAGATCGCCCTCACGAGCAGTGAAGTCACACAGCGCTCGCACGGCCACTCGGTAGAGCGGCGGCTCGGCCCCCTTCTTGCCATCGCTCATGGCACTGCGTCCTGCCAGGTTACGTGGCAAACCGCGGCCTCAATGCCCCGGGACTCGAAGAACGCCAGCCAGCGGCGCTGGTTGTCCTGCAACCTGTCGCCCGGCCCCTTCACCTCGATCAGCCGATAACGAGGCTCAGCGCCGCCTGCTCCGGGCAGGAACTGAATCAGGTCGGGCAAGCCGGCGCGGTTGGCCTTGAGATCGGTCAACAGGCGCTCGAAGCAGGCGCGCAAATGCGCAGCGGGAATACAGGCCAGTGCCTGTTCGAGCAGCGCTTCGTCGAGCCCTTCCCAGTGCACGAAAGGCGATGCCAGCCCTCGCTTGTCGTGCCAGACGCGCCAGATGACCTCGCCGTGAGTTCCTTCATCGAGGTGGGCCAGGCAAGCCTCGAAGCGCTCGCGACGACGCGCCACGAAGTCGTCGCGATGAAGATCCGCCGGGCCAGCGTGGAAGGGATGGAAGAAGGCCCCGGGAAGCGGCGCGAACAGCGCCGACCAGCAGAGTAGCCCGAACAAGCCCGTCATGAGGACGTTCTCGACATAGTGCACTGGGGCTTCGGGACGGCTCAGATGCTCGGCTACGGCCTGTTCGACGCCCAGCGTCGCGGGACGCGGCAGGCTGAGGTCCATCCGCCGCGGCACGACTTCGGGCGCGCGCCCTGGCGGTGCCACCCCCAGCCGGCGACACAGCCTGGGCATCAGCCGTGCCAGCGCCTGGGTCTCCTGTTCGCCAGTCGCCGACGCCATTGCCTGGCTGGCCAGGGTATATGCCTGGCGATGCTCGCCCAGCCGCTCCAGCAGCCGCAGGCGACGAATGCGAGCCTCCACCTGGCCGCCCGGCCCTTCGCCGCCTTCGCCATAAAGCCTTAACGCCAGCGCCACCTGCCCGGTACGCTCGGCGGCATGGCCCAGGCGAAACAACAGCCTGCCCCGCCGCTGCGACAACCAGGCATTTTCCGCCAACGCCTCGGGGACCTCGGCCGCCAGCCGCTCGGGCGATTCGCCCGCTTCGAGGCGCTCGCGCAATCGATGCAGGACCAGGTAGGCGTCCACCTCCTCGCGGCGGTGAAAGGCGCGCGAGCCGGGCGTCAGTCCGACCCGCTCGAAGCGTTGCAGGCCAAGCTCCGTGAGCACGAACTCGGCCCAGTCCTGACGCAGGTTGCCGAAGAACATCAGTCGCAGCCGATCGCACCAGGGCATCACGGTCAACCGCACGATGCGCTCTCCTGCCAGTACCTCGTTGGCCTCGGGCCACCACTCTTCCAGTCGCCTCGCCGGGCGCTCCTGCGCCAGCAGCGCCTCACTCAGCGCGGCCTTGCGAGCCCTGGGCGAGAGCCCCTCGGCGACGATTGTCGGCGCCAGTGCCCGGCGCAGCTCGTCCAGGCGCAGTAAGGAGAACAGCTCGGCGAGAGCCAGCGCCGGAGCCGCATCAACCCAGCCCGCCTCGACCAGGGGAGCCAGCGCACTTTGGGTATTGCCGATCTCGGCATAGGCGAGTTTACCGCTGCGAAAGAGCTCGCCCTTGCGCATCACCATGCGCACCAGCAGCGCCTGGGATGGCTGCGGCAAGGCCCCGAAGTCGGTGACGAAGGCATGCTCTGCCGCGTTCAGCAGGTCACCGTGGCGTTCGCGCACCCAGCCGAGAACGAAGCGAAAATTCGCCAGGTAATAGAGCGGATCGTCGAGCGAGGCGGTGACGGAAGCAGTGCCTGAAATACTGTTCATGCATCCATGATATCAGCCTCGCAGCTCCTCGCCATCCTTGCGTTCAGCGCAGGCCTGCGGCGAGTGCGCGCACCACCTCGCCCGCGGGTATCTCACGGCAGGCACTGGCATTCTGCCCGGCCCACAGCGGCGAGAATTCGGCGCTGCCTACCGCCTCGGCGGCGCTGCGCAGCGGGGCGATGGCGGCGGTGGCCAGGGGAAACGCCGGAGCTACCTCACTGAGCGGGCCGAGCTCACGCATCAGCCGGGTGAGAATGCCGCGGGCCGGTCGGCCGGTGTAGAGATTGGTCAGCGCCGTATGTCGCGCGGCCTCGCTCTGCAGCGCCTGGCGATGGAGTGTCGAGGTGGTGGCTTCCGGGCAGCACAAAAAGGCGGTGCCGACTTGCACGGCCGATGCACCCAGGGCCAGGGCGGCCGCCACGCCACGCGCATCGGCAATCCCCCCGGCGGCAATCACCGGCAGCGAGACGGCCTCCACGACCTGGGGCAGCAGGGCGAAGGTGCCCACTTGGGTGGTAATGTCGTCGTCGAGGAACATGCCGCGATGGCCGCCCGCTTCCACGCCCTGGGCGATCACCGCGTCGACGCCGCGCGCCTCGAGCCAGCGCGCCTCTGCAACCGTGGTAGCCGAAGAGAGCACGATCGCTCCCCAGCCCTTGACCCGCTCGATCAGTGCCGGCTCCGGCAGGCCGAAGTGGAAGCTGACCACTTCCGGGCGGAACGGCTCCAGGGCGTCGCAGGCCGCCTGGTCGAACGGGCGCCGCCCGGCTCCGGCCGGCACGCTGTCGATGTCCAGGCCGAACTCGGCGTAATAGGGCGCCAGCGCCTGGTGCCAGCGCTCCAGACGTACATCGTCCGGCGTCGGCGCGGCATGACAGAAGAAATTGACGTTGAGCGGCCGCGTCGTCGCAGCACGGATGCGGCGCAGCTCATCTGCCATTGCCTCGGGCAAAAGCATGGCGCAGGGCAAGGCGCCCAGCCCACCCGCCTCGCTCACTGCCACGGCCAGGTCGCTGCCCTGCACGCCTGCCATGGGCGCCTGGAGGATGGGTAACTCGATGCCGAGCTGGCGGGTCAGGCTCATGGGTCTTCTCCCTGTTGTCATTTGCGCCACGGTCGCTTCGGCCCCAGGGTATCGGCAACGTAGGCGCCTCGTTCGCCCATTGGCCGGGACTCGCCCACCGTGGTGTCACGCCGGGTCTGGCGCTCCATTTCAGCGTTGATCTCGGCTCCCAGCAATACGACGTACGAAGAGAGCCAGAACCACAGCATCAACACAACCACGGCACCCAGTGAGCCGTATAGCTCATCCATATTGGCGAACTGGCTGACGTAGAGCGACAGCCCACCCGAACCGAGCAGCCACAGCAGCGTCGCTGTCACCGTGCCCGCGCTGACCCACTCCCAGTGCGGCGAGCTGCGATAGGGCCCATAGCGATAGAGCACGGCAATGACGAACATCATCAACAACAACAGCGCCGGCCAGCGCAGCCAGGTGATCAGGGTGACGAGAGGTCCCTCGAGGACGAGCCAGGCGACGGCGATGGGATACAAGGCCACGAACATGGTGGCCGCCAGCGACATCATGATCAACCCGACGGTCAAAGCGGCCGTCACCAGCATGCGCTGTACCAGACCGCGCCGGTCTTCCTCGCCATAGACCACGTTGAGCCCCACCATCAGGCCGCGTACTCCCTTGGAGGCGAGGAACATCGCCACGACCAGACCGAACAGAGCCGTCAGGCTGAGCCCGGTATCGGTGTTCTCGCTGACTTGCCGGGCCTGCTCGTTGATCAGCCGGGCACCCCCCGGGGGCATGAAGCGGCTCAGTTCGCCGATCTGGCGGGCCATCTCGGCCGGATCGAACGCCAACGCCCACAGCGATATGACCGCACCAATGGCCGGAAAGAGCGACAACAGCGCATAGAAAGCAATACCGGCCGCCAGCATGCCGACCCGATCATCCGTTAACTGCACCTTGACTCGCCAGCAGATATCCAGCCACCCCGGGCCGGGAATCTGGTCCGGTCTTACAGCTCGCCTGCCTCGCCAGAAATTCGCCATTCCTCTCCTCAGGGCTGCTGCGCCGGACGCAGGACCATACGGGTATCACGTATTTCGATATCGAACCGATTGAGAAAGCTCATGCCCAGCAGGGCCATGTCATCACCAAGCCCAGGACTGATGGAGCCACGCACCTCGGCGGCGGTAAAGCCTCCCAGGCTGACCTCATCGAGCCAGGTCATGTCGCCGCGTACACGTCCGTTGGCGGTGTTGAACCAGGCGGCCCCCGCACGCTCCAGCCCCAACCGCTCGGCCAATTCAGCCGACACAGCGACGTAGGTGGCGCCGGTGTCGAGCAGGAAATCGACCGGCTCGCCATTGATGCGCCCGGTAGCTACGAAGTGGCCCGAGCGGTTGCGCTCGAGCACGATCGACTCCTCCGCCCCGGTCACGGCATTGACCAGATGAGCATTGGGATTGCGCTGGGTCTCGATGAAGCCATGCAGCCACCAGCTGCCGAAGCCGATGAAGGCCACCCAGAACAGCAGCATCATGCCCATTCCGGTACGCCGGATCGAACCGCTCTGTCGGCTCATGTCCCGTCTCCTGGTTAGCAGGCTTCACCCGCTTTGACACCCCTGTTCCCACTGTCTGTACTAAACGGCGCCAAGCTTCCCTTGGCTGCATTCTCTCTGGCATTCGCCGGGCGTCATCCGCGGATGCCCAGCGACCCGATAACGACAAGGATAGCCACATGCACGACAGCATCTCACATTCGACCGTGAACGTTGCCCGCCATTCCCAAGGCTCCCTGCACCTTGCCTGTGCTGCCCTGGCCAACTTCATGCTGCTCGCCAGCAGCACAGCGGCGGCATGGGATGGGCTGGTGGAAAAGCAGGTCTTCGAGATGGAGGAGTACACCACCGTCGGCGGCGAGACCATCGCCCCGGTACGCATCGGCTGGGAGGCCTACGGCGAGCTCAACGAAGAGAAGGACAACGTCATCCTGATCACCCACTTCTTCTCCGGCACCAGCCATGCCGCCGGCCGTTACGCCGAGGATGACGCCGCACCCGGCTACTGGGACGCCATCATCGGTCCCGGCAAACCGCTGGATACCGACGAGTACTACATCATCGCCTCGGACACCCTGGTCAACCTCAATGCCCACGCCCCCAACGTGACCACCACCGGGCCGGCCACGACCAACCCCGAAAGCGGCGAGCCCTGGGGCACGGATTTCCCGCTGGTCAACATTCGTGACTTCGTCGAGGTGCAAAAGGCGCTGCTCGAGAGTCAAGGTATCGAACGTCTGCACGCGGTGATGGGAGCCTCCATGGGCGCACTGCAAGCCTACGAGTGGGCCAGCGCCTATCCCGAGCGGGTCGAACGGCTGATCCCGGTGATCGGTGGGGGTGTCACCGACCCCTGGCTGCTGGCCACCCTGAGCGCCTGGGCCGCGCCCATCCGCCTGGACGCCAACTGGAACGAGGGCGACTACTACGCCGGCGAGCCGCCGCTGGACGGTCTGCGCGAATCGCTCAAGCTGGTCACCCTCGACGCCAACCACTGGCAGTGGGCCAATGCCACTTTCGACCGTAGCTGGGCCGACGATGACGCCGACCCCACCCGCGAACTCGAGGCGCGCTACGCCATCGAGCAGACACTCGACGACATCGCTGCGGCGCGGGCCGAAGTCGCCGACGCCAACCATTTCCTCTACCTGGTGAAAGCCAACCAGGCGTTCGTCACCGGCCACGGCGAGAGCCTCGAGGAGGGGCTGGCACGCATCGGCGCCCCCAGCCTGATTCTCTACAGCGAGAACGATCTGGTCTTTGCGCCGCAAGGCGTGCGTGAAACCGCCGAGTTGATCGAGGCCGACGGCACCGAGGTCGAGCTGGTCACGCTTGAAGGCAGTCGCGGCCACCTCGACGGCGTGCTGGCCATTGGCCAGGCCGGCGATCGCATCCGCGACTTTCTTGCCGAGTGAGGCGTCTTGGCTAGCCCGTTAGAGACCGCAGCAGCAGGTAGGCGCCCATGGCCAGCAGACCACTGAGGAAGACGCGGCGAAAGGTCGCCTCGGAAAGCCGTTGGCGCAACCGCTGACCAAGCTGCATGCCGAGAAGGGCCGGTATCACCGCGCCCACGGAGAGCAGCGCAAGCTCCATGCTGAGCAAGCGCTGCTCACCCATGGAGAACCCTAGTGCCATGGTGGTAACGACGAACAGTACGCCCATGGCCTGGATCAGCATGTCCCGTGGCAGGCCGAGGGATTGTAGATAGGCCACGCCGGGAAACACCGAGGAACCGGTCATACCGGTAAGCAGGCCGGTCAGCGCACCATTCACGGGTGCCGCATGGCGACCACGGCTGACCAACTTGCCGAAGCCGAGATTGAACAGCCCCGAAAGGGCATAGAAGGCGATCAATACGCCCAGCAGGCCGGAAAGCCAGCGAACGTCGACCCTGGCCAACACGCCCACGCCCAGCCACACGGTAACCACCGAGGCCAATAGGAAGGGCCAGAGGCGCCGCAGGATCTGCTGCAGGTCCCCACCTGCCAGCGCCTGCCAAACATTGGTGACGATGGTCGGTGCCAGCAGCAGGGCCATGGCCGATGGCAACCCCACCGTGGCGGTGAGCAATGCCAGCGACACCGTCGGCATACCCATGCCGATCACGCCCTTGACGATACCGGCGACAACGAAGGTTGCGGCCACCAGTGCCAGCAACACAGGATCCAGGGTCATCGCCCGGCGTCTCCCGGCATGGCGTGCCCGTTGCGCGCCTCCCACTCGACGGCCGCCTGTTGCCCCCGGGCCTGGTTTACCGCCAGGCAGATCAGCATCGCCACGATGAACAACGCCGCGCACAGCAGGATAGAGGCCTGCAGCCCCACCACCGTCTGCAAGAGCCCCAAGCCGATGATGCCGATGACCCCGGCAAGCTTGTTGGCCAGCCCCCAGAAGCCGAAGAACTCGGCGGCCTTGCGCGTGGGCGAGAACAGCCCCACCAAGGCACGGCTGGCCGATTGGCTCGAGCCCAGCGAGAGCCCCGCCAGGCAGCCCACGAACAGGAACAGGTGCTGGGCCTCCCAGTCGAGCCCCAGGCTGGCGTTGAGCCAAGCGGTGACCTCCGGCGTGGCCCAGATGGCGAGTATCGCCGCCACCCACAGCAGCAGGGTCAACTGGTAGGTGATCTTGGTGCCGATACGATCCTGCAGGAAACCGAAGCCCAGCGCACCGGCCGCGGCGGTGATCTGTACGATGATGAACATCACGTTGCGGATCGATTCGTCCCAGCCGATCACCTGGGCGCCGTAGATGAAGGCGAAGGCGATGATAATGTAGACGCCGGCCATGGAGAACAGCAGCGACACCAGGAAGATGCCCAGGTCGCGAAAGCGCCGCAGCTCATGCAGGGTGGTGGAGACGCGCTCCCAGGCGATCTCACGATAGCGCTTGCGGTGCGGCTGGGGCGTGCCTCGCTCCTTCACCCAGAGAAAGGTGGGAATGGCGGTGACCAGGAAGAACGCCGCAGCGAAGGGACCCACCCAGCGGATGCGCTCGAAGTTGTCGGCCGTGGCCTCGCCCAGCGCCACCAGGGTGAAACCGGCGGCAAAGAGGCCGCCCACGTAGCCCAGCGCCCAGCCGAAGCCGGAGATCTTGCCGAGGTCCTGCGGCGGGCCGAGGTCGGGCAGGAAGGCGGCAATGAACGACTCGCCCATGGAGTAGGCGTAGTTGGACACCACGATCAGCAAGAACCCGAGCATGACGTAGCCAGGCGCGACGAAATAGAGCAGCGCGGTCGCCACCACGGTGGCGATGTAACTGACGAACAGGAAACGCTTCTTGGCCGCTCGGTAGTCCATTACCGCACCGCAAAGCGGGCCGGTGATCACCACCAGCAGGTAGCTGACGGCCAGCGCCAGACTCCACAGCAGGTTGGCCAGGCGGAAGCCGTCATCGCGATCGCCGACGATGACGGTGGTGAACAGCTCACCGAACACCACGGTGATGATCAGCAGCGTATAGGCCTGGTTGGCGAAATCGAACATCGCCCAGCCAAAGATTTCCCGCTTTGACGCCCGCAGTCTGGGTGTCGTACCGCCAACGGCCGGCATCGCGCTCATCGTCCCTCCTCTCCCTGCCTGCCTCATCCGAAGCGCCTAGCCTATCAGCTTATCGGGAGAAGAATGACGACAAGACTGCTTTCACTACACTAAGAGCGACATTTCAGACTGGAGACAAGCAATGGAACGCTTGAGTGTTATCTCCTTGCTGGGGCTGACCTTGGCCGCAGCATCGGTACATGCCGAAGAAACGTCCTTGAGCACCACCCAGGACTTGCGTTTGGTGCCGGTGGCGGAGGACCTCGAACAGCCTTGGGGCGTGGCCGTCCTGCCCGGTGGACTCTTCGTCATCAGCGAGCGCACCGGACAGATCCAGACGTTCTACAACGGCGAACGGCAAGAGGTCGAAGGTCTGCCCGGTATCCATGTCGAGGGCCAGGCAGGCCTGCTCGACGTCGCCGCCTCTCCCGACTACCCCGATACCGGCTGGATCTACTTCACCTACGCCAGCGGCGATACCGACTCCACTGCCACGGCGCTGGCACGCGGTCGCCTGGCCGGCGACCAACTGGTGGACGTGGAAGAGTTGTTTGAGCAGAACCGGCGCTCCGAACCCGGCCCTCGTGCCGGCTCGCGACTCGCCTGGCTGGAGGACGACACCCTGCTGATGTCCGTCGGCGACCGCGGTGACCCCGAACGGGCTCAGGATACCCAGGACCATGCCGGCTCGATACTGCGGCTCGACCCGCAGGGCCTGGCGCCAGAGGACAATCCGCTCCTCGAAGAGGCCGGCTTCCTTCCCAGAATCTACTCATGGGGGCATCGCCACGTTCTGGGATTGGCCGTGGATGAGAAGCGCGGCTACGTCTGGGCCGTGGAAGCGCGCAGCAACGGTCATGACGAAGTGCTGCTCATCCAGCCCGGCAAGAATCACGGCGCGGCGGCTGAGGGTGAAGATACCGAATTGCTGGAACTGGGCGCCAGCAGCGGATTCTTCAATGAGGAGGAAGTCGTCGAGCCTGCCTATCGCTTTTCCGAGAACGTGTCGCCTTCGGGCCTGGCGGTGATCAATGGGGATCATTATCCCGAGTGGGAGGGGAACCTGCTCGTCGGCGGACTGGAGAGCGAGCAGCTCCATCGCCTCGTCATAAGAGGCAATGAAGTTACCGAAGAGGAAGCGCTGCTCGACGAGACATTCGGCCCAGTACGTGACGTGCGCCAAGGGCCCGACGGCTATATTTACATGCTTGTCGGCGACGAGAGCGGCACGCTCTATCGACTAGAGCCCGAAGCGTAACGCTCACCTTCGCATTCGGTCGGCCCGCGATGCCTGTCGGCCGGCAATAGCCATTCGCAAAACGTGGAGAAAGGCGTTCTTCACTTCTCGCCATACCACGGGCATTATCTTTGTTAACCTGGGTTAAGCAATTTTGTCATGCTGTTGGCTTCATCCAGGCGCCACCTGACCAGACAAACGCAGACAGGCGGCTCGTAACCGTGACTGGCACCGTCACGCGGAGGTCAGAAGAACAAGCAGGCAGGGGCAGAGCGCATGAAAAAGTGGCTATTGCTGATGCTGGTATTGCTGCCCCTCCCGGCAGCGGCCGGCCTGGAAGGGCTGACCTTCATCACCGAAGAGTACCCACCCTACAATTATCGGCACAACGATCGCCTCGAAGGTATTTCCATCGAGCTGCTCGAACGGATCTTTGCCGAGACAGATACCGCGCTATCCCGCGACGACGTGCTCTATTACCCATGGGCACGCGGCTACGATACCGCCCTATCCGAGCCGGGTACGGTACTCTTCTCCACCACGCGCACCGAGCAGCGCGAGGAGCTGTTCCAGTGGGTCGGTCCCATTGCCACCGATAGGGTCACGCTGATTGCTCGTCGTGACAGTGGCATCAAATTGAACGATATCGAGGATGCGATCGCCGGCGGCTATCGCATCGCCATCATCCGTGAGGATATCGGCGATCAGCGGCTACAGGAAGCCGGCGTGCCGGAAAGTCAGGTGCATGCGGCGATTTCCAATGTCAGCGCACTGCGCATGCTCGAGCGTGGCCGGGTCGACCTGTGGGCCTATGGCGAAGACGTGGCCTTCTGGCTGATGCAGGAGGAGGGCCTGCCCACTACTGACTTCGTTCCCGCATTAACCATCAGTGAGTCCGATCTTTACTATGCCCTGCATCGCGACACGGACCCGCTCCTGGTCGAGCGCATGCAGATGGCACTGGATCGTCTGCGCGAACAGGGTGTCGTCAGCGATATCCTCGGCGGCACCATCGCCTTCAATACCGAGGAGTACCCGCCCTACAATTATCAAGACGACGACGGCCGGGTTACGGGGAACGCCACCGAACTGCTGCGGGCCGCCCTGGATGACGCCGAACTCGCCGCCGACTTCCGCCTGCTGCCCTGGGCACGGGCCCTGACCGAAGCCCAGCTGCGCGAGCGCCACTGCGTCTATTCGACTACCCGCACGCCCGAGCGCGAGTCGCTGTTCACCTGGGTGGGTCCCTTGGTATCGAGTACCTGGGCCGCCTTCGCCCTCGAAGAGGCAGGCATCGAAGCCGACTCCCTGGCCGACCTGGCAGAGCTGCGCGTGGGCAGCTTTCGCAAGGATGCCGTCGGCCAATACGTGGCCAATCAAGGGGTTCCCATCGTCGTGGCCAGTGCCGAACGCGAGAACGTCGGCCGTCTGCGTGCCGGATTGATCGATGCCTGGGTCACCGGCGAACAGACCGCCTGGCTCCTCGCCGAGGAGGCCGACCTGCCGCTGCGTCGTCTGTTCTCCTTCAACGAGGTGGATCTTTATCTGGCCTGCCACCCCTCGGTTCCCGATCACTTCATAGCCCGGCTGCAAGCCGCTCTCGATCGGGTACGGGCCAACAGGGAGAAACCTCAGTGAGCCACCCCCCTGGCATGGAACGCCAGACCGGCAGGCGCAGCCTGACCGCCAAGCAGGCCGGGCTCACCCTGGCCATCGCGCTGTTGCTCAGCATTCTTGCCGGTGTCATCGAACTGGCCCTCGATGCCCGCGCGATGCGACAGGAAATCGTCAATGACACTCGCTACCGCCTTGACCTGGTGCACGGCACCGCGGCAGAGGCCGCTTTCCAGCTCAACCCCGACCTGGCAACTCAGGTCGTCGAGGGACTATTCAACGGCGGTCGTGTCGATAGCGCGGCCCTCACGGACGATTTCGGCCGTGTCATGGCCACGCGTCAACGTCAGTTCGAACCCGCCTCCAGTTGGTTGGCACACGTCCTGTTCGACGACATCCTGCACTACCAGCAGACGCTCAATTACCAGGCCGGTACTGACAACTCGGCCCAGCCAGTGGGCGAACTCAAGCTGACGCTGGCGCTCGACCGCCTGGCACGCGACTTCATCGATCGCAGCCTGCTGATCTTCTCGTTGGGCGTTGCCAAGTCACTGGCCATAGCGGCGCTGCTTGCCCTGGTGTTTCACTGGTTCGTGACACGCCCCTTGCTCCGCGTGCATGCGGCGATTGTCGCCACCGACCCGCGCCAACCCGGCCGCTGGCCGAAACCCGCCATGGGCCGTCATGGCAACGACGAGCTGGGGCACCTGGTGGAGAGCGTCGACCAGTTGCTGCTGGCTTTCCAGCAGGGCCTCGACCAGCGCGACCAGCTGCATCAGATCTCGACCATGGATGGACTAACCGGCATTGCCAATCGTCGCCACTTCGACGCCTTTCTCGCTCGCGAGTGGCAGCGTGCCCGGCGCAATGGCCATGCACTCTCGGTGATCTTCATCGACATCGATCACTTCAAGGAGTTCAACGACCACTACGGCCACGTCGCTGGCGACGATACGCTGAGAGCCATCGCCGAGGCGCTCACGCGGGTGGTCCATCGCGCCTCCGACCTGGTCGCCCGCTACGGCGGCGAGGAGTTCGTCTGCGTACTGCCCGATACCGACCTGGAGGGCGCCCTGCGAGTAGCGGAGCGGATTCACCTGGAAATACGCGCACTCGACATTCCCCATGCGCACGCGACCCACACCGACCGGGTCACCGCCAGCCTGGGCGTGGCCAGCTGTGCGCCGGCACTCGACGACACCGGCCATGAGGAACTGATGGCCCAGGCCGACAGCCAGCTTTATCGCGCCAAGCGCCAGGGCCGCGACCGGGTGGCCGCACAGATCTGAGCATGGTTGGGGAACCGGCCCGGCAGCGGGGAATCGATAGGAGTAGCATCAGCCAGAGGCGGAGAAGCCGTATGAACAGACGCGATGAGTTCATCGAGCAGATGAAGGCCCGACTGGACGAATGGAACGCCGAGATCGACGCCCTGGTCGCCCGCGCGCGCCGGGCAGGCGCCGAGGCACAGACCCGCTACCAGGATGACATCGAGCGGCTGCGGCGGCGCCGCGACGAGACCCGCCGTCGGCTAGACGAGTTGCAGTTTGCCAGCGAGGCGGCCTGGGACTCCCTGCAGCAGGGGCTCGACGATGCCTGGGAGCTGATGCGCAAGGCACTGCGCGATGCCCAGCGGCACGAGCCACCGCCCAAGGACGTCAACGAAGACGATGGCCCGAGCCACTCCCCCGGGGGCTCGCCTTAGGCAGGCGAAGGCTTGGCCTAAGGCTCACGCTGGGACGGCGGCTCCTCCTCCGAGTCGGGTGACTGGATCTCGCTGCCGCGCTGCAGCCTGTCGGTGGCGGTACCGCCGCGGCGTGCCAGTTGTGCCAGCCGGTCGATCTGGGCGTCGAGCTGGGGCAACGCTTCCTGGCGATAGTGGGACAGGTCGTCGATCGCGCCCAGCACGTCGTCGAAAGCCTGCTCCAGCGCCTGCATGTCAAGCTGGGCCGAGGCGGCACGGGTCTGGATCTCCACGCCCTGCTGGCGCAACGTTCTCGCCGTTCCGGCTATCATCTCCGACGTGGTGGTATTGAGCGATTCGACGCGGTCGAGGACCAGGCGCTGATTGGCCAGCGCCAGCGCCACGGCGACGGCCACGGTCAGCGCCGACACGGTCACGTGAATGGCCCGGTCGACGCCGCGAATCAATTCGCGATTGTTGCGAATGATCACTTCCAGGGCCAGCACGCCCTGTTGGCTGACCGCCTGTTGCTGCTGCAGGTCGACGATGCGCTGGCGCAGCGGGAAGACCAGTTCCTCCTCGATGAAGGCGCGCTGCGGATGCGCGTCGCCGAGCCGTTCCAGTGCCTGCACCAGGCGTCGGTCGATCAACCGTCCCAGGTCGACCTGACGCTGCAGCCGTCCCAGCAGCTGGCGCAGGCTCTCCTGGTCATCGCTGAGCGTGATGTTGTCACGACGCAGCATGTCGCGCCCCGCCTCCAGGTCGGCAATGATGGCATCCAGCGCCTGCTGGGCATTTTCGAACTTGCGGAAATAGCGCTGCACGCGACTGCCTGCCCCGGGAATGCGCGACAGCAGGCGGTCGAACGGCCCCGACGCCAGGCGATGCTGATGAGGGTCGAGATCCTGCATGTGCCCGCGCAGGTCGATCAGCGCCTTGGCCACCGGACCGCCCTCATCGCCCTGATGGGCCAGCTTGCGCAACGGCGCCTGCAGCATCTCGCTGTGATGCGCCGCCTGCTGCTGCAATTCGAGGCCCATCTCGTCCACCGCACGCCGCTGGCGCTCGAGCGCGGCGCCTTCGCTGGCCAGCACTTCGTCGACGAAGCTATCCGCCAACTGCTCCAGCTCAGGGTCGTCGATCACGATCTCTTCGCCATCCATCGGCTCGGGAGCGACCTCCTCGAGTTCACTGGCGATCTGCTCCACCGGCGGCAGCGAGAGCGGCGAGCCACGTTCGGACGACTGATTCATAAGCGTTCCCCCTTCAGGCGCTTTTCCACACCTTAGCAAGCTACGCCGGCGTACTGCTCAACGCCGGCCAGCGAGATGCTCAACGGCGTTCATGGCGGCTGTAGCGATCCGCTCCCTCGATGAAGCGTCGCAGCTCCTCCAGCGCCCGGTCGGTGGCAAGCGTGGCCTGCGGTCGCCCCGTCTCGACCCGGGCGAGAGCCACCGCCGTATCGTCGAGCAGCGTCAGCGCCGATTCGTTGCGCGCGACCAAGCGCCGCAGGCGATGGTCGGTCTCCTCGATCAGCTCGAGCCGACGCTTGAGCGCAATCCGCTCCTCGACGGACAGCCGGCTTCCCTCCTGATCCAGGCGCCGGCGTACATAGTCGCCGTCCAGCCCCGTCACGCCACGCGCCTGGGCCGCCATGGAGGTGAAGGTATCCACCGCACCGAGGCAGACTTCGGTGATCAGCCCCCGGGAGCGCTCGAAGGCCAGCTCGCTGCGGTCGAAGCGCGCCGACAGCAGCTCCATCACATGCGCATAGCGGGTGTAGAAACGGTCGACCTGGCTCGCCAGATCGGCACGTCTCACGTCGAGCAGCCCCTGCTTGGCGCGGCACAGCGACAGCACCAGCTCATCGGCATCCACCGGCGGCCGGTCGGGGTCCAGCTCGGCCACGCCGGTTTCCCGCGCGGCACGCTCCTGCTCGGCGCGCCGCCGCTCGCTTTCGGCCGCCAGCCGCTCCTGCAACCGGCGATGGTGCCGCCGCGCTCGCCAGCGACGCCAGCCACGCTCCACGGGCAGCGATACCCCCACCGCCACCAGGCCGGCCAGCCAACCGCCCAGGCTAGGCCCGAAGCCGCCCCACAGCGACGTCAGCCACAGCACCGTGCTGATGAAGGGTACCAGCAGGCAGTAGCGAAACAGCACCTGGAAGCGGTTGGGGTTATCGGTGGCTACCGCCAGCCGCGGGTTGGCCAGCCCGACCAGACACCATGGCAGGCAGGTGACGAAAAGCCCGTAAGCGAATCCCTGCAAGAATCCCAGCATAAGCCTCGTGCGCCAGCGGGTAGATGCCTCTGAGTGTACGGGGGCCGACGACGGCGTGCGAGCCTGACGATCTCAGCGGCACAGGCGGAAACCACGCATGCCGAAGTGAAAGTGGTCGGCATGGGCGCGGTTGTACGCCGGGCCCAGCACGTTGCCGAACAGGTCGCAGGCGCCGTTGCGCGCCTCGCGCAGGAAGGCTCCCCGCGCCCCCTCGTCGTTCCAGTGTTCGAGCAGGGTGATCCTACGTCCATCCTCCAAGCGGAAGGCGGCAACGTCCAAGGCCTCGGCCGTGGCATGCTCGCTGCGTCGGCCGCTCTCGCGACCATAGACATTGCGACAGGAGAAGCTGCCGAAATGTTCGATACGCGCCACTCGGGTGCCGAAGTGGGCCTCGGCTGCCGGCTGCAGGCGCTGGCGCTCGTACATGACCCAGGCCAGGGCCAGCGGACAGCTCGCAACGAAACTGGCATTGAACGCGACGTCGCTGCCATGCAGGCGCACCACGTTGCTCAGCGGGCAACCGGGCGAAGGCTCGTAATCATCCAACGGCGTCATCTGCAGCGTCCCCTCAGGGGCCGTGCCGAGCGCCGTCAGGCACCCCTCACGGTCGTCGGCCAGGCGATGCAGTTTCCACTTGGTGACCGGGGTCAGGATGTCGTCGACGCTCAGCGGTTTCCAGGGATGCCAATGGGCGGGTATTCGCTCCTCGAACTGCCACCAGGCAGCAGCAACGACGGCGACCAACATGACCAATACCAGCAACGAGCGCATCTCGACCCCGCGCTAGCGCAACAAGTGCAATACCAGCGCCACGCCCCCCACCGCCAGGGCCGTGAGCACGGCAAGGTCAACCGCACGGTCGAGCCAGCGATCGAAGTTGTTCTGATTCCCGCGGTTCGGCTGCCGCCGGCGGGTGGCGCCTCGCTGAAGCGCGCGACGGCGTGGGCCGATGAGAGACATGGTAGACGTCCGGTTCCCCATTCTTCTCAGAGCTTACGGCCTGCGCCCCCCACTGGCTACCTGCTATTTGGGGCTGACTTTTAACGCCATATTGCTCAAGCACAAACCGCTTGCGGACACACCTAGCCACCTTCGCGGCGGTTGATGCGCCGATTGATCACATTGGGCGCGCGACGCAGCCGTTCCTGCTCGCCCAGCGCCTCGGCCTCGAAGGCATCGGCGCCCACCGGTGTCTCGCCATGGCGGCGGTAGAGCTGGGTGAGCATGGCCCGGCGGTCGGCGCGCAGCTCGCGAATCAGTACCACGATCATGCCGTAGAGAATGAAGGTGAAGGGCAGCGCCGAGAGTACTGCTGCCGATTGCAGCCCGGTCAAGCCACCGGCGGCAATCAACGTGAGGCAGATGGCGGCAATCAACACGCCCCAGGCTACCCGCTTGAACAGCGGCGGGTTGATCGAGCCGTTGTCGGTCATCTGGGCCACGATATAGGACGCCGAATCGGCCGAGGTGACCAGGAAAATGAAGATCAGCAGCATGGCGATAACCGAGAGCACGCCGGTAAAGGGCATGAGCTCGAACATCTCGAACAACGCCACGGTGATGTTGGCTTCGGTGGCGCTCGCCAGGCCAACGTCGCCGGCCAGCTCCATGTGCAGGGCGGCGCCGCCGAACACGCCGATCCACAGGCAGGCCAGCAGCGGCGGCACGATCAGCACGCCGAAAACGTACTCCTTGATGGTGCGACCGCGCGACACCCGAGCCACGAAGGTGCCGACGAACGGCGACCAGGCGATTACCCAGGCCCAGTAGAAGATCGTCCAGTTGGCCGCCCAGGTGTTGTCGGTAAAGGGCGAGATACGCAGGCTCATGCCGATAAAATTCTGCAGGTAGTCACCGACACCCAGAGTGATGGTCTCGAGGATCATCACCGTGGGGCCGGTCACCAGCACATAGAGCATCAGGCCGATGCACAGGATCATGTTGAGGTTGGAGAGCCGGCGGATTCCCTTGTCCAGCCCCGACCAGGTGGAGGCCATGTAGGCCAGGAACATCAGGAACAGGATGATGGACTGCCAAAGTACGCTTTCCGGTAGACCGAACACGGCGTTGAAGCCACCGTTGAGCTGTAGCACCCCCAGCCCCAGCGAGGTCGCTACGCCCATCACCGTGGCCACCACGGCGAACACGTCCAGGGTCGGTGCGTAGGGGCGCACGCGAGGGTACTTGGCTGCAATGGACGACAGCACCGACGAGACCAGCCCGGCCTGCCCCTTGCGGAACTGGAAATAGGCGATGATCAGGCCCACTACCGAAAACGCCGCCCATTGGTGAATGCCCCAGTTGAAGTAGCTGTACTGGATGGCGTAGCGTGCCGCCTCGGTGCTCTCGGCGGGCACGTCGCCGTAGGGCGGTTCGACGTAGTGGAGCATGGGCTCGGCCATGCCGTAGAACACCAGGCCCACGCCGAAGCCGGCCGCCAGCAGCATGCTCACCCAGGAGAAGAAGCTGAAGCTCGGCGTACTGTCCTGCGGCCCCAGGCGGATCTTGCCGTACTTGCTCAAGGCCAGCGCCAGCAGGAAAACCACGAAGCCGAACACCGAAAAGAGATAGAACCAGCCGAATAGCCGGGTCACGCTGGCAAGCGCGGCGTCGGCCGCCTCGCCGAAAGCCTCGGGAAAACCGGCGCCGAGTGCCACCAGCGCCAGAATGATCAGGGCCGACACGGTAAAGACCCGTTGCCCTCCATGGTTGGCCATAAGGCGCTCCTTGCTTCGTCCTTGAACGCTCTCATCCTAGCAGGCCAACCCTGACGCCACACAATCCACTGCCACCGTATCGATTCGGGCCACAAAACCATTGCATCGTGGCGTCGAGAGGACGATTCTGGAGAAACCAAGCAGGCTAAAGGTTTTGAGTCTCGAACATGCCCCGACTTTCCGACACCCCACTATCCGTGCTCGACCTGGCACCGATCCGCCAGGGCGGCACCATCGCCGATAGCTTCGCCGAGAGCGTGGCGCTGGCCCGGTTGACCGAACGCCTGGGCTTCACCCGCTACTGGCTGGCCGAGCATCACAGCCTCGACGGCATCGCCAGTGCCGCCACTGCCGTGATGATCGGCCATATCGCCGGCGCCACCTCGCGCATCCGCGTGGGTAGCGGAGGCATCATGCTGCCCAACCATGCCCCGCTGGTCATCGCCGAGCAGTTCGGCACGTTGGAGACCCTCTACCCGGACCGCATCGATCTGGGGTTGGGCCGCGCGCCGGGCTCCGATGCCGCCACCATGGCCGCGCTGCGTCGCGACCCATATGCCGGTGCCGAGAACTTCCCCGAGCTGCTGGCCGAGCTGCAGGGTTTCCTCGACGACGAGCAGCCCGGCCAGCGCGTGCGCGCCGTACCCGGCCAGGGCACCCGGGTACCTCTCTGGCTGCTCGGCTCCAGCGGCTACAGCGCCCAGCTCGCGGCCCGCGAGGGGCTGCCGTTCGCTTTTGCCGCCCAGTTCGCACCGGGCTACCTGCACGAAGCGCTGCGGCTTTACCGCGACAATTTCCGCCCCTCGGCACTACTCGAACGCCCCTACGCCATGGTCGGGTTGCCGGTGATCGCCGCCGAAGACGACGAACGCGCCCAGTTCCTCGCCTCCACCACCCGTCAGAAGTTCCTCGGCATGGTACACGGCCGCCGCACCCGCTCGCTGCCGCCGGTCGAGACCCTCGACTGGACGCCCATGGAGCGCGTCCAGGTGGAGCAATTCCTGGGCGCGGCGGTCATCGGCGGGCCCGATACCGTGCACGCAGGGCTAGAACGCTTTCTCGAGCAGACCGGGGCCGACGAACTGATGCTCAACACCGATACCTACGCCAGCGAGGATCGCTTGCGCAGCTACGAGATCGTCAGCGAGGTGTGGCACGCATGACCCCACCCGTAGCTGGTGCACGACTCGATCTCCCCGGCGTGCTCTCCGGCATCCGCCGCATGGCGCCGCTGTCGCTGTTCGTGGTGATCTTCGGCCTGGCCTTCGGCGTGGCCGCTCTGTCGCGCGGCCTGTCGGGCCTGGAGGCCATGCTGATGAGCGCGCTGGTCTTCGCCGGTGCCTCGCAGTTCGCCGCCCTGGAGCTGTGGGGACCGGAAATTCCGCTGTTGCCGCTGATCGCCACTACCTTCGCCATCAACGCCCGCCATCTGCTGATGGGAGCCGCCATCCAACCCTGGCTGGCCCATCTGCCACCCCGACAGCGCTACGCCAGCCTGGTGGTGATGAGCGACTCCAACTGGGCCATGGCCGCCGCCGATCACCAGCGCGGCGAAACCAACGTCGGCATGCTGGTGGGAGGCGGCATCGCCCTGTGGCTGACCTGGCTGGCAGGCACGCTGCTCGGGGTAATCTTCGGCAGCGGCATCGAGGAGCCCCAGCGCTTCGGGCTCGACGTGATCATGGGCTGCTTCCTGCTGGCCATGCTGGTAGGCGGGCGCCGCGACCTGTCGATGCTGCTACCGTGGAGCGCCGCTGCACTGGCCGCCCTGGCGGCAATGGTCTGGCTACCGCCGCACTCCCACGTGATCGTCGGGGCCCTGGCCGGTGGGCTTGTCGGCCTGCTGGTACCGCCCAGCCGCGGGGAGCGGGAGGCCACCGCATGACTCTGCCCTCGACGGCGGCGGGAGCCGTCATTGCCATCATGATCATGGCGTTTATCACCTACCTGACCCGCGCCGGCGGCGTGTTCGTGATGTCGCGCATTCCCATCGGCCCCAAGGTGGAGCGATTCATCAATGCCATGGCAGGCTCGGTGCTGGTCGCGGTGATCA
This sequence comes from Billgrantia bachuensis, assembly GCF_011742165.1. Lineage (GTDB taxonomy): Bacteria > Pseudomonadota > Gammaproteobacteria > Pseudomonadales > Halomonadaceae > Halomonas > Halomonas bachuensis. The sequence goes on along the minus strand of NZ_JAAQTO010000065.1, from coordinate 15,778 downwards.
CGCCCATGGCGGTGCAGGGCGACTGGGGCGCACGTCTGGCACTGTTGGCCACCCTCGTGATGATGCTGACCACCCAGAAGGCCCTTGCAGCGATCACTGCCGGCATCGTGACCGCTGCCCTGTGGCGACTGGTCGCATAGGCTCCAGGGAACGATCCTTGTCCCACAGTCTCAAAGGGACAGTCATTCGCACGCCGCGCTGCGGCGTCATCATCGGAGACGTCCATGTTCGATCGCAACGATCCTCGCCGCAACGCCGCCTGGCAGGCCGCCCAGCAGTGGCGCGCCCGGGCGAATCAGGCGCCCCGCGGCCCCCTGGGTGGGTTGAAGCTGATCCTTACCTGGCTGCTGTTCGGCCTGCTGCTGATCGTCGGCACCGTACTCGGCCTGTTCTTCCTGCTGCTCGGCTGGGCCATGCTGCCGTTCGTGCGCTACCGCATGAAGAAGCGCCTCGAGCAGATCCGCGCCGAGCAGGCCAAGGATGCCGGCGGCAGCCACCATTACAGCGAGACCCGCTATCGCGAGGCCCACTACCGCGGAGACCGTCGCCCGGGCGAGCATGAACTGCTGGAGGGCGACTACGAGGTTCGCGACGACGAACGCAACGGCTGACCGGCTGGCAACGGGGCTCAGAATCGATAAGTCATCGTTTGCAGTGGAAAAAAGAACTCGTCTGCCATAAGTTGAAGTCATCCACTCTGATGCTTCCGGAGACAACAACAATGCCTCGACTTCGGACGACAGCGGCCGGCGTGCTGCGCCAGACGGTGCTCGCCTGCCTGCTGCTCCCCTTCGCCACGACGAGCCTGGCCAATGACTACCCCACCGAGGCACGCGTCGATTACGTGCTGGGCTGCATGGCCTCCAATGGCAACGACTACCTGACCATGCAGAAGTGTTCCTGCAGCATCGACGTGATCGCCGAGCATTTGCCCTACGAAACCTACGAGCAAGTCGAGACGGTGCTGGGCATGCAGGACCAGCGCGGCGAACTGGGCGTGCTGTTCCGCACCGAGCGCGGCATGCAGGATCAGGTCGACGCCCTGCATCGAGTCCAGGCCGACGCCAACCTGCGCTGCTTCTGAGGTGCTCGTGTCGCGCTCCTTCCGGCTCGGCCCGTTGCCGGCCGTCCTCGCCCTGCTGGCGATACTTTCAACTCCCGTGCCAGGCGCGGCTGCCGAGCATGCCCAGGGGGAACGCCTGTTCCGCTCCCAGTGCATCGGCTGTCACAGCATCGAACCCGGCCGGCACCTGGCCGGACCCAGCCTGCACGCGCTGGTCGGCCGACCGGCCGGCAGCCTCGAGGATTTCGACTACTCGCCGGTCCTGGAGCAAGCCGACCTGACATGGAACCGCGAGAATCTGGACGCCTTCCTCGCCGGGCCCCAGGAGTTCCTGCCCGGCACGCGCATGGTGCTGTGGGGGCTCGACGAGCGCTCGCGCCAGCGCATCATCGACTACCTGGAAAGTATCGCCGAGCCCTGACGCTCAGTCCCCGCCGGCGCCCTTGCGGGCCAGCATGCCCCGCGACGGGTTATACCCGAGTATCGCCAACGCCAGCAGCAACGCGGCCACGGCCACGCTGATCGTTACCGCCTCGACGTTGAAACGCTCGTACATGGCGAAGCGGATCATCTCCACGGCGTGAGTGAAGGGATTGAGCGCCGCGATCTGATAGACCAGATAGCTGCCCTCGCGGATGCGCCACAGCGGGTAGAGCGCCGAGGAGAGGAAGAACATCGGGAAGATGACGAAGTTCATCACCCCGGCGAAGTTCTCCAGCTGGCGAATGAAGGAGGAGAGCAGCAGCCCCAGGGCGCCGACCATGAAACCCGTCACCAGCAGCGCCGGCAGCAGGTAGAGATAGCCCATCAGGGGGGCCTGGATGCCGTAGGCCCAGGCGATGGCGAGAAAGACGTAGACCTGCACCACCGAAACCAGAGTGCTGGCCAGCAGCTTGCATACCAGCAGGTACCAACGCGGAAAGGGGCTGACCAGCAGCACCCGCATGCTGCCCATCTCGCGATCGTAGACCATCGACAGCGAACTCTGCATGCCGTTGAACAGCTGAATCATGCCCACCAGCCCCGGCACGATGTAGACCTCGTAGAGAATGTAGGTCTGGTAGGGCTCGGTCATGGCCACGCCCAACGCCATGCGAAAGCCGGTGGCGAAGACGAACAGCCACACCAGCGGCCGCACCAGCGCCGCCAGGAAGCGGCTGCGCTGGTGCAGGAAGCGCAGCAGTTCGCGCCCCACCACGCCGCGCAGGCAGTTCAGCCAGGGCATCACTCGCATGGACTCTCCCCATCCACCAGGCGGTCGAAAGCCTCGCCCAGGCTATCGACGCCGAGCCGAGTGGGCAACGCCTCGGCCCGCTCATCGGCCAGCAGGCAACCGCGATGCAGCACCAGCACCCGATCGCTGGGGCGCACCTCGTCGATCAGGTGGGTCGCCCACAGTACCGCCACGCCCTCCTCGGCACACAGCCGGTGGGCATGCTCGACCAGCTCGCGGCGCGAGGCGATATCCAGCCCCACGGTGGGCTCGTCGAGCAGCAGCAGGCGCGGCGAGTGCATCAGCCCGCGGGCGATCTCCACCCGCCGCCGCTGGCCGCCGGAGAGCCGTCGCACCCGCGTGCGGCGCTGGGCGGCCAGCCCCACCCGTTCGAGCTGCGCCTCGGCTCGCGATCTCGCCTCGCGCCGCCCCATGCCGTGCAGGGCACCGTGATACGCGAGGTTCTGCGCCACGCTGAGGTCGGGGTCGAGGGTCGGCTGCTGGAAGACCACGCCGATGCGAGCTTGGGCTTGTACCGCCTGACGGCGCATGTCGAAGCCGCCGATGCGGATCTCGCCCTGGCGGCGATCGTGCAGCCGGGTGATCAGCGAGAACAGGGTAGTCTTTCCGGCACCGTTAGGTCCGAGCAGGACGACGAACTCCCCCGCCGCGATGGCCACGGAGAGCGCATCGAGTACTGGTTTCCCGTTGTAGGCAAAACTCAGCCCGGCAACCTCGAGGGCAGGTGCCGTTTCGCCACGCACAGCGGTCTCTTCACTCACGGTTCGACGATCACTCCCCAAGGGAAGCGTCCCACCGGAATCGACTTGACCGCCCGCAGGCCATCCACTTCGATCATGGTGACGTCGCCGCTGACCCCGTTGGTGGTGTAGAGCCGGCTCTCGTCGCCGTTGAGCGCCAGGTGCCAGACCCGCTGGCCGACCAGGATGTAGTCGAGCACCTCGTAGCTCTGCTGGTCGATCACCGCCACGCGATTGGAGGGGCCCAGGGCGACGAAGGCGTAGCGACCGTCGGAAGTGAGCTCCACCCCCACCGCCTGCACGGTCTCTCGCGGCACGCCCGGCACGTCGAAGCGAATGGTGTGCTTGATGTCGAAGGTCTCCTCCATGTCGAGGATCGACACCATGCCGGCGATCTCCGACGAAACCCAGGCCTCGCGGCCGTCATGGGTGAACTCGGCGTGCCGCGGCCGCGCCCCCACCAGGCGATGATGTACCGCCTCCATGGTCTCGAGATCGATGATGTGTGCCATGTTGGAGGTTTCGGTGGTGGAGATCAGCCAGCGCCCGTCGGGGCTGATGCCGAGCCCTTCGGGCTCGACGCCCACCGGAATCTCGGTAACCAGGGTGCGGCGTTCGTAGTCGAGCACCGAGACGATGTTGTCGTCCTCGTTGGAAACGTAAACGTAGGGTCGGTTGGGGTCGACGCGGATCACCTCGGGGTCCTCCCCCGAGGACTGGCTGCGCACCACCTGCAGCGTCTCGAGATCGATCATGTCGATGGATTCGTCGTCGCCCACCGCCACGAACAGCTCGCTGCCGTCGCTGCTGAAGGCCATCGCACGCGGGCGACGCCCGACGCGGATGGTTTCCACCACCTCGAGGCTCGCGCCGTCGATCACCGAAACGGTATTGTCCTTCTCGTTGGAGACGAAGATTCGCTCCGCCTGGGCACTGGAGGACAGCAGCGGCAGCGTTCCCAGGGCCAGCCCGAGCAGGCTATGCCCAAACTTGGAAACCGGTCCCCTGCGATTCAGAAACGGCATGTCGATTCCCCCTCGTCGGCGCCCAGCGAATCGAGCGGCGTGCGTGAATGCAGGTAGCCTTCCTGCGGCGACACCGAAGCCACCATGCGCGGTCCGGTGATCAGGATGGGCTGGCGCAGCTGGTGGTTCCAGGTGCGGTAGCTGACCGGCAGGCCCAGGTAGCCGGCGAGTTCGAACTCCTCGCTGAGCATGTAATCGAGGATCGTTTCGCGCTCGACGGAGCCGGTACGCGCCGCCGCCTCGCCCAGCGAACGCACCGCCAGCCAGGCGCTGAAGTCGCGCGGCGTCATCCAACGCTCGGCGAGCTCCTCGAAGCGTCGCTGCAGCTGTACCGCGCCCCAGGATTCGTGGGCGCGGTGCCAGGGCGTGGCGATCAGTCCTTGGGTACCCACCACCTGGCGCGGCGTCCAGGTCTGGTAGGGGAAATATTCGCCGAAATAATCGGTCTCGTCGGCGATCACCAGCACGTCGTGCTCGGGCAGATCCTGCACGAACACCGGGATCTCGCGCTGGATGGCATGGAAGCCGCCCTCGGCGCGGCGCGCCATGGGGTCGTGGGGCCACTGCCGGTCACCCACGATGCGATGGCCGTAGCGTTCGGCTGCGGCACGCAGCACATCGGCCAGGATACGATCCTCCTCGGTGTTGCCGTAGACCAGCGCCCAGCGGTCCCACTGCTTGAAGCCGAGGAACTGGGCCAGGGCATCGGCCAGCATGCGCCGGCTGGGAGTGGTGTGGTAGAGCTGGGGATGACACGCCTCGCCGCGCAGCTCGTCGTCCGGCGCCCGGGCATTGAACACCACCCGCTCGCCGCGTGCGGGATGCGCCATCAGCTCGCTCAATGCCTCGCCGGGCAAGCCACTGACGATCCACTCCACGCCCTGCTCGACCAGGCTTTCCAAGGCCTCATCGATATCATCGCCCTGGGCAACCTGCGCCTCGTGCAAGAGGAACTCCTGGCCCAGGAACTGGGCCGAGGCGTTATTGTCGCTGATCCCCAGTCGAGCCCCCTGCACCCCATCGTCGTCTAGCACGGGGTCGAGCACCGAGAGCGGCTCCCGGTCGTCGGGGCGCTCCATGCCCAGGTAGCCCACGACGATCGGCTCGAGCGTATCGGCCGCCAACAGGGTCGGCCATCCCAAGCCGCAGGCCAGCCCACCCATCGCCAGCCAGCAAAGGGATCGCGGTAGCGTTCTCATGCGTACTCCTCAGGCAGCCGGCGCTGCCGCTGTTGTCGTTATGTGCAGCAGCCAGCTCAGGGCATGCGTGCCATGATCAGCCTGACCATGCGGGACAGCTTCTCTTCCAGCAGGTAAGGCTGGTCGCACATGGCCGGCAGCGCCTGCTGGCGATGCTGAAAGGTGCGCTGCTCCCAGAACAGCGCCTCGGACAACCGCTCTATCTCCTGCTCGTCCGCATCCTCCTCGGCGCGACGCTCCTCGAGCTCGTCGACCATCGACGAAATGGTGTCGAGGCGGTCCATCTGGGCGCGTGACGCGCGCCGTATGCCCTCGATAGTGCGTCGGCGCTCGCGGTCGGTGAGTTCGAACAGGCCGGCGAACAGCAGGGTCAGCCGCTGCTCGGCCTCCTCCTCGTCCACCGAGTCGACGAACTCTCGAACCCGTTCCAGGGCTTGCTCATCGGGAGTCGAACGCGAGGTGGCAAAGCGCACTACCCGCCCGACCTCCTCGTCCTCCCACCAGTCCTGTTCCAGTTCGTCCAGCGGCGGGCCGGTCCAGATGGTGCCCCAGGCCAGCTCGGGGATCAGCCGCTGTACGCAGGGCCAGTCGGGTGGCCCCGCCGCGGCGCGCTGCGCCTCGACCTGAGCCGTGCCGGCTAGCGCCAGGCCCATGGCAACTCCCAGCGGCAGCAGACGCAGACGCCTCGCTCTGTTCATGGACCACCTCCCTCACCAGCCTCGATCAATTGGCCGTGTCGGTCGAGCAGCGGCACCCCATACTCCATGAGGATTGCGTGGATTTCGTCCTGGTGGCGGTCGATGAAGTCGTTGATCCAGTCCTTCCAGTGGGGTTCGCCATGCCGCACCCCCATGGTGATGCGATAATCGAGCTGGGCGCCTGAGTCATCGTCGACCAGCGGCACCACCTTCAACGGCGGGTCCTGGCGCGCCGCGTAGTAGCCGGCCAGCGGCCCCCACAGTACGGCACCCTCGGTGTTGCCACTGGCGACGTCCTCGACGGCATCGCGCACCGGTGCGCGCACCCGGGTATCGACCATCAGCGGGTAGCCCTGGATCCGTGCTCTGCTGCGGCGTAGCGGCACCACCGGCGGGGTCTCCGCGACTACGCCGATGCGCCGCCCGGCGAATGCCGGGTCGCTCAGGCGGGTCGTATCGAGCTCGGAGTCCTCGGGCACCACCAGGGAGTAAACAGAACGATAGTAGGGATTGGTGTTCTGCACGAACCCGTAGCCGGCCACGGCGCCAATCATCACATCGCAGACCCGCAGCTCCAGGGTGTTGCGCACGAAGCCCATCACCTGAGGCGCCCATACATAGGTCAGCGGCACGCCCAGATCGTCTGCCATCAGCTCGGCGATACGATTCTCGAAGCCTTCGCCGGCCTGGTTGCTGAAAGGAAGGTTGTTGCCATCGGCGCAGACCCGCAGGGCCTCGCGCTCCAGGCGCTCGGGGGGTTCGGCGACGGCATTGCAAGCGGCGACCAGGCCCAGGGCCAAAGTCACGGCTCGTACCATCTGACGACAGGCTGCTCTCATGCATCCTCCGCTGGCGGAAATGGCATTGCGAACGGTGCCACGCTTCACTCGGCGTTCGCTTCCTCGGCGGCCTCGTCTTTTTCTTCCTCTTCCGCGCCTTTTTCAGCGCTCTCCTCGTCCTGCTCCTGCATCGACTCGATGATCTTCGGGCGGCCGCGCCCCAGGCCACCCTCGCCGCGTGCACGCAGATAACTGAAGATCTTGGGGATGTTGCCCATGACATTGGGATCGTCGGCGAAGGAGGGCATCACCTGGCCAGGCTGGACCTCACGCCCGGAGGCAATGGTACCGGCGAAATTCTCCCAGCCACGCCTCTCCACGGCGCGGACCAGATTGGGCGCAAAGGATGAGCCCAGGCCATCCGGCCCATGGCAGGCCATGCAGACTCGGGTGTAGATGATATAGCCCTCGTAGGTGTCGGGGTCGACCTTGCCGTCCTCGACGACGAAGGCCCCGGGCGCCTCACCGGTAATGCGATCCTCGTCGGCCTGGCCGGCCTGGACCAGTCCCAGCGTGAGCAGGACGGCGAATAGGGAAAGGATACCGCGGCAGGAACGTGCAAATACCGTCATGCAGACTTCCTTCTACAGCTCGGGCGCGTCGAAGATGACGCCGCCGGAAAGACAAGGTTGGGCGGGCATGGCATCGCCATACCCGCCCGATCATGAACCGGCTCAATCCGGCAGGGCGAATACTGTCAGCACACCGCCGAGCTTGGTGTAGTCCCCCAGGGCGGAGAAGGCACTCACCGCACCCAGCCCGTCCTCGGGGTTTTCCAGGCCGGCCGCGAGCCCGATACCGGCCCAGCCGCCAACACCGGAGAGCACGCCCAGGTACTGCTTGCCCTCATGCATGAAGGTATTGACGTTACCGATGATCCCGGAGGGAGTCTTGAAGCGCCACAGCTCCTCGCCGGTTTCGATATCGACCGCCTTCACGTGCCCTTCCAGCGTGCCGTAGAACGCCAGGTCACCGGCCGTGGCCAGCGCCCCGCTCCACACCGCGAAGCGCTCGTCCACTTCCCACACGGTTTCGCCAGCCACCGGATCCCAGGCGATGAAGCTGCCCATGCGGCCTTCCATGCTGCCGTTCTGCGTCGGCGCCGGCATCATGGTCAGGGTGGCGCCGACGTAGGGCTGGCCGGCCACGTATTCGGCTTCGAAGGGCTCGTAGTTCATGCAGATCCGGTTGATGCCGGCATAGATCAGCCCGGTGCGCGGCGAGTAGGCGCTCGGCTGCATGTTCTTGGCGCCCATGGCGGTGGGGCAGATGTCGGTGGTATTGACGTCCACGCCCTGGCGGTAGGTGCTGTACTGCTCGTTGACGTTGGGCCGGCCGGTCTCCATGTCGTAGTCATCGGCCCAGTTGGTTTCGGGAGCGAACTTCTCCGCCACCAGCAGCTCGCCGGTCTCACGGTCGAGCAGGAAGCCGAAGCCGGTACGGTCGATGATCGCCAGGCCCTTGCGCTGCTCGCCCTCGTACTCGATGTCGATCAGCTGGTTCTCGTTGACCCCGTCGTAGTCCCACTCGTCGAAGGGCACCTTCTGATAGACCCACTTGACCGTGCCGTCGTTGGGGTCACGGGCAAACACCGTGATCGCCCACTTGTTGTCGGCGGGCTCGCCATCCTTGGTGCGCTGCTCGGGGTTCCAGGTACCAGGGTTGCCGGTGCCGTAGTAGACCAGGTCAAGCTCGGGGTCGTAGGTGACCCAGCCCCAAGGGGCGCCACCGCCGCGTTCCCACTCGCCCTCGGGCCAGGTAGAGACGCCGAGGTCGGACTCGCCGATCGGCTCGCCCAGCATGGTGGTGGTCTCGGGATCGATCAGCACTTCGTCGTCGGGGCCGGTGGAGTAGCCGCGCCACACCTGTTCGCCGGTCTCGACATCGTAGGCGGTCATGTGGCCGCGAATGCCGTACTCGCCGCCGCTGATGCCCATCAGCACCTTGTCGTGAACCACCAGGGGCGACATGGTGTTGGTCTCGCCGACGGTGTGGTCGCCGTTGCTGACCTCCCACAGCAGTTCGCCGCTCTCGGCATCCAGTGCGATCAGGGTGTTGTCGGCCTGGCCGAGGAACAGGCGGCCATCGGCGTAGGCCAGCCCGCGGTTGACCGTGTCGCAGCACATTACCGGTATGACACGGGAATCCTGATCCGGCTCATAGCTCCAGACCACCCGCCCCTCGTCTTCCAGGTCGAGGGCGAACACCTTGTTGGGGAAGGGGGTGTGAATGTACAAGCGACCGTCGCCGACGTAGAGGGGGCCACCTTCATGGCCGCGCAGTACGCCGGTGGAGAACTGCCAGACCGAGCGTAGCTCGCCCACGTTGTCGCGGTTGATCTGGTCCAGCTCGCTGAAACGGTTGCCTTGGTAGTTACCCAGCTGAGTTGCCCAGTATTCCGGGTTCTGCTGGAGTTCGAGTTGATTCTGGTTGGCGTGTGCCACCGATGCGGCCATCAATCCCATGGCCGCTAGCACGTAACCTGTCTCCCTAAGCATGGCGTCGTCTCCGTCTCACTGAAGGTGTGCCTGGGGAAACGGCACATCTTGTATAGTTGTGTTTCAGCTATTGACATTGAGAAGGTCTAGCACAACTTTTCGTCGCCACCGGTCGACAGGGGTAAATTAGGCACCGCTTTTAAGTCAAAAGACTATTGCCTCTTGGCAACAATCTTTTCAGTGCCCTATCGAGCCGCGCCACAGCAGCGTTTCAACGCGTTACGCTGGTGCTTACACGCAATGCATGCGACTTAGGTCGAAAGGCAGTCACGCCGTTCACTGCTTTACTGGGGAGTGCATGCAAAGAAATCCACCCCAATGTGGAGGGCCTCCTATGTGGACCAAGCCTGCGTATACCGATCTTCGTCTCGGTTTCGAAGTTACGCTGTACATCTCCAACCGTTGAACCCGACTCAGGATCAGGATGTAGCATCAAGCGGCTGACGCCCATCCCGGGCGTCAGCCGTGTTTCGTTTACCACCGGCAACGGAGCTCTGCATGCATGTACTGGTTCTGGGTGCGGCCGCTGGCGGCGGCTTTCCCCAGTGGAACTGCAACTGTTCGCTGTGCCGCGGCCTGCGCGAAGGCAGCATCGAGGCCACTCCTCGTACTCAGTCGTCGATCGCCATCAGCAGCGATGGTGAACGTTGGCTGTTGTGCAACGCCTCGCCCGATATCCGCAGCCAGTTGGCCGCCAACCGCGAGCTGCATCCGCGCCGGATCCCGCGCGACAGCGGCATCGGCGGGGTACTGCTGATGGATGCGCAGATCGATCACGCCACCGGCCTGCTGTCGCTGCGCGAAGGGTGTCCCTTCGATGTGTGGTGCACACCCAACGTGCATCAGGACCTGAGCAGCGGCTTCCCGTTGTTCACTATGCTCGAACACTGGGGCGGCTTGAACTGGCGACCCATCGGCATCGACGAAACGCATCTCGAGGCCGAATTCGAGGTGCCGGCCTGCCCCGGCCTCGCTTTCACCGCCGTGGCGCTGACCAGTAACGCGCCGCCCTACTCGCCGCGGCGCGGGGCCCCCACGCCGGGCGACAACATCGGCCTGCTGATCGAGGATCGCGAGCGCGACAAGCGGCTGTTCTATGCGCCGGGGCTCGGTCGGCTCGACGTGCGGGTGCGGAGTTTTCTGCGCCGGGCGGACTGCGTTCTGGTCGACGGCACGCTATGGCATAACGACGAGTTGATTCGTGCCGGTGTGGGCCAGGCCACCGGCGCCGACATGGGCCACCTGGCGTTGGCGGGCGCGGGCGGTCTGCTGGAGGAGCTGGCCGACTTGCCGGCGGACACCCGCCGGGTGCTGATCCACATCAACAACACCAACCCGATCCTCGATGAGCGCTCGCCCGAGCGAGGCACGCTGGATGAGGCCAGCATCGAGGTCGCCTTCGACGGCATGCGCCTGGAGATATGAACCGGCAACTTCAGATGACGTCACAACAATAACCCTCTACACGCCATGCAATGGGAAGGAAGCGCCTCATGACCTCGATTGCCTCTCCCTTCGCCGCCTCTGCGGTCGAGACCGACGCACCGGCACTACCGCCGGAGGCTTTCCGCCAGGCGCTGCTGGCCAAGGGTGCCTATTACCATATTCACCATCCCTACCAAGTCGACATGGCCGAGGGCCGCGCCACGCCGGAGCAGATCCGCGGCTGGGTGGCCAATCGCTTCTACTACCAGGTCAATATTCCGCAGAAGGATGCCGCGCTGCTGGCCAACTGCCCCGACGCCGCCACGCGACGCCGCTGGATCCAGCGGCTGCTCGACCACGACGGCCACACCGACGATGGCGGCGGCATCGAGGCCTGGCTGGCCCTGGGCGAGGCGGTGGGGCTGACCCGCGACGAGCTGTGGGCCCAGGAGCACGTACTGCCGGGGGTGCGCTTCGCGGTGGACGCCTACGTCAACTTCGTGCGCCGCGCCGACTGGCGCGAGGCGGCGATCTCGTCGCTCACCGAGCTGTTCGCTCCCGAGGCGCACAGGAGCCGCCTGGACACCTGGCCGACCCACTACCCCTGGATCGACGAGGCCGGCTACGGCTACTTCCGCAAGCGCCTGAAGGAGGCCCGTCGCGACGTCGACCACGGCCTGGAGGTGGCGCTGGCGGTATGCACCACCGCCGCCGCCCAGCAGCGCGCGCTGGAGATCCTGCAGTTCAAGCTCGACGTGCTATGGTCGATGCTCGATGCCATGACCCTGGCCTACCAGCTCGAGCGCCCGCCCTACCACAGCGTCACCGACCGGCGCGTCTACCACCGGGGGCTATGATGACTACGATCGCACCAGCATCCGTCTATCGCCTGCGCCCCGGCTGGCGCCTGCAGTGGGAAGAGGCCCAGAACCGCCACGTGCTGCTCTATCCCGAGGGCATGGTGCAGCTCAACGACAGTGCCGGCGCCATCCTCACCCAGCTCGACGGCCAGCGCGACGTGGCGAACGTGGTGGCGAACCTGCAGGCGCAGTTCCCCGATGCTCCCGCCGCGGCGATCGAACAGGACGTCCACGAATTCCTGCTCGATGCCGCCCGACAAGGCTGGATCCAACATGACTGACCGTACCCATACCGCTGCCGTCAACGGCGCCACCGGCGCTCCGCTGTGGTTGCTCGCGGAGCTCACCTATCGCTGCCCGCTGCAGTGCGCCTACTGCTCCAACCCGCTCGACTTCGCCGCGGTGAAGGAGGAACTCTCCACCGCCGAGTGGATCGAGGTGCTGACCCAGGCCCGCGCCATGGGCGCGGTGCAGATGGGCTTCTCCGGCGGCGAACCGCTGGTGCGCCAGGACCTCGAGACGCTGGTGGCCGAGGCGCGCCGGCTCGGCTTCTATACCAACCTGATCACGTCCGGGCTGGGGCTCGACGAGGCGCGCATCGCGGCGCTGCACGCGGCCGGGCTCGACCACATCCAGATCAGCCTACAGGCCTCGGATCCCGAGGTCGCCGCGGCGGTGGCCGGTTCGCCCAAGGCCCACGCCAAGAAGCTCGCCATGGCGCGCGCGGTCAAGGCCGCCGGCTATCCCATGGTGCTCAACGTGGTGCTGCACCGGCACAACATCGACCGGCTCGACGACATCATCGCCCTGTGCGACGAGCTGGGCGCCGACGCCGTGGAGCTGGCCAACTGCCAGATGTACGGCTGGGCCCAGCTCAATCGCGAGGGGTTGCTGCCGAGCCGCGAGCAGCTCGAGGTGGCCGAGGCCACCACCGCGCGCTGGCGCGAGCGGCTGGCCGAGCGCGGCCACGACATGCGCCTGCTGTTCGTGGTGCCCGACTACTACGCCGAACGCCCCAAGGCGTGCATGGGTGGCTGGGGCGCGATCTTCATGACCGTGGCCCCGGACGGCGCCGTGCTACCCTGCCACAGCGCGCGCATGCTGCCGATGCGCTTCCCCAACGTGCGCGAGCGCCCGCTGCGCGAGATCTGGTACGACAGCGAGCCCTTCAACCGCTACCGCGGCGACGCCTGGATGCGCGAACCCTGCCGCAGCTGCGACGAGCGCCACCAGGACGTCGGCGGCTGCCGCTGCCAGGCGTACCTGCTGACCGGCGACGCCACCGCCACCGATCCCGTGTGCTCGCTGTCGCCGGATCATCACCTGATCGAGGCCGCCCGCCGCGAGGCCGATGCCGCCGCCGCGCCGATGGAAGCGCTGACCCCGCGCAACGTTCACGAATCGCGAATATTCTGCCGCACATGAACGCCCCAGCCAGCGTCCCCGATGACGAGACTGCCCGACGCGTGGGGCTACCGCCGGGTAGTCGCCTGCACGAGACCCGCTTGGCAAGCGGCCTGACAATCGCTGCGGCGGAGGTGCCCGGCGCTCGCCGGCAGCGCCTGGTCGCTGCAGTGGGCGTGGGCTACCTGGACGAACCTGGCGACTGCCGCGGCCTGGCCCACCTGCTCGAACACGCCCTGTTCCTGGGATCGGCAAACTATCCCGACTCGGGCGAACTGGCCTGCTGGGTCGGCGAGCGTGGCGGGCGCTACAACGCCCGCACCGGCGAAACCGTCACCGACGTTCACCTTCACCTGCCGCCCGGCGACACCGATGAAGGCCTGACCCGCCTGGTGGACGTGCTGGCCCAGCCAAGTTTCAATCCCGAGCGCATCGGTAGCGAGGTGGAGGTGCTCGATGCGGAATTCCAGGCCCGGCTGGCCGACCCGGCCCTGCACCGGCTGGTAGCGCTCGGCCGGCTCTGTCGCGAAGGGCATCCCGCCCGGCTGTGCCATGCCGGTAACCGCAAGACGCTGGGCGTTGATAGGGAACGGCTGGTCATGCAGCTCTCCACGTTTCATCGCCAGCACTACCGCGCCGAGCGCATGGCGCTGGTCATGCTGGGGCCGCTGCCGCTCGAGGAGCAACTGGAACGGCTCACCCGCCACGGCGCGATGCTGCCGGCACGTGAGCCCACACCGCCGGTGCGTCACTGGCGCTGGAGCGAACCGGGAGGTGTGGCCTGGCATCCGCCCACGGCCAAGGCAGGGACCCATTCCAGAACGACGACGCTGGAACTGTTCTGGCCCCTGCCCGAGGAACAAGCAAGTACACATGCCGATTGGCTGGCTTCCGTGGCGGCCCGGCTGGCCGATGGCCGGCTCGCCGCCACCCTGCAGGCCGCCATTGAGCTGGAACAGCTGGAAGTCACGCTCGCCCCCGATGGCATGGGTACCGCTCTGGCTCTGCGCCTGACGCCGGCACCCGATATGGAGGCGGTGCAGGCGATGCTGGTCGCCTGTCGCAGCGCGCTGGAGCGGGCGCTCGCCGCGCCACTGCCCACCCCACCCTCTGCACCGCTGGATCTCGATGCCTGGCCGCGCCTACGCGCCGCTGAGTTGGTAGCCAACCAACAGGACACGCCCCAGCCTGCCGGCGCCACGACCGAACCGCTATTGCCCTGGCTGGCTCCCGAGCAGTGCCGGCTGCTTTGGCAATCTCCCACCACGCCGCACCGCTGGGCGACGCTGGCGGAAACCGGCACCGCCTGGCGCAGCCAATCACCGCCGGGCGAGAGCCTGCCGCTGCCTTGGCGGGCGCCACCCTCGCTCGCCGTCCGCCCGGTCTACCCGAGCGTCGACGACCCGCCCCCGCGCCCGTTGCACCGGGACGAGCGATTTACGCTCTGGGCCGGAGACCCGGCACGCCTGCCCGATGCGCCGCCGGCCAGCCTTTGCCTGGGCTGGCCCGCGCCAGCATCGCAGCAGGCCGCGCGCCTGGCCCAGTGGCGGCAGAATACGCTGCCGCTGCGCCAGGTGGCCGCTAGCCACGGCATGCGCTTGAGTTGTGCAGGCGATGCTCGCGGCGACTGGCTCATCGCCACGGGCACGGCCGAGCGCCTCGAGGCACTGGTGGAGCTGGCCGTGGCCTGCTGGCCGGAGAGAACCGCACCGGCCCCCACTGGTCCGGCCGAAGGGCTACTGGCCCAGCGCATGCTGGCGCGGCTCGAGGCTCTGCCACCCCCCGGGGCGAATGCCGCCGGATCCAGGCACGTGCTGGGATGGGCGAGTGGCTGCGCCGATGAACGAGCGGCCAAAGCGCTCATCCGGCATCTGGCCGAGCGGCTGACAAACATGCCAACCGAGGCTGACGAGCCACAGCATGAAGTACGGGAGGGCACGACCTGGCTGTCTCCTCAGGGCAGCGATCACGCCGCCATGCTGGAGCTCGCCGGCCCCGACGACACCCCCCGCAGCCGCTGGCTGCTGCAGCTGCTGGCCCAGTGCCACGATGCCGCCTTCCACCATGAAATGCGTCAGCGCCGCGCCCTGGGCTATGTATCGGCGGTGCGCTATCGCGAAGCGTCGGGTTTCCCGCGACTGGGCTACGTGATTCAGTCTCCCGGCACCGGGGCAGACACACTGCGCCAGGCCATTCTCGATTTTCTGACCCGGCAGGGCGAAACGCTGGCGCAGCTCTCCCCGGCGGAGATGACACGCCGCCGGCTTGGCCTGCTCAGCCACGCCGGCCGCCCCGAGACTCACGCCGAAGCCACTGACCGACTATGGCAGTCGTTGCGTCGCCAAACAGCGTCGGGCAACGCCAGCGCGCCCTGGCAGCCGTTGCCCTGGGAGGCCGAAGAGCAGGCGCTGGCAGCACTGCGCTGCGACGATCTCCTCTCCCTGGCGCGCGACCTCGCCATGGGCCGCCTGGCAACGCGCTGGTGGTTCCACCGCCCGAGCGGAGCAGACGCGTAATCCACGCTGAAGCAATGTTGCCAGTACGCAACTCTGTTGTGTCACCACGTCACAATCCGTTTGCCCCGGCTCACCTAGACTGTCATCAGCGTCGACCCTTTCAAGGCCTAACGCGGCCCTACGACAACAACCCAGGGAGACCTGCCATGAAATCACGCGCCGCCGTCGCCATGGCCGCGGGCCAGCCCCTCGAACTCACCGAAATCGATGTCCAGGATCCCAAGGCCGGCGAAGTGCTGGTGCGCATCGCCGCGACCAGCGTCTGTCACACCGATGC
>NZ_JAAQTO010000064.1 GCF_011742165.1 Billgrantia bachuensis | reverse complement strand
GGCCTGAGCCCTGTAGAGTACAGAGCCCAGGCCTTGGGGCCGCTGAATGAACCGTCCAACTATTGGGGGTCAGTTCATTCGGGCGGGCTTTTCTTTTTCTAATGGCGCCATAGGCATGGCCGATTGGCCTGCGCAGGCGAGATAGGCTTCAATGAAAGCAGCAGGAAAGCCTGGATGGGAGCTTTTTGCATGCACTCGCTTCGTCGCGCCGTTTACATTGCCTTGGCCTGGATCAGCTTCGCGCTCGGTGTCGTGGGCGTCTTTGTCCCCTTGATGCCGACGACCTGCTTCATGCTCCTGGCCGTGTGGGCGGCATCACGGGGCTCGCCGCGCTTTGCCCTGTGGATCCGCGAGCACCCGCGCTTCGGCCCGACCGTGGTGGCCTGGGAGGGCGAACGCGCCATACCGCGCCATGCCAAATGGCTTGCCGGCTGCATGCTGGTGTTGTCGGTCGTGGTGCTCGTTGTGACCCTCAGCCTGGTATGGCTGAAGCTCCTGCTGGTGGCCGGACTCGTTCTGCTGGGGCTTTGGATCGCCACACGTCCCGAGCCCGGCAGGGTGAGGGTAGGTTCTGCGGCTCGACTGGTGCGACGTTAGCACCAGGTGCCTTTGAGGTTGAGGAGTCGCCAACCGTACAATGGGCATCGATCATGGACAGGAGTCTTCCCCGATGTCTGAACCCAAGCCGACCCATCGTCACGATTACCGGCCGCCCGCCTACCGTGTGACCCATGTCGAGCTGACTTTCGAACTGGACCCCGCCGCGACCAAGGTCAAGGCGAGCCTGCAACTGGAGCGTCACCCGCAAAGTTCGGGCGATGAGGCCCTCGAGCTCGATGGCGAGCAGTTGCTTCTCAAGCGCATCGCCATCGATGGCCAGGTGCTTGCCGATGACGAATACACGCTCAGCGATGCCGGGCTGAGCGTGCACAGCCCGCCCAGGCAGTTTCGTCTGGACACGGAAGTCGAGATCGCACCCAGCGAGAACACGGCGCTGGAAGGCCTCTATCTTTCCAACGGCATGTACTGCACCCAGTGCGAGGCCGAAGGGTTTCGCCGCATCACCTACTATCCGGACCGTCCGGACGTCATGGCGACCTTCTCCACCACGGTGATCGGCGACAGGGCGAGCCTGCCGGTATTGCTCTCCAACGGCAACCCGGTGGAGCGGGGCGAACTGCCGGGTGGCCGCCATTTCGTCACCTGGAACGATCCGTTTCCCAAGCCCAGCTACCTATTCGCCCTGGTGGCCGGTGACCTGCAGAAGGTCGAGGATCGTTTCACCACCATGAGTGGGCGCCAGGTCGCGCTGCAGATCTGGGTCGAAGAGGAGAACCTGGGCAAGACCGACCACGCCATGGCTTCGCTCAAGCGTGCAATGCAGTGGGACGAGGAGACCTATGGTCGCGAGTACGACCTCGACCTGTTCATGATCGTGGCGGTCAACGACTTCAATATGGGCGCCATGGAGAACAAGGGGCTCAACATCTTCAACTCCGCGGCGGTGCTGACCCATCCGCATACCGCCACCGACGCTACCTTTCAGCGGGTCGAGGGCATCGTTGCCCACGAGTATTTCCATAATTGGTCGGGCAACCGAGTGACCTGCCGCGACTGGTTCCAGCTCTCCCTCAAGGAGGGTTTCACCGTATTCCGCGACCAGTGTTTCTCCGCCGACGTCAATTCGGCGCCGGTCAAGCGCATCGAGGACGTGGCCTTCTTCCGCACCGCCCAGTTCGCCGAGGATGCCGGGCCCACTGCGCACCCGGTACGCCCCGACCACTACATCGAGATCGGCAACTTCTACACCCTGACCATCTACGAGAAGGGTGCCGAAGTGGTGCGCATGCTGTGCAACCTGGTGGGCTGGGAGGCCTTCCGGCGTGGCAGCGATCTCTATTTCGAGCGCTTCGACGGCCAAGCAGTGACCATCGAAGATTTCGTTGCCTGCATGGCCGAGGCATCGGGGCAGGATCTCTCCCAGTTCATGCTGTGGTATTCCCAGGCCGGCACCCCGGAGATCGACGCCTACGGCGAATATGACTATGCCAACGCCGAGTACCACCTGACCCTGCGGCAGCGTACGCCTGCAACGCCTGGGCAGCCCGAGAAGCAGCCGCTGCACATTCCCGTGCGCATGGGCCTGGTGGGTACCAAGTCGGGGCGCGACCTGCCCTTAACGCTGGATGGGGAGTCGCTCGATAGCGATGGGGTGATCCATCTGCGCGAGACGGAGCAGACCTTCGTCTTCACCGACCTCAGTGAGGCGCCGGTGCCTTCGCTGTTGCGTGGCTTCTCGGCACCGGTCCAGCTGCGCTTCCCCTACAGCCGCGAGGACCTGGCCTTCCTGTTGGCCAACGACTCCGATGGCTTCAACCGTTGGGATGCCGGCCAGCGACTGGCCATGCTGGCGCTGGACGATCTGATCGCTGCGCATCGCAATGGCGTCGAGAAAGTCATGGACACCCGCGTGATCGAGGCCTTCCGTGCCCTGTTGGAACGCAGCAGCGACGACAAGGCGGTGCTGGCCGAAATGCTGACCCTGCCCTCTGAGGCTTACATCGCAGAACAGCAGCCGCTGGTGGACGTCGAGGCGATCCATGCCGCGCGAGATTTCGTCAAGCAGTCGCTGGCCGTGACCCTGCGCGACGATTTCCTGCGCCTCTACGAGGAGAATCGCAGCGATGAGCCCTACGCGCCCGAACCCGACCAGATCGGCCGGCGCAGCCTCAAGAACGTGGCGCTCTCCTACCTGATGGCGATCGAGGATGAGCAGGCCATCGAACTCGCTCGCCAGCAGTTCGAGGCCGACCACAACATGACCGACGTTCGCCATGCGCTGACGCTGCTGACCCACAGCAGCCGCGACGACTTGGCGCGACCCGCGCTGCGCGCCTTCGGCGAGAAGTGGGCCCACGACTCTCTGGTGATGGACCAGTGGTTCGCCATCCAGGTCACCCGGCCACAGGCGGACGCGCTGGATCGGGTCAAGCACCTGATGGCACACCCGGCGTTCTCGTTGAAGAATCCCAACAAGGTGCGCGCGCTGATCGGCACCTTCGCCAACCAGAACCGGATCAACTTCCATCGCGCCGACGGCGAGGGCTACCGGCTACTGGCCGATGTGGTGATCGAGCTCAACCGGCTCAACCCTGAAATTGCCGCACGCCTGGTGACGCCGCTGACCCGCTGGCAGCGCTTCGATGAATCGCGCCAGGAACTGATGAAGGGTGAGCTCGAACGCATCCGCGCCGAGAAGCTCTCGCCGAACGTCTATGAGGTGATCGAAAAAGCCCTCGCCTGAGGAAAGGGCAATTCCTAATAGGAAAGTGCCGCCTTTCAAGGCGGCACACTGTTTCGGGCTGGGATTAGTAGATGAGCCAGCTCAGCACCGTCACCCCCAGCAACGCCCAGATCAGGGTGGCGACGAGGCGTCGGCGCAGCAGGGCGCGCAGCGCGAGGTAGAGCAGCCACAGGCCGAGCAGCAGTACCGCCAGGCTGACCAGCGAAGGGGAGATACCCAGCGACGCTGCCAGGCCATCGAAAAAGCCGCGGGCGGAAGCACCCAGGTTATTAAAGAAGTGAACCAGCAGGTCGACCACGAAGCGAATGATCTCGCCCAGGGTGCGACCCAGCCAGGTGAAGAAGTCCTGCATATGCGCTCTCTCGTATGAATGGGGCTCGTCTCAGCCCATCTGCTGCGCCACGGGCGCGACTCCTGCGGTTTCGGCAGCGCTGTCTGCCAGGGCTTTCCCCGCCTCGTCATAGACATGGAAGACCGCATTGGCCCCCAGTTCGCGTATCGGTTCGATCTCCTCGGGATACTCGACGACTGCAGTAATACGGCCAGGGAACTGCCGGTTGCGCAGCTGTTGTAGTGCGAAGAGGTTACCCGAATGGTGCGGCATGGCCAGGATGACCATTTGCACGTCGCCCGACATCAGCAACTTATCCCAGAAATCCGAATCCAGTGCATCCCCCTCGAGCAGATTGAAACCGCGCTCGCCCAGGTCGGTGACGGTCTTCGGATTGCTGTCGATGCCCAGCACCCTCAGGTCATAGTGTTTGCGCAGCCGCCGGTAGACGCTGCGACCGATTCTCCCCATGCCAAGCACGACCGCCTGGGCGTCGCCGATCTCGATCGGCCGTTCACGGGTCGACAGCGCTTGTTCCTGCCTGGCGGGAAGCAGCGCCTCCAAACGGCGATAGGCACCCTCGCTGACGGTATTGAGCACGGCGGAAAAAGCGAAGCTCAGGGCTACCGCCAGCGACAGCACGACCAGCCACTCCTGTGCCAGCCAGCCCGTGGCGACCGCCAGGGCGCCCACGATCAGGCCGAACTCGGAATAGTTGGTGAGCGTCAGGGTGGCCAGCAGCGAGGTGCGGTGTCGCAGCGGGAATGCCATGAAGACCACTTGGTAGAGCAGGCTCTTCAGTGGCAATGCAAGTACCAGCAGCATGGCCAGGCCCAGCATCCCCCAAGTCGGTGTACTAGTGAAACCGATGCTCAGGAAGAAGCCCACAAGCAGCAGTTCCTTCAGGTTGAACATGGAGCGGGAAAGGTTGCCAGCGGCGGGATGTGGTGCCAACAGCAGGCCGACGACCAGGGCGCCGAGGTCGCCCTTGAGGCCGACCAGTTCGAACAGGCCGTAACCCAGCACCAGGGCCAGGAACATGCCGAACAGCATCTGCATCTCGCCGTGCCCGAAGCGATCCAGTATCTGACGTAGCAGCGGCGCCAGTGGTATCAGCAGTACCAGTCCAATGGCCCAGGGGCTTGGCAGCTCGCCGGATGAGGCCGAAATGAAAACCACAGCGAAGACATCCTGCATGATCAGCACCCCGATCGCCAGGCGACCATGGGCCGACTGAGTCTCGCTGCGCTTTTCGAGAACCTTTACCACGAAGACCGTGCTGGAAAAAGAGAGGGCAAAGCCCAGCAGCAGCAAGGTGGACCAGCCCGTGTTCATCAATTGCTCCAGCCCCAGCCATTTGAGCGTGCCGAGAACGAGCAGGAAGAGCAGGCTGGACCCTATCATGTGTAGCGAGGCGCTGCCCCATACTTCGCCCTTGAGCAGGTGGCGAACGTTGAGCTTCAGCCCGATGCTGAATAGCAGCAGAGTCACGCCGACATCCGCAATCGTGGTAAGCAGCGGCGTCGACTCATAGCCCAGCATGTTGAGGGCGAAGCCGGCCGCCAGGAATCCGACGAGTGGCGGCAGGCGTACGGCCAGGGCAGTCACGCCACCGAGGAGAGCGGCAACGATGTAGGCGGCGTCGATCATCTGTCCCCAATGTTCTGATAATGTATCCGAGAGCTGAGTGTAAAAGTTTGCTGTGCAAATGGCACTGGCGACGTCATTGCCAAGGGCCGGCTATTGAGGAGATAACATGCAAGTCACGACAATCGTGCTACTGGTGGTGCTGGCCCTGCTGGTTGTCTATGGCGTCAGCATCTACAACCGCTTGGTGGCCCTGAAGAACCGCTATCAGAATGCTTTCGCCCAGATCGAGGTGCAGCTCAAAAGGCGCTATGACCTGATCCCCAACCTGGTGGAGACCGCCAAGGCCTACATGGCTCACGAGCGCGACACGCTGACTGCGGTGACCGAGGCGCGCAACGCTGCCCTGGCCGGGCTGCAGTCGGCTGCCGCCCGGCCGGGCGAGCCCGGCGCCATGGCCGAGCTGGCTGGTGCCGAAGGGGTGCTGGGTGCCGCTCTGGGACGACTCAACGTGGTGATGGAGGCCTATCCGGACCTGAAGGCTTCAGACAACATGCGCCAGCTCTCCGAGACCCTCACCAGCACCGAGAACCGTGTCGCCTTCGCCCGCCAGGCCTTCAATGATGCGGTCATGCAGTACAACACCTACAAGCAGAGCTTCCCGCCGGTGCTGCTGGCGGGGCCGCTGGGTCATAGCGAAGATGCGGCGCTGCTGGAGTTCGACGATAGCGCCGAGATCCAAGCCGCGCCCAGCGTTCGCTTCTGACGCATACGGTCATGGATTTCTTCGGTGCCCAAGAGCGCGCCAGGCGCCTCACCGCCTGGCTGGTCCTGCTGCTGATTGTGGCGGTAATCGGCATGGTGGTTGCGGCCGTTGCGGTGGTGGCGCTGGCCATGGTGCTGCTCGATGGCGGTCAGTCGGCCGCCGACCCCCTGGCCCAGGCGCTCGATCCGCTACTGCTCGGCAGCGTCGCCCTGGGCGTGCTGCTGGTGGTCGGCAGCGGCAGCCTGGTTCGTCACCTGCAGCTTCGCGCCGGCGGGTCAGCGGTAGCGGAGGCGCTGGGAGGCCGACCCATCAACGGCGATACGCGCAATGCCGATGAGCGTCGCCTGCTGAACGTGGTCGAGGAGATGGCCATTGCCGCGGGGCTGCCAGTGCCGGCGGTCTACCTGCTCGACGAGCCCGGCATCAACGCCTTCGCCGCAGGCCACACGCCCCAGGACGCAGTTATCGGCGTGACCCGGGGTGCCATCCAGACGCTTGCGCGCGATGAGTTGCAGGGCGTGATCGCCCACGAGTTCAGTCATGTCCTGCATGGCGACATGCGCCTCAACATGCGCTTGATCGCCCTGCTGTACGGCATTCTGGTGATCGGCCTCGTCGGGCGCATGCTGCTGAGAGGCATGGCGACCCGTCGCGTGGTACGAGGCTCTCGCCGAGGCAATGGCCATGCGGTGCTGCTGGGGGCCGGGCTTGCGCTGATGCTGGTGGGCTTCGTTGGTACCCTGTGCGGCAACCTGATCAAGGCGGCGGTGAGTCGTCAGCGCGAGTTCCTGGCAGATGCCAGTGCGGTACAGTACACCCGCAACCCGGCCGGCCTGGCCGATGCCTTGAAGCGCGTAGCAGCGCAGGGCTCCGAGCTGCGCGCGACCCGCGCCGAGGAGTTCAGTCACCTCTATTTCAGCCGCGGCTTGCCTGGTCTGCGCGGGCTCACCGCCACTCATCCGCCGCTGCCGACCCGCATTCGGCGCCTCGAGCCCGAATGGGACGGCAGCCTGCCCGAGCCGCACGCTATGCGGGAGACCATTGCCGCAGCCGGCTCGGGCGATGAGCGAGCGCAATTACGGCCGCCCCAGGCGACCGCCCAGGACGCTGGCACGCTCATGCCGACCACTGCGACGCTGGTGCATCGGATCGGCGAGCCGCGCGAACAGGACATGGAGCAGGCGCGGGGAGCGCTGGCCGGCATCGACCCCGTGCTGCTCGAGGCTGCTCATGAATCCTATGCGGCCCGCGCCGTGATCTACGGCATCCTCATGGGAGCCGAACCGGTTAGCCGAGCACGCCAGCGCGAGGTCCTGATCGAAGCCGCCCTGCCGGACGTACTGGCGGAGCTGGAGCGCCTCGATCAGCCGCTCGCCGGGGTGCAGCCGGGGCAGCGGCTGGCGCTGATCGAGCTGTGCCTGCCCTTGTTGCGGCAGCTTTCGGTGGCCCAGTACGCGCGTTTTCGCGATTGCCTCGAGCGACTGATGGCGGCCGAAGACGAACCTGGCGCCCTCCAGTGGGCCTTGCACCGCCTGGTCGTCGTCGGTAGCGAGGGAGCGACGCATCATCGAGGGAGTCGGCAATCGCTGGTACGAATCGAGGATGCAGTGGCACGCCTGCTGTCGAGTCTGGCGCTGGCAGGTAACGATGAGCAGGCACGGGCCGCGGAAGCATTCCGCGAAGCGGCCGATACGCTGGGCCTGAGCATGACATTGCTGCCCCAGCCGGCAACGCTTCAGGAGCTCGATTGGGCCCTGGCGCGTTGTCGTCAACTGAGCGATGACGAGCGGATCAGGCTGATCGGGGCCATGGCGAGCTGCGTTTCTCACGACGGTCGGGTCTGTCCACGCGAAGCCGAACTTCTGCGGGCCGTGGCTTGGTCGCTTGACTGCCCGCTGCCGCTGAGCGCCATGGATTGATACGCGCGCGGATCGATCTCGCTCGCTGCTGTCCAACTCCCTAGAGGCGCAGGAGCCGGCGGCTTGCAGCGTCCGTCGGGCTCTGCTGGAATAGGGCCCCTTTGCGGGTCTCATATGGATGGGAGAAAACCGATGGCCAAGACACCCTGGATTCCGGCCGCTGCGGCCTTGACCCTTGCCCTTATGCTGGCAGGCTGTGGCGACGACGATGAGCCGACCGCGCCATCCCAAGGCGACGAGCCCGCGGCCGAGACGGCGCCAGCGAGCGAGCCTTCCGAAGATGAGCCATCGACCCCGCCTCCTGCGGAGGAACAGGAGGAATCGGCCGAGAGCGAATCGGTGCCCGCCGAATCGGAAAACGCTGTATCACCTGAAGAGAACGAGGAAGTCGATGCCGACAGCGAGACGCTGGGCGAATCCCCGGCCGATGCGCTGGAAGAGGGCGGTGCGCTCCCTGGGGAGCCTACCCGTTCCGATGTAGATGCGATCATCGAAGATACCGAGCGTCGCTTCGAGGAAGCGCAGCGTCAGATCGATCAGCAGTTCGAGGAAGTGGAGCGCAGCAATCCCGCCCTCGAGCCCATGGAGGGAGGCAGCGATTCCGAGCCGACACTCGAGCCCATGGAGGAGGAACAGGGTGGCGTTTCCTCGACCATTGAGCGAGAGGCGGAGCGAACCGGAGAAGTCACCCAATCCGACGTCGATGCCTGGCTCGAAGAAACTGAGCGACGCTTCGAGGAGGCGCAGCGCGAGCTCGACGAGCAGTTCAAGGAGGCGGAACGGAGCGAGCCTGGACGCGATCTTCCTAAGATCGAGTCCGGGCCGGAAGCCGAGTCAAACACCGAGGCGACGGCCCAGCCCGAGAGCCGCTCCCAGGGCGACCCCGATCCTGAAGACTGAATTCACATGCTGGCCTGGGTATGTCAAAGGGAATACGAAAAAGGCCCACTCCAAGGAGTGGACCTTTCGTCTGACTGCCCGGCCATTTTCTCACGGCCAGGCGCCGGGCTTGCCGAGGCGTTACCTCAGTTGGCGAGCCGGATGTTGGAGGCCTGAAGGCCTTTCTTACCCTGGGTGACTTCGAAGGTCACCTTCTGACCGTCCTGCAGGGTCTTGAAGCCTTCAGCCTGAATCTCGGAGAAGTGCGCGAACAGGTCATCACCGCCGTCGTCCGGAGAGATGAAGCCGTAGCCCTTGGTATCGTTGAACCACTTGACAGTGCCAGTTGCCATTGTCGATTTTCCTTACTTACAGATTGATCGTGCTGGGCACTCGGCTAGGCCGGGCCCGAAGTGCGTAGGCAAGAGACGAAAAGTGCGCTTCGGGTGTATCGAGGGTTCGACATACGACGGGACGACTTTCCACTTGCAGGCCAACGCAGCGGACGCACACTCCACCCATGCCATCCGCTCAATCCACTGTAGATAGAAAAATTCCGAGCGTCCAGCGAATCCGTTGCCTTAAATTGGCAATACTTCGTATGACGTGCAGCCAAACTTGACGATGATCTAGCTTGGCCAGTCGCCCCCATTCCCAACCCGGAGCCCCGCCATGCTGGACGCACAATTCTGGCCTTTTCTGATCGCCATCACCCTGCTGTCGATGAGCCCGGGGGTCGATACCCTGCTGGTCATTCGCAACACCGCGCGTGGCGGGGTACGCGACGGTGTGCTCACCAGCCTGGCGATCTGCTGTGGCCTGTTCGTGCATGCCACGATATCGGCGCTGGGCATTTCGCTGATCCTGCTGCAGTCGGCCTGGGCCTTCAGCGCGCTCAAGCTGGCGGGAGCGGCTTACCTGATATGGCTGGGCATCAATGGCTTGGTTGCCGCGCGACGCGGAGGCGCTCTGCCGTTACAAGCGATGCAGCGGGAGCGCCAACCCGTACCGGCCTGGAAGCCGCTGCGGGAAGGATTGCTTTCCAATGTACTCAATCCCAAGACGGTGGTCTTCTACATGGCCTTCCTGCCCCAGTTCATCGCACCGGCCGACCCGGCGCTGCTCAAGTCGCTATGGCTTGCCGGGGTGCACTTCGTGATTGCCAACCTGTGGCAGATTGCCATCGTGCTCATGGTGGGTAGCGCGGGGCGTTGGCTGGCCAGCCAACTATTCGCCCGCGCGCTGAATGGAGTGACCGGGGCGGTGCTGATCCTGTTCGGCGTCAGATTGGCGCTGGAACGCCAGCCAGCCTGACATGAAGGATGCCTCAGTTGCGAGCGAGCAGGGAGGCGTCGTAGCGTACCGTCTTCTCCGCCTGGCTGAGCATCGCCACGCCTTCGCTGCTGCCGCCGTTGGCCAGGCTCTCGAAGATCACCCGGTAGGAAAGCACCGCCTGAACGTAGTCGCGGGTCTCGCGGAAGGGAATCGATTCGACGAACAGGTCGAACTCCTCGGGAGCATCACGCAGCCAACGATCCACCCGGCCGGGGCCGGCATTGTAGGCCGCCGCCGCCGCCAGGCGGTTGCCCCGGTAGCGGTCGGTCATGTCACGTATGTAAGTGCTGCCCAGACGGATGTTGAGCTCGGGATCTAGTACGCCGTAGGGCCCGGGGTCGCTGATGCCGAGTTGGCGGCTGAGCAGGGATGCGGTGCCCGGCATCAGCTGCATCAAACCTCGGGCACCGGCCGGCGACAGTGCCTCCAGGTTGTAGGCGCTCTCGCGGCGGGCGATGCCCATCAGCAAGTAAGGGTCCACGCCGGTCTGCTGGCCCCAGTGCTGGAAATGCTCGCGGTAGGCCTCGGGGAAGCGCCAATCCAGCGCATCCCAGAGCTGGGCGGCGATGGTGGTCTGTACCAGTCGCGCGTGCCAGCCGCGGCGAGCGGCGTAATCGGCCAGTGCCCTGACTTCGCGCGGCGAGGCGGTGGCCGCCGCATGCAGCCACTCGCTATTGGCCAGGCCCTCTTCGCCGATGCGCAGCAGCGCCTCGGTGCGCTGCACAGTCGGCCACTGGTCTACCTGATCGCGGAAACTTTCGTTGAATGTGCTGCGCTCCAGGTTCAGCGAGTAGGGCCGGCCGATGCGATCGGCGGCGGCGAAACCGAAGAAGTCGCGCTCCTGAGCGGCGCGTGCGTAGGCCACCTCGGCCCGTTCCTGGTCACCCAACTGTTCGTGGGCGCGAGCCTTCCAGTACTGCCAACGGCTGTCGTCGGCGACATCTTCGGGTAACAGTTCGACCCAGCGAAGGACATCGTTCCAGTCACGGTCCGCCAATGCATGACGAATGCGCAGTTCGAGCACGCGGGCGGTGCCGATTCTCGGCAGAGCCTCGTCGACCCAGCCCATGTTGTGCTCTATGTTGCGCACCAGCGAATAGAAGGCGAGGTCCTCCTCGATGAGGTGGCGATGATCCTCCTCGATCGGCAGGTGCGCGGCGATCTTGCGCCACGCTTCCATGGCGGCTTCGGTATCGGCACGGATGAAGCCATGCATGGCGGCGACGAACAGCGCTCCACTGCCGCGGCATTCGGGGCCGATGCAGGTGGGTACCTGAGTAATATCGGCATAGCTTCGCTGCAGCCGATCCACGGCATCGAGAGCTTCCTGCCAGCGGCTGCCGAGTTGCCGCCCCAGGTAGCTGACCAGGCCGGTTTCGCCCTGCTCCCAGGCCAGCATCATGCGCTCCCAGATATCCAACTCGCTGATCTCGCCGTTGGCACGCAGATGGTCGAAGAGGGTGTCGCAGGCCGATGGCTGCGAGCGGCCCACACGCCAGAGGGTACGGCCGCCTTCGGCGGCCGCCTGGGGATCACTGCCGAGCAGAGCCGTGTAGTAGTAGCATTGACGCTCCGTGCCGCTGGGCTCGCCGTCGGCCACGGCCAGCAGGCTGCCGTAGCGCCCGGCGGCGCCATAGCGGCTGATCGCCTGGCCGCGCATCCAGTCGGCGACGGGTGCCCCCTGATGGCGTTCGATGAACTCCAGGATCTGGCCCGGCTCGGCCTGGGGCAGACGGCTGCGCAGACGGTGATACTCCACGTAGCCTTCCAGCACATGGCCGTCGATGGCGGCCTGGTCGATTCGCTGCCACTCGTGATTGCGCGCGGCTTCGAGCGCTTCGCGCATGGCGACGTCATTGGCCTGCCCGACCAGCGGCAGGCAGAGAAGGGAAGTGGCGACCAGGAAGCGGCAGCGCCGCAGGCACTGCCTGAAGGGGAGCATCGGCGACATGGTAACTACCTCGTTCAGTTCGCTGGCGGCGTGGGCGACGTGGTGGCCGGTTGGCACGACGAGATAGTGTCGCACCAATCCAGAGGAACTGCGAGGTAGGCGTCGTGCCGGGGAACACCTATGGTGAAAGGTGCTATTGGCTGTGACCAAGCAACGAGGATAGGGACAGAGTGAAACCCTGGAATATCGTGGGTCGGCTGCGCCGCCGTTCGCGGATACTGGGCCGAATGGTGCGTGCCCTGAAGCTGTTCGTGCCCATGTGCCAAGACGTAGTGAAAGGCCGCTACCGGCCACCGCCATGGTCGGCCTTCGGCTGGATGCTGGCGGCGTTGGCCTATCTCGTCTCGCCGTTGGACCTGATTCCCGACTGGCTTCTGCTGATCGGTGTCTTCGATGATCTGGTGATCGTCGGTTGGTTGCTGACTCGGGTCGACCGCAGCCTGGATGGCTACCGTACCTGGCGGGGAGAGCCCGTTGAAGGGAAGGGGGACGACGAAGGCCAACTTTGATACGATCGTTTGATTCCTTGGACCTCAGTGAGGCCTCGCAATGCCCGACGTCCCCCCTACTTCTGCCGGCAAGTGGCGAACCGCCTTGGCGCGTTTCGTGACAGTGATCCCCCATACCCGGGAGCTGGGGCTCGAAGTCCTGTCCGTCGATCCGCCTGAGGTGACCATGCGTTTGCCCTGGCGCGACGAGCTGCTGGGCGATACCGGCCGCGGCCTGGTGCACGGCGGTGTGTTGACCATGCTGCTGGATACCGTATGCGGCTCGGCGGTGCTGTGCGGGTTGCCGTCGCCTGAGGTCTGCCCGACGCTCGACCTGCGCGTCGACCACTACCGACCGGCGGTGGCGGGCCAGCCGATCATGGCCGAGGCCCGTGTGCTGCGTGTAACGAATGCCATGGTGTTCACCGAGGGGACGTTGTGGCAGGAACCGGGCCGACCTATCGCCCGTGGTATCGGCAACTTCGTGCGTCTCGGGGAGCGTAATACGCCCGTGGGTTTTGCCGAGGCGTTGTTCGGGGAGCTCGATCATGCCTGAAGGTTTTCACGACGTGGCCTGGCTGGCCCGGACCCGCGCCGAAGGGGATGTCGCCGCCTGGCTCGAGCGGCTCCCCTATGCCCGTCACATCGGAGTGTCGGCATCTCCGGACGGCGCCGGCGACGGCCTGGTCTTTCATCTCGAACCGCGCGAGCACAACGTCGGCAACATCCTGCTGCCGGCGCTGCACGGCGGCGTGGTGGCGGCCTTCATGGAAACCGCCGGTACTCTCGACCTGATGCTGTCGGCGCGCGAGCCGCGACTGCCGCGTATCGTCGACTTCTCCATCGACTACCTGCGCACGGCCCGGGTGGTTCCCACCCATGCCCGCTGCCGACTGCTGCGCGAGGGGCGGCGCCTGGCCAACGTCCAGGTCACCGCCTGGCAGGAGTCGGAGGATCAACCGGTGGCCACGGCCCGTCTGCACCTGGTATTGGGTGCGCTGGAGCCGAACGACGCTTGAAAATCCAAAGTCGGACCCCATATCGCTGAACAGTTCTGAAACGGCGACGCGCCACGCGGCGCCGTGAGTTCAAGCCATGAGGTAACCGATCCATGTCCACGACCGCTCACGAGGAAACCCTCGGCTTCCAGACCGAGGTGAAGCAACTGCTGCACCTGATGATCCACTCGCTGTATTCCAACCGGGAGATATTCCTGCGCGAGTTGATCTCCAATGCCGCCGACGCCTGCGACAAGCTGCGCTATGCCGCGCTCGACAACGATGCGCTCTACGAAGGCGACAGCGAGCTGCGCATCGAGATCGAGCACGACGAGAAGGCCGGCACCGTCACCGTGCGCGACAATGGTATCGGCATGGACCGCGACGAGGTGATCCAGAACCTCGGCACCATCGCGCGCAGCGGTACCGCGGAGTTCCTCAAGCAGCTCTCCGGCGAGCAGCAGAAGGACGCACGCCTGATCGGCCAATTCGGGGTGGGCTTCTACTCCAGCTTCATCGTCGCCGACGAGGTCACGGTGCGCACGCGCAAGGCGGGCACGGACAAGGCCGAAGGCGTCGAGTGGCGTTCGAAGGGCGAGGGCGAGTTCACCGTCGCCGACCTGGAGCGTGACCTGCACGGTACCGAGATCGTCCTGCACCTCAAGAAAGACGCCAAGGAGTTCGCCGACGACTTCCGCCTGAGGAGCCTGGTGCGCAAGTACTCCGACCATATCGAGGTGCCGGTGCGCATGCCCAAGGTCGAGACGGCCAAGGACGACGAGGGCAACGAGATCGAGGGTAGCGAGGTCACTACCTGGGAGACCGTCAACGAGGCCACGGCGCTATGGGTGCGGCCCAAGAGCGAGATTTCCGATGACGAGTACAAGGCCTTCTACAAGCACGTGGCCCACGACTTCAGCGATCCGCTGACCTGGAGCCACAACAAGGTCGAGGGCAAGCTAGAGTACACCAGCCTGCTCTACGTGCCGGGGCGTGCGCCGTTCGACCTCTATGAGCGTGACGGATCGCGGGGCGTCAAGCTCTACGTCCAGCGCGTCTTCATCATGGACGACGCCGAGCAGTTCCTGCCGCTCTACCTGCGCTTCATCAAGGGTGTGCTCGATACCCGAGAGCTGTCGCTCAATGTCTCTCGCGAGCTGCTGCAGCAGGACCCCAAGGTCGAGAAGATCAAGGGTGCGCTGACCAAGCGTGCGCTGGACATGCTCAAGAAGCTGACCAAGGACAAGGAGGCCTACCAGACCTTCTGGAACACCTTCGGGAGCGTACTCAAGGAGGGCCCCGCCGAAGATTTCGCCAATCGTGACAAGATCGCAGCTCTCTTGCGCTTCTCCTCCACGCATACCGACAGCACCACCCAGGACCAGTCGCTGGCCGACTACGTCTCGCGCATGCAGGAAGGGCAGGAGAAGATCTACTACATCGTCGCCGACGGCTTCAATGCGGCGAAATCGAGTCCGCACCTGGAGATCTTCCGCAAGAAGGGCATCGAGGTGCTGCTGCTGCACGACCGTATCGACGAGTGGCTGATGAGCCATCTGCACGAATTCGAGGGCAAAGGGTTCGTCGACGTGGCCAAGGGTGACCTCGACCTTGGCGAGATCGAGGGCGAAGAGGAGAAGAAGGCTCAGGAAGAGACCGCCAAGGCCAAGGAGGACCTGGTCAAGCGAGTCAAGGAGGCCTTGGGTGACTCAGTGCAGGAGGTCAAGGTGACCCATCGCTTGACCGACTCGCCGGCCTGCGTGGTGTTGCCCGAGCACGAGATGGGCTACCAGATGCGTCGCATCATGGAAGCTGCCGGGCAGAAGATGCCTGAGGTCAAGCCGATCCTCGAGCTCAACCCGACGCATGCGCTGGTGGAGCGGCTCGAAGCCGCTGAGAGTGAGCGCTTCGACGACCTGGCCCGGGTGCTGCTCGACCAGGCGATCATCGCCGAAGGTGGACACCTCGACGACCCGGCCGCCTATGTGCGTCGCCTCAACGCCCTGTTGACGGCCTGAGCCTCGGCTCCGCTCCAGGCCATACCCTACCTCTTATCAGGCCGCCTACGGGCGGCCTGTTCGTATCCATACGCGCCTCTGTGTCAGCTCTTGACGTCAACGTCACCCTTGGGTTTTTTCCGTAATTTCAGCCGGATAGTGCTACATTCATGTATCGCCCATTGGTTGCGCAGCGGTTGTGCATTGCGGCATGGTCAGGTATGAATAGCTGTTTGCCCTATTCGACGTTTCTATAATCACAAGGGAGATCCAACGTGAAGATTGGTGCACCCAAGGAGCTCGCCAAAGGTGAAGCGCGCGTCGCGCTGACCCCTGACAGTGCGCAGTTCATCCATAAGCTTGGACACGAATGTTTGATTGAATCCGGGGCCGGCATCGCTGCCGGCTTCGATGACGACGCCTATCGCACGGCCGGCGTCACAGTGGTGGAGAACGCCGAAGCGCTCTGGCAACAAGCCGAGATCGTAATCAAGGTGCGTGAGCCCAGCGACGAGGAAGCCGAGCGGCTACGCGAGGGGCAGCCCCTGATTGCCTTCTTCTGGCCGGCCCAGAACGAGGCGCTGCTGGAAAAATGCCGGGCCAAGGGCGCGACCGTCATTGCCATGGACATGGTGCCGAGGATCTCGCGCGCGCAGAAGATGGACGCGCTTTCGTCCATGGCCAACATCGCCGGCTATCGCGCGGTGATCGAGGCGGGCAACAACTTCGGCCGCTTCTTCACCGGCCAGGTGACGGCCGCCGGCAAGGTACCGCCGGCCAAGGTGCTGGTGATAGGCGCCGGCGTGGCTGGCCTTGCCGCCATCGGCACTGCGACCAGCCTGGGGGCCGTGGTGCGTGCCTTCGACGTGCGCCCAGAGGTGGCCGAGCAGATCGAATCCATGGGCGCCGAGTTCCTGTTTCTCGACTTCGAGGATAGCCAGGACGGTTCCGGCACTGGCGGTTACGCTGCACCTTCCAGCCCCGAGTTTCGCGAGAAGCAACTGGCCCTGTTCCGCGAGCAGGCTCCTGACATCGATATCGTCATCACTACCGCTCTGATCCCGGGGCGTCCGGCGCCCAAGCTGTGGCTCGAGGACATGGTCAAGGCGATGAAGCCCGGTTCGGTGATCATCGACCTAGCCGCCGAGAAGGGCGGCAACTGCGACCTGACGCGCCCCGACGAGCGAGTCGTTACCGACAATGGTGTGGTCGTGGTCGGCTACACCGATTTCCCCTCGCGCATGGCGACGCAGGCCTCGCTGCTCTATTCCACCAACATCCGCCATATGCTCACCGACCTCACCCCGGAGAAGGACGGCGTAATCGTCCATGACATGGAGGACGACGTCATCCGCGGCGCCACGGTGACCCACCAGGGCGAGATTACCTTCCCGCCGCCGCCACCCAAGGTGAAGGCGATCGCCGCGGCGAAGCCCAAACCCAAGGAGAAGGAGCCCACCCCCGAAGAGAAGCGGGCCGCAGAACACGCCGCCTTCAAGGCCCAGACCAAGCGTCAGGCGACACTGCTGGGCGCCGGGGGCCTGCTGATGCTGTTGCTCGGCCAGGTGGCGCCCGCCTCCTTCATGCAGCACTTCATCGTCTTCGTGCTGGCCTGCTTCGTCGGTTTTCAGGTGATCTGGAACGTCAGCCATTCGCTGCACACGCCGCTGATGGCGGTGACCAATGCCATCTCGGGGATCATCATCCTCGGGGCGGTTCTTCAGATCGGTTCGGGGAACTGGTTGGTCGTGCTGATGGCGGCCATCTCGGTGCTGATCGCCACCATCAATATCGTGGGCGGCTTCCTGGTGACACGCCGGATGCTCGCCATGTTCCAGAAATCGTAAGCGGCGGAGACAACACATGCTGAGTCAAGGATTCGTGTCTGCCGCGGCGATTGCGGCAAGCGTGCTTTTCATCCTCTCGCTGGGGGGATTGAGCAACCAGGAGAAGGCCAAGCGGGCGGTGTGGTACGGCATCGTCGGCATGGCCGTGGCGGTCTTCTTCACCGCCTTCGGGCCGGGTATCGGCGCCTACTGGCTGATGATCCCGATGATGATCATCGGCGCGGTGGCCGGCGCCTACGTGGCCAAGAAGGTCGACATGACCGAAATGCCGCAGCTGGTGGCGGCACTGCATAGCTTCGTCGGCCTGGCGGCGGTGTTCGTGGCCTGGAGCGCGGACCTCGAGCGCCGCCGTGTGCTGGCGGCCCGGGCACTCGATGCAGGCACCGAGCAGTTCTCGGCCTTCGCCGCCCTGGTGGCCACCAAGGCGCCGGACGAGCTGATGTTCCTGCAGGTCGAGGTGGTGCTGGGCGTGTTTATCGGCGCGGTGACCTTCACCGGTTCGGTGATCGCCTTCGGCAAGCTGGCCGGCAAGGTGGACGGCAAGCCGAAGCAGCTGCCCGGCGGGCACCTGCTCAACGCCGGCGCCGCGGCATTGTCGCTGCTGCTGGCCATCCTCTACCTCAACGGTGCCGGTTTCTGGACGCTGCTGCTGATCGCCGCGCTGGCCTTCTTCATCGGTTATCACCTGATCATGGGTATTGGCGGCGCCGACATGCCGGTGGTGGTATCGATGCTCAACAGCTATTCGGGCTGGGCGGCGGCAGCCATCGGCTTCACGCTCTCCAACGACCTGTTGATCGTCACCGGCGCCCTGGTGGGTTCATCCGGTGCCATCCTGTCGTACATCATGTGCAAGGCGATGAACCGCAACTTCGTCAACGTCATCCTGGGTGGCTTCGGTGGCAGCCAGGGGCCGGCGGCCGAGATCGAGGGCGAGCAGGTGGCAATCGACGCTGGCGGCGTAGCGAGTGCGCTCAACGATGCCGACAGCGTGATCATCGTGCCGGGCTACGGCATGGCCGTGGCGCAGGCCCAGAACGCGGTGAGCGAGCTGGTGCGCAAGCTGCGAGCCGCAGGCAAGCAGGTGCGCTTCGGTATTCACCCGGTGGCGGGTCGTCTGCCCGGGCACATGAACGTGCTGCTGGCCGAGGCCAGGGTACCTTACGACATCGTGCTGGAGATGGACGAGATCAACGATGACTTCGCCAGTACCGACGTGGTGATCGTCATCGGCTCCAACGACATCGTCAATCCTGCCGCCCAGGATGATCCCAACAGCCCCATCGCCGGCATGCCGGTACTCAAGGTATGGGAGTCCAAGCAGGTGTTCGTCTGCAAGCGCGGTCAGGGCACCGGCTACTCGGGTATCGAGAACCCGCTGTTCTTCAAGGAGAATACGCGCATGTTCTACGGCGATGCCCGGTCCAGCATCGACTCGCTGCTGTCGCAGATCGACTGATGCGTGGCGGACATCCGTCCCGCTGAGCAATGTCATGATGCCCCCGGAAGGGGGCATTTTTCGTTACACTCTCGACAGTTCTCCTGTTCACCGACCGATTCGCGGGGCAGACATGTCAGACGAACCCATGCGGGTAGCAGTATTGGGCGGCGGCAGCTTCGGCACTGCGCTTGCCAGCATCGCCGCCGACAATGGTGCCCGGGTGTGCCAGTGGCTGCGCGATCCCGAGCTGGCGGCTCAGATCAACCGTGAGCACCGCAACCCGCGCTACCTGCCGGACTACGCCATCAACCCGGCGGTGCGCGCTTCGAGCGACATGCAGGCGGTGCTCACCGGGGCCGACCTGGTACTGGTGGCGATTCCCTCCCAGGCCTTTCGTGAGGTGGTGCGCCAGGCGCGCCCCTGGCTCAACCCGGACCAGATCCTGGTGAGTACCACCAAGGGGATCCAGGAGGAGGGCTTCAAGCTGATGAGCCAGATCCTCGAGGAGGAGACGGGCTTTACCCACGTCGGCGTGATCTCGGGGCCCAACCTGGCCACCGAGATCGCACAAAAGCAGCTCACCGCCACCGTGGTAGCCAGTGACGATGCATTGACCCGCACTCGGGTGCAGCAGGCACTAGGCTGCGATTACTTCCGCGTGTATGCCAGCAACGACCGCTACGGGGTCGAGCTGGGCGGGGCGCTCAAGAACATCTATGCCATCGCCGCCGGCATGGCCGCGGCGCTGGGTATGGGCGAGAACACCCGTAGCATGCTGATGACCCGGGCACTGGCCGAGATGGGGCGCTTTGCCGTCAGCCTGGGGGCCAACCCCATGACCTTCCTGGGGCTGGCCGGGGTGGGCGACCTGATCGTGACCTGCTCCTCGCAGCTGTCACGCAACTATCGAGTCGGCTACGCCCTGGGCCAGGGCAAGAGGCTCGACGAAGCGGTCGAGACACTGGGTCAGGTCGCCGAGGGGGTCAACACGATACGTCTGGTACGCGACAAGGCGCGCAAAGAGGGCGTCTACATGCCGCTGGCCGAAGGGCTCTACCAGGTACTGTTCGAGGGCGTGCCGGCACGTGAGATGGCGCGCATGCTGATGCGCGGCGAGCAGAGCAGTGACGTGGAGTTCGTGCTACCTCGCGAGGACGTCAAGCAGGCCCATCGGCGGGTCGAGGCGGGCGAGGGCAAGCCGTGATGGGCCGGCTTTACATCATGCGCCATGGCGAGGCTTCTCCGGGCCACCCCGACAGCGAACGCGAGCTGACTGCACGCGGACAGGCCGAGGCCGAACGCATGGCCGGCTGGTTTGGCCAGCAGGCGTTGGAAGGGGCGCGCCTTTATGCAAGCCCGTACCGGCGGGCATACCAGACGGCCTTGCCGGTAGCCAGGGCGCTGGGCGTCGAGCCCGAGGTGCTGCCCATCATCACGCCTGACGACTCGCCGGCCGCGGTCTGCGACTGGCTGCTCGCCCAGGCGGGCGATGACGTCATCGTGCTGGTGAGCCACATGCCGCTGGTGGGGCTTCTCACCGAGCTATTGACGGAGGGGCGGGCCTCGCACGGGCTGGGCTATCCCACAGCCGGAGTGGCTGAACTGGAGGGCGAGATCTGGGCAGCCGGCTGCGCCAGGCTGCTACGCTTTACCGCACCTCACGACATCCGCTGACAGGGACTCCACCATGAGCTTCATCGTCAACAACCGCGTCGTCGTCAAGCCGGGCTTCGAGGAGGCCTTCGAGGCTCGCTTTCGGGCCCGTGCCGGCGAGATCGACAAGCAGCCCGGCTTCGTCGCCATGCGCGTGCTGCGTCCAGTGGGGCACCAGGCTCCCTACGTGGTGGAAACCGAGTGGGAGAGTCAGGAAGCCTTTCGCGCCTGGGTCGGCAGCGAGGACTTCAAGCGTGCCCATGCCAACCCGATGCCCAAGGAGGCCGTTGGCGAAGGCGGTGGGCTGGAGCAGTTCGAAGTCGTCATTCGCACCGATGGCTAAATCCAGCCCACTACTTTTAGGGCGAATACGCCAACGGTAATGGTCAGGCTGGCCATCAGCGTGGTCAGGGCGATGATGTTCGCGGAGAGTGCGGCATTGCCGCCCATTGCCTTGACCATCACGAAGCTGGCTGCCGCGGTGGGGCTGGCGAAGAACAGGAACAGCACGCCCAGCTCGCGCCCCTCGAAGCCGACCAGCCAAGCGGTGAGTGTGGCCCCGAGCGGCAGGGTGATCATCTTCATCAAGCTGGCGCCCATTGCCAGTCTTCCCGATGCCCTGATCGAACCCAGCGACAGAGTGGCGCCGATGCAGATCAGTGCCAGTGGCAGGGTCAGCGAGGCGAAGTACTGTCCCGAGGTCATCAGCCAGCCGGGCAGGCGCAGCTCCAGTGCGGCTACCGGAATGGCGGCTACCACCGAGAGGATCAGTGGGTTGCGCATGATGTGGCTGGCGATGCTGCGCCAATCGGTGTGCCTGCCCTGCTGATAGGTGGCCAGCACGATGACCGAGAAGGCGTTGTAGGTCAGGATGACCACGCCGAGCAGCAAGCCACCGGCGGAGAGCCCGTAATCGCCATACATGCCGGCGGCCAGCGCCAGGCCAACGATGCCGCAATTGCCGCGAAAGGCGCCCTGCACGTAGACGCCACGCTCGGCACGGGGCACGCGCAGGATGGCCCAGCCCCAGGCGAGCAGGAAGCTGGCCAGGGTGGCCAGGGCGAAATAGGCGAGTAGTGCGGGATTGAGCGTGGCGTCCAGGTCGGCCTTGATGATGCTGAGGAAGATCAGCGTCGGCATGGTTCCCCTGAATACCAGACTCGAGGCGGTAGCGATGAAGGCTTGATCGATCCAGCCCAGGCGCTTGAGTCCAAGGCCAACGAAGACCATGGCGAATACCGGCAGAGTGATCTCCAGGGTGGCGAAGAAGAGCGCGTACAATCCCATGTCAGCGTGCCAGCCACAGGCCGACGACGATGGCAGCGGTCACGGTGATCCAGAACAGGCGGTTGCGAACGCGAGTATTGCGTCGGGGCCGGGAGGGGTGAGGCATGGCTGACTCCAGAAGAAGCGATGACATGGACCGGAGGTCGACTTGGCGAGATAGAGTAAACCCGTTAGCCTGCTATCGCCACTGGCGGCCTGCCTGACCTGATACTGGACCCCGTCATGAACGAACGTGCCACCCCAAAGCGACCGCGCTTGATCTTTGCCCATGCCAACGGTTTCCCCGGCCTGAGCTACCGCAGCCTGTTGGCCCCGC
The DNA here is from genome assembly GCF_011742165.1 of Billgrantia bachuensis. Classification (GTDB taxonomy): domain Bacteria; phylum Pseudomonadota; class Gammaproteobacteria; order Pseudomonadales; family Halomonadaceae; genus Halomonas; species Halomonas bachuensis. The sequence goes on along the minus strand of NZ_JAAQTO010000064.1, from coordinate 943 downwards.
TACACGAACGCTTCGATATCCATCCTGTCGATCGTCTCGGGCATCATCCCGACTACCCGGTGGGAGCCAACTGGCTGGCGCTGCGCGATGAGCTTCTCGAACACGTACCCGAAGACGACGGGCCGGTCATCGGCGTAGGGCACTCCATGGGCGGGGTGCTGATGGCCATGGCCGCGGAGCACGCACCGCAGCGCTTTCGCTGCGTGGTGATGCTCGACCCACCACTGATGCTGGGCCTCGATGCCTGGAGCATGAAAGTGGCCAAGCGCTTCGGCTTCGTCGACCGGGTCACGCCAGCGGGCAAGAGCAAGGGGCGCCGTGCGTCCTGGCCCGATCGCGAGGCCATGGCCAACCACCTGCGCCGACGCGGTCTGTTTCGGCGCTTTACGCCCAATGCCCTGCACGACTATGTCGAAGGCGGGACCCGGCTGCTTGACGACGGCACCGCCGAGCTGATCTACGATCCCGAGATCGAGACCGAGATCTTCCGCAACCTGCCCGACCACCTGGCCCGTTTGCCGAGCCGATTGCGCATACCCTTCGGCGTGCTGGTAGGCAGTGATTCCGATCTGATCACGCCCAGGCGCCGGCGGCGCCTGGCCGCCCATGGCATTCCGCTGGCCCGGGTGCCGGGCACCCACATGTTTCCCATGGAGCATCCCGAGGAGACCCGCAAGGCCTTGCTGGCCATGCTCGACGACTTGTTGGGAGACGAGACATGAACGCGGCGCAGTCGTTGAGCCTGGCCGGAGGCCGACTGGCGGCGCTGGCCTGGGGGGAACAGGCTGCGCCCACCTGGCTGGCGCTGCACGGCTGGCTGGACAACGCCGCCAGCTTCTCCCGCCTGGCTCCCTTGCTCTGCAAGCGGCTCGGGGTGCGAATCGTGGCGCTGGATTTCGCCGGTCATGGGCACTCAGAGCACCGCGAGGGCGACTATGCCCTG
>NZ_JAAQTO010000063.1 GCF_011742165.1 Billgrantia bachuensis | reverse complement strand
TATTGCCACGACCTGTTGGACGCAGCCGATGAACTGGGCCTGGAGCGGGTGTCGCTGCTGGCTCACTCCATGGGCGCGGGCGTGGCCTGCTTGTGTGCGGCGGCGTTGCCGGAGCGTATCGAGCGGTTGGTTCTGATTGATGGCCTGGGAGCCGTGACGACGCCGGTCGAAGAGAGCGCCGCACAACTGCGCAAGGGCCTGCGCGCGGCTCGACGCTTGCGTTCGGTGCCACCGCGCTATCCTGATAGCAGGACTGCCGTGGCGGCGCGCGTTGCCGGTGGCGTGACGCCGATCGACGCCGATACCGCCACCCCGCTGGTCGAGCGCAACCTGCAGCGAGAAGCCGATGGCCATGTGCGGTTGCGCACCGATGGTCGGCTGCTGTGGCCCTCGCCAGTACGCTTATGTCCGGAGCAGGCACTGGCCCTGCTCGGCGCGATCCAGGCGCCGGCATTGTTGATCGAGGGAGAGGCGGGCATCCTGGGTGAGCGCGATGCGGCCAGAGCGGCACGGGCGGCGTTGACGCAGTTGACGCGCCAGGTGTTGCCAGGCGGTCATCATCTGCACCTGGAGCCCGACAGGGTGTCCGGCGTGGCAACCGCCATCGTGGGGTGGCTGGAGCAATCGGGCAGGGCGTGACGTTGGAGGGCACGATGAGCAGCAGGCAAGCGGTAGAGTTGGGCAAGCGCGTGGCGTTGACCCTGGGCAGTGGCGGGGCACGCGGCTATGCTCACATCGGCGTGATAGAGGTGCTGGAGGCGCGGGGGTACGAGATCGTCGCCATTTCCGGCTGCTCGATGGGCGCGGTCATTGCCGGTGTCTATGCCGCGGGGCAGTTGGAGGCCTATCACGATTGGGTCTGCCAACTCGACTACTTCGACGTACTGAAACTGGTCGACGTCACCTGGAGCCCGATGGGCGCGATGCGTGCCAGCAAGGTAATGAGCAAGCTCGAGGAGCTGGTCGGCGATATCCAGATCGAGGACCTGCCGATTCCCTTCACGACCGTAGCCACCGACCTGGTGCGCCAGCGCGAGGTATGGTTTCAGTCGGGGCCGCTGCTGCGCGCAATACGCGCATCCATTGCCATACCGGGCGTCATCACCCCGGTACACATCGGAGACAGCACCCTGGTCGACGGTGGCTTGCTCAACCCCCTGCCGATCACGCCGACCGTCTCGGCGCATGCCGACATGATGCTGGCGGTCAACGTGACCGCTCACAGCGCCCGCCCGGTATCGCTGGACGACCTGCTGCCTACCGAGGAGCAGGAGGAAGAGCAGGAAAAAGCCAAGGAGGAAGTCGTGGCTCGCAGTTGGATGGACGTGCGCGGTGCGACCCGTTGGCTATTCGAGGGATTCGGCGGACCCGAGGGCGAAGCGGGCGAGGCGAGCGGCAAGGCAGGGCGAGCGGCCAGCGGCAGGCGGGCGTGGGGCCGACTGGACATGATCCTGGCCTCATTCGACATCACCCAGGCCTCGTTGGCCAAGTACAAGATTGCCGGCTATCCCCCCGATGTATTGATTGAAGTACCCAAGACAGTATGCGGGGCCTTCGAATTCCACCGAGCCGAGGCGCTGATTCGCCTCGGGCGTCATCTGGCCATGGAGGCACTGGACCGTTATGAAGGGCGCTCGCAATCGGGACACGGCGGCGCGGGTGGCATCATCGTCGAGCCGCCGCAGATGCCGGCCGATCATGAGTCGGAGGGCGGCTAGACGGATTGGCCACGGCGCCGCAACAGCACGTAGATTGCGCCGGTCCCGCCGTCGCTCTCCTTGGCCGAGCAGAAGGCCAGCACCGCCGGCCACTCCCGCAGCCAGGCGTTGACGTGGCTCTTGATCACCGGATAGTCCGCGGTGCTGCCCCAGGCCTTGCCGTGCACCACCAGCACGCAGCGCATGCGGCTACCGGCCGCCTCCTTGAGGAAGCTCTCGAGCTCCAGGCGCGCCTCGTCGAGGCTGTAGCCGTGCAGGTCGAGACCTGCTTCCCACTCGATCTGGCCGCGCTTGAGCTGGCTGCGGGTACGGTAGGGCAGGTCGGGCAGGGCGAAGTCGAGGAACTCGGAGGGGCGCACCGGCTCCACGCGACCGTCGCTGGTGCGGCTGGTCGTGTCATGGGCATCTGTCGCTACCGCAGCGGCACGCCGCTCCGCCACTGCCGGATCCCGGCGCCTGGGGCGCCCCGGGTCGGCGCGGTTGACGGCAATGCGGCGCACGCCGGCCTCGCGCAGGGCCTGGCGAAAGGCGTTGGTGTCGTCGTTATCGTCATCGGGTGGGCGGCGTTGGCTCATGAGGGCTCGTGTGGTGTCGTCGAGCGGCCAGTATAGCGGCCTGAGCGTGGCTGTGAACCGCTTGCCGCCGCGGGTACAATCGAGCCAACGATCCCCAACGACCTGCAGGACCTTTCGTGGCCAATTCCTCTCCCGTTTCTCGCTCCACCCTGTCACTGGACGACGAGGCGCTGTGTCGTGACCTCGTCACGCTGCGTGACTACCTGCGCTGGGCGGCCAGTGAATTCCATCTGGCCGGGCTGTTCCATGGCCACGGCACCGACTCCCCCTGGGACGAAGCCGTGGCCCTCACGCTGGGCGCGCTGCATCTGCCATGGAACGTCGACCCGGCGGTGCTAGAGGCGCGATTGCTGCCCATGGAGCGCGCGCGCATCGTGGCCCTGGTGCGCGAACGCATCACCTCGCGCCGGCCGCTGCCCTATTTGCTGGGCGAGGCATTCTTCGCCGGTTTTCCGTTCGATGTCGACGAACGCGTGCTGATCCCGCGCTCACCCACAGCCGAGTTGATCGAAACCGGCTTTGCCGCCTGGTTTCCCGAGGAGCCGCCTTCCCGAGTGCTCGATCTGTGTACCGGCTCGGGCTGCATCGGCATCGCCACCGCACTCTACCTGCCCACTTGCCGAGTGGATCTATCCGACGTCAGCGCCGACGCCCTGGCCGTTGCCAAGCAGAACATCCAGCGCCACGACGTAGGCGTGCGGGTGCGTGCCGTACTCTCCGACCTGTTCGAGGGCCTGGCCGGTCAGCGCTACGACCTGATCGTCTCCAACCCGCCCTACGTGGACGCCCGGGATCTCGCCACCATGCCCGCAGAGTACCGCCACGAGCCAACGCTTGCTCTGGGTGCCGGTGCCGACGGTCTCGACATCGTGCGGCGCATACTGCGCGAGGCGCGGCACTACCTGACCGATCGCGGCGTACTGATCGTCGAGGTCGGCAACTCCGATCACCACCTGGAGGCGGCCTTCCCCGAGGTCCCCTTCCTGTGGCTCGACTTCGAGCGCGGCGGCCAGGGTGTGTTCGTCCTCACCGCCGAGGAACTCGACGCCCATGCGGCGTCCTTTGCCTGATCCAGCACACAAGATATCGGGAGGCACGTCCATGTCCGGCAATACCTTCGGCAAGTTGTTCACCGTCACCACCTTCGGCGAGAGCCATGGTCCGGCGCTGGGTGCCATCGTTGACGGCTGCCCGCCGGGGCTACCGCTCAGCGAGGAGGACCTCCAGCGCGACCTCGATCGCCGCCGCCCCGGTACCTCGCGGCACACCACCCAGCGTCGCGAGCCCGATCAGGTGCGCATCCTTTCCGGTGTGTTCGAGGGCGTGACCACCGGCACCTCCATCGGTCTTGTCATCGAGAATACCGACCAGCGCTCCAAGGATTACTCCAACATCAAGGATCAGTTCCGCCCCGCTCACGCCGACTACACCTACCATCACAAGTACGGTATTCGCGACTACCGCGGCGGTGGCCGCTCGAGTGCCCGGGAAACCGCCATGCGCGTGGCCGCCGGTGCCATCGCCAAGAAATACCTGGCCAGCCAGGGCGTCACGGTGCGCGGTTACATGAGTCAGCTCGGTCCGCTCGAAATCACCTTCAAACAGTGGGAGGCGGTCGACGACAACCCCTTCTTCTGTCCCGATCCCGAGCGTGTGGCCGAACTCGAGGCGTTCATGGACCAGTTGCGTCGCGACCAGGATTCGGTGGGCGCGAAGATCACCGTGGTAGCCGAAGGGTTACCGCCGGGGCTGGGGGAGCCGGTGTTCGATCGGTTGGATGCCGAGCTGGCTCACGGCCTGATGAGTATCAACGCGGTCAAGGGCGTGGAGATCGGCGACGGCTTCGCGGCGGTAGCCAGCCGCGGCAGCGAGCATCGCGACGAGATGACGCCAGAGGGTTTTCTCTCCAATCACGCCGGCGGCGTGCTCGGCGGTATCTCCTCGGGGCAGCCGCTGATCGCCCACCTGGCACTCAAGCCTACCTCCAGCATCACCATTCCGGGGCGCAGCATCGACGCTCACGGCAACCCGGTCGAGGTCGTGACCAAGGGGCGCCACGACCCCTGCGTAGGCATTCGTGCCACGCCGATCGCCGAGGCAATGATGGCGCTGACGCTGATGGATCACCTGTTGCGCCACCGGGCGCAGAATGCCGGCGTGCGAGTGGAGACGCCAGTGCTGCGCTGAGCCTGATGGTATTGGGTTGAGTCCGGCGCCGAGTTGCTACACTGAAAGCACACTGAAGCAGGGATACACCATGAAGATAAACGTCGAGTTCGACCTGACGCCCGAGGAGTTCCGTCGTGCCCTGGGCCTGCCCGATGTCGAGGCTTTCCAGCAGGAGCTGCTGAACCGGATCTACAAGCAGATGGAATCCGGGGTCGAGGGCTACGACCCCATGAGCCTGATGAAGCCCTTCCTGCAACAAGGGATGCCCCAGGACATGAGCCAGGGACTCTCGCAGGGACTGGCAAGCTTCGGTACCTATCAGCAAATGATGCTCGACATGCTGCGTCAGGCCGGCAGTTCGATGGGCAAGAGGCATGAACCCACCGAGGCCAAGGAGGCGGAAGCCTCTTCGAAGCCCGCGGGCAAGGCCAGCACCGCCAGTGCGCGCTCTCGTTCTCGACGCTCGGAGTGATTCGCCAGGAGGGCCGGGTTGAGCTCTGCTGAAGTGCAAGGGTATTGCAGCGAAGGCATTGCCAAGCTACGCTTTGTGCGGTGCAGCATGAATGTCATGCCCGCGCATGTGTGCAGCTTGCACTGACAAGGCGCAGGGAAAGACGCCAGATAAGTCGATGACAGTGGCGCTGGCGCTGCCCCCGCATGTTTCCGGTCCACAGGAGGTCAACCACCATGCAGGACAAGATGCTCGATGAATTCAACCAGCAGACGCGGCGTTTCTTCGAACCCATGCGCAAGCTGAACTCGCTGATGCTCGGCAACATGGAGAAGATGACCGAGTATCAGCTCGAGGCGATGAAGCGCTACAGCCAGATGGGTACCGAGCGCATGCGCAGCGCCTCCGAGATCCGTGATGCGCAGGACCTGCAGAGCTTCGGCGCCCAGCAGGCCGAAATGATGAGCGAACTTTCGCGTCAGATGATGGAAGACGCCCAGGCCCTCGGTGAGATGAGCCAACAGTTCCGCTCCGAGCTGGAGCAGCTGTTCGGTGAGGTCAGTCAGGAACTGAGCGACCAGTCCAAGCAGGCCCAGCAGGCCCAGCAGAACGAGGCGAGTGCCAAGCCGGCCGCATCGAGCAAGTCCGATGCCCCGGCCAAGGCCAGCAGCCAGGCTTCGCGCAAGAGCTGATGCCGAGGTCGCCCGCCCGGGTGCGGGCGACCTCGGCCAACGTGGCTTGCGGTCGCCATGCGGTTGTCGACCAGGCTGTGTCTGGGTATCGTCGAGCGAGGACATGCTTTTCCCTTCGTTCGGTGTACTGCATAGAACGAACAACAGGTTCAAGTACAGGAGAGGGCGATGCAGTCAGGGGATGCGGTTTCCTCCCAGGTCGAACTGGAAGAGTGGAACGAACAGCTACAGGAAATGGGCCAGCATTACCAGGCCCTGTTGCAGGATCTGCTCGAGCGCATGGCGCCCGATGCGGCCGCTGATTCCATCCAGGCCGATATGCGCGAAGCCTTCCAGGCCGGGGCCGAATCGCTGATGCGCAATCCGCAGCTGCTGTGGCAGACCCAGGCCCGCCTCGTCCAGGACCAGTACCAGCTGTGGCAGCAGGGCCTGCAGGCACTGACCGGCAACCTGGGCGAGCCACTGGTGTCGCCGCTCAAGGGCGATCGTCGCTTCAAGGACGAAGCCTGGCAGCAGGAACCTTACTATCGCGCCATCATGCAGCAGTACCTGCTGTTCTCCGGTGCGGTCGAGGAGCTGATCGAGCAGCTTGATGGCCTGCCCGAGCGGCAGAAGCGCAACCTGGCGTTCTATGCCCGCCAGTTGGTCAATGCCATGGCACCGACCAATTTCCTCACCACCAACCCCGAGGTGATGCGCCGTACGCTGGAAACCAAGGGACAGAATCTGGTCGAGGGGCTTGCCCAGCTGCGTCGCGATCTGGCCAACTCGGCCGACGGCCTCAACGTGGCGATGACCGACCGTGAGGCCTTCGAGATAGGGCGCAACATTGCCGTCACGCCCGGCTATGTGGTCTACGAGAACGAGCTGATCCAACTGATCCAGTACACGCCGACCACCGACACGGTGTACAAGACCCCGTTGCTGATCGTGCCGCCCTGGATCAACAAGTACTACATTCTCGACCTGCGCCAGGACAACTCCTTCGTCAAGTGGCTGGTGGACCAGGGACACACCGTCTTCCTGATCTCCTGGCGCAACCCTGGACCCGAGCAGCGTGACCTGACCTGGGCCGACTACATGCAGATGGGACCGATCGCCTCGATGGAAGCCATCGAGCAGGCCTGCGGCGAGAAGTCGGTCAACCTGGTCAGCTACTGCATCGGCGGTACGCTGGCGGCCTCCACCGTGGCGTATCTCACCAGCACCCGTCGTGGTCGCAAGGTGAAGTCGGTCACCTACATGGCCACGCTGCAGGATTTCCGCGATCCCGGCGAACTCGGCGTACTGCTCAGCGAGCCGATCCTGCAGGGCATCGAGGCCAGGATGGAGCAGGATGGTTACCTGGATGGTCGTTCCATGGCCTACACCTTCAACCTGCTGCGCGAGAACGATCTGTTCTGGTCCTTCTACGTCAACAACTATCTGAAGGGCGAGAATCCTGCGGCGTTCGATTTGCTCTACTGGAACACCGACGGCACCAACCTGCCGGCCGGTACCCATGGCTGGTACCTGCGTCACATGTATCTGGAGAATCGCCTGGTGGAGCCGGGCGGCATCGAGCTGGATGGGGTCAAGATAGATCTGCGCAAGATCTCCACGCCGAGCTATTTCGTCTCCACCCGCGAGGACCACATCGCCAAGTGGAACAGCACCTACTACGGTGCGCTGCTGCCCAAGGGGCCGGTGACCTTCGTGCTGGGCGGTTCCGGCCACATCGCCGGCATCGTCAACCCGCCACAGCGCAACAAGTACGGCTACTGGACCAACGAGGCATTGCCGGACGACCACGACGCGTGGCTGGAGGGGGCCGAGTTTCACGAGGGCTCTTGGTGGCCGCACTGGCAACAGTGGATGAGCGAAGGCGGCTATGCCGACAGCGACAAGCGAGTTCCCGCCCGCCAGCCGGGGGAAGGCGAACTCAAGCTGCTGGAGGAGGCGCCCGGGCGCTACGTGCGCATGACCATTCCCGAGGTGCTGGGTGAAGCGCCGGCCGAGACCGATTGACCCGTAACTGCCCAACGCAGCGAGGCCCGCATCAGCGGGCCTCGTTGCGTTGGGTCGTACATGATGGCTGTCAGGAGCGATAAGTCAGAGCCCGCGTTGACGTCGTGGCAGCTGCAGCCCAGGCAGGACCAGCAGCACACTCAGCAGCCAGATCGGCCAACTGCCGGTGCGGGTGAAGGGTGTCAATCCCTGCATGGGCACGGCCTCGGCGAGCAGCGTCACGGTCTCGAACTGGGGGGCCCTGGCGACCGTGTGGCCCTGGTGGTCGATCACCGCGGTGACACCGTTGTTGGTGGCGCGAACCACGTAGCGGCCGTTTTCCAGCGCACGCAGGCGCGCCATCTGCAGGTGCTGCAGCGGGCCGATCGACTCGCCAAACCAGGTATCGTTGGACACCGTCAGCAGCAGCTCGGCATTCCGGGCGCGCTCGGCCACCAGGTCGGCATAGATGATCTCGTAGCAGATGGCATTGCCGATTCTGGTGCTGGCGGCGTGGATCGGTGGCTGGCCGGCAGGGCCCGGCGTCATGGCCGGCATGGGTAGGTCGAAGAAGGCGATGGTACCGCGCAGCCAGCGCTCCAGCGGCAGGTACTCACCGAAGGGCACGAGATGCTCCTTGCGATACTCGCCCTCGGCGTTGCCTACGCCGATCACGCTGTTGTAGTAGAGCCCGCGCCCTTCGCGCTGGAGAATGCCAGTGAGCAGGGCACTGCCCGGTACCAGGTGGGCCTGAGCCCTTGCCAGCAGCGGTTCGGCCTCGTCCTCGAACATCGGCAGTGCCGCCTCGGGCCAGACAATGAGATCCGCCTCGTCGGCATGCTCGCGAGTCATCTCCAGGTAGGTATTGGCGGCGGTGCGCTGGCCTTCCGGCGTCCATTTGATCAACTGATCCAGGTTGCCCTGCAGCAGCGCCACCCGCATCGGCTCGCCGGCGGGCTCGGTCCACTGCACGGGCAGGGCCAGCGGCGCGAGCCAGAGTGCCGCGATGGGCACGGCTGCCCACCAACGACGGCGCAGGAACTCCGCTCCCAGGGTGCCTGAGAGGGCAGTGATCAGCGACAGCAGGTAGACCCCGCCGATGGGGGCCCAAGGGGCCAGGGGAGAGTCGACGTGGGCATTGCCGAGCAGCAGCCAGGGGAAGCCGGTGAACAGCCAGGTACGTAGCCACTCGCCCAGCACCCAGACGCCGGCGAAGGTGAGGAAGGCCAGGCGTGGGCCGCACAGCAGACGGTAGAGCCACAGCGTCGCGGCGGTGAACAACGCCATGGAGCAGACGAACAGGCTGGTCAGGAACAGCGCCAGAGGTACGCCGGTATAGCCGTAGTCGTGGATCGAGACATAGACCCAGGAGGCGCCGGAGCCGAACAGACCGATGCCGTAACACCAGCCCAGCATCGCCGCCTGGCGCGGGCGCAGCGGCTGGATCGCCCAGTAGACGAGGCCCGCCGCAAGCGGGCCCAGCCACCAGAGTTCATAAGGCGAGGCGGTCAGGGTGGTCAGTACCCCGGCGACGAGCGCGGCCAGGTAGCCGAGTGCCGGCGGCAGACGAGAGTGGGTCATGGTGTGTCGTTTTCCTGAGACGGCCCTGGTCAGTCCTGGGGCAATGGCGATTCGTCCTGCAGCACGGCTTCGAGCAGGCGAATGCGGCGGTTATCCGCATTGAGTACGGTAAAGCGCCAGCCGCCCAGCTCGGCATGCTCGCCGCGGCCGGGGAGGTGGCCGAAACGCTGCATTACCAAACCGCCCACGGTATCGAATTCGTCATCGGAGAAGCGCGTACCGAAGCGCTCGTTGAAGTCCTCGATGGGCGTCAGTGCGCGGATGGCGTAGCGGCCGTCGCCCAGTTCGCGGATATCATCCTCTTCTTCGGTATCGTGTTCGTCCTCGATATCGCCGACGATCTGCTCGAGGATGTCCTCGATGGTCACGATCCCAGCGGTGCCGCCATACTCGTCGACCACTACCGCCATGTGATTGTGAGTGTCGCGGAACTCCTTGAGCAGGCTGTTGAGGCGCTTGGACTCCGGCACGAACATGGCGGGGCGCAGCACGTCCTCGAGGCGGAAACGTTCGCGCTCCTCTTCAGGGCTGTTGAGCAATTTCAGCAGGTCCTTGACCAGCAATAGACCCTTGACCTCGTCGAGGTTCTCGCCGATGACCGGGTATCGCGAATGGCCGGTCTCGTTGATCAGGGCCAGGTACTCCTCGGCGGGCTGATCCACCGCAATGGCGGCCACCTGGGAGCGCGGGATCAGCACTTCGCGTACCTGCTGGTCGCTGATCTGCATTGCGCCCTCGATGATCATCATGGCGTCCTGGTCCAGCTTGAGCCGGGTGGCCGCCTCGCGCAGGAACTCCATCAGTTCTTCCCGCGAGCTGGGACCATCGCTGTCACCCGAGAGGGCACCGAGCAGCTTGTCGAGCCAGGACCTTCCGCCCTGGCCGGTCGTTCGGTCGTCACTCATCGATTGTGTCTCTCGTCCTTGCTGTCGTCTTGTTGTTCGTCGCTGCCCGGGAGCGGCGCGTAGGGGTCGGTGATGGCAAAGTCCGCCAGGATCTCCCGCTCCAGCCCCTCCATCGTCTCCGCTTCGGCCTCCTCGAGGTGATCGTGACCGAGCAGATGCAGCATACCGTGTATCACAAGGTGGGCGTAGTGATCCACGAGGCGCTTGTCCTGCTCGTGGGCTTCGCGGACCACCACCGGATGGCACAGCACCAGGTCGCCAAGCAGGGGCAGGGTGACACCGGGAGGACCGTCGAAGGGAAAAGAGAGCACGTTGGTGGGCTTGTCGCGGCCGCGATAATCGCGATTCAACGCCTGGCCCTCCTCGGCGTCGACGATACGCACGGTAACCTCATGTCGCGCTTCCTGCGGGAAACGCACCAGCACGGCGTTGACCCAAGCCTCCAGTTCGGCCCGAGGCGGCAGCTCCTCGCCTGCGGTGGCAAGTTGGAGGTCGACGATCGGCGACGGACGATTCATCTTCTGCCATCTTCCCGGTTGCGCTCGCGCTCCTGGCGCAGCGCCTCCCGCTCGCGTTCGCGTGCTTCGCGGCGGGCGCGCTCCTGCACTTCCTGCTCGGCCTCGAAGCTTTCGTAGGCTTCGATGATGCGCTGTACCAGCGGATGACGCACCACGTCCTTGGCGGCGAAGTGGGTGACCCCGATGCCGGCGGCACCCTTGAGCACTTCCAGCACCTGAATCAGCCCCGAGCTCTGGCCGCGCGGCAGGTCGACCTGGGTCACGTCGCCGGTGATCACCGCGGTGGAGCCGAAACCGATACGGGTCAGGAACATCTTCATCTGCTCGCGGGTGGTGTTCTGGCTCTCGTCGAGAATGATGAAGGCGTTGTTGAGAGTGCGCCCGCGCATGTAGGCCAGCGGTGCGATCTCGATGACCTGGCGTTCGATCAGCTTGCCCACCTGCTCGAAGCCGAGCATTTCATAGAGGGCATCGTAGAGCGGGCGCAGGTAAGGATCGATCTTCTGCGCCAGATCGCCGGGCAGGAAACCGAGTTTCTCGCCGGCCTCCACGGCCGGGCGTACCAGCAGGATACGGCGCACCTCCTGCTGATTGAGCGCTTCCACGGCCGCAGCCACGGCCAGGTAGGTCTTGCCGGTGCCGGCTGGGCCAATGCCGAAATTGATGTCGTGCTGACGGATGCTTGCGACGTAGCTCTGCTGATTCTGGCCCCGCGGCTTGATCAGGACCTTGGGTGTGCGCAGCAGCACCTCGTCGTCGGCGGGGCCCTCCTCCTCGTCGAGCGCCTCGCGCCCCGATTCCTGCAGGAACAGGTGCACGGTATC
>NZ_JAAQTO010000062.1 GCF_011742165.1 Billgrantia bachuensis | reverse complement strand
CAGGTCACTGGCCTCGGCCTCGCGGTAGAGATGCTCCAGTACATTGGCGGCCGCCTTGACCCGATGACCGGGGCCCGCCAGTTGAAAGACATTGCCGCGATTGCGCAGGGTGACGCCGAGGCGCGATTCGACCAGCTTCAAATGCTCGTCCCGCTGACCGCAGAGATTGGCGAGACGCTGTGGATCATTGGGCTCGAGGCTCAAGGTAACGATGCGATTGGCCTGTGCGGCGTGTTGACTCAAAGTGGCAAAGTTCCTGCGTTGCGTGTATTGGCTCTCAGCTTACTGCCCTGCCTCTCGGCAGGGCAATCCTTGTGGAAACGATGCCCTCCGGCAGCAATGCCAGGGGCGACATGACAGGTTTCCTGTGGTCAGTGTAGTGCCGGGGAAGCCAACTCGCCGCGTAGAGAATTGGGCAGTGCTTCGGTGACCGTCACGTCGACGAAATAACCGATCAGCTCGGTGGGATTGGCGGCGCGGAAGTTGACCACCCGGTTGTTCTCGGTGCGACCCGACAGCTCTCCCGGGTCCCTGGGCGAGAAGCCACTGACCAGGATGCGCTGGGTAGTCCCCACCATGCGCCGGCTGATCTGCATCGCCTGCTGGTTGATGCGCTCCTGCAAGATCGCTAGCCGCTGCTTCTTGACGCTCTCGGGGGTGTCGTCGGGCAGCGCCGCAGCCGGTGTGCCGGGGCGGGCCGAGTAGACGAAGCTGAAGGAGTGATCGAAGCCGATGCGATGGATCAGGTCCATGGTCGCCTCGAAGTCCTCCTCGGTCTCGCCGGGGAAACCGATGATGAAGTCGGAGGAGAAGCTGATATCGGGGCGCAGAGCGCGGATTCGCTCCATCTTGGCGACGTACTCCTCGGCGGTGTGGCCGCGCTTCATGGCCGCCAGGATGCGGTCGGAGCCGGCCTGCACTGGTAGGTGCAGATGGCTGACCAGCTCCGGAATCTCGCCGTAGGCCTCGATCAGGCTGTCGCTGAACTCCACCGGATGCGATGTGGTGAAGCGGATTCGGTCGATGCCTTCCACGGCCGCCACGCAGGCGATCAGCTCAGCCAGGTCGATCTCGTCGCCGAGTCGGTTCTCTCCGCGGTAGGCGTTGACGTTCTGGCCCAGCAGGTTGATCTCGCGCACGCCCTGGTCGGCCAGATGGATCACCTCGTCCATCACCGCCTCGAACGGGCGCGATACCTCCTCACCGCGGGTGTAGGGCACGACACAGAAGGTGCAGTACTTGGAGCAGCCCTCCATCACCGAGACGAACGCGGTCGCCCCGTCGGAGCTCGGCTTGGGCAGGTGGTCGAACTTCTCGATTTCAGGGAAGGTGACGTCGACTACCGAGATCTGGTCCTGGCGACGGGCGTCGAGCATCGACGGTACCCGGTGCAGAGTCTGGGGGCCGAACACCATGTCGACGTGGGGAGCACGCTTACGCAGCGCCTCGCCTTCCTGGCTGGCCACGCAGCCGCCGACGCCGATCACCAGATCGGGATTGGCCTCCTTGAGCTTCTTCCAGCGGCCGAGCTGGTGGAAGACTTTCTCCTGGGCCTTCTCGCGAATCGAACAGGTATTGAGCAGGATGACGTCGGCTTCGCCTTCGTCGTCGGTCAATTCGAGCTGGTGCGATTCGCCGAGCAGATCCGCCATGCGAGCGGAGTCGTACTCGTTCATCTGGCAGCCGTGGGTCTTGATGAAGAGTTTCTTCGCCATAAGAATTGAGGGTCGGTTATCCGACGCGTGCGTCACCGGTGAGTGGAGTCGCGGGAATGGGCTTCGCAAAGCCGTTCTCGAAGGTGACGGCATTATACGTAAGCACGTCCACTTGAACCAGTGGGGGCACCGCGGCGGCATGCGACTGTGGTACGCTTGCGCCTTGGCAGGCCCCGCAGCGGGGCTTGGAGCGTAACCGAACGTTGAGGACAGACGGCCATATGGCGGCCAAACCGATCTACCGGGTGGTATTTCACCAGCAGGGTGAAATCTGGGAGCTCTACGCCAGGGAGATCTTCCAGAGCGACCTCTGGGGCTTCATCGAGGTCGAGGAATTCGTCTTCGAGGATGGCTCGAAGCTGGTGGTCGACCCCTCGGCCGACCGACTGCGACACACCTTCGACGGTGTCAAGCGCAGCTATCTGCCGTTGAATGCCATCGTGCGCATCGACGAGGTGGAACGCGAGGGGCCGGCAAGGGCAGTCAAGAGCGAAGGGCGCGTGGCCGAATTTCCCCGTGGCCCGATGCCGCCCCCGAGGCGTGAACCTTGACCGGTTTCGAGGCATGCGGGATGTGGCGACAGGCTGCTCAGGAAACGATCAGCTTGGACCGAGCCCGTCCGGGGCGACATGGCGCAGCCTTTCCAGCGGTTTTCCCGGGGCTTATCCACAGATGCTGTGGATAAGCCACTGAACGATATAAGCCAGGACGACGGCATGAAGCATCGATTCGAGTTTTTGCTTGCGGGCGTGGCGCTGAGCCTCATGGTCTCGCCGCTACACGCCCAGCAATCAGATGACGCCACTCACTGGGTTTCCGATGAGTTGACAACCTACGTGCGCAGTGGGCCCACCGACGGCTACCGCATCGTGGGCACCCTGACGGCAGGCGAGCCGGTTACACTGCTCGAGACCAGCGGCGACTACAGCCGGGTCGAGAGCGACGCAGGCGACCGGGTCTGGATATTGAGTAGCGAACTGCAGGAGTCACCGAGCGCCCAGGACCAGTTGCCGCAGCTCGAGCAGCAAGTCGAGCAGCTCGAGACCGAGCTCGCTGGTATCAACGAGACTTGGGAAGGGCGGGTCTCGGCAATGACCGAGACGCTAGAGGCGCGTGAGCAGCGCATCGCCGAGCTCGAAGCACGCAACCATCAGCTCAACAGCGAGGCGGACAGTTCGCGGCAGACCATTCGCCAGTTGCAGGCGCGCCTGGACACCCAGGAGGAAGACCTGCTGATGCGCTACTTCATGTATGGCGGTGGCGTGGCCGGTGCCGGCCTGTTGGTTGGGTTGATCGTTCCACACTTGCCACGCAGGCGACGCAAGCGTGACCGTTGGTTCTAGCGAGAGGGGATGACATGGCGCGCGAATGGCTCGATCGCTGGCGCGAGGGGCGTATCGGCTTCCATCGTCCCGATACTCACCCGGCGCTGTTACGTCACTGGCCCCTGCTCGGCGTGCGACCCGGCACCAAGGTGCTGGTCCCGCTGTGTGGTAAGAGTCTCGACATGCGTTGGCTGGCCCAGCATGACCACCCGGTTCTTGGCATCGAGTTCGCCGAGGAGGCCATCGAGCAATTCGTCATCGAGGGGACGGGTGACGTCTCGCGCTACCAGCAAGGGCCGTTCGCGATCTGTCGACAGGGCAATGTGGAGCTGTGGTGCGGTGACTTCTTCCACTTCCATATCGATCAGGCTGCCGAGATCGGCGCCTTCTACGATCGCGCGGCGCTGATCGCGCTGCCACCCGCCACGCGTCAACGCTACGCCTTCCATCTCGCGCAGCTGATTCTCCCCGGCTCACGTGGCCTGCTGATCTCGCTCTCGCGGGCACCTGGTGACGAAGCGGCAGGACCACCCTATCACGTCCCGGCCGAGGAGGTTCGCGAGCTCTTCGAACCCAATTTTCAGGTCACGCATTTGGGGGATGGAGAGCCCGAAGCGGGAAGCGGTTTTCGCGAAAGCGTCTGGGCGTTGATCCGACGTGGGCCATTGACCTAGGAAACGCAGGACAAATGCCTGCGTGAGCTCATTGTCCAGCGCTTCCTGGTGAACCCTGTGCTGCCAGTGACCGCGAGGCTCAGCGGGCCAGCAGTCGGGCCAGCTCCGGATCGCTGAAGGCGCGGTCCAGGGCATCGGCGATCAGGTCGTTGAGCATGCGCCGGTTGGCGTCGCGGCCTGGACGCAGGGCGTAGCTCTGAGTGCGTCTCGAGGTGTAGGTGCCGGTATAAGTGGTGCCCTGGTTGGTCACCTTGACCTCAAGCACGGCTTCCAGGCGGGCCTCGTCGATGACCGGCTGGCTATCACCACGCTCGTAGCCGAGATGCTGCAGCGTCAGCGTCAGGCTGGGCTGTCCGCTACCGGGTTGGGTGGTCGGCGAGAAACCCATGTCGCGCACGGCACGCTCGGCTTCGCGCTGCAGGTGCGGCACCAGTTCGTGGGCACTGACCGTAATCACGGCGGTGGACATGGCGCTGCCGGTGCGGGTACCGACCACGTCGTCGTCACGCTCGTCAACGGCGGCTACCGTCACCGCCTGGCCGTTGCCGGCCTGCGGTACCGGGACGCTACGCTGAGGATTCAGCTGCAGGTAATGAGGGCTGGCGCAGCCGGCCAGCAGAGCAGTCGCCAGCAGGACGGCTGCGGCACCCAGGGCATGACGTCGGTTCATTCTCCCTCCCGGAAGTCGTCGTACGAGGCCAAGGACAAGGCCCAGAGATAACGGAACAGGCGCAGTATATCGCCGGGCGCTTGACGGCAACAGCGTTGCGCCATGACGGGATGAAGCGGTTACACTGGGTTTTTCAAGCTTTACGCCTCTCGTGTGAGGGAGACGCCTGATGATACGCCCCGCCACTAGCGAGGACATACCGTCGCTCGTCGACATCTGGTTGCGTGCTTCTCTGCTCGCCCACGATTTTATCCCCGCGAGCTTCTGGCATGAGCGCGCTGAGGATATGGCAAGAATCTATCTGCCCGGGGCGGAAACCTTCGTTCTCGATGCGGCAGGTCGACCTATCGGTTTTGCGGCACTCAACGGCGAGCATCTGGAGGCGCTGTTCATCGATCCCGAGGTGCAGAGTTTCGGTCACGGCACTCACTTGATGGCCCATGCCATGGGGCAGCGGGAACGCATCACCCTGTGCGTCTATTCGCGCAACGTGCGTGCCGTTTCCTTCTACCGCCGGCTGGGCTTTCGCGTCGTCGAAGAACGCCGCGAACCCCTTAGTGGAGAGAATGAAATCCTGATGCACTGGGCGCGCCGGCGCGATTAGGTCGTATTCCCCTGCGGCATGACACACATGGCCAGATAGCATAATGATCGTTGCTAAGCTCAGTTTTTTTGATACAAAAGCTAGAATAACTATATTTTAACTAATCATTGGGCGCGCCTAAGGTGTGGAAATAACAATCACCGAAGGAGACACCGCCCCATGACAGTCGAAAGCATCGATACGCTAGTGGTTGGCGCCGGTCAGGCCGGCGTGGCTATGAGCGAACATCTGAGCAATCAGGGCGTGCCCCATCTGGTACTGGAGCGCAACCGTATCGCCGAGGCCTGGCGCACCCGCCGCTGGGACTCCCTGGTGGCCAATGGCCCGGCCTGGCACGACCGCTTCCCAGGGATGGAGTTCGACGACCTGGATCCGGATGCCTTCGCCTCGAAGGAGCAGGTGGCGGCCTATTTCGAAGCCTATGCCCGCAAGATCAATGCCCCCATTCGCACCGGGGTCGAGGTCAGGTCGGTGGAGCGCAACATTGGCCGGCCGGGCTTCACCGTCGAAACCTCTGAGGGAATCATCGAGGCCAATCGCGTGGTGGCCGCCACAGGCCCCTTCCAGACGCCGGTGATTCCGCCCATCGCGCCTGAAGACGAGAGCCTTACTCAGATCCACTCCGCCGAGTATCGCAATCCCCAGCAATTGCCGGAGGGGGCGGTGTTGGTGGTGGGCGCCGGTTCCTCCGGGGTGCAGATCGCCGAAGAGCTGCACCGCGCCGGCAAGCGGGTCTACCTCTCGGTGGGGCCCCATGATCGCCCGCCCCGGACCTACCGTGGTCGCGACTTCTGCTGGTGGCTGGGGGTGCTCGGCGAGTGGGATGCCGAGATGATGAGGCCCGGTACCGAGCACGTCACCATTGCCGTTAGCGGTGCCGATGGTGGCAAGACCATCGACTTTCGTGAATTGGCTCATGGTGGAATGACTCTGGTTGGCCGGACCTGGGCCTTCGCAGGCGGCAAGGTCCTCTTCGAATCCGACCTGGCCGACAACCTGGCCGCCGGGGACGAGAACTATCTGTCGAAACTGGATGCTGCCGATGACTATGTCCTGCGTAACGGCATCGATTTGCCGGAAGAGCCGGAGGCCCGCGCCATCCCTTCGGATCCCCAGTGCGTCAGCGATCCGATCCTCGAGCTCGATCTGGCCGAGGCCGGCATTACCAGTATCGTCTGGGCCACCGGCTTCTCGGTGGACTATCACTGGCTGAAGGTCAACGCCTTCGACGAAAACGGCAGACCCCGGCATCAGCGTGGAGTGTCCAGCGAGCCTGGCGTCTACTTCGTCGGCCTGCCCTGGCTGTCCCGTCGTGGTTCCAGCTTTATCTGGGGGGTATGGCACGACGCCAAGCACATCGCCGATCACATCGCCACCCAGCGCAAGTACCTGGCCTACCACGCCGAGGTCCAGCGCCGGGCCGAGGGTAATGCCTCGCCGCGCCGAATGGTGACCGCCGAGTAAGCCAGTGGGGAGGCGCTCCGCCTCCCTCCGTTACTGCTTCAGCAGGATCAAGGAGCCGTCGATGCCGACGCATACCCGAATTCGCATGTTCAATACCAAGGCGACCTATCCCAACCAGAGCCTGGACAACGATCTCTGCCAGGCCGTACGGGCCGGCAATACCGTTTATGTGCGTGGCCAGGTGGGCACCGACTTCGAGGGGCGCTTGGTCGGCCTGGGCGACCCCGCCGCCCAGGCCAACCAGGCGATGAAGAACGTCAAGCAGCTACTCGAGGAAGCCGGCAGCGATCTCAGTCATATCGTCAAGACCACTACCTATATCACCGACCCGCGCTTCCGCGAGCCGGTCTACCGGGAGGTGGGGCAGTGGCTCAAGGGGGTCTTCCCCATTTCCACCGGACTGGTGGTGGCGGGGCTGGCCCAGCCGGAGTGGCTGATGGAGATCGATGTGATTGCCGTGATTCCCGAAGAGGAGGGTGCCGCATGACCTTTTCCATCGCCGGCTTCTGCCGCGAGACCGGCCAGTTCGGCACCGCCATCAGTTCCTCCAGCATCTGCGTGGCCAGCCGCTGCCCCTTTATCGCTCCTGGCGTGGGAGTGGTATTGACCCAGAACGTCACCAACCCGGTGCTGGGCCAGCGCGGCACCGAACTGCTGGCCGAGGGCCTGGATGCCGAGTCGGTGTTGGCTCGTCTGGTCGAGGAGGAGCGCTTCCCCGAATGGCGCCAGCTTCAGGTACTCGATGCCAGGGGGCACAGCGCCGTGCATAGCGGTGCAGAGACCCTGGGGATCCACGCTACTCGCCAGGGACGTGACTGCGTGGCCGGCGGAAATATGCTGGCTGACACCGGGGTGATCGATGCCCTGGTGGAAACCTTCGAGAGCCACGAGGGGGAACTCGCCGAGCGGCTGCTGGCGGCGCTGGAGGCAGCACAGGCCGCCGGTGGCGAGATGGGACCGGTGCATTCGGCGGGGCTCAAGGTAGCCGACCGGGCCAGCTGGCCTGTGGTGGACCTGCGGGTGGACTGGCATATCGCACCCATCCAGGAACTGCGCATGGTATGGCAGGCCTATCGCCCCCAGCGCGACGCCTATGTCTGCCGCGCCATCGACCCCAACCAAGCACCGGGTTATGGGGTGCCGGGAGACGACCGATGAGCGACTTCGACGCCTCGGCGGAGTGTGTCGCGTTGCTCAAGCGGCTGATCGCTTTCGATACCACCAGCGAGCGCAGCAACCTGCCGCTGATTCACTTCGTGCGGGACTTTCTCGCTGAGCAAGGCATCGAGGCGACCCTGATCCCTTCGGCTTGCGGCGAGAAGGCCAACCTCTATGCCACCATCGGGCCGCTGGACCGTCCCGGGATAATGCTGTCCGGTCATACCGACACCGTGCCGGTGACGGGCCAGACCTGGAGCAGCGACCCCTACTGCCTGACCGCCAGAGGGCAGCGCCTCTATGGTCGCGGCACCGCGGACATGAAGGGCTTCCTGGCGGCGGTGTTGGCGGCGGTACCAGCCATGGCTCACGCCGAGCTGACCGCTCCGATCCATCTGGCCTTTTCTCACGACGAGGAAGTGGGCTGCGTAGGAGTGCGCAGCCTGCTGGCGGCCATGCAGCGCTACCGGGTGCGCCCCGCCGCCTGTGTAGTGGGCGAGCCCACCTCGATGCGTTTGGCCACCGCTCACAAGGGAAAGCTGGCTGGCCGCATCGAGGTGAAGGGCAAGGCCTGCCACTCCGGCTTGGCCCCGGAGGGTATCAATGCCATCCAGCAGGCAGCGCCCCTGATCCAGTGGTTCGCCGACACCGCCGCTGTCAAAGCCGAGTTCGGGCCCTTCGATACACGCTTCGCCATTCCCTATACCACCCTGCAGTTGGGCATCATCACGGGGGGCACGGCGCTCAATATCGTGCCGGCCCAGTGCCGGTTCGACTTCGAGGTGCGTAACGTGCCGGATGAAGATCCGGATCGTTTGCTGGCGCCCCTCGAGGCCGAGGTGTCACGCCTGGATACCGATCTCAGGGCGCGCCATCCCGAAGCGGGCGCCACCTTGACGTGGCTCGGCGACTACCCGGGCCTGGCCATGGCGGAGCAGGGCGAGCTGGTGGATGTGATCCTTGCGCTGCTGGCCGACCCGGGCCGCGAGCGCATCGGCTTCGGCACCGAGGCGGGGCTCTTCCAGCAGGAACTGGGGATTCCCACCTTGGTCTGCGGCCCCGGCAGCATGGCCCAAGGGCATCAGCCCGACGAGTACGTGACTCGGGAGCAACTGGGCCGCTGCGAGGCCTTCCTGGCGCGGCTGACCGAGGCGCTGGGCGACCCCGGTGCGGTGGCGCGCCTGGATCGCGCCTGCGCGGCCCAGGCGCCCGCAGTGCCGTAACGAGCCAGCGGCGCGCGCGGGCGCCGCCGAGCCAGCCTTGGTATGCTCGGCAAAGGCGGCGTCGCCGCTTCGAGCCTCCGAGCCTGGATAATTGTCGATGCGTCACTTTACCCTCAAGCAACTGCGCTACTTCGTCGTCGCTGGCGACCTTTCCAGCGTCACCCAGGCGGCCAGGCAGTTGCATGTCTCCCAGCCCTCCATCTCGGCGGCCATCCAGCAGATCGAGGAGACCACCGGCCTGCAGCTTTTTGTGCGCCACCACGCCCAGGGACTCTCCCTGACACCGGCCGGCAAGCAACTGCTGGTGCGCGCCAAGCAGCTGCTACGGGACGCCGAGGGACTGGAGCGCTTCGCCGTTTCACTGGGCGAGGAGATCAGCGGCGAGCTGCGCCTGGTGGCTTTTCCCACCTTCGCCCCGGTCTTCCTGCCCCAACTGCTGCGCCGCTACGCCGATCGCTACCCGGCGGTGAGCCTGCAGTGCGACGAGATGAACCAAGTAGATATCGTCGCCGGGCTGGGCAAGGGGGACTACGAGCTAGCCTTCACCTACGACCTTCAGGTTCCCGAGAGTATCGACTTCACGCCTCTCTACCGCTTTCCTCCCTATGCGGTGATCAGCGTCGCACACCCCTTGGCCAGCCGCGACAGCGTGCGCCTCGCCGAGCTGGTGAAGTACCCCATGGTGATGCTCGACTGGCCGCTGAGCCGCGAGTACTTCCTCTCGATCTTCTCACTCCTGGGCCTCTCGCCCACCGTGGCCCACCGCGCCAGGTCCATGGATATGATCCGTGGCCTGGTGGCGAACGGTTTCGGCTTCTCGCTGTTCAATACGCCCTTGACCACTCTGGACGCCTTCGATGGCGGGCGCCTCAAGGCGCTGACCCTCGACGACGAGGCGCCGCCGCTCTCCATGGGAATCGCCTGTCTGCGCGGGTTGCGCCTGAGTCCTGCCGCCGAGGCCATGCACCGGCTGGTCTGCGACATCGAAACGCTGACGCCAACCCTGGAGCTGCTGGCGCCCTATCTCGTCAAGTCTCCCGAGTCGTTGATCGGACTCCAAGACGCGGATTGACGCCACTGACACGTCCTGTTGGCCTTGCCGTCCCTGCGACTGAACCAACGGGCCCCGGCGTCGTCGCGCCACGATTTTTCTTTATCCACGAGCGGCACAGTCGGTGGGTTCCGTTCCTTTCTGCATAATAAAAACTGAAGCAAGGCTTAGAATAATAATATTTTAGCTAATCAATCCCCAGGACTATCGTGAACTCACCAAGCGTAATTCATGCCTCTCGAGGCCCATAACTACAACCCCGACGACTGGAGTGCTTCCCATGGCGGCATACGATCTTTCTTATTGGCGTGACCTGCGCACTCGGCTGAGCCTGCCCGGTGGCGCCTTCATCGATGGGCAGCGTGTCGAGGGCGCCGATGGCGGCACCCTGACTACCTGGAACCCGGCCACCGGCGAGGCGCTGGGCGAGGTGGCAGCCTGCACTGCCGCAGACGTGGATCGGGCCGTGGCCGCGGCGCGCGTTAGCTTCGAGGCGGGCTCCTGGTCCCGGGCCGCACCGGCCCATCGCAAGGCGGTGCTGCAGCGCCTGGCGGCGTTGATGATGGAGCATCGGGACGAGCTGGCACTGCTCGAGACCCTGGACACCGGCAAGCCGATCAGCGATGCGCACGGCATCGACATCCCCGGTGCCGCCGGCTGCTTCGCCTGGTACGCCGAGGCCACCGACAAGCTCTATGGCGAGGTGGCACCCACCGATGGCGACAACCTGGCTACCATCACACGGGAGCCCGTCGGCGTGGTGGCGGCGGTGATCCCTTGGAACTTCCCCCTCGACATCACCGCCTGGAAGCTGGCCCCGGCACTCGCTGTCGGCAATAGCGTGATCCTCAAGCCGGCGGAGCAGTCGCCGCTCACCGCCCTGCGCCTGGCCGAGTTAGCCAGGGAGGCGGGCCTGCCCGGCGGCGTCTTCAACGTATTGCCCGGCCATGGCCACATTACCGGCCAGGCTCTCGGCCTGCACCCGGACGTGGACTGCCTCACCTTCACCGGCTCCACGGCTACCGGCAAGCGCTTCCTGGAGTACGCCGCCGCCTCCAACATGAAGCAGGTATGGCTGGAGTGTGGCGGCAAGAGCCCCAACCTGATCTTCGCCGACTGTGACCTGGATGCCGCCGCTGTCGCTGCGGTGCAGGGCATCTACTTCAACCAGGGTGAGGTGTGCTCCGCCAACTCACGGATCCTGGTGCAGCGCGACATCAAGGCGGCCTTCGTGGCCCGCTTCATCGAGGAGGCCGCCAAGCTCAAGGTGGGCGATCCCCTGGATCCCGAGACCCGGGTCGGATCGCTGATCGACAATGATCACGCCAAGCGGGTGCGCGGCTTTATCCAACTGGGCGTAGAAGAGGGCGCCAGGTTGGCCCTCGGCGAGACCCCGGCGGCGGAAGCCGAGGGCGCCTTCGTCATTCCGACCCTCTTCGAGGGTGTCACTCCCCAGATGACCATCGCTCGGGAAGAGATATTCGGCCCGGTGGCGGTGCTGATCGAGTTCGCCGACGAGGACGAGGCGGTAACCATCGCCAACGACTCCATCTACGGCCTGGCCGCCTCGGTGTGGACCCGGGACCTGTCTCGGGCGCACCGGGTCTCGCGCCGCCTGCGGGCTGGCACCGTCTCGGTGAACACCGTCGATGCCATCGACTTCACCACCCCCTTCGGCGGATACAAGCAGTCCGGCTTTGGCCGCGACCTGTCGCTTCACGCCCTGGGCAAGTTCACGCAACTCAAGACCACCTGGATTCGCCTCTAAGCGATGTTCTTCGCTCGTCGCCCGACCCTGGCGACGAATGGCGACGACAGCACAACAACAACGAAGGTGACGACAATGCAACAGACACAGACCCCGGTTGCCGGCGCCCCTGCCGTGGCAACCGCCAGTAACACTCCCCGTGGTGTCCTGGGCTTCAAGTCATTGCTGGCAGTGGCGGTCGGCCTGGTAGTCTCCCAAGGAGTGATGGTGATCATGCTTCAGGGGGTCGGTATCGCCGGCGCCGCCTTCATCGTGCCCCTGACCATCGCCTGGGTGCTGGCGCTCTGCTACGCCGCATCCTTCTCGGAGCTGGCGCTGATGGTGCCCCGGGCGGGTAGCCTGAGTGCCTATACCGAGGTCGCGTTGGGTCACTTCCCGGCCATCCTCTCGGTCTTCTCCGGCTATGTTGTGGTCGCCATGTTCGCGCTCTCCGCGGAGCTCTTGCTGGTCGACTACCTGTTGGGGGTGCTCTATCCCGGCCTGGGCGGTAGCCTCTGGATCGCCTTCGGCATCCTCGGCGTGTTCACGGCGCTCAACCTGCTCGGCATCGATGTCTTCGCCAAGCTGCAGAACCTGCTGGCCTTCGTGATGGTAGTGGCCTTGACCCTACTCGGCGTCAGCGCCCTGAGTGGCGGCTTTGCGCCTCACGAGATTGCCGCGGGACAAATCTTCGGCGAGTTCAACCTGGGAGATGGTGCCCTGACCCTGATCGCCCTGGCCATCTGGGGCTATGTGGGGGTGGAGTTCGTCTGCCCGCTGGTAGGGGAGTGCCGCAACCCGGCGCGCAACATTCCTCGCGCCATGTTCTTCGGCCTGACCATGATCTTCGGCGTCTTCCTGCTCTATTGCCTGGGTGCGCTCTTCTACATTCCCCGCGAGACCCTGATGAACGCCGAGCTGCCGCACCTGGAATATGCCACCGCGACTTTCGGCGGCTCCGGCACCTTTCTGCTGGCGGTAGCGGCGGTCACGGCCACCTGCAGCACCCTCAACACCTCGCTGGCCTCGGTGCCGCGCATGCTGCAGGGCATGGCCGAACAGGGGCAGGTGTTCCCGCTCCTCGGACGCCTGACGCCGACCAGCCGGGTGCCCTGGGTGGCGGTGCTGTTCATTGCCGGCGTCACTGGAGTGCCGCTGCTGATCTGGGGAAATGATCCGGGCACCGTGGGGCTGCTGCTGGTGGCTGCTGCCATTGCCTGGTTGCTCGCCTACATCATCGCCCACGTCAATGTGATTGCCCTGCGTCGCCGCTATCCCGACGCCAAGCGCCCCTATCGTACCCCCTTCTACCCGCTGCCCCAGCTGATCGGCATCGGCGGCATGGTCTACGCCATTGTCTACGCCTCGCCGGCCCCGGAGCTGACCGCCTGGATCTTCACCAGCGCCGGCGTGGTGCTGGGCATCGTCAGCCTGGTGGCCATGGTGTGGATCAAGCTGGTGATGAAGAAGCCACTCTTCTGCCCCGAGCCGCTGGAGGCGCTGGGGGGCGATGCGTCCTCGAAGAACGACTGATACCGGTGTCGGGCGCCAGGCCCGGCGCCCCGAACAACAGCAAGCCCCGATGCGAACAGGAGTGCCGTCATGAATAGCCTCAACCAAACCGTTACCCCGACCGCCAGCGACGAGAAGCAGCGCATCTGGGAAGCCGATCGCGATCACTTCATGCACCCCTGGACCGACTTCTCCACCTTCAAGGAGACCGGTTCCATGATCTTCACCGCCGCCGACGGGGTCTCCATCCAGGACGCCGACGGCAAGCGCTACCTGGACGGCATCGGTGGCCTGTGGTGCGTCAATATCGGCTATGGCCGAAAGGAGATTGCCGAGGCGGTGGCGGAGCAGATCTGCGCCATTCCCTACTTCTCCACCTTCGGTCACCACACCACGCCGCCAGCGGCCAAGCTCGCCGCCAAGCTGGCCGAGCTGGCCCCGGGCGATCTCAATCATGTCTTCTACGGTTGTGGCGGGTCGGTGGCCAACGACACCGCGGTACGCCTGATCCACTTCTACTTCAACCAGCTGGGCAAGCCCACCAAGAAGCAGATCATCTCGCGCATCGACGGCTATCACGGCAGCACCTACATGGCCATGTCGATCACCGGGGTCAAGGTTGATCATATCGGCTTCGATATCGACGAGCAGATGGTGCACCACATCTCCTGCCCCAACCCCTATCGCCGCGACCCGGGCCTCTCCGAAGAGGCGTTCTGCCGACAGAAGGTGCAGGAACTCGAGGACAAGATCCTGGAGATCGGCCCGGACAACGTGGCCGCCTTCTTCGCCGAGCCGATCATGGGCGCCGGTGGGGTGATCGTGCCGCCCGAGGGCTACCACAAGGGGACTCTCGAGGTGTGCCGCAAGTACGATGTGCTTTATGTCTCCGACGAGGTGGTCACCGCCTTCGGTCGCCTGGGCCACATGTTCGCCTCGGAGGACGAGTTCGGCATCGTCCCGGACATCATCACCTGCGCCAAAGGGCTCACCTCCGGCTACCTGCCGCTGGGTGCCACTATTTTCTCCGACCGCATCTATGAGGTGATCAGCAAGCCTCAGGCCGAGGGCGCCATCTTCACCCACGGCTTCACCTACTCCGGCCACCCGGTGAGCTGTGCCGCGGCGCTGAAGAACATCGAGATAATCGAGCGCGAGAGCATCTGCGAGCATGTTAAAGAGATGGGTGGCTACTTCGAAGAGCGTATCCGCGAACTCGGCGAGCTCGATTTGGTGGGCGATGTGCGTGGTCGCAAGTTTATGATATGCCTTGAGAATGTCGCCAACAAGGCGACCAAGGAGCTGATCGACCCCAAGGCCAAGGTGGGCAATCGCATCGCCGACGCTTGCCAGAAGCGCGGCCTGATCGTACGCCCCCTGGCGCACATGAACATCCTTTCTCCGCCCCTGATCCTCACGCGCAATGACGTCGACTTCGTCGCCCAGACCCTCAGGGAGAGCATCCTCGAGGTCACCGAAGGCCTGCGCGCCGAGGGCTACCTGGCGCACTAATGTCGGCCACCCGCCGCGGTTGGGGTGGGTGGCAGACCCCGCTGAGCTAACGCCCGCTTAACGAGTCTCGTCGCGCTACCAGCGACGACGGGCCGGTGCCCCGCGCACCGGCCTCAGGGCAGCCTTGTCTCGAATTCCCGGGCGAGGCGTTCCGCCAACAACCTACGGGGGATTTATGGAATCCTGGACTTTCATCGGTTTCTTCGTGGCCTCTGCAGTGACGTTGGTCATTGCCGTACTGGCCCTAATGCTGGACTCGTACCAGTCAGCGAACCGAAAGGGAGATAAGCCCAATGCTTAACTGGACGCTACTTCTCCTCTCAGCCGCTGCCATGTTCCTGCTGTCATGGTGGTCGATGCGTGCCGCGGGAGATAAGGACGAGTCGGGCTTTCTTGTTGCCAACAACTCCTTGGGGCCCTTCGTTGCCGCCGCTACCATCATCGCGACGGGGTACAGCGGCTTCGTCTTCATGGGAGCGCCGGGCGTCGCCTATCAATATGGCTCCTTCGAGCTCTACTCCAATGTTTTCTATACCCCGGCCTTCCTGGTCGCCACGGTATTTTTTGCTGGTTTCCTAAGGAGAAAGGCACACAAGATGGGGAGCCGGACCATCTCGGAGTATATCGCCAACAGTCACTCGGACGGGGCGGCGGGGCGCTGGCTGCGGGCTATCTCGGCCATTATTATCGTGCTGCTGCTGAGCGTCTTCCTGGTTTCACAGATTCGGGCGATCGGTCTGCTGATGTCGGGCTGGCTGGGTATCTCATCGAATGCGGCGGCCCTGTTCGTGACCCTGCTGGTGATCGGCTACACCATTTTTGGCGGTCTGCGCGCCGTGGCCTGGACCGACACGGTGATGATCCTAGGCATGGTCGGGGCCTCCTGCGCAATCGCCTATGTGGTCTTTGTGCAGGTTGGGGTCGGGGAACTGATCGCGGGCCTGAACGGCATCGATCCCGAGCTCGCCAATCCCTCGACGGGGGCACCCTATGGCGACAGTATCTTGGCCTCCTTCCTGGTGCTGCCCTATGCCTTCATGTGGGCCGCTGTGTTGCCCTACATGTCGGTGCGTTTCCTGGCCATCAAGCAGGACGTCAGCATGGCCAGGGTGGGGATCTGGGTCGCTATCTTCGGCCTGCTGCTCAACTTCACCCCCTTGGCCGGGCTCTACGCGCGAGCTTACTTCCCGAACCTCGAGGCTCCCGATCTGGCCATGCCGACCTTTATCCAGAGCGCCTTCGGCCCGACCATGGCCAGCGTGATCACGTTGTTCATTCTCTTTGCCATGAAGTCCACGGCCAACTCCCTGATGCATACCATCTCCACGGCAATCTCCTATGACGTGCGCCATGCCCTGGGAGTGAAGTCAGGCTTTTTCAGCCGCATGAGCTTCAATCGGTTGATGGTGGTAGTCGTGGGAGTCATGGCGTTCGTCACCATGGCCTACCTGCCTCCGGTTATGGTGCTGTGGCTGGGAGTCCTCGGCAACGGCACGCTGATGGCTTCGCTGTTTGGGGTATCCCTTTGCTCCACCTTCTGGCAGGGCAACAGTGCCGGTGCCCTGACCTCCATCGCCACCGGCTTCTCCACCAGTGCTTTCGTGCTGTTGGGTACCGATCTGGGCTGGGTGCAGGGGCCGCTGCTGGGCTGTCTGGTTTCGGCGATTACCTACGTCTCTGTCAGCCTCCTGACCCGTGAGCGAGTCATCGCCACGTCACGGGAGCGACTGGCCAATTGAGTGGTGGATGAGCATTGCTCCGAAGTCTTGTGAATCTATGAACGGGTCCGCCTGGGGGTGTCCCACGGAGGCGGGCCCGGCTGTTAGAATGGGCGCTCCAGCACTGAATTACAGAACCGGACGGAACCCCATGAGCGACGCGAACCGCGATTTTCTGATTGCCCCCTCGATCCTTTCCGCCGACTTCGCGCGCCTGGGCGAGGAGGTGGACAACGTGCTGGCGTCCGGTGCCGACGTCGTCCACTTCGACGTCATGGACAACCACTACGTGCCCAACTTGACCATCGGGCCCATGGTCTGCGAGGCGCTGCGCAAGCACGGTGTCACCGCCCCCATCGATGCCCACCTGATGGTCAAGCCGGTGGACCGGCTGATCGGCGACTTCATCGATGCCGGTGCCAGCTACATTACCTTCCATCCCGAGGCCTCCGAGCACATCGACCGTTCGCTGCAACTGATCCGGGACGGTGGCTGCAAGGCCGGATTGGTATTCAACCCCGCCACGCCACTCTCCTACCTCGACTACGTCATGGACAAGGTCGACATGATCCTGCTGATGAGCGTCAACCCGGGTTTCGGAGGCCAGGCCTTCATTCCAGGAACGCTCGACAAGCTGCGCGAGGCGCGGCGTCGCATCGATGCGTCGGGCCTGGATATTCGTCTCGAGATCGATGGCGGCGTGAAGGTCGACAACGTCGCCGAGATCGCGCGTGCCGGGGCCGACACCTTCGTCGCCGGTTCAGCTGTGTTCAAGGCCGGCAGCAGCACCGACCCGAATCGTTACGACAGCGTCATGCGCGCCTTCCGCGAGCAGTTGGCCCTGGTGTAGGCCGGCGCAATGACCAAACCGTCGACGTTATGGTACCTGTATATGCTTGAAACGCCCCAAGGGGCGCTCTATACCGGCATTACCACCGACGTGGCCAGGCGCATGGCGCAGCATGAATCGGGGCGGGGCGCCAAGGCACTGCGAGGGCGTGGACCGCTCGCATTGGTCCATCAGGAGCCGGTGGGCAGCCACGGCGATGCGCTGCGGCTCGAGGCCGAGGTCAAGCGCCTTCCGGCAGCGCGCAAGCGAAGCTGGTTTCAGGGCCGTCAGGGCCTCGAGGAAACATCATGCATCCCATCCTGAACGACATACGCCTGGTCAGCTTCGACCTGGACGGTACTCTGGTCGATTCCGTACCCGATCTGGCGGTGGCTGTGGATGCCAGCCTGGGCGAGCTCGGTCTGCCAGCGGCAGGCGAGGTGCGGGTGCGCGACTGGGTGGGCAACGGCTCGCTCAAGTTGATGGAGCGGGCATTGACCTTCGCTCAGGGTGGGCCTCCCGATAGAGAACTCCTGGTCCGTGCCCATGAGGCCTTTCTCGAACATTACGGACGTGACCCCGGCTCGCGCACTTGTCTTTACCCCGGAGTGCGTGAATGTCTGGACGCGCTGCGTGCCAGGGGGCTGACGCTGACCCTCGTGACCAACAAGCCGTTCGCCTTCATTCGGCCGATCCTGGCCCAGTTCGGCATCGACCAGCATTTCTCGCTCTGCCTGGGCGGTGACAGCCTGTCGCAGAAGAAGCCCGATCCGGCGCCGCTGCTGCATGTGGCGGCGCATTTCGACCAGCCGCCTGGGGCCTGCCTGATGGTGGGCGATTCGCGCCACGACGTAGCCGCCGGGCGCGCGGCCGGTTTCCGCACTCTGGCGGTTCCCTATGGCTACAATCACGGCGAACCGATCCGTGACAGCCAGCCGGATGCGCTGGTTGATTCACTGGCGGAACTCGTTTAGGGTCGATTTTCGAACCCTATCAATAACCTCGGAATCTTTCCGTTTGCCTATCCCGCGGGACACGCTTCGATGGACAGCATGATGCTGCATGACCCCTCCTCAGTGCGTGACAGCCTTCGCCAGGCCGTTACTTCGATGGTGCCGTTCGTCGCCGAGCCTGCCGGCTGGCGATGGTGACGCTCGTTCGAGCTTCACCCCTATCCGATATTCGCTATCCGACACCGTCCTACCCTCGAGGAAATCGTCATGATGACGTCCGAACGTTTCCGTGCCTTGGCCGAGGCCGGCTATAACCGTATTCCGGTCACCCGCGAGGTGCTGGCCGATCTCGATACACCATTGTCGACCTATCTCAAGCTGGCCGACGAACCTTGGACCTTCCTTCTCGAATCGGTGCAGGGAGGAGAGAAGTGGGGGCGCTACTCGATCATCGGCTTGCCGAGCCACCAGCGTATCGAGGTGCATGGCTTCAGCGTCACTCATTTCCAGCATGGCGAATGCCGTGAGCGGGTCGAGGTGGAAGATCCTCTCCAATGGATCGAGCAGTTCCACGGGCGTTTCCGCGTGCCCAATCTCGACGACCAGCCGCGCTTCGATGGCGGTCTGGTCGGCTACTTCGGTTACGACACCATCCGCTACATCGAGCCACGCCTGCGGGGCGTCGAGAAGCCCGATCCACTGGGTGTGCCGGACATCCTGCTGATGGTCTGCGACGACCTGGTGGTGTTCGACAACTTGTCTGGCCGCCTGACGCTGTGGACCCATGCCGACCCAGCCGCCGAGAATGCCTATGCCACGGCGATGGCGCGCCTGGAGGGGTTGGAACGGCGCCTGCGAACGGCTGTCGTCAATGCCGCGAGCCCAGGCACTGGGCGCAGTGCGGTGGAAGAGGGGCACTTCACTTCGGGTTTCACTGAAGCCGGTTTCAAGGCGGCGGTGGATAGGATCAAGGAGTACGTACTGGCCGGCGACGTGATGCAGTGCGTTCCCTCGCAGCGCATGTCGATTCCCTACCAGGCGCCGCCGCTCGACCTCTATCGCGCTCTGCGCAGCCTCAATCCCTCGCCCTACATGTTTTTTTTCAACCTGGGCGATCACCACGTGGTGGGCTCGTCACCCGAGATTCTCACGCGACTCGAGGGTGGCGAGGTCACGGTTCGGCCAATCGCCGGCACTCGGGTGCGCGGCCGCAGCGAGGAGGAGGACCGCGCGCTCGAAGCCGATCTGCTGGCCGACCCCAAGGAGATTGCCGAACACCTCATGCTGATCGACCTGGGGCGCAACGATGTGGGGCGCATCTGCGAGACGGGCTCGGTGCAGGTCACCGACCAGATGGCCGTGGAGCGCTACTCCCACGTGATGCATATCGTCTCGAATGTCACCGGGCGGCTGAAGTCGGGGCTTTCCGCGATGGACGTGCTGCGCGCGACCTTCCCCGCGGGCACCCTGTCGGGAGCGCCCAAGATCCGGGCGATGGAGATCATCGACGAGCTGGAACCGGTCAAGCGCGGCATCTATTCCGGCGCGGTGGGCTACCTGTCGTGGCACGGCAACATGGATACCGCCATTGCCATCCGCACCGCGGTGATCAAGGACGGTACGCTGCACGTGCAGGCCGGAGCCGGCGTGGTCGCCGATTCCGTGCCCGAGCTCGAGTGGCAGGAGACGCTCAACAAGGGGCGAGCCATTTTCCGCGCGGTGGCCATGGCCGAAAGAGGGTTGGATAACCTCTAGGCGTTCTCGAGCGGTAGCGGCCCTGTCTCCCTGTTAGCGGGTGACAGGGCCGCTTGCATTCGGGCAGGCGCATGACTGTCGCTCACTCGCCCTCGCCCCCGTTGTCCTGTTGCTCTTCGTCCTGCTTTTTTGCGCCTTGCTCTTCTTCAAGTAGGGCGCGACGGATCAGCTCGGCGTTATGGCGCATCATGGCCACGTAGTTAGCGGCGTCGCCATCGGGCTCGCTGAGCGAATCGACATAGAGCGGGCCGACAATGGATATGTCCGTGTCGGGGGCAATGCTGCGGATGTCACGGTCCGACAGGGTGCTCTCCCA
>NZ_JAAQTO010000061.1 GCF_011742165.1 Billgrantia bachuensis | reverse complement strand
CCGAATATAAGGATGCAGTTGGACCTTAGTGTTGATCGATCTCAACGTCATCTTGCAAAGGGGGAGTCCATATAAGTTCCCTATGATGGCTTGCGCCACCCCTGCTTGTGGCGTCTGGAGAATCCGCGACATAAATTTGGGGATGGCAAATAACACCAAGATCAGGGCGTTTCGCCGCTCGCCGAGGGCATGCAGAATGTCGCCGAGCGAAGGTCGTGATGCCCAAGATGACCAGGAAGAGCCAGCAGAAGAGTGGCACCTGGTGGCTGATTGCCGGCTACTTCGGGGTTTAACCCGTTGGGGCGTGTGCTCTGAATGAGCCGTAGCACTGCGGTACGTTCGCTCGCTGAAACTGACTCAGCCCTGGGGGCTAGTCGA
Source organism: Billgrantia bachuensis (assembly GCF_011742165.1). GTDB lineage: Bacteria > Pseudomonadota > Gammaproteobacteria > Pseudomonadales > Halomonadaceae > Halomonas > Halomonas bachuensis. The sequence goes on along the minus strand of NZ_JAAQTO010000061.1, from coordinate 11,658 downwards.
GGTAGGAAAATGCTCGCGGGTATTGTTGGCGATGCGTACCAGAGCCAGCATTAGTGGCACCTCTACCAGCACGCCCACCACCGTGGCCAGCGCCGCGCCCGACTGCAGGCCGAACAGCGCGATGGCGGCGGCCACGGCTAGTTCGAAGAAGTTGCTGGCGCCGATCATGGCGCCGGGAGCGGCTATGTCGTGCGGTACCTTCCACGCCTTGGCCCAGCCGTAGGCGATGAAGAAGATCAGCACCGTCTGGATGATCAGCGGGATGGCGATCAGCACGATATGCAGTGGCGCCTCGAGAATTACCTCGCCCTGGAAGGCGAACAGCAGCACCAGCGTCACGATAAGCCCTGCCGGTGTTACCGGGCCGATCCGCTTCATAAAGTCATTGTCATACCAATCGAGGCCGTGGCGGGCGATCAGGGTGCGCCGGGTCACGTAGCCGGCAGCGAGCGGTATGACGATGTAAAGAAGGACCGACAGCGCCACGGTGCCCCAGGGCACCTGGATACTGGAGATGCCGAGCAGGAAAATCACGATGGGGGCGAAGGCGAATAGCATGATCAGGTCGTTGAGCGCTACCTGCACCAGGGTGTAGGCGGCATCCCCGCGGGTCAGGTAGCTCCACACGAATACCATGGCGGTGCAGGGTGCGGCGCCGAGCAGGATGGCGCCGGCCAGGTACTGGCTCGCAAGGTGTTCCGGAATCAACGGCCGGAACACCACCATCAGGAAGAACCAGGCGATGACGAACATGGTGAAGGGCTTGATCAGCCAGTTCACCGTGGTAGTGATAATCAGCCCCTTGGGCTGGCGGCGCACGCCGAGCACGGCGGCGAAATCGATCTGCGCCATCATCGGGAAAATCATCGCCCAGATCAGGATCGCCACCGGTATCGATACCTGGGCGACTTCGAAGCGCGAGAGGGTTTTAGGCACCGCCGGGGCGAGCTGGCCTAGCAGTACACCGGCGACGATGGCCAGTGCCACCCACACGGAGAGATAGCGTTCGAACAGGCCCAAGCCTTCGGTTGGCGGAGGCGCCTGGGTGTCCTGATGTGAAGTCATTTCGTTATCCGAAGGGCAAAAAAGAAGTATTGAAGCTAAGCCTGGTAAATTAACTTGACTGCTGATTCATTATATATGGATGCCCATATATAAACAATCGAGAGGTAAGATGGCTTCCACTTGTCAGCCTGGCGGGTTCGCGCCACTGTAACTTCTTCTCCACCCAGCGGGGAAAAGCCTTGTCTGAAGAGTGCTTGCGACTCGACCGTGTTGCCATCGGCGAGCTGGCCGAGGCCAGCCTTGACGTCGAACCCGGAGAGATCGTCTGTTTATCCGGCGCCAGTGGCTCGGGCAAGAGCCGGCTGCTGCGTGCGGTGGCCGATCTCGAACCTCATGAAGGCGAGGTCCGGCTGGGCGAGCAGGCCCAGGCGCAGACGCCAGGCCATACTTGGCGGCGCCAAGTGATGCTGGTGCCGGCCGAGAGCCACTGGTGGGCGGAGACGGTGGTCGAGCACTTCTTCCATGAGCCTGAAGCAGCGGAACTGGAAGCGCTGGGGCTGGCTCCCGATGCTCTGGCCTGGCAGGTGGGGCGGCTCTCCACCGGTGAGAAGCAGCGCCTGGGGCTGCTGCGGGCCGTGAGCCGCGAGCCCGGGGCACTACTGCTCGACGAGCCCACCGCCAACCTGGATGACGCGACCAGCAAGCGTGTGGAGGCCTGGCTGAAGGCGCGCATTCACGAGCGTGGCTGGCCGACGCTATGGGTGGCCCATGACCGAGGGCAGATCGCCCGAGTGGCCGACCGCCACTGGCGGATTGCGAACGGGCGACTGGAGGAAGTGGACGCAGCATGGACGTGATCGAACTCTCCTGGTGGCAGCTGGCGCTGGCGGCGATGATGGTCGTGGTGCTTGCGGCCTGTACCTTCGCGATGCGGCTGGGCATGGGGCGCAGCCTGCTGGTTGCTGCGCTGCGCACTGTCATTCAACTGGCGTTGGTCGGTCTGGTGCTGGAGGCGCTGTTCGCCGCCGAGCGGCTGGTGTGGGTCGTGCTGATGGCGCTGGCGATGCTGCTGATCGCCGGGCGCGAGGTGATGGCGCGCCAAAAGCGTCGGTTGTTGGGCGGCTGGGCCTTCGGCATCGGTACGCTGTCGATGTTTCTCTCGTCGTTCACCGTCGCCGTGCTGACCCTGACCGTGGTCATCGGCCCCGAGCCGTGGTATCGCCCTCAGTATGCCATTCCGCTGCTGGGAATGCTGCTGGGCAACACCATGACCGGTGTGGCTCTGGCGTTGGATCGCCTGACCGATACCGCCTGGCGTCTGCGTGGCGTGATCGAGAATCGCTTGATGCTCGGCGAGCCGTGGCAGGTGGCGATTGGCGACATCCGTCGCGAGGCGATGCGCAGCGGCTTGATGCCGATGATCAACGCCATGGCCGCCGCAGGCGTGGTCAGCCTGCCGGGCATGATGACCGGGCAGATACTCGCCGGCACCGCGCCGAGCCTGGCGGTGAAGTACCAGATCTTGATCATGTTCGCGATCACGCTGGGGACCGGCTTCGGCACCCTGGCCGCGGTGGCCGCGGGCAGTCGCCGACTGTTCGATTCCCGCGAGCGTCTGCGCCTCGATCGGCTCTCGGCACCCCGTTCATGAAAACGCCCGCTTCGGTGTCGAAGCGGGCGTTCAGGGGCTTTAAAGCCCGATCAGTCGATCAGCTCGATGGCCACTGCCGTGGCCTCGCCGCCGCCGATGCACAGGCTGGCGATGCCGCGCTTTCCACCCTTGGTGCGCAAAGCGTGGATCAGGGTGGCGATGATGCGTGAACCGGTGGAGCCGATGGGGTGGCCCTGGGCGCAGGCGCCGCCGAACACGTTGACCTTGCTGTGCGGGATATCGAGTCCATCCATGGCCAACAGTGTGACCACGGCGAAGGCCTCGTTGATCTCGAACAGGTCGACGTCGGCGATGCTCCAGTCCAGCTTCTTCAGCAGCTTGTCGATGGCGCCCACCGGGGCGATGGTGAATTCGCTGGGATGCTGGGAGTGGGTGCTATGGCCGAGCATGCGTGCCAGCGGCTTGCTGCCCAGCCTGTCGGCAGCCGCCTGGCTGGCAAGTATCAGCGCCGAGGCGCCATCCGAGATGGAGCTGGAGTTGGCCGCGGTGATGGTTCCGTCCTTGGCGAAGGCGGGGCGCAGTTGGCGGATCTTGTCGAGCTTGGCCTGGAACGGTTGCTCGTCGTGTTCGACCACGCTCTCGCCCTGGCGGCTTGTGACGGTGACCGGGGCCATCTCTGCCTTGAGGTGGCCGGCGTTGGTGGCCTCCATGGCACGCTCCAGCGAGGCGATGGCGAAATCGTCGAGGCGTTCGCGCGAATAGCCGCGCTCACTGGCGACATCCTGGGCGAACACGCCCATCAGTTTGCCGGTCTCCGCGTCCTCAAGGCCGTCGAGGAACATATGGTCCTTCAGCTCGCCATGACCCAGGCGATAGCCGGTACGCGCCTTGGTCAGCACGTGCGGGGCGTTGGACATCGACTCCATGCCGCCGGCCAGGATTACTTCGCCGCTGCCGGCGCGGATCAGGTCATGGGCCAGCATGGTGGCCTTCATGCCCGAACCGCACAGCTTGTTGATGGTGGTCGCGCCGATGCCGTCGGGAATGCCGGCCTGGCGCATGGCCTGGCGGGCAGGGCCCTGCTTGACGCCGCCCGGCAACACGCAGCCTATGATGCCTTCGTCGATGGCGCTGGACTCGATGCCGGCGCGCTCGATGGCGGCGCGAATGGCGGTGGCGGCAAGCTCAGGAGCCGTGAGGCTTGCCAAGCTGCCGAGCATGCCGCCCATCGGGGTGCGTGCGGCGGAGAGGAAAACGATATCGTTGGGGCTGCTCATGGTGGCACTCTCCTGTCGAATCATCCGTTGTGTTTGTCGTCGACGAGAGCCGGCTCAAACAGGCGTTGCGGCCGTCTCGTCTGGGTAATCTCTGCGGTATGTCGCGTTGACCTGCCGACGTCGCTGTGTTTTTCTCAAGATCAACCAAGCAAGCGCTAGTGTAAACCCGATGAATGTCGTTAACGAGTCCCCACGCCGTAAGGAATTGACCCGTCTGGCCGCCCAATTGTTCGTCCAGGAGGGCTTCGATCGCACGACGGTGCGCATGCTCGCCCAGGAGATGGGCATCAAGTCCGGCAGCCTGTTTCATCATTTTCGCGACAAGCAGGAGATCCTGGCGGCAGTCATCGAGGAGGGCACCCAGAACGCTTTGATGCTGGCCCGGCAGGCCTTGGAGGAATGCGGCGATTCGGCCAGCGAGCGGCTGCATGCCATGGCCAGGGCCCATCTGGAAACGCTGCTGACCGATCGCAATGCGCATGTCGTCGCCCTCTACGAATGGCGGCGGCTGGATGCGGCTGCACGGGACCACCTGAGCCATTTGCGCGACGCCTATGAGGAGCTATGGGAGCGGGTCATAGACGAAGCCCTGGAGGCCGGGCTCGTTCATGGCGATCGCTTCCTGGTATCGCGCTTCGTCATGGGCGCGCTGAACTGGACGGTGCGCTGGTACGATCCCGAGGGGCCGCGCAAGCCGGAGGACCTGGCCCACGAATTGGTTGCGATGATTGCTCCTTCAACCCCCTCCCAGCCTGGGCAGTCGACCAAGGTCTAGCCCGGGAACTCCGTCTCGGGGGTTGCCCCGCCCCGTCTTTGCTTCTAGCTTGTACCGAGCGCTTGCTAGGTTGACGCTTACGTCAACGGCATCTAAGCAGAAAGGATTCAAGCTGAATGAACAGGACCGCGAACCGGCCTTGTAGCGTGTCGAGCCGAGGCGGCGTTTCAACAACAAGCACAAACCGGTACAAGAGGGCAGTCATGAGCACCCAACAGCTTCCTGAGTACTCCACCTATTACCAGGCTTTTTTCGTCGACGACGTCATTTCCCGGCTCGATGACCATGGTGATGGCAAGTTCAACGCCTTTGAATCCTGCTGCGGTCGCCACCTGCGCGCCGGTCGCGGTGAGGTGCTGGCGCTGATCCACGAGGATGCCCGGGGCAGCGTCAACCGGCTCACCTATGCCGAACTGGAAGCCCGCAGCGCCCGGCTCGCCGGCTGGTTCGCCGAGCGTGGTCTTGGCGTGGGCGATCGCATCGCCTGCATGCTGCCGCGCTCGCCCGAATTACTGGTAGCGGTGCTCGCCACCTGGCGGATCGGTGCCGTTTACCAGCCCCTGTTCACTGCCTTCGGCCCCGACGCCGTGGATTACCGTCTGGGGCGTGCCGACACCAAGCTGGTGATCACCGATCACGCCAACCGCTTCAAGTTCGACGGCCTCTCTCAGTGTCCGTCGGTACTGGCGGTGGGTGGGGCGAGCGAAGGGCACGCTGCCGATCTCGACTGGAGCGAGGCACTGGCGCATTCACCCATCGAAGCCAATCCGCCGCGGCTCTCGCCGGAGGCGCCTTTCCTGCAGATGTTCACCTCCGGTACCGTAGGCAAGCCCAAGGGGGTGGCGGTGCCGCTCTCCGGGATGCCGGCCTTCGCGCTTTACATGGAGCTGGCCATCGACCTGCGCGAGAGCGATCGTTTCTGGAACATGGCCGACCCCGGCTGGGCCTATGGCCTCTACTATGCCATTGCCGGCCCGCTGCTGCTGGGGGTGACCACCCACTTCTGCGAGGCGGGCTTCAGCGCGGAAGGGGCGCTCGAATTCATGCAGCGGCACCGCATTACCAATTTTGCCGCCGCGCCCACCGCCTACCGTCTGATGAAGGCCTCGGGCCTGTTCGATACTGCTCACGAGAGCCTCGAGCTACGTGTCGCCAGCTCTGCCGGCGAGCCGCTCAACACCGAGGTAGTGACCTGGGTCGAGCGTTCGCTGGGCTGCCCTGTCATGGATCACTACGGCCAGACTGAGACCGGCATGACTTGCTGCAACCACCACGCTCTGGAGCATCCCAAGCATGTCGGAGCCATGGGCGTGCCCATGCCGGGCTACCGCCTGGCCATCCTCGACGCCGAATACAACGAGTTGCCGCCGGGAGAGCCGGGCGTACTGGCAGTGGATATCGAGCGCTCGCCGGCGCACTTCTTCGCCGGCTATACCTGGCAGGAGAAGCATCCGTTCGCCAACGGCTACTACCTGACCGGCGATGTGGTGATCCGCAACGAGGACGGCACCTTCCAGTTTGCCGGCCGCGACGACGACATCATCACCACCGCGGGCTACCGAGTGGGTCCCACCGACGTGGAGAATACCGTCATGACCCATCCAGCGGTGGCTGAGTCCGCTGCGGTGGGCCAGCCCGACGAGATCCGCGGTGAGATCATCAAGTCCTATGTCGTGCTGAGGGAGGGCTTCGAGGCAAGCGATGAACTGGCTGAAGAGATCCGTCAACGCGTGCGCGAGCGGCTTTCCACCCACGCCTTCCCACGCGTAATCGAGTTCGTCGACACCCTGCCCAAGACGCCCAGTGGCAAGATCCAACGCTTCAAGTTGCGTGCCGATGCCGCCGAGAAGGCGGAGTCCGGTGCGTCGGCAGCGAAATGAACCGGGAGAACCCCTAGATGCAAGTGCAGGATCGTACGTTTCTGATTACCGGCGCCGCCTCCGGACTGGGGGCGGCCACGGCCGAGCGCCTCGTGGCCGGCGGTGGCCGGGTCGTTCTCTGTGACCTCAGCGACGCCGTCGAGGCGCATGCCGAAAGGCTCGGCGAGGCCGCCCGCGCGGTGCACGGCGACGTGACTTCGGCTACCGACATGCAGGCGGCGGTGGATGCGGCCGTCGCACTGGGCGGCGAAAGCGGCCTTGCCGGGGTAGTGCATTGTGCCGGTGTGGTGAGCGTGGCCAAGCTGGTCGACCGTGAGGGCAATCCCGCCGATCTCGACGCCTACGCGCGCACCGTGCAGATCAACCTGGTAGGCACCTTCAACGTGATGCGACTGGCCGCCGCCGCCATGGCCAAGAACGCACCCAGCGAAGACGGCGAGCGCGGGGTGATCGTCAATACCGCCTCCGTTGCCGCCTTCGATGGACAGGTGGGGCAGTGCGCCTACAGTGCCTCGAAGGCCGGCGTGGTGGGCATGAGCCTGCCGGCGGCACGCGAACTGTCGCGGCACGGCATTCGCGTCATGGCGATTGCGCCGGGCGTGTTCCAGACGCCGATGATGAGCGAGATCCCCGACGAAGCCGCCAAGGCGCTGGCGGCCTCGGTGCCGTTTCCCAAACGATTGGGGCATCCCGACGAATTCGCTCGTCTGGCCGAGCAGATCATCACCAATGCCATGCTCAACGGTGAGGTGGTGCGCCTGGACGGCGGCATTCGCATGCAGTGAGCGTTGGTGGCCGCACTTGGCAGGTACCGGCTGGCACGCTAGCGTAGGGCGCTCAACGAGACGCACGACAAGAACAGGGGAGCACCCGCATGGCCAGCCAGGAGACCGGCTCCGACCTTCAACTCGACAACCAGCTCTGCTTTACGCTCTACACGACCTCGCTGCTGATGACCAAGTTTTACAAGCCCCTGCTCAAGGGGCTTGGCCTTACCTATCCCCAATACTTGGTGCTGCTCACCCTTTGGCAGGAGGACGGTCAAAGCGCCGGCGCCATCAGCCGACGTCTGATGACCGATACCGGCTCGCTGACGCCCGTATTCAAGCGCCTGGAGGCTGATGGGCTGCTAAAGCGGGTGCGTAGCCGCCGTGACGAACGGGTCGTCGAGCTGTTTCTCACCGAGCGGGGCAGGGCCATGCAATCGCAGGCCGAGGAGATACCCGACTGCGTGGTCATGGTCAGCGGCCAGGCGTCAGACGAACTGGCCGAACTCAAGGCGCGCCTCGAGACGCTGCGCGATAGGCTCGAGGAAGCCATGCCCTGACCACGCCTGCCTCTGACTCAATCACGCTACCGCCGTATGGTTCGCTTAATTGCTTAGTGCACAATAGTTTGTTGTTATTTTGATTGGTGCGCGTTCTATTGGTGTGATTCGAGAGTTCTGTAATCTGTTGCAGCAAGTAGTTTTCTCTTTCAAGCACTCTCCCGAGCCGGATAGACGAGGTTCGCCGTGGCTTGCACTCCGGTGTTGAGCCTGGCTGCCGGTGTGGCATGGGTGAGCCTTCGGCGGGTCGTCACGAGCATGAATAAAACGAGCGCTTGACTAAGCGTTGCATGCAGGCTAGTTTCAAACACATGTTTGAAAGAGGCTTTGCCGCTTTCACGCGACCGACTTCAGGCGACCTTTTTGCCCAGGCGATCTTTTGGAGAAGTAGAGATGCCCGACTATCAGGCCCCCCTGCGCGACCTTCGTTTCGTGATGGACGAAATGCTGGACTATCCCGCTCACTATGCCCGCTTGCCGGGTGGTGAAGAGGCCACGCCCGACGTGGTGACCGCCATTCTCGAGGAGGGCGCTCGCTTCGCACGCGAGGTGCTGCTGCCGCTGAACCAGAGCGGCGATCAGGAGGGATGCCTGCTGGAGGGCGGTGAGGTCAAGGCGCCAAAGGGCTTCAGGGAAGCCTACCAGCAATTCGTCGAGGGCGGCTGGCCGAGCCTTGCCGCCGATCCCGCCCACGGCGGTCAGGGGCTGCCTCATTCGCTGGCCATGGCGCTCAACGAGATGATCTGCTCCACCAACCTGGCCTGGGGCATGTATCCCGGCCTCTCCCATGGCGCCGCTGATGCCTTGCGCCACCATGGTACCGAGGAGCAGCAGGCCACCTATCTCACCAAGCTGGTGGAAGGCGTGTGGACCGGCACCATGTGCCTGACCGAACCGCACTGCGGCACCGATCTGGGGCTGATCAAGACCCGCGCCGTGCCTACCGCCGACGGTGCCTATGAGATCACCGGCACCAAGATCTTCATCTCCGCCGGCGAGCACGACCTGGCCGAGAACATCGTTCACCTGGTGCTGGCCAAGCTGCCGGATGCGCCGGAGGGCTCCAAGGGCATCTCGCTGTTCGTGGTGCCCAAGTTCTTGCCCGATGCCGAAGGCAACCCCGGCAAGCGTAACGGCGTCAGCTGTGGCTCGCTCGAGCACAAGATGGGCATCCACGGCAATGCGACCTGCGTGATGAACTTCGATGGCGTCCGTGGCTTCCTCGTGGGTCCGCCCAACAAGGGGCTGGCGTGCATGTTCACCATGATGAACGCTGCGCGCCTGGGCGTGGGTATTCAGGGGTTGGGCCTGACCGAGGCGAGCTTCCAGAACGCGCTGGCCTATGCCCGCGACCGCCTGCAGATGCGTGCGCTCTCTGGGCCCAAGGCGCCGGAAAGACCCGCTGATCCGATCATCGTTCACCCCGACGTGCGACGCATGCTGCTGACGCAGAAGGCCTTCGCCGAAGGTGGACGGATGCTGGTGCTATACACCGCCCAGATGCTCGATATCGTCGAACATGGCCAGGACGCGTCGGAGCGTGAGCATGCCGAGACCCTGCTCAGCCTGCTGACGCCGATCGTCAAGGCGTTCCTCACCGAGGTGGGCTTCGAGGCCACCAACGAAGGCGTGCAGGTTTTCGGTGGCCACGGCTTCATTCAGGAGTGGGGCATGGAGCAGCTGGTACGCGATGCGCGTATCACGCGCCTCTACGAGGGCACTACCGGTATTCAGGCCCTCGACCTGCTGGGCCGCAAGGTGCTGATGAGCCAGGGCGAGAGTCTCAAGGTCTTCACCAAGGAAATTCACAAGTTTTGCAAGGCAGAAGAAGCCAACGGCGAGCTGGCCGAATTCGTCGGCCCGCTGGCCAAGCTCAACGCCGAATGGGGCGAGCTGACCATGGGCATCGGCATGAAGGCCATGAACGACCGTGAGGAAGTGGGCGCAGCCAGTGTCGATTACCTGATGTACTCCGGCTACGTGACGCTTGCCTACCTCTTTGCCCGCGCGGCGAAGCAGGCTCGCGAGGCGCTCTCGGCGGGCAGCGACGAAGCGGCCTTCTACGAGGCCAAGATCCACACAGCGCGCTTCTACTTCCAGCGTCTGTTGCCGCGCACCCTGGCTCATGCTCGCCTGATTCAGGCTGGCGCCGAGCCGCTGATGGCGCTGTCACCGGAGGATTTCGGGCTCGGCTTCGAGATCTGATCCAACCAGGCATCTCTCTCGGTCAGTGCGGCTGATCGGTGTCTTGCGGCGGGCATTGCCCCGCCGCTTTTTTGGTTTCGAAGGGGCGCCAGCACCGTGGCGGCCAGCACGACTGCCGTTTTTTACCCGTTGCCTTCGCCGCAGTGCATGGAACGTAACTGCTTGCGGGGCAATTCGAAGCCCGAGGGTAGCTCGTCGGTGGGGTCGTGCAGCCAGGCTGCCAGGTCCTGCTCGGTACGCTCGCGCCGGGTGTAGCGCGTGAGCATGTGATAGCCGCCTGGGTAGAACGCCAGGCGTATGGCGTCGTGATCGGGGAGTCGCTGCAACAGGGCGCAGTAGGCCTCAATGGGAATGACCTGATCCTCGTCGCCGTACAGTATGAGTGAAGGCGCTGGGAGTTCGGCAGCCGCCTCGAGTGCCAGTCCCATGGTGCGTGTCAGGCCGTAGAGCGTATCGACCCGGGCACTGCGCAGGATCAGCGGGTCGTTGGCCAAGCGTCGCTTTATCGCTTCGTCGTCGGTCGGCTCGATGCCGAGACGACGCGTGGTCTGCACCGAGAAGGTGGCCTGGGGTATCAGGCGTACGCCCAGCCACAACCCGAGGCGCTGGTACCAGGGCATGGTCTCCTCGCTCCACACGGCGGGGGAGATCAGCACGCTGCCGTCCACCGGGGGTGGTTCTTCGGCGGCCATGGCGAGCATCGACACCGCGGCGCCCATGCTCTTGCCGATGAGATAGAGCGGTGTGTCGGGATGACGCTCGCGCAGGAGTTCGGCGAGCAGGATGACATCGTCACGCAGCCGCTCGTGGCCGGGCCACAGGCGACGCTGGTCGGTGGTGCCGAAGCCGCGCTGGTCGTGAGCATAGACCTCGATGCCATGCGGTGTGAGGGCGTTGGCCATGATCTCGAAGCTGCCGGCATGGTCGTTGAAGCCATGTACGGCCAGCACGACCACCTGGGAACCCTCCTTGGCAGGCCAGTGGCGCAGCGGCAAACGGTAGCCATCCTCGGCAATGACCTGGTACGGCGTCAGCTGAGGCTCGCTTGGGGCAGGTCCTGGTGTTTGCAATACCGGACCGGTGCAGCCAGCCAGCAGTAGCACCGACACAGGCAGAAACCACTTTGCCCAGCGAGTTTGCCTCATGCCAGCGCTGGGTAGTCCAACGCAGTACGCAGGCGTTCGGCATGCTGTGCCACCCAGGCCCGATCGATAGGCCCCCAGTCAATGATGGCGTATTGCCCGCTGTTGTGGCGCTCGCCCGGCGTAGGCCGGAACTCGCAGCGTACGTCCAACTCCTCGAGCGCCTTGAGCGTATCCTGGGCGGTACGCCGGGGCATGCCGGTAGCCGCAACGATTGCCGGTATGCTGGCGATGCCTTGCTCGATCAGGTGAGCCAGGTAAAGGCGACGGTAGAAACTGGACTGGGTCTTGCTGAGCGCCATGGAATTCCTGTGGTAGGTGTCAAAGAGATGAATATCAGCTTTTAGCATAGCGTCTGTGAAAGGCCTCCCTCCAGCCGCGGTGGGATGTCGTAATCTGTCGTGTCTCCTACAGTGATGACAGGTGGGTGGATGA
>NZ_JAAQTO010000060.1 GCF_011742165.1 Billgrantia bachuensis | reverse complement strand
CAGGGAGGACACGATGGCCGTCAAGCAGGTGGAGAAGAAAGAACTGCGGGCTCAGGTAGGGCGCTGCATGTTCGGCGAGCGTGTGGTCGTCGAACGCGAAGGCAAGCGCTTCTCGGCGCGTATCCAGCACATTGGGGTCACTGGCGTGAAAGTCGTACCCGAGACGATGCTGATGGAGCATGAAGGAGAGCCCGGCGACATCAACGGTGTTACCGTCTCCTATGACGATATTCGCGAAGTCGAGGTGGACGGTACCACCTACCGTCTGGCGTGATCATTCGCAGCAAGCAGCGCTAATCGCCGCGCTCCGCGTGAGAGGCGAGTCGTTCCAGGGCGCGCTTGAGCCGCGGGTCTTCGACATCGGCGGCACAAGCCGAGATCTCGTCGGCGGCCGGCGCTGGCAGCGTTCGGATCTGGCGTGGCGGCACCTTGAGCGGACGCACGGGACGGACCTTCAGGCTGAAGCCGGTGACCGCGGCGAATTCCGGCAACTGGTGTAGCAGTTCGAGCAGGCGCGGCTGCTCGTAGCGCAGCCAGGTCAGCCATACCGCACGGTCGGTGAGCAGGGCCAGCTTGCCGTCGTGGTAACCTCCCACGAACAGGTGTTCGCGCACCTCTTCCGGAAGGTGCTCGCGCAGGTGCTGTTGTGCCCGGGCGATCAGCCTTGCCGTGCGCATCAATGGCGCCAGTTCCCCGTTGCCTCCCAGTAGCCGAGACATGGGCTGTGCTCGTGAGCGCTTAACCTTTATACTCATGGGCTTGTTTTCTCATCCGAACCAACACGCCAAGCCTAGCACGCTCGGAGATCAGCGACAGCATGACCGCCCAGCCACAGGATCGTAGCGTCGCCAGCCCATCGGCTGTGTCGACCCGCTGTCGACAGCGGTCGCGCTGGTGGCTGGCCGGCTTGTTGGTGGGCTGTCTGTTGCCGGCTGGTCTGAGCCAGGCGGAAACGCTGCGTCTGGCCGAGCGGGTGGTGCAGACCTGTATTCTCGCTCCGACCTTGATGCGCGCCCGCTGTCGTCACGTGGCCCGCCGCCGCGCCTTGCCGCATTGGCCGCGGCGGCGCCCGGCGATCATGACGAAGCGTGTCGTTCCACCGCGCTTGATGCCACCGCGTCGCTGGGCCGCCGCCCATGACGTCCTTTCTCGCCGTGGTCCTCCCCACCTGTCGTGTTGCTCGTAAGCCAACGAATGCTGCCGGTGGCGGCTGGCCAGGCGCCAGTCTTGCACACTGCCGGTTAACCGCGATACGCAGAATGGACGTTCCATGATCAATACTTTGTTACGCAAGGTCGTCGGCTCCAAGAACGACCGTGAAGTCAAGCGCATGCAGCGCCAGGTGGCACAGGTAAGCGCGCTGGAACCACAGTTCGAGGCACTCGACGATGCCGCCCTTCAGGCGCGTACCGAGGAGTTCCGCGAGCGGCTGAAGGCGGGTGAAAGCCTCGATGCCCTGCTGCCCGAGGCATTCGCCACGGTGCGTGAGGCCAGCAAGCGTGTAATGGGCATGCGCCACTTCGACGTGCAGATGATCGGTGGCATGACGTTGCACCGCGGGCGAATCGCCGAAATGAAGACCGGCGAGGGCAAGACCCTGGTAGCCACTCTGGCGGTTTATCTCAACGCCCTGCCGGGCAATGGCGTGCACGTGGTAACCGTGAACGACTACCTGGCACGCCGCGATGCCGAGTGGATGCGTCCGCTATACGAGTTCCTGGGTCTCTCCGTGGGCGTCATCTTCTCCGGGCAGACCTCCGAGGAGAAGCGTGCCGCCTACGCCTGCGACATTACCTATGGCACCAACAACGAGTATGGCTTCGACTACCTGCGCGACAACATGGCCTTCTCACTGGAAGACAAGGTCCAGCGCGACCTGAGCTTCGCCATCGTCGACGAGGTGGACTCGATCCTGATCGATGAGGCGCGTACGCCGCTGATAATTTCCGGTGCCGTGGATGAGAACACCGAGCTCTACAAGGTGGTCGACCGCCTGGCCACGCAGCTGGAGAAGGGCGAGGTCTCCGAAGACGACGACGCTCCCGTCAGCGGCGACTTCGTGCTCGAAGAGAAGCACAAGCAGGTCGAAATCACCGAGGCCGGCCACCACAAGGTCGAGGAGCTGATGCGTGCCGAGGGGCTGCTGGGCCCGGAGGACTCGCTCTATGCCGCCCAGAATCTCAACCTGCTGCACCACATGCACTCGGCGCTGCGTGCCCGCCACCTGTACCACCGCGACGTCGACTACATCGTCGCCAACAACCAGGTGGTGATCGTCGACGAGCACACCGGCCGCACCATGCCGGGGCGGCGCTGGTCCGAAGGCTTGCACCAGGCGGTGGAGGCCAAGGAGGGCGTGCCGGTACAGCGCGAGAGCCAGACGCTGGCCTCGACCACCTTCCAGAACTACTTCCGCCTCTATGACAAGCTGGCCGGCATGACCGGCACCGCCGATACCGAGGCCTTCGAGTTCCGCCAGATCTATGGCCTGGACGTGATTGTCATCCCCACCAACCGGCCGTTGGTGCGCCGCGATCTCAACGACCTGGTCTACCTGACGGCAGAGGAGAAGTTCGAAGCGATCATCAACGACGTCAAGGTCGAGACCGAGGCCGGACGTCCGGTGCTGGTGGGTACCGCTTCCATCGAGACCTCGGAGTACCTGGCGGGGTTGATGAAGCAGGCGGGGCTCAATTTCAACGTACTCAACGCCAAGCAGCACCAGAGCGAGGCCGAGATCATTGCCCAGGCCGGGCGCCCCGGTGCCATCACCATTGCCACCAACATGGCCGGTCGTGGCACCGACATCGTGCTGGGTGGCAACTGGGAGGCCGAGGCGGCCAAGCTCGAAAACCCCACCGAGGAGCAGATCGAGAAGCTGCGCGAGGAGTGGCGGGTGCGCCACGAGACGGTGCTGGAGGCCGGTGGCCTGCACGTGGTCGGCTCCGAGCGCCATGAATCCCGCCGCATCGACAACCAGTTGCGCGGCCGTGCCGGCCGCCAAGGCGATCCGGGCTCGACGCGCTTCTTCCTTTCCATGGAAGACAGCCTGATGCGCCTGTTCGGTTCCGACCGGGTGCAGCGCATGATGAAGGCGCTGGGCCTCGAGCGCGGCGAGGCGATCGAGCACAAGATGGTCACCAACGCCGTGGAGCGCGCGCAGAAGAAGGTCGAGAGCCGCAACTTCGACATTCGCAAGCAGTTGCTCGAGTACGATGACGTGGCCAACGACCAGCGACGCGTGATTTACGAACAGCGCAATGAGATCCTGGCCGCCGAGGATGTCTCTGCGAACGTGCTGGGCATCCGCGACGAGGTGCTCGACCTCGCCATCAGCGAGTTCGTGCCGCCGCAGAGCTTGCCGGAGCAGTGGGACCTGGCCGGCCTGCAGGAGCACCTGAAGACCGAGTTCAACCTCGAAGCCCCGGTGCTGGAGTGGTCCGAATCGGACGAGCGTTTCCACGAAGAGCAGCTGCGCGAGCGCCTGCACGAGATGCATCGAGGCATCTATCAGGAGAAGGTCGACATTGCCGGCGCCGAGCTGATGCGCCGCTTCGAGAAACAGATCATGCTGCAGGTGCTCGACACGCGCTGGAAGGAGCATCTGCAGTCCATGGATCACCTGCGTCGCGGTATTCACCTGCGCGGATACGCTCAGAAGAACCCCAAGCAGGAGTACAAGCGTGAGGCGTTTGAGCTATTCCAGACCCTGCTGACCAATATCAAGGCCGATATCACCCGTATCACCAGCCACGTGCATGTGCGCCGGCCGGAGGAGGTCGATGAGCTCGAGCGTCAGCGGCGTGAGGCGCTGGAGCGCGAGAAGGCGACCGCCGCGAGTCGTCACGATGCCCCGGAACTCACCGAGAGCGAGGCGTCGAGCGCTCCCGCGCCGGCCGCCGCGGCCGATGGCCGGCCCGTGCGCCGCGAAGGGCCCAAGGTGGGGCGCAACGATCCCTGCCCGTGTGGATCGGGGAAGAAGTACAAGCAGTGCTGCGGTCAGCTGAGCTGACTGGTCGCACTAAACGTTTGAGGAGTGATTTGCCATGGCTGTGGGTGAGACACGTTTTCCGGCCATGCCGGTTATCGAAGGGCTGCGTCTGGGTACCGCCATGGCCGGCATCAAGAAGCCGGAGCGGCGCGACCTGGTGGTGATCGAGATCCCCCAGGGCGCCCGAGTCGCGGGCAGCTTCACCCGCAACGCCTTCTGCGCTGCACCCGTCACGGTGGCCAAGGCCAATCTGGCCGCTTGTCAGGCGCGCGGCGAAGGCGCTCGCCTGCTGGTGATCAATACCGGCAATGCCAACGCCGGTACCGGCGAGGTTGGCCTGCGCGATGCCCATGCGACCTGTACGGAACTTGCTCGGCTCGCCGGCGTGCCGGAGGATAGCGTACTGCCGTTCTCCACCGGCGTGATCGGCGAGCCGCTGCCCATGGAGCGGTTGTTGGGCGGCTTGCCGTCGGCGCTGGAGTCGCTGGGTGCCGACGACGAGGCGTGGCAACAGGCGGGGGAGGGTATCCTGACCACCGATACTCGAGCCAAGGGCGCCAGCGTCACGCTGACGATAGGCGATGGCGCGGTGACCATCAACGGCATCAGCAAGGGCTCGGGCATGATCAAGCCCAACATGGCGACCATGCTGGCCTTCGTGGCGACCGATGCCGCCATCGAACAAACCCTGCTCGACTCGCTGCTGCGCGAGACGGTGGATCGTTCGTTCAACTGCATCACCGTGGACGGCGACACCTCGACCAACGACGCCTGCGTGCTGATCGCCACCGGGCGTGGCGCCGAGGTGGTCAGCGATGAGCAGGTCGCCGTGTTCCGCGACGGGCTGCAGCGGGTCATGACCGAGTTGGCCCAGGCGATCATTCGCGACGGTGAGGGTGCCACCAAGTTCGTTACGCTGCAGGTGTCCGAGGCGGCGAGCCGCGAAGAAGCATTGGACGTCGCCTTTACCGTGGCGCACTCGCCGCTGGTCAAGACGGCGCTGTTCGCTTCCGACGCCAACTGGGGGCGCATCCTGGCGGCGGTGGGGCGCGCCCCGGTGAGTGATTTCGATGTCGAGCGGGTGACTATCGATCTCGGGGACGTGAGGCTGGTCGAGAATGGCGGCCGGGCTGCCGGCTACACCGAAGAGGACGGCAGCCGGGTAATGCGCGAGGAAGAGATTACTATCCGTATCGCGCTGGGACGGGGCGAAGAGGGGGCTACGGTCTGGACGTCGGATCTGTCCCACGATTACGTCAGCATCAACGCCGATTATCGCAGCTAGGCTCTCCCTGCCAGGCTGGGGCCACGAGGCAAGAACATCACCCCTGCGCCGCTCGTGACGGCGCGGGACAAGCGGGTAGGAGTCAATGGACGTAATGGTGAAGAGAAGGGTGCACGTGGCGGCTGCCGCCATCATCAGCAGCGATGGCCAGAAGGCGCTGATTGCCCGCCGCCCCTCCAACGTCGATCATGGTGGGCTGTGGGAGTTTCCGGGTGGCAAGCTGGCGCCCTACGAGACCGGATTGGAAGGCCTCAAGCGCGAACTTCACGAGGAACTCGGGGTGGAGATCAGGCGCGCTCAGCCGCTGATTCGCATCCATCATGAGTACCCTGACAAACACATTCTGCTCGATGTCTGGCAGGTGCATGAGTTCAGCGGCGAGCCGTTCGGGCGTGAGGGACAGGCGGTGCGCTGGGTGCCGCTCGACGAGTTGGTCAACTACCCGTTCCCGGCGGCCAACCTGCCGATCCTGCAGGCGGTGATGCTGCCGACCGAGTACCTGATCACTGCCGAGGAGGCCGACGAGGATATCTTTGACGCCTGCCTGGAGCGGGCGCTGGTGGAAGATCGCGTGCGTCTGGTGCAACTGCGCGCCAAGAACCTCGACGAGGCCGTCTATCTGGCACGTGCCGAGCGGGCCCTGGCGCTCTGCCGTCAGCACGGCGCGCAACTGTTGCTCAATGCCGATCCTGCCCTGCTGGAGAAGGTCGATGCCGATGGCGTTCACCTCACCAGCGAGCGGTTGATGAGTCTCGAGCGCCGGCCCATCGCCGAAGACAAGTGGCTTTCAGCCTCGACCCACGACCATCGTCAGCTCGGCCAGGCGGCCCGCATCGGCTGCGACTTCGTCACCCTGTCGCCGCTGCGCACCACGCCATCGCATCCCGAGGTGGCACCGATGGGCTGGCACGATTTCCAGCAGTTGGTAGAGCGCGCCGCCATGCCGGTGTTCGCATTGGGCGGCATGACCCGCTTCGACGCCAACCACGCCCGCGCCGTGGGCGCCCAGGGCATCGCCTCGATCCGCGATTTCTGGAAAGCGCCGGACGCCTGAGCTCGTCTGTAAATAGAAAAGACCACCGCAAGCCTCTGCAGCGGTAGGCTTTTCTTTATCAGCCCGACCCGATAAGCCTCTGTGGCCTATCTCCGCGGCTGATCTGGCGACAGGCCTTTGAGGAGGCGCTGTAGACCCTTCCCTGGGCGCTACTTTTGCCCTGCTTCGCTCTCGCATCCTGCTCCGCTTGCAGGACCGGTGCTGGCCATCCATGGCCAGCCCGTTCGGAGCGATGCTCCTCACCCATGGCAAAAGACCTCCTCTCCGGCCTGCCCCCAGCGCCGCTTACGCTGGCACGTGTTTCACGGCAGGATGACTCAATCCCTATAACGTCGGGTCAGGTCGCCATAGGCGTCGATGCGGCGGTCGCGCAGGTAGGGCCAGATGCGCCGTACGTCCTCGCCACGGCTCATGTCGAGGGTCACCAGCAGGCGCTCGGCCTGGGTGCCGCCGTGAGCCAGCAGCTCGCCCTGGGGGCCGGCGACGAAGCTGCCGCCCCAGAAGTCGATGCCCTCGCCGATGCCGGAGTGATCCGGCTCGTGGCCGACGCGGTTGGCCACGATCACAGGCAGCCCATTGGCTACTGCGTGGCTGCGCTGGATCAGCGTCCAGGCCTCCTTCTGGCGCGATTTCTCCGCATCGTCGTCGGAGGGGCTCCAGCCAATGGCGGTGGGGTAGAGCAATACTTCGGCACCCGCCAGTGCCATCAGTCGCGCCGCTTCCGGATACCACTGGTCCCAGCACACCAGCAGCCCCAGCCGGCCCACCGAGGTGTCGATGGGCTGAAAGCCCTGTTTGCGGCTGTCATCCTGATCGCCCGGTGCGAAGTAGAACTTCTCGTAGAAGCCCGGGTCGTCGGGGATGTGCATCTTGCGGTAGACGCCCACCTGGCCGCGGTCGCGGTCGTAGACCACCGCGGTGTTGTGATAGAGCCCCGGCGCGCGGCGTTCGAACAGCGAGCCCACCAGCACGATGCCGAGCTCGGCGGCCAGGGCAGCGAGGCGCTGACCGGTGGGGCCGTCCAGCGGCTCGGCCAGGTCGAACAGCTCGGTGGCCTCGTATTGGCAAAAGTAGTGCGTGGCATGTAGCTCCTGGAGTAGTACCAGCTCGGCACCGGCGGCGGCCAGCTCGCGTACGCCGGCTTCGCTCTCGGCCAGGCTGCGCTCCTTGTCCGGCCAGGCGGGTTGCTGGACCAGGCCGACCTTCAGGGTGCGGGTCATGAGGTTTCTCCTTGCTGTGTAGCGGCGTTCAGGCTGCCCCGGGGGAGCTGCATGGTCAGACAGTGCAGGCTGCCGTGCTGGCGAATCACGCTGAGGCAGTCGATCGGTACGATGTCCCGGCCGGGAAAGGCATCGGCCAGGGCGGCGAGCGCCCGACTGTCGGCGGCATCGCCATAGACCGGCACCAGCACCGCGGAGTTCACGATCAGGAAATTGGCATAAGTGGCCGGCAGCCGATGCCCATCCATCGGGTCAAAGCAGGGGCGCGGCCAGGGCAGTGGCACCAGGCGATAGGGCTCGCCGTCGGCGCGGCGAAACGCCTTGAGCTCGGCCTCCATGGCGGCCAGGGCCGGGTAGTGCGGGTCGGCTTCATCGTCGCAGCGCACATAGGCGATGGTCGTTGGGTCGCAGAAGCGCGCCAGGGTGTCAACATGGCTGTCGGTATCGTCGCCTTCAAGATGCCCGTTGGCCAGCCACAGTATCCGCTCGACGCCGAAATCGGCCTTTAATAGTGCTTCCACTGCGGCACGGTCCAGCTCAGGATTGCGGTTGGGGTTGAGCAGGCAGGCTTCGGTGGTGAGCAGGGTGCCTTCGCCGTCGGTATCGATGGCGCCGCCTTCGAGGATGATGTCGCGACTCACCACCGGACAAGCGTAGGCGCCCGCTTCGGCCAGGTGCCGGGTCAGGCGATTGTCGCGCCCGGCCTCGAACTTGCCGCCCCAGCCGGTAAAAACGTAGTCGAGCAGCACGGGTTTGCCGTCGCGTTCGATGGCGATGGGGCCATGGTCGCGGGTCCAGGTGTCATCGGCTTCGGCTACTACGAACTGCAGGCGTGCAGGGTCGACCCCCAGGTTGGCGAAGCGGCGTGCGAGATGGTTTCGGGTGGCGGCATTGGGCACCGCGATCAGCACGTGCTGATCGTGGGCGATGGCGACCACCATCGCTTCCATGGTGGCCTCGATGCGCTCGAGCAAAGGTGCCCAGTCGCTGGTCGGACTGGGCCAGGTGAGCTGAACGGCATCCTGCGGGTGCCATTCGGGAAGCAGGCGATTGGCCATGAACGAAGCCTCTTGAGTCGCGTCTTAAGACGGTGCCGGGAAGAGAGTCGGCGAAATGTAGGCGTGCGCCGGCAATCTTGCAAGCATTGGGCAATCCACACGCAGCCGATGCAGCGCAGCGGAAAAAAACGTACCATGGCCACCTCTGACAAGGAACGCGATGATGCTCGACCGCCTGCCACTGCTGATAGGGTTGCGTTATGTGCGCGCCAAGCGCCGCAACCATTTCATTTCCTTTATATCCCTGACCTCCATGCTGGGCCTGATGCTGGGCGTGGCGGTACTGATCCTGGTGCTTTCGGTGATGAACGGCTTCGACCACGAGCTGCGCACCCGCATTCTCGGTATGGTGCCGCATACCAAGATCGAGTCGCCCAGCGGCCTGGTCGAGTGGGAAGCATTGGCCGAACAGCTGATGCAGCGCGAGCGGGTGATCGGTGCCGCGCCCTACGTCGAGCAGCAGGGCATGTTTTCGGTGAGTGGGCGCAACGAGGGCGCCATGGTCAACGGCATTCATCCCGAGTGGGAGGATCGCGTCTCGATCATCGGTCGCCACATGCGTCAGGGCAGTCTCGACGACCTGCAGCCAGGCGAGTGGAACGTCGTACTGGGCTCTCTGCTGGCGCGCCATCTCGGGGTCGGCGTGGGTGACCGCGTCACGCTGTTGGTGCCCGAGGCATCGATTACACCCGCCGGTGTCTTCCCGCGCCTCAAGCGCTTCACGGTGAGCGGCATCTTCAGCGTCGGCGCCGATCTTGATGCCAACCTGGCTTACGCCAACATCGAGGACATGCAGACCCTGGCCCGTCTGGGCGACGCCGTGGGTGGGCTGCGCCTGGAGCTTGACGACCTGTTCGCCGCCGGGGCCGAGACGCGCGCCATCGTCAACCAGCTGGGCAGCGGTTATCGCGGTATCGACTGGACCTACTCACATGGCAACCTGTTTCAGGCGATCCAGATGGAGAAGCGCATGATTGCGCTACTGCTCACCGTGATCATCGCCGTGGCCGCCTTCAACATCGTCTCGACCCTGGTGATGGTAGTAACCGACAAGCACGCCGATATCGCCATACTGCGTACCATTGGCGCCACACCGCGCTCGATCATGGGCATTTTCGTGGTCCAGGGCTTGGCGATCGGCATCATCGGCATTGCCATTGGCGTGGGGCTCGGCATCCTGCTGGCATTGACCGTTTCCGATCTGATCGGCTGGGTGGAGTCGACCCTTGGTATCCAATTCCTCGACGCCGGTGTCTATTTCATCAGTGACCTCCCGTCACGCCTGCATTGGGACGACGTGCGAGACATCATTGCCGCCGCCTTCGGCCTGACCTTCCTGTCCACTCTCTATCCGGCCTGGCGCGCCTCGCGCGTGCAGCCCGCGGAGGTACTGCGCTATGAGTGATTTGGCCACCGCGAACCAGGGGGATCTCACTCAGCGCACGGCCAGCGGCAGGGTAATGCTGGCTTGCCGTGACCTGACTCGTATCTATCGCGAGGGGCCCCAGGACGTCACCGTGCTCGATGGCCTCTCGCTCGAGGTGTGCGCCGGGGAGCGGGTCGCCGTGGTGGGCAGTTCAGGGTCGGGCAAGACCACGTTGCTCAACCTGCTGGGAGGGTTGGACCGCCCGACACGCGGCGAAGTGGCGATCGCCGGCGAATCCCTGCTCGACCTGGGCGAGGCGGCGCTGGGGAAGTTCCGCAATCGCCATATCGGCTTCGTCTACCAGTTTCACCATCTGCTGGCCGAATTCACCGCGCTGGAAAACGCAGCGCTGCCGCTGATCATCCGCGGACAGCGCAAGAAGACCGCTGAGGCGCGGGCTCGCGACCTGCTGGTCAAGGTGGGTATCGGGCACCGGGCCGACCACAAGCCGGGTGAACTCTCGGGTGGCGAGCGACAGCGCGTGGCCATCGCACGAGCACTGGTCACCGACCCCAGCCTGGTATTGATGGACGAGCCAACCGGCAACCTCGACCAGAGCACCGCAGCCAGTATCCTGGCCCTGATGGACGAGCTGGCACGTACTACCGAATGTGCCTTCGTCGTGGTGACCCACGACCCTTCACTCGCCGCTCACCAGGATCGAGTGATGAGGTTGGATGGGGGGCGTCTCAGCGAGCAGACCTGAATCCTGTTCTGCCGAGATGCCTTCGACTCACTTTCCTTTCAGTGCCCCTTGTCCAAGGGGCTCAATCGTTCATTTCGCGACGTCTCTGGCGACGCTTCGTGGTGCGTTGTTTCCAACTGCGCGAGATATGCCAGCGCCATGCCAGGCGTACCAGCAGGTTCGCCAGAAGGGCCAGTACGATGGCCGTTGCTACCGAGCCCAACGCCACGGCGGGCAGAATCTCGGCGGTGCGTTCGGCGATCCAGCGGGTCGAGACGCGGGTGGGCGCCTCCCGCGCCGGGGTATCCATCAGCCAGGCGCCGATCCGGTAGTTGCCATAGAAAACCAGCGGCATGGTCAAGGGGTTGGTGATCCACACCAGGCCCACGGAGAGCGGCAGGTTGCAGCGCAGGAGCCAGGCGCCGAAGGCTGCGACCACCATCTGGCAGGGGATCGGCAGCATGGCACTGAACAGGCCCACGGAGAAGGCGTTGGCCACGGTGCGCCGGGTGAGCACCCAGAGCCCGGGGTCGCCGATCATACGACTCATGAAGCGCAGCGAACGCTGACGCCTGAGCGTCTCGGGGTTGGGCATGTAGCGCTGCAGGAATCGCCGCGGCATGTCGGGTTGGCTCGCTGCTTCGGGACCCGGGTATTATCCATGTATGCAAGGAGGCTCGCCATGCTGGGGGCGGAATGTGGCTCAACGGAGTGAATCGGGCCTGGGGCTGGGGAAGAAGGGGGCGAGGGAGTGCGACTGGGTATGGCAATGCCGCTGGCGCTGGCAGCGCTGGTCGGCGTGGGGTTGGGACGCTGGGCGCCGTCAGGGCTGTTCGAAGCCTGGTCGTTGTGCCTGCTGTTTCTGGTTGCGCGAGGCGAATGGCGGGCTGTCGCCCTGGGGGCGGTCATTGCCTTCGCGGCGTCCCAGGTATTGCTGGCCCAGGGTGCTGTGCTGCCCGACGGGTTGCTGCGAGCCGATCTCGCCCTGGAGGGGCGCATCGAATCCGTCGAAAAGGAGGGGCGTCTCAGCCGCTTGATGGTGCGCGTCGATGCGTGCCGGCCATGGGACTCCGCCAGGCTGCCGTGCGATTCCCTGCGTCGGGTGCGGCTGAGCTACTTCGAGGCGCCCGAGATCGAGCCGGGAGAGCGCTGGGCCATGACCGTGCGGTTGAGGCCGCCGGCGGGTTTCGCCAACCCCGGTACCTTCGATTATGGCGCCTGGCTCTGGCGCGAGGGGATCCAGGCCACCGGCTACGTGCGCAGCGAGCCCGCCGCCGAGCGGCTGGCGGCGGCGCCGACGTCGTTGCGCCAGCGGGCGCTCGGCTACCTCGACGAACGGCAGCTCTCCCCGCAGACCCGGCGCTGGCTGGCCGCCCTGACCCTAGGGGCGAGCGAGCGGCTCGGGCGCGACGACTGGGATCTGCTCAACGCCAGCGGCACGACCCATCTGGTGGTGATCTCCGGTCTGCACGTGGGGCTGGTGGCGACCTTCGTGCTGCTGGCTTCCCGCGCTCTGGCTCGGCTGGTCGTGCCGCGCCGCTGGCGAATGGCGGTATGGCCATGGTGGCTGTCGGGTGTCGCGGCCGTCGGCTACGCCTGGCTGGCGGGGCTGCAGCCACCGGCCATGCGCGCCATGATCATGACGCTGGTGGGGCTATGGGTGGCCAGCGGGCGGCATGCCCCCGGCCCGTGGCAGGCGTGGTGGCTGGCCCTGGGGCTGGTGGTACTGCTCGACCCTCTGTCGGCGTGGCGCCCGGGGCTGTGGCTGTCGTTCCTGGCCGTGGCGCTGCTGATCCTGATCTGGCAGGGACGCCCAAGGCCGCGGGGCGTGTCCGGCTGGGGTTGGGGGCTGGTGCGTACTCAGTTGCTGCTGGCTCCGCTGATGGCGGCCGCCGTACTGCTGGCATTCGCCAGGCTGGCCCCGGCGGCGCCGTTGGTCAACCTGGTGGCGGTGCCGCTGGTTAGCCTCCTGCTGGTGCCGCTCGGTCTGCTGGGCTGGCTGCTCGCGCCCCTTCCATACCTGGGCGACTGGTGTTGGTGGCTCTTCGAGTACGCCGCCCGGCTGCTGGTAGGGTTGCTGGAGCTGGCCGTGGAGCGCCTGCCGCTGTGGTGGCCCTCGCCGGAGCAGGTCTTGCCGCTGGCCCTCATGCTCGGCCTCGTGGCACTGCTGTGGGCGCTTCCCGGCCTGACCAAGGCATTGCGCCTTGGGGCTGCGTTGTTGCTGATGCCGGCCATGCTGGGGCTGACGGCACCTCTACCCGAGCCAGGCGTCCTGCGGGTGAGAGTGCAGGACGTCGGCCAGGGCCAACTGATCGAGCTGAGCAGTGCCAATTACCGTCTGCTCTACGATAGCGGACCCAGCTTCGCCTCGGGTTTCGCTCCGTTGAGTTCGCTGTGGCCGGCGGGGCAACACTTCGAGGAGGTGATGGTGAGCCACGGTGACCTCGATCATGCCGGTGGTGTTGCCGTGTTGGCCGCGGAGCATACGGTAGGAAGGTTCCTGGCACCGCCCGGCGAAGCCATCGGGGTATCCTTCGAGAGCTGCCGGCGCGGACAAGCCTGGCAGCGGGATGGTGTGGCCTATCGGGTGCTCTGGCCGCCCGAGGAGACAGAGCAGCTTTCAAGCAATGATCGCTCCTGTGTGTTGGAAGTGACGGCTGGCAGCGATCGCTTGTTGATTACCGGTGACGTCGGGCGCGAGATCGAGCGTATGTTCCTGCTCGACGTGGAGCTGCCGGTCACGCTACTGGTGGCAGGGCATCATGGTAGCCACACCAGCTCGGGGCCGCAGCTGGTGCAGTGGGTAATGCCGCGGCACGTGATCTACAGTGTTGCCCGACACAGCGCCTTCGGACACCCCCACGACGAAGTGGTGCGACGCTTTCGCCGCGCCGGCAGTTGTCAATGGAGCACTGCCCTGGATGGTGCCGTGACCTTCTGGCTGGGCCGCGAAGAGCAGGTGTCGTTGCATGCCGAGCGTGACATGCGCTGGCGCCGCGGCAGTGTCGAAGGCAGGTGCCATGCGGTAGAATCGCGCCAATGATCGCGACGGTCGTTGCGTGAAGAGGGGAAACCGATGGACATGATGGATGCGCTCATCGCTGGCGGCTGGCTGATGATTCCGCTGCTGGGATGTTCGCTATTGGCGACGGTGATCATCATCGAACGTCTCTGGACCCTGCGTGCCAAGCGCATCGCGCCTTACGGTCTGGGCCAGGAAGTCTGCTCGTTGGTGGCACGCGGCCAGGTCAACCTCTACTGGCTCGAGGGCCATTCGCCGCTGGGTGGCGTGCTGGCTGCCGGGTTGCGCAATGCGCGGCTGGGTCACGAGCAGGTCAGGGCGCGGCTGCAGGAGGCCGCTACCGCTGTCATCCACGACATGGAGCGCTTTCTGAGCCCCTTGGGCACCATTGCCGCCATAACCCCGCTGATCGGTCTTCTGGGCACCGTAGTAGGCATGATCGAAGTATTCGCGGTGATCGTATCCGCCGACGGTGCCGGGCGTACCGCCGAACTGGCCGGTGGCATTTCGCGCGCCCTGGTCACTACCGCAGCGGGCCTCACCGTGGCGATCCCGGCGCTGATGTTTCACCGCTACTTCCAGCGTCGGGTCGAGGATATCACCGTGCGTATGGAGGAGCAGGCAGGCCAGGTGGTGGAATTCCTCGCCCATTACCGTGGCGAGCTGGGCTTCAGCGAACAGCGTGAGGCAGAGCGTCCGTCTGCGGAGGCCCGGGGCTCGTGAAGTTCACTCGCCGCCGGCGTGATCCGGTGGAGGTCAACCTCACGCCGCTCATCGATGTGGTCTTCCTGTTGTTGATCTTCTTCATGGTATCGACCACTTTCGAGACCCGCCAGGCGCTCGAGCTCACGCTTCCCGAGAGTGCTGCCGGAGTCGACCTCGAGGTCTCGCCGGTCACACTGGTGGTGAACGAGCAGGGGCGTTACCGGCTGGGCGAGCGTGAACTGGCCGCCAACGAGCTTGGCGAGGCACTGGCTGCCGAGGCCGACCAGGCCAGACTGCACGGGCTGGTGGTCGAGGCCGATGCCCGGGCGGTGCATGCCGACGTGGTGCGAGCACTCGACCAGGCGGGGTTGCTCGGCATCCGTCAAGTTCGCATCGCCACCCGCGAAACACAGGCAACATCCACGCAAGCGGAGACACCGTGACTCAAGACCGGACCCAATACTCGGGCTGGGCCCTTTACAAGCAGCTGCTGGCCTACGTGAAGCCACACTGGATCTCCTTTTCCCTGGCGATCGTCGGCTACGCGCTCTATGCGGCCTCCAGTACGGCCCTGGCCGAAATGATGAAGCGCCTGATCGACGGCATTCAGGACCCCGATGCCTCCTTTCGTCTCTTCCTGCCGCTGTTCGTAGTGTTCATGTTCGCGGTCAGGGGGTTGGGTACGTTCCTTGGCACCTATTTCATGAGCAACGTGGCACGCAACGTGGTTCATGCCCTGCGCTGCAACGTGTTCAACCACATGCTGCATCTCCCGGGAAGATTCTTCGACTCCCACTCCAGCGGTCATCTGATCTCGCGGGTCACCTACCACGTGGAGCAGGTTACCGGGGCGGCGACCAACGCCATCACGATCCTGCTGCGGGAAGGACTGTTCGTGCTCGGTCTGTTGACCTACCTGCTGTGGACCAACTGGATGCTGACCTTGTTGTTCCTCGCCGTGACGCCGCTGATCGGCGGCGTAGTGAGCTATGCCAGCAAGCGTTTTCGGCGCATCTCACAGCGCATTCAGAGTTCCATGGGCGACGTCACCCATGTGGCCTCCGAGGCCCTCACCGGCTATCGGGTGGTGCGCACCCACGGCGCCGAGGCCTTTGAGAAAGCGCGCTTCGCCCGGGCCAGCGATTACAACCGCCAACAAAAGATGAAGGAAGCGCTGACCAAGGCGATCAGCACGCCGGTGATCCAACTGATGATCGCCGTATCGCTGGCCATACTGGTGTGGCTGGCGATGTCGCCCGCGCTGCTGGCAGACATGACGCCCGGCGAGTTCGTCGCCTTCATCACCGCCGCATCGCTGATGGCCAAGCCGGTGCGTCAGCTCACCGAGATCAACAGCGAGATCCAGAAGGGGATCGCCGCGGCCGGGGAGCTGTTCGGCCTGATGCGGGTGCCAACCGAGCCCGATGAGGGCACTCGCGAACCCGAACGACTGCGTGGCAAGGTCGAGCTGCGCGGGGTGCATTTCCGCTACGGTGACGATCAACCCGAGGTCCTCAAGGACATCAATGCGATCATCGAGCCCGGCGAGATGGTTGCCATCGTGGGGCGCTCGGGCAGCGGCAAGTCGACCCTGGCCGGGTTGCTGCCACGCTTCTATCGCCCCACCGCCGGCCAGGTGCTGATCGACGACGTGCCAATCGACGAATACCGCCTGGCACCGTTGCGCCGTCAGATTGCGCTGGTGTCGCAGCAGGTGACCCTGTTCAACGCCAGCGTGGCCGACAACATCGCCTATGGCGTACCGCAGGCCGAGCGCAGCAGCATCGAGGCGGCGGCGAAGGCTGCCTATGCCCATGAGTTCATCGAGCGGCTGCCTAACGGCTACGACTCCATCGTCGGCGACAACGGTGTGATGCTCTCCGGTGGTCAGCGTCAGCGCCTCGCCATTGCCCGGGCGATCTTCAAGGACTCGCCGATGCTGGTGCTCGACGAGGCCACTTCGGCGCTGGATACCGAATCGGAGCGCTATATTCAGCAGGCGCTCGAGGTAGTCTGCCGTGGGCGGACCACGCTGGTCATCGCCCATCGCCTCTCCACTATCGAGCGAGCCGACCGCATCGTTGTCATGGAGCAGGGCCGGATCGTCGAGCAGGGCAGCCATGCCGAATTGTTGGCGCAAAATGGCGCCTATGCGGCGCTGCATCGGCTGCAGTTCCAGGAAGCCTCGGTGCCATGAGTCATGGCCTGGGCGAGCGATGGTTGCAGGCGGCCTATGGCGATGCCGCCTGGCTCAAGGCGTTGCGCCCGCTCGAGTTGGTGTATCGCTGGGCCATGGCACGGCGTGCGGCGGCCTACCGTGACGGTCGCCGCACGGTGTGGCGAGCCCCGGTACCGGTGATCGTGGTCGGCAACGTAACCCTGGGTGGGACGGGCAAGTCTCCTCTGGTGGCTTGGCTTGCCCGTCACCTGACGGAACGCGGCTGGCGGCCTGGCATCGTGTCGCGGGGGTATGGCGGTAAGGCGGGGCAGGGCGCAGACTATCCTTTGCATGTCACGACACGGACACCGATCGCCCAGAGCGGTGATGAGCCGCGCATGCTGGCGCGCCAGACCGGCCTGCCGGTGGTGGTCGACCCCGACCGACCGCGTGGAGCGCGGGCGCTGCTCGAGCGGGGCTGCGACATCCTGCTCAGTGACGATGGCTTGCAGCATCTGGCACTGGGGCGCGATGTCGAACTGGTGGTCGTGGACGGTCGCCGTGGCTTCGGCAATCGACGTTGCCTGCCGGCGGGCCCGCTGCGTGAGCCCTTGTCGCGCCTGAGTGAGGTGGACGCCGTGCTGGTCAATGGTGAAACGATCCTCGCGCTGCCCGAGGGAACCCATACCTTTCGCTTGGCTCCGGTGCGCTGGCGCTCATTGGCGGACGGTGCGAGCTTTCCTCTGGATCCGCTGCCTTTTCGGGGACCGGTGCACGCGGTGGCGGGGATCGGCAATCCCGGGCGTTTCTTTGCCACCCTGGACGACCTGGGCGTAGCAGCAAGCGCGCATGCCTTCGCCGATCACCATCGCTTTTCGCCGCAGGACCTGGCCTTCAACGACGATCTGCCGGTGATAATGACGGCCAAGGATGCCGAGAAGTGCGATGCCATGACTCTTGCGAAGGGATGGGTACTCGAGGTCGAAGCCGAGCCGTCGGCGGACTTCGTCGCCTGGCTGGACAGTCGGCTGGCAGGGCTGCGATAACCGTATGGTCGAAAGGGTGAGAGCATGAAACTCGTGGACGGAACTCGTGGACGATAGAGGTGAGACGATGGACAAGGAATTGCTGGCCATGCTGGTCTGCCCGCTGTGCAAGGGCAAGCTCAAGTACGACCGCAAGGCCCAGGAGCTGTTGTGCCACTACGATGGCCTGGCCTATCCGGTGCGCGACGGCATTCCGGTCATGCTGCCCGAAGAGGCGCGCCGGATGGAGGTCGACGAGAAGCTGCCGGCTTCGCCCGGTCGTACCGGAGAGGCGTGATGGCGCAGGATAACGCCTTCATCGCGGTGATTCCGGCACGTTTTGGCTCTTCGCGGCTGCCGGGCAAGCCGCTGCTCGACATTGCCGGTGAGCCCATGGTGGCGCATGTTTGGCGACGCGCTGGCGAAAGCGCAGCCAGTCGCGTGGTGGTGGCCACCGACGATGCACGTATACGCGACGCCATGCTGCCGCTGGGGGCCGAGGTGGTCATGACCCGCGCCGACCATCCCTCCGGCACCGACCGTCTGGCCGAGGTCGCCGATCATCTTGGGCTCGCCGACGATGCCGTGCTGGTCAACGTCCAGGGCGACGAACCGCTGATACCGCCGCGCTTGATCGACCAGGTCGCCATGCGGCTGCATGACGACCCCGGCGCCTCCATCGCGACCCTTGCCGAGCCTATCGCCGACGTCGAGACGTTGTTCAATCCCAACGTGGTCAAGGTGGTGCGGGCACTTTCCGGCCGTGCTCTCTATTTCTCGCGCGCCCCTATTCCCTGGGACCGCGACTCGTTCGCCACGCGCCCCGAATGGCTCGAAACCGATGCTTGGTTACGCCATATCGGACTCTACGCCTACCGCGCCGCTTTCCTGGCGGAGTATCGCGACTGGAGCCCCTCGGCGCTGGAGCAACTAGAGCAGCTGGAGCAGCTCCGGGCGCTGCACCACGGCCATGCCATCCAGGTGGCCCTGGCTGCCGAGCCCAATCCGGCCGGTGTCGACACGTTCGAGGACCTGGAGCGTGTCAGGGCCTTGCTGACCGAGAATTCGTAAGCAGGAGGAGACTCATGCGCGTTCTGTTCGTCTGCCTCGGCAATATCTGTCGTTCACCCACCGCCGAAGGCGTGTTTCGTCGGGAGCTCGAGTCGGCAGGGCTGGCGCATCGTGTCGAGGTCGATTCGTGCGGCATCGGTGACTGGCACGTGGGCAATCCGCCGGACCCGCGCTCCGCGGAGGCCGCTCGTCGACGCGGTATCGACTTGAGCGAGGTTCGCGCGCGCCAACTATCGGCCGAGGATTTCCACCGCTTCGATTACCTTCTGGCCATGGATCACGACAACCTGGCGGCGCTGCGCCAGCAGTGTCCCGAGGCGTGTCAGGCCCACATCGGCCTTTTTCTCGACTTTGCCGGTCAGGTCGACCGCCCGGTACCCGACCCCTACTACGGTGGCGAACGGGGCTTCGAGGAGGTGCTGGATCTGATCGAGTCCGCTTCCCGCGGCCTGGTCGAGGATATCACCCGGCGGCTCGAGGGGGCGCGGCATTGAGCGATGCCACTCTGGCCGATCATGATCTGAGCTCGGCCAATACCCTGGGATTACCCTGCCTTGCCGAACGTTTCGCCGCGCCGTCGGCCATCGGGCCGCTGCGCCGGCTGCTGCGCCAGGCAGCCGAGCGGGATTGGACCCTGACCATCCTCGGCGGAGGCAGCAATCTGATCCTGCCCGAGCGGTTGTCGGGGCTGGTGCTCAAACCGGCGCTGCGCCACTGGTGGCTGGAGCGACAGGGCAGCCGCGTTCTGGTACACGTCGGAGCGGGGGTCGAATGGCATGCGTTGGTCATGGCGTTGGCCGGCCGCGGGCTATGGGGCACGGAGAACCTGGCGCTGATTCCGGGTTTCTGCGGCGCCGCGCCGATCCAGAACATCGGCGCCTATGGTGTCGAGCTATGCGAAGTGCTCGAGGCGGTCCAGGTGCTGTTCGTGGAGGATGGCCGCAGTGCCGTACTCACCCCCGAGGAGTGTGTCTTCGGCTATCGCGACAGCATCTTCAAGGGCGAGCTGGAGGGCAGGGTAGTCATTACCGGCTTGACGCTGCGCCTGTCCCGGGTGGCATCACCGCGCCTGGCGTATGGCGACCTGGCCCAGCGGGTAGGACCGTGCCCAGGCCCGCTCGAGGTGGCCGAGGCGGTATGCGCCATTCGCCGCGAGAAGCTGCCCGACCCGGCAGAGCTTGGCAATGCCGGCAGCTTCTTCAAGAATCCCATCGTCGAATCGGAGCGGGCCGCCGAACTGCTGGCGTCATGGCCCGCGATGCCGCATTTCGAACTGCCGGATGGGCGTGTCAAGCTGGCTGCCGGCTGGTTGATCGATCAATGCGGCCTCAAAGGTTGGCGTAGCGGCCATTTCGGTGTGCATGACCGCCAGGCTCTGGTGCTGGTTCACTTTGGCGGAGGCAGCGCCGCAGAGCTACTGGCCTTTGCCGATCGCGTGGTTGGGCAGGTTCAGGCACGCTTCGGCGTAATGTTGGAACGCGAACCCAGGCTGGCTTGAGTCCATCGCAAGCGAAGCCGCTCGGCAATCACCCATTTCGCCAAAGAAAATGGCCCGCGCAGTGCGCGGGCCATTCGCTGGCGGCGTGGCTTGTCAGCCCTGTTTGCCTTTATGCGCTTCCTGCTCACGTCGACGGATCTCGCGCGGGTCATTATGCGCGCGGCGGCGTCGACGAGCGGCTGCAGGCGTCTCTTCGATGGCAGGTTTTTCCTCTGGCTCGGGCGCCTCGGCCTTGGTCTGTTCCGGCTGCTCGGCCTTGACCGGTTCGGCGGGCTTCTCCGCCGGCTTGGGCGCGTCGACCTTGGCCTGATCCGCCTTCGGCTGCTCGGCCTTGACCGGTTCGGCGGGCTTCTCCGCCGGCTTGGGCGCGTCGACCTTGGCCTGATCCGGCTTGGGCTGCTCGGCCTTGACCGGCTCGGCGGGCTTCTCCACCGGCTTGGGCTGCTCGGCCTTGATCGGCTCTGCGGGCTTCTCTACCGGCTTGGGCTGCTCGGCCTTGACCGGTTCGGCAGGCTTCTCAGCCGGCTTGGCTTGTTCGGTCTTGGCCTGGTCGGTGGCGAGATTCGCCTGCTCGCTTGCTTGCAGTCGCTTCTGCTCGGCTTCGGCCTGCGGATTGATGGCGTGCTGGCGTGAGCGGTTGCGCGGGTTGTTGCGCGTACGCTTGGGCTTGCCATCATCGGCTCTGGCCGGCTCGGCCGCTTGCTCGGCGGGTTTTTCCTGGGGCTCGGCCTTCTGGCGACGTGGAGCTTCGTCACGGCTGCGAGGCTTGTTGCCTTGACGTCCTTCCTCGCTAGCCTGGGGCTTGTCGGCACGCGCCTGGTTGCGACCGCGACCGCCGCGTCCTTCGCTGCGGCCTTCAACACGCCCTTCACTGCGGCCAGTTGCGTTGTCCTGGCGCGCCTCCTGGCGTGAGTCGCTGCGGGCGCTTTCCTGCTGGCGAGCCTGGCCGCGCTGGCTGCGGTTGTCATCCTGAGCGTCGCCACGCGAGCGACGCCGCTGGCGACCGTTGCGCTCGCCACGCTCTTCCTCGCTGCTGCGAGACTGGGGAGGTGTGACCGGCTTGCGGGGCTCCGCCGAAGTGGATGTATCGCTCTCGGCGCCGCCGAGCAACTTGCTGACGCCCTTCAGCAGGC
Source organism: Billgrantia bachuensis (assembly GCF_011742165.1). Taxonomy (GTDB): domain Bacteria; phylum Pseudomonadota; class Gammaproteobacteria; order Pseudomonadales; family Halomonadaceae; genus Halomonas; species Halomonas bachuensis. The sequence goes on along the minus strand of NZ_JAAQTO010000060.1, from coordinate 22,818 downwards.
GACCGAGTACGCCAGCAGCCGGGGCCGCACCAGTGGGGGGGGCAGTCGGGGTGGTGGCTGCGGGCTGCGGGGCCGGTTCCTGTTGCAGGGAGGCCGGGGCCGGTTCGTTGTGGATCACCGTCTTGACGGCCGCCTCGGTGCGGGCGACCGGCTTGGCGATGCTGGTGTCCGGCTCCTTGCCGATCTCGGTATCTACCGACAGCTCGAAGCTGGACTTGTCCTGCTCGCCTTCCTCCTCGATATGGTCGTCGCGCAGGCGCTGAACATCGTAGTGCGGCGTGTCCATGTCGGGATTGGGCAGTACGAGAACGCGCACGCCCTGGCGCTTCTCGATGTCGGCGAGTACCGAGCGCTTCTCGTTGAGCAGGTAAGTGGCTACCGGCACCGGCAGAATGGCGCGGATCTGGGCGCTGCGCTCCTTCATCGCCTCTTCTTCGATCAGGCGCATGATCGACAGCGACAGCGAGCGCACGTCACGGATAGTGCCCTGGCCGTTGCAGCGCGGGCAGACCACGCCGCTGGTTTCGCCCAGCGACGGGCGTAGGCGCTGGCGTGACATTTCCATCAGGCCGAAGCGAGAGATGCGACCGATCTGTACGCGGGCGCGGTCGAGCTTGAGCGCGTCGCGCATGCGATTCTCGACCTCACGCTGGTTGCGCGCCGGGCTCATGTCGATGAAATCGATCACCACCAGGCCGCCGATGTCACGCAGGCGCAACTGGCGGGCGATCTCGTCGGCCGCCTCGAGATTGGTCTGCAGCGCGGTTTCCTCGATGTCGCTGCCACGGGTGGCGCGCGCCGAGTTGATATCGATGGAGACCAGGGCCTCGGTGTGGTCGATGACGATGGAGCCACCGGAGGGCAGTTTCACTTCACGCTCGTAGGCGGTCTCGATCTGGGATTCGATCTGGAAACGCGAGAACAGCGGGACTTCGTCGGCGTAGAGCTTGATCTTCTGCTGGTACGAGGGCATGACCTGGCGAATGAAAGCCAGGGCGCGCTGATGCACCGTCGGATCGTCGATGAGCACCTCGCCGATGTCCTGGCGCAGGTAATCGCGCATGGCACGTATGATAACGTCCGATTCGCGATAGATCAGGAAAGGCGCCTGGCGCTTGCCGGCCTCCTCGGTGATCGACTCCCACACCTGGACCAGGTAATTGAGGTCCCACTGCAGCTCCTCGCTGCTGCGGCCGATACCGGCGGTGCGCACGATCACGCCCATCTTCTCCGGCACCGTGAGCTGGCCCATGGCTTCCTTGAGCTGGGTGCGCTCTTCGCCCTCGATGCGCCGTGAGATACCGCCGGCGCGAGGATTGTTGGGCATCAGCACGAGGAAGCGGCCGGCCAGGCTGATGAAGGTGGTCAGCGCCGCACCCTTGTTGCCGCGCTCCTCCTTGTCGACCTGCACGATGACTTCCTGACCCTCCTTGAGCACCTCCTTGATGCTGGGGCGCCCCGAGGTGTCCTTCAGGAAGTATTCGCGGGAGATCTCCTTGAGAGGGAGGAAGCCGTGACGATCGGCCCCGAAGTCGACGAAGGCGGCTTCGAGGGAGGGTTCGACGCGGGTAATCTTTCCGCGATAGATATTGGCTTTCTTTTGTTCCCTGGCACCCGATTCGATGTCCAGGTCATACAAGCGTTGTCCATCTACCAGCGCGACGCGCAGCTCTTCGGGCTGGGTCGCATTGATGAGCATCCGTTTCATGTTGTCTCGCAAACTGGACGCGCCGGTAGGCTTCGAAGAAGGCGAACCTCTGGGTGCTGCGTGCTTGTGCTCAGCGCATGTCGCGGATGCGCAGTGGCGCCCGATCGTACCGGTACCCGAAACGGGCCCAATACGACATGATCATGTTGAGTACGTGGCGGAGGCAGGACATGTCTCGGTGGGGCTTCTCCCATCCGGCCCTGCTGTCACCGCCAGACACCTGGCATTCATCGATTCGCCAACGCCGGCCACCGGCACGATGTGGAACGATTCCCGTGGCCACCGCTCGCCTGTCACTGTCGCGAGTCGGGTCCGGGCGTGGCGTCACTACTTGTCTACTTTCTTGCGTCTATCACTCGTTGGCGTCGGGACCCATTGTAGGGGTCGTCGCCGCCCGATTTCGTCGCTCCGGCCTGCGTGTCTGTCGTGCAGGCGCCATGGGACCGAAGGGATCCATCCGAGCGAGCTGGCAATATAGCAGTATTGGCAATCGTCAGCAATTGGCGCAGCGCGTCGTCGAGTGCGTTAGAATGCGGCCTCACAACGGATTTTCAGCGGGAGTGTCATGGCCGAGGGGCGCGACGTACAGTGGGTGGAGGTAGGCGATGGCCAGTCGGGCCAGCGGGTCGACAACTTCCTGATAACGCGCCTGAAAGGCGTGCCGCGAACGCTGGTCTACCGCATCGTGCGCAAGGGCGAGGTGCGGGTGAACAAGAAGCGGGTGAAGGCCGACTATCGCCTGCAGGTGGGCGACATGGTGCGGATCCCGCCGCTCAAGCTGGCCCCGCGCGAGGCGGTCAAGCAGGTCAGCGAAGGGTTGCGCAATCTGCTGGCCGGCAGCGTGCTGGTAGAGGGGCCGGGCTGGCTGGTGCTCAACAAGCCGGCCGGCCTTCCGGTACATGGGGGCAGTGGCGTCAAGATCGGTCTCATTGAGGCCTTGCGCCAGGTGCGCGAGGATCTCGATTTTCTCGAGCTGGTCCATCGCCTCGATCGCGATACCTCGGGCTGCCTGCTGTTAGCCAAGTCGCGCCCGGCGCTGCTGACGCTCAACGAGGCGCTCAAGCATCACCAGATGGACAAGCGCTACCTGGCGCTGGTGGCGGGGCGCTGGCCCGCGCGCCGCGAATTCGTCAGTGCCCGTCTCGATCGCTACGATGCCGGTAATGGTGAACGCCGGGTGCGTGTGGATGCGGCCGGCAAGGTGGCTAGAACTCGCTTCGCCGTACGCGAGGCGTTCCCCAAGGCCACGCTGATCGAGGCCGAGCCTGTGACCGGGCGTACCCACCAGATCCGCGTGCATGCCGCCCATGCCGGCTACCCGCTGCTCGGCGACGACAAGTACGGCTCGCGGGAAGGGGCGTCATTGGCCCGCTACCTGGGCCTGTCGCGCCTGTTCCTGCATGCTGAGTCGCTGACCTTTCCGGAGCCCAGCAGCGGGCGCCCGGTACAGATTCGCGCGCCGCTCCCCGAAGAGCTCGAGAAGGTGCTCGAACGAGCCCGAGAGAGCCGCTGAGGTTCGACATGCCACTGGAACTTCGACCGGAGCTGCGATGCGCTATCGACTGGTGATCTTCGACTGGGACGGCACCCTGATGGATTCCGCCGCTCGTATCGTCGCTTGCATGCAGGCGGCGGCGCGCGATGCCGGCTGGGGGCATCTCGAAGACGGCGCCGTGCGCGACATCATAGGCCTGGGACTTCCCGAAGCCATCGACCGGCTGTGCCCAGGCATCGATGCCGAGCGCTTCGAACTGCTGCGCAGCCGTTATGCCCACCATTTCGTCGAGGGCAATAGTACGCCGATGTCATTCTTCGCCGGCGTCGAGGCCGGCGTTGCCGCGCTGCGCGGCCAGCGTGCGAGGCGTCTGGCCGTGGCAACCGGCAAGAGCCGGCGCGGGCTCGACCGGATCTTCCGCGAGAATGGCAGTGGTAGCTGGTTCCATGCCAGCCGTACCGCCGACGAGACCCGCTCCAAGCCGCACCCCCAGATGCTCGAGGAACTGCTGGTCGAACTCGACGTGCCGGTCGAGGAGGCCGTCATGGTGGGCGACACCGAGTACGACCTGGAGATGGCGCGCGCCCTCGGCATGGATCGGGTTGCCGTGACCTGGGGCGTGCATGCCCCCGAGCGGCTGGCGATGAGCCGTCCTGTCTATACTGCCGGGGCGGTTACCGAGCTGTTTGACTGGTTGGATCGATAGAGGCGAAAGGAAGGCGACCTGATGAGCGATGATAAGCGTGAAGACCGCTGGACCGAAGGGCCGGAGTTGACCCCCGAGGAGGCGCGCCGGGCGCAGAGCGAGCAGCCGGCATCGTCAGCGGAGAGCGCCGAAGCGCTGCGTGAGCGTCGGCGCTTGGCGCAGCAGGAGATGCTCGACCGCTGGATAGATGGGGTGCTGGTCGAGCAGCGCCGTTCGCGGCGCTGGAAGCTGTTCTTCCGCTTCCTCTTTGCCGCCTTGATCCTGGCCTCGTTGGTGGCCACCTTCTATAGCCTGTTCGGCGACCCGGTCCGTGAGCCGGAGCGCCAGCATCTGGGGGTGGTCACGGTGCGCGGGGTGATCGACAGCGAGTCGCCGGCCAGCGCCGAGCGCATCATCGAAGGGCTGAACCGTGCCTGGGAGGCGGCCAACGCTGCTGCCGTGGTGCTGCACATCGACAGTCCAGGGGGGAGCCCGGTGCAGTCTCAGCGCGTCTACAACGAGATCCTGCGCCTGCGCGAGGAGGGCGACAAGCCCATCATCGCGGTCATCGAGGACGTGGGCGCCAGCGGTGCCTACTACATGGCAGCGGCGGCTGACGAGATCGTCGCGGCGCCGGCGAGCCTGGTGGGCTCGATCGGCGTCATTTTCGCCAGCTTCGGTTTCGAGGAGGCGATAGAGCGCCTCGGCATCGAGCGGCGCATCTACGTCAGCGGCGAGAACAAGGGGTTCCTCGACCCTTTCTCACCGATAGCACCGGAGGAGCGTGAATTCTGGCAGACGGTGATGGATACCACTCACAGCCAATTCATCGAGGCCGTGCGCCAGGGGCGCGGCGACCGCCTGGCCGATGACGAGCGGCTCTTCACCGGCCTGATCTGGAGCGGCGAGCAGGCGCTGGAGCTGGGCCTGATCGATGGCATCAGCAGCCTCGATGCCCTGAGCCGTGATCTGTTCGGCGAAGTGCGGCTGCACGACTACACGCCGCGACTGGACCCCTTCGAGCGGTTGAGCCGCCAGTTCGGTCGAGTAGCCGCCGAATGGGTGGGTGTGCCATCCAGCCGCTCCCCGGTGCGTTACCAGCTGCCCTGATCCCCTAGCGGGTCGAGGCCAGCTTCGCGCAGCAGCGCGCACAGCCGGATCAACGGCAGGCCGATCAGCGTGTTGGGATCGTCGCCCTCGAGCTTTTCGAACAGGGCGATGCCGAGCCCCTCCATGCGGAAGCTGCCGGCGCTATCCAGGGGTTGCTCGCGCTCGACGTAACGGGCTATCTCACTGTCGGTGAGACGGCGGAAGAGAGCGTCGTAGCGTTCGTGGCAGACCCAGTGGCGTGCGTTGCGGGTGTCGATCAGTGCCAGGCCGGTGAGAAAGGTCACCCGGTGGCCGGAGAAGCGCGCCAGCTGTATCCGGGCCGTGGCCGCATCACCAGGCTTGCCGAGGATGTCGCCGTCGAACACGGCGACCTGATCCGAGCCGATCACCAGGTGCTCCGGGTGCGCCTCGGCGACACGGCTGGCCTTGGCCAGTGCCAGTCGGTGCACCAGTGCTTCGGGCGTCTCGCCGGGGAGCGGCGTCTCGTCGATGTCGGGGCTGGCCCAGGCATAGGGCAGCCCCAGCCGGTCGAGGAGCTGGCGGCGCCAGCGGGAGCCTGAAGCGAGAACGAGTCGAGGCATGGTGCGCTCCTGGGGTGTGCGAAAAAGTGTCATCGGAGATTCAAATGAGCGGGCATTGTAACTTGTTGAGAAGGCGACTTTGACAGGGGCATGGGGAGTGCCTATCATTGCGCGCCTATGTTGACCTCACGACTTCCCAATAGGGTCGAGCCTTACCGGCTTGCCGCCCGCAGCGAAAGCCTCTCCGGCCTGATGGCGCTCGACCAGTTCGAGCGTCTGGCCGAGCAGGTGGGCGCGCAGACAGGTGACTGTCAGGTATGGCTCGATTTCGGTATCGACGCCCAGGGCCGCCGCGAGATCCGCGGTCGTGTCGAAGCTGAGCTGCAGCTGCCTTGCCGGCGCTGCCTCGAGCCCATGGCGCAGCATGTCGAGAGCGAGTTCCTGCTGGGCATGGTCTCGAGCGATGCGCTGGCGGCAGAGCTGCCGAGCACCCATGAGCCGGTGCTGGTGGAAAACGAACAGCTGAACCTGCTGGAGGTGATCGAGGATGAACTGATCCTCAGTCTGCCCCAGGTGGTTTACCACGACGAGGCGCATTGCCGTGTCTCGCGCGACCAGCTGAGCAGCGGCGAGGAGGCCGAATCGAGCGAGCCGACTCCCGCTAGTCCTTTCGAGGTGCTGCGTCACCTCAAGGGCAAATCCTGATTGTTTATCGTCTCACTTCGGAGTGACACCCATGGCAGTTCAACAGAATCGTAAGACTCGTTCCAAGCGCGGCATGCGTCGCAGCCACGACGCCTTGAGCGCACCGACCCTGTCCCAGGACAAGGAAACCGGTACCACTCACCTGCGTCATCACGTCTCTCCGGACGGTTTCTACCGTGGTCGCAAGGTGGTCGACGCCTGAGTCGACCCACTGTCGATGACCATCGGCACCTGAACGTGCGGATTGCCATCGATGCGATGGGCGGCGACGCCGGTCCCGCTGTCGCCGTCCACGGTGCGGCTGCTGCAGTCCAGGCATGCCCAGGGCTGGAGGTCGATCTGTTCGGCCCGGGCGACCAGCTGTCAAACGAGCTCGAGAATCTGCCGCGGCATCTCGCCGCGGCCGGTTCGCATCTGTCCGTCCATCATGCGCCGGGTCTGATTCGCCAGAACCAGAGACCCTCCGATGCGCTGCGGCGTGGCGGCGAGACGAGCATGGCGCTGATGCTTGCCCACGTGGCCAACCGCAATGCTGCGGCGGGTGTCAGTGCCGGCAATACCGGTGCCCTGATGGCTCTGGCTCGGCGCGCGTTAGGCACCGTGGCGGACATCCCGCGCCCGGCCATCTGCACTGCCATCCCGACCCGTAGCGACGGGCGCTGCTACCTGCTGGACCTCGGCGCCAACGTCGATGTCACCGCAGGGCGGTTGGTGGATTTCGCCCGCATGGGGGAAGTCATGGCGCGCCACGTGGATGGACTCGCCGCACCCAGGGTGGCGCTGCTCAATGTGGGCAGTGAGGGCACCAAGGGTAGTGAGGCGGTGCGCCAAGCGGATGCGCTGCTGAGGGCAATGGGCTCGCTGAACTATATCGGCTTCATCGAAGGGGACGGAATATTTGCCGGCTCCGCCGATGTGGTGGTGTGTGATGGTTTCGTTGGCAATGCGGTACTCAAGGCCAGCGAAGGATTGGCGCGCATGCTGATCGAGCGGGTTCAGTTGACCTTTGAGTCGCACTGGAGCAGCCGTCTGGTCGGCATGTTGGCAAGGCCGGCGCTACGTCGGTTGAAGAATGAACTCGATCCGGTGCGCTACAATGGCGCCAGCCTGCTGGGGCTCGATGGCATCGTGATCAAGAGTCACGGCAGTGCCGATGCCACTGGCTTTTCCTATGCTGTGTCGCGGGCCGTGCAGGAGGTCAGGCGTGGCTTGCCGGCGCGACTCGCCGTGGAGCTGGATGCCCGTTGTGGCAGCACTCAACAAGAGCAATGGTGAACGACATGACTCAACCCCTTGCCCTCGTCTTTCCCGGGCAAGGCTCCCAGCAGGTGGGTATGCTGCGGGAGCTGGCGGAACGCTACAGCGTCGTGCGGACGACCTTCGAAGAAGCCGCCGATGCGTTGGGCTACGACCTGTGGAAAGTGGTCCAGGAGGGGCCCGACGAGGCTCTGAACGCTACCGCCTGTACTCAACCGGCGCTGCTGACGGCCAGCGTTGCCATCTGGCGGGTATGGCAGGAGCTGGAGGGCCCTCGCCCCGGCGCCATGGCGGGGCATAGCCTGGGCGAATACAGTGCCATGGTATGTGCCGGCGTCATGGGTTTCGCCGATGGCGTTCGCCTGGTGCGCTTGCGTGGCGAGGCGATGCAGGAGGCGGTCCCGGTCGGTCGGGGCGGCATGGCGGCCATCCTCGGGCTCGAGGCTGCCACCGTTGAAACGGCCTGCGCCGAGGCAGCGCAGAATGAGGTCGTGGCGGCGGTGAACTACAATGCCCCGGGGCAGGTGGTGATCGCTGGCGACAAGTCCGCCGTGGAGCGCGCCATCGCCCTGTGCCAGCAGGCAGGGGCCAAGCGCGCCATGCCGTTGCCGGTCTCGGTACCTTCGCACTGTGCTCTGATGCGACCGGCCGCCGAGCGGCTCAAGACCGCCATGGCCGAACTCGACATGCGTCCGCCGCGCTATACCGTTTACCAGAACGTGGACGCCCAGGCCCATGCCGATGTCGAGACATTACGTACGCGCCTGGTCGAACAGCTCTACCAGCCGGTGCGCTGGACCTCATGCGTCGAAGCGATGGAGGCGGCGGGTGCCTCTGTGTTCATCGAATGCGGGCCGGGCAAGGTGCTTACCGGCCTCGGCAAGCGCATCGCCAAGGGCAGCAAGGGGCTGGCGGTCAATGACCCCGACAGTCTTGAGGCAGCGCTTGGCCTGGCACGCGAGGCGGTCGGTCAGTAAGGCACGGCCAGCCCATACAAGGAGGGGCATCGAGCCCCAGGACCAAACAGCATTCGGAGCGGGAACAGGTTATGTCCAGCGAACGCAGAATCGCCTTGGTGACCGGTGCCAGCCGTGGCATTGGCCAGGCCATTGCCCATGAGCTTGGCCGACAGGGGCGCGTAGTGATCGGTACCGCCACCACCGAATCAGGGGCGGCCAGGATCGATGAAGACCTGCGTGCCAACGGCATCGAAGGTGCCGGCAGGGCACTCGACGTGACCGATCAGGCCAGTGTCGACGCACTGGTCAAGGCCGTCACCGAGGAGTTTGGCGCACCCACCATTCTGGTCAACAATGCCGGCATCACGCGTGACAATCTGCTGATGCGCATGAAAGAAGACGAATGGGATGCGGTGCTCGACACCAACCTCAAGTCGGTCTATCGGGTCACCAAGGCGTGCCTGCGCGGCATGACCCGAGCCCGTTTCGGTCGTATCGTCAGCATCAGTTCAGTCGTAGCGACCATGGGCAATCTCGGCCAGACCAACTATGCTGCCGCCAAGGCGGGCATGGAAGGCTTCACTCGCGCTCTGGCGCGTGAGGTGGCATCGAGGGCGATCACCGTCAACGCCGTGGCACCTGGCTTCATTGCCACCGACATGACGCGGGCACTGCCCGAGGAGCAGCACCAGGCACTGTTGACCCAGATTCCGCTGGCGCGTCTTGGTGAGCCCGACGAGATCGCGGCTGCCGTCGGTTTCCTGGCGAGCGAGGGCGCCGGTTACATCACCGGCGAGACGTTGCAGGTCAACGGCGGCATGAACATGCGTTGAAGCCCCTGCGGGTCGGTGGTTGCGCCGACAGGGGGGCGTCTATAAACTACCCCGCAGCTTGAGTTTGCGGACCAAACGGCTGGTCATCTGAACGGCTAACTTGAACGACTGGAGTACGTATAATGAGCACCATCGAAGAGCGCGTGAAGAAGGTTGTGGCCGAGCGCCTGAATGTCAAGGAAGAGGATATCCAGAATAGCTCCTCCTTCACCGAGGACCTTGGCGCTGATTCCCTGGATACCGTCGAGCTGGTCATGGCGCTCGAAGAGGAATTCGATACCGAAATTCCCGATGAAGAAGCCGAGAAGATTACCACCGTTCAGGAAGCCATCGATTACGTCAACGCCCATCAGTAAGGGCGCGGTCGTCACCGCTTGCTGAGTGAAGGGTTCCGTTGAGGGCCCTTGAAAAGCCGTCCTGAGTGCCAGGGCGGCTTTTTGCTTTGTATCGAGACCGTGGCTGCCCATGCAAGGAGCATGTCCGGTATAATGCGCGCAATGACGGTCTGGGAGAAGGGCCGTGTCATCAAGGTTGTCTGGAGGATTTCTGATGGCTCGTAGAGTTGTGGTGACCGGGCTGGGGCTGGTCACGCCGGTGGGCAATACCGTCGAAGAGAGCTGGGAAAATATCCTGGCCGGCAACAGCGGTATTGCGCCCATCGAGCATTTCGATGCTACCGGCTTCAACACTCGCTTCGGCGGTTCGGTCAAGAACTTCGACATCAGCCCGTACCTGAACCCGAAAGATGCGCGCAAAATGGATCTGTTCATCCAGTACGGAGTGGCAGCGGGAGCGCAGGCCATCAAGGATGCCGGTATCGAGTGCAGCGAGGAGAACGCCGAGCGTATCGGTGTCGCCATCGGTTCCGGTATCGGTGGGCTGCCGATGATCGAGCAGAACCACAATGCTCTCCACAAGGGCGGTGCGCGCCGTATCTCGCCGTTCTTCGTACCCGGATCGATCATCAACATGATTTCCGGCAACCTGGCCATCCAGCATGGCTTCCGTGGCCCCAATATCGCCATCACCACCGCTTGTACTACCGGCACTCACAACATCGGCTACAGCGCACGCACCATTGCCTACGGCGATGCCGACGTGATGATCTGCGGTGGCGCCGAAATGGCCACCACGCCGCTGGGCCTGGGCGGGTTTTCCGCAGCGCGGGCGTTGTCGACCCGCAACGACGATCCTCAGGCCGCCAGTCGCCCCTGGGACCGCGACCGCGACGGCTTCGTGCTGTCGGACGGCGCGGGCGTCCTGGTGCTCGAGGAGTACGAGCACGCCAAGGCGCGTGGCGCGCGCATCTACGCCGAGTTGACCGGTTTCGGCATGAGCGACGATGCCTACCACATGACCGCACCGCCCGAGGACGGCAACGGGGCGGCGCTGTCCATGCGTAACGCCATACGCGATGCGGGCCTGGATACGTCGAAGGTCGACTACATCAATGCTCATGGCACTTCGACTCCGGCCGGAGATCTGGCCGAGACCCGTGCGGTGAAAAAGGTGCTGGGCGAGGACGCCTCTTCCGTGGCGGTGAGTTCCACCAAGTCGATGATCGGTCATCTGCTGGGTGCTGCCGGCGCCGTCGAGGCGGTCTTCTGCATTCTGGCAATTCGGGATCAGGTGGCACCGCCGACCATCAACCTGGACAACCCCCAGGAAGGCTGCGATCTCGACTACGTGCCGCATACTGCGCGTGAGATGAAGATCGACGTGGCGCTATCCAATTCATTTGGCTTCGGTGGCACCAACGGTACCCTGGTGTTTTCCCGGCTGCGCTGAGCCTTTTGATGACCCGGCCGCTGGTGCAAGCACAGATTCCGGTCGACGATCGTGGCCTGGCCTATGGCGACGGGCTGTTCGAGACCGTGCTGGTGCGTGATGGCGAACCCTTGCTATGGCCGCAACACATGGCCCGGTTGGCAAGAGGGTGTCGCGTGCTGGGGATTCCCATGCCGGCTAGCGACGAACTCGATGGCCTGCCGGCCCTGGCGGGGCCGGGACTACAGGTGCTCAAACTGGTGCTGACCCGTGGCAGCGGCGGTCGCGGCTACCTTCCTTCACCATCGGCCACGCCGCGCTTGCTGTGGCAGTTGTCCTGCTTCAAGCCCCAGGCCCAGCGGTGGGAGGCGGGCGTGCGGGTGCGGCATTGTCACTTGCGACTGGGCAGCCAGCCTCTGCTTGCGGGAATCAAGCACCTCAATCGGCTCGAGAACGTGCTGGCGCGCAGTGAGTGGAATGACCACGAGGTAGCTGAAGGGCTGCTGTGCGACAGCCAGGGGAACCTGATCGAAGCCACCTGCATGAACCTTTTCTGGCAGCGCCAGGGGCGGCTCGAAACACCGCGGCTCGACGGTTGCGGTGTGGCAGGTACGCTGCGAGCTGGCCTGATGGAACGTCTGTCGATCACGGAAGTCAGCACAGGACCGGAGGTGCTGATGGAAGCCGAGGCCGTGTGGCTCGGCAACTCCCTTCAAGGGCTCTGGCCCGTCGAACGCCTGGATACCGCCGATGGCGTCTTACAGCGACGTTGGACGCTGGTCGATCTTCATCGCAGCGTTCAGCGGGAAGCCCATGAGCTGTTGGGATACCCGACAGACTTCGGAAATTGAGCCGTGCGGGCCGAACTTGGCCAGGCGAACTTCGCCGGCTTGTTTCCGCAGGCTGAAGGTAGTGGGCAATGAATAGGGCAACGAGGAAAGCGCATGCTGCGTTTGGTTAAGTTTCTGGTGGTGCTGGCCGTCTTGGCGGCCGTGGCGGTGTTCGCCGGCTATCGCTATTGGGAGAGCCGGCTCGACGCCCCCCTCTCGGTGGAGGAGGAAACCCTTTACGAAGTACCGCGTGGGGCGGGGTACAACCGGGTAATCGGGGACCTCGATGCGCGCGGTGTGATCGAGGACGAGTGGGCGTTTCGTCTGTTGACGCGAGTCGAACCCGATACGATTCCGCAGTTGCGAGCCGGCGAGTACATGCTCGAGCCGGGCATGAGCGGGCGTGAACTGATCGAGCTGCTCGGCAGCGACCGGGTCGTCACCTATCCACTGACCATTCCGGAGGGCTGGAACTTCCGCCAGATGCGTGCCCGTCTCGATGCCGCGCCCAAGCTCGAGAGCCGCACCGCAGACCTCAGCGACGAAGAGATCATGGCGCTGATCGACCGCGAAGGGCGCCATCCCGAGGGCTGGTTCTTCCCCGACACCTATCGCTACCACAAGGGCATGAGCGACGTCGACATCCTGCGTCAGGCATTGGCACGCATGGAGCAGGTGCTGGACGAGGTTTGGGAGACTCGCAGTGACGACCTACCCATCGAGACGCCCTATGAGGCGCTGATCATGGCTTCGCTGATCGAGCGTGAAACCGGAGCTCCCGAGGAACGTCGCGAGATTGCCGGTGTCTTCATGCGTCGCCTGGAACGCGGCATGCGCCTGCAGACCGACCCGACCGTGATCTATGGCATGGGCGAGCGCTACGAGGGTCGCATCACCCGCGCCGACCTGCAGGAATCGACCCCGTACAACACCTATACCATCGACGGCATGCCACCGACGCCCATCGCCATGCCGGGGCGCGCCTCGCTCGAAGCCGCCGTCGATCCGCTGCCCGGCGAGACGCTCTACTTCGTCTCGCGGGGCGACGGTACGCACCACTTCTCGCGTACGCTGCGCGAACACAACAATGCCGTGAACCGCTACATTCGCAACCGTTGAGCGGCCGGACGCACAGGAGCCCCGATGCAACAGCGTGGACGATTCATCACCCTGGAAGGCGGCGAGGGAGTCGGCAAATCGACCAACCTGGCTTGGGTGGCCCAGTGGCTGGTGGCGCGCGGCGTCGAGGTAGTGCGCACTCGGGAGCCGGGCGGCACACCGCGGGCCGAAGCCATTCGTGAGCTGCTACTCTCGCCGCAGGCCGACGAACCGTTCGCCGACGATGCCGAATTGCTGCTGGTGTTCGCCGCTCGAGCCCAGCATTTGGCGCAGCGCATTCGCCCAGCGTTGGAACGGGGCGCCTGGGTACTCTGCGATCGTTTTACCGATGCCACCTTCGCCTACCAGGGCGGTGGGCGTGGTATCGATCCGGGCCGCATCGCCGAGCTGGAACGCTTCGTTCAGCAGGGGCTAGAGCCCGACCTGACGCTGCTGTTCGACATGCCGGTGGAGGCGGCTCAGCGGCGCCTGCAGGGCCGCTTAGCCGCTAGCGGCGACACTCGTGACCGCTTCGAACAGGAGCACGCGGCCTTCTTCGAGGCCGTGCGGCGAGCCTACCTGGCCCGGGCCGGCGCGGCGCCCCGGCGGGTGGCGGTCATCGATGCCGATGCCCCCTTGGAAACCGTGCAGGCGCGCCTTGCGGCATGCCTGGAAGAGCGGGTCGGGGCATGGCTGTGAGCGAGTCCTCCCTGCCGAATCCGCTACCCTGGCAGGAGCCGCTGTGGCGTCAGTTCCTGACGCTGTACCGTGGTGCTCGGCTGCCTCATGCGCTGTTGCTCTCAGGGCCGCATGGCGTCGGCAAGCAGCGCTTCGCCGAAGCTCTGATCGGCTATCTGCTGTGTACCTCTCCGGGCGAAGTGGCCTGCGGCCATTGCCACGGCTGTCGCATGCTGGCGTCCGGCTATCATCCCGACCTGCTGCGCGTCTCGCCGGAAGAGGGCAAGCGGCAGATCCGCATCGACCCCATCCGCGAGGTCAATGCCTTCGTTGCCCAGACCGCCCAACAGGGCGGCTACCGCGTGATCGTGCTATCGCCGGCCGAGGCGATGAACGTGGCGGCTGCCAACGCGCTGCTCAAGAGCCTTGAGGAGCCGGGGGAGCGGACCCAGTTCGTGTTGCTGGCGGACGTTCCCTCGCGCATGCTGGCCACCATACGCTCGCGCTGCCAGCACTGGAGCCTGCCGTTACCGCAACCCGAACAGAGCCTGGAATGGCTGGCGAAACAACTGGGCGGTCGCGACGAAGCCGCGTTCTGGTACCAGGTCTCGGGTGGGTTGCCGCTGCTGGCGGCCGAGCTGGCCACCCCCGAATCCAGGGCGCTGCGCAAGCAACTGCATGAGACCTTCGATGCCCTGGTGCGCGGTGCCGAGCCGGTGGCGGAGGCGGCCCGCCTCGACCGACAGTCCCTGGAGTCGATCCTGTGGTACGGTATTGCCTGGCTCGAGGATCTCATCCGCCTGGGCTTGTCGGGTGAAACCGAAGAAGTACGCAACCCCGACCTGTTGCCGCTCTACCGCCAGGCGGTCAAGAACGCCCGGGTGCAAGACTGGTTCCGGCTGCTGGACTTCGCCCGTGAGCAGCGTCGTCTGCTGGCCGCGGGTGGCAATCCCAACCCTCAGCTGGTTCTCGAGGCCTGGCTGGTACGCTGGTCGACCCTGCTGCGTTCCTGAAGCAGGGCGAAGGGAGGAGAATTCATGGCACCGCAGAAGGCCCTGTCACTGACGATACAGGACGAGCAGACGCTGCTCTCCGCCTATATGCCGCTGCTGGAACGGGGCGGCATCTTCGTGCCCACCCGCGAGCGCTACGAACTGGGCCAGGAAGTCTATCTATTGTTGACCTTACCCGGCGAAAGCGAGCGGGTACCGGTGACCGGCCAGGTCGTCTGGGTCTCGCCCGATGGCGTGGCGGGGAGGCGAGTGCCGGGTATCGGCATCCACTTCAGCCCTGAGGACCAGGCCGTGCGCGGCCGTATCGAGGCCTTGCTGGCAGGCCAGCTGGACAAAGGCGCCCCGACCTATACCCTGTGAATGGAAAGCACTGCCGTTCCGGGCCATTCAACCGACGAGTTTTACCCTGCATGTTTGTCGATTCCCATTGTCACCTCGACCGCCTCGATCCGACGACTCACGATGGCAGCCTCTCCGCCGCCCTGGAGGCGGCCCGGGCACGCGACGTTCGCCAGTTCCTTGCCATTGCGGTGACCCTCGAGGACGTGCCGAGCCTGGCCGGGATCGCCCGTGAGCACGCCGACGTGGCGATCTCTGCCGGCGTGCACCCCATGCATTTACTGGAGCGCGAGCCCGACCTCGAGCTTATCAAGGAGACGGCGGAGCGCTTCGGTGCCGTGGCCATCGGCGAGTGCGGGTTGGATTATCATTATCTCGACAAGACGCCCGAGCACGTGCCGTCGCGGGAAGTACAACGCGAGCGCTTCAGGCGGCAGCTGGTTGCCGCTACCGAGCTCGAGCTGCCGGTGATCGTGCATACCCGCGATGCCCGCGAGGACACCCTGGCACTGATTCGTGAACACAGTGATCCGGCCATCGGCGGGGTGTTGCACTGTTTTACCGAAGACCTCGAGATGGCACGGGAGGCGGTTGGTCACGGCTTCTACATCTCGCTGTCGGGCATCGTCACTTTTCGTAATGCCGAGAGCCTGCGCGAGGTGGCGCGCCGTGTGCCTCTCGACCGGCTGCTGATCGAGACCGACAGCCCCTACCTGGCGCCGGTGCCGCATCGCGGCAAACCCAACGAGCCAGCCTGGGTGGTGGAAGTGGCCCAGTGCATCGCCCGCGAGCGTGGTATCAGCGTCGACGAGGTAGCCATGCAGACCACGGCCAACTTCTACCAGCTGTTTCGCCATGCCGCTCCGGAGGTATCTGACGAAACCCGCGATGTCCTGGCCCGGGCCGGCCTGGTGTAGCCAGGGGGAAAATTTCATGTCGGAGGGACAAGCATGAACCTGGACCCACTGCTCAACCACGTCGAGCCCGATGGGGTCATTCCTCCGGTGGACCGCTGGCAGCCGACCCAGGCCGGGGAGATGGACCTGGAAATTGCCGCCGACGGGCGTTGGTTCCACGAAGGCAGCGAAATGACGCGTTCCCGCCTGGTCAGGCTGCTTTCGACGCTGCTGCGACGTGAACACGACGGCCAGTATTATCTGGTCACCCCGGTGGAGAAGCAGCGTATCCATGTGGTCGATTGCCCCTTCGTCGTGGTCGATGCCGAGCAGGACACGGCAGGGGATTGGTGGCTCACTACCAATGCCGGCGACCGCTTGCGGTTGGACGACGAGCATCGGCTGCGGCTAAGTGACACGCCGGACGGCACGCAGGTGCCCGAGGTGCCGGTGCGCTTTGGCCTCTCGGCCCGTCTGGGTCGCAACGTCTTCTACCGCCTGGTGGACTGTGCCGAACAGCGCCAGGAGGATGGCGGAGTGATCGAACTCGGCTTGACCAGCGCAGGCGTATGGCAGCCGCTGGGCAATTTGCCCGCCGAGGCTCCGTGAGGCTGACCGGCGAGCAGCGTGCCGTTGTCGAGCACGGTGTCGGTCATGCCCGGGTAGCTGCCGTGGCGGGTGCCGGCAAGACGACCACCCTGGTCGCGCGCGTGCTGCATCTGCTCGCGCGCGGGGTCCCGGCGAACCGGATCCTGGTGCTGATGTTCAATCGCTCGGCGCGCGAGGACTTCCAGCGTCGGCTCGTCGAGATGGCACCCGTGGGCCAGCGCCTGCCGGACGTGCGTACCTTCCATTCGCTGGGACATCGCCTGACCGTGAGCCTGACCCGCTGGGGTGCACTGGCACCGCGTCGACTGATCGCCGCCGACTGGCAGGTGGAGCGGCTGCTGCGCCAGGCAACCCTCGACGTACTGGAGGATGGCGACCGGCGCGAGATGGCGTTAGAGGCCGATACCTTGGAGGCGCTGGCGCATTTCTGCGGCTTGGTGAAGGCCGAAATGGTGCCGGCGGCCACGCTCCTGGAACGGCTCGACTACGACGAGGGCAGCGAGCACTTCGCCGAGGCGTTCATGCGGCTCGAGGCGCTGCTGGCCGAGCATGGCCTGATGACCTATTCGGACCTGCTGTTTCGACCCTTGCGCGCGCTGGAGGCGGATGCCGGTCTGGCCCGGCGGGTCCAGGGCTTTCTCGACCAGGCGATCGTCGACGAGTACCAGGACATCAACCAGGCCCAACTGCGCCTGCTGGCGATACTCGCCGGAGCCGACGCCGACGTGATGGCAGTAGGGGACGCCAACCAGTGCATCTACGAGTGGCGGGGGGCCCATCCCGATACCATGCGCGAGCATTTCACCGCGACTTTCGGTGCGGCCACTGATTACCCGCTCTCCACTACCTTCCGCCACGGCCACTCGCTGGCATTGTTGGCCAATCATGCCATCGCCGCCAATCGGCGGCGGCCCGACCAGCTATGCCTGGCCGCCCCCGGCAATCCGCGCACCGAACTGGCCGTCGAACAGGGGCGAGCGGCGTTACTGGCTACTCTCGACCGCTGGAAGCATGCCGGGCGAACCTTGGGCGAGGCGTGCCTGCTGGTGCGAAGCTGGGCGCTGTCGGTGCCCGTTCAGCTGCAGCTGCTGCAAGCCGGCATCCCGTTTCGCCTCTCCCGCGA
Source organism: Billgrantia bachuensis (assembly GCF_011742165.1). GTDB lineage: Bacteria > Pseudomonadota > Gammaproteobacteria > Pseudomonadales > Halomonadaceae > Halomonas > Halomonas bachuensis. The sequence goes on along the minus strand of NZ_JAAQTO010000060.1, from coordinate 5,192 downwards.
GGATCGCTTCGTCTTTCGTCTGCCGCTGGTGCAGGCGCTCGCCGGCTACCTGCGCCTGGCGCGAACCCCAACCCTGCTGCACGACCCGGCACATCTCCTGCGCTTGCTGGAGCAGCCCACACCGTTCGTCGCCCGTGAGCGCCTCGTCGCCTTGGCCCAGCGGCTGGCGCAGACGCAGCACTACCCTGATCGGGACGATCCCTTGCTGGCCGGCCTCAAACCCATGCAACGCCGCAACCTGAAGCGGCGCTGGACGCTACTATGTGAACTTCCCCGTCTCGGCAACTGGGCGCCGGCACGCCTGTTGACGCATGTGATCGACTCCCTGGATGCCGAAAAGGTACTCAAGCGTGCCGCCGCACGTCGCGAGAAAGGCGAAGAGGATGTGCGCCTGCTCGACGTGCTCGTCGAACAGGCGGGGGAGACCCGTGACATCGACGCCTTCATCGAGCTGCTCGAACGCCCCGTCGAGAACCATGCCGACGGGCTGCTGATCACCACCGTACATGGCGCCAAGGGATTGGAGTGGCCGCTGGTGGTAGTTGCGGGGGCCAATGAAGAGGATTTTCCCCACTACAGCCGCGACAATCCGCTGTCGCCCGAGCGTCTGGAAGAGGAGCGACGACTGTTTTACGTCGCCGTGACCCGCGCACGTGAGCGCCTGCTGCTGCTGCATGACGGTGGCGACCATCGTCCCAGCCGTTTCCTTGCCGAGACGGCATGGGAGGATTGCCGCCAAGTCGCGGCACGATTGTCGGGTTCGGTTGAGGGCAGCGCTTCTCTGATGGTGGCTTCGCCTGAGCTGATTTCGCGCTACCTTGCCGCAGTGGGCCATGCGGGAGTCGAGCTGGCGCAACGTTCGCCAGCGGTTGCCGAGCCGAGCGCGACCTATGCAGCACAGCCGTATCGGCCAGGACAGTGGTTGCGCCATGCGGTATTCGGTGAGGGCGAGGTCGTGGTCGTGGAGGGCGACCCCGCAGATCCGGTAATCGAGGTAAACTTCAAGCAGGCCGGGCGGCGCCGTCTGCTGGCCTGCCGAGCTCCCATCGAGCTGTTTGCCAGCGAGAGGGCGCTTACCGAGCTTGCCCAAGGAGAACGCGCATGAGCCTAGTGCTGATCACTGCCGCCGAGTTGGCCGAGTCGCTGCAGGGACAAAATCCACCGAGAGTTCTCGATTGCCGTGCGCGGTTGGGCGATAGCGCAGCCGGTCATCGCCTCTGGGAAGCCGGGCACGTCCCCGGTAGCCTGCATCTCGATCTTGATCGCGACCTTGCGGCAGAGCCCGGTGAAGGCGGCCGCCACCCATTGCCGCTGTCCGGTGCCTTTGCTGCCACGCTGCAGCAGCTCGGGATCACGCCTACCGTTCCTGTCGTGGTGCTGGACGACATGGGCGGTCAACTGGCCGCAGCCCGGGCCTGGTGGATGCTGGCCGTGTGGGCAGGACATCCTAATGTCCGCGTACTCGACGGAGGGCTGCGCGCCTGGCAGGAGGAGGGCGGCGAGCTCGTGCTGGGGCAGGAAGTACGGCCCGAGCCGAGCCGCTGGCAGCCGAGCTTCGATGACAGGGCGCTCATGAGCGCAGACGAAGTCTTCTCGGGGCGGGAGCTCAAGGTCGATGCTCGTAGCGAAGAGCGTTTTCGCGGTGTGGCCGAGCCCATCGATCCGGTAGCCGGGCACATTCCCGGTGCGGTGTGTCGACCCAGTGCTGCCAACCTGACCGAAGCTGGACGCTTCAAAGCGTCCGAGACGCTGGATGCCGAGCTTCCCCATGGCGAGGCCATCGTGGCCTACTGCGGCTCAGGCGTGACCGCCTGCCACAACATTCTGGCTTATGCCATTGCCGGTCGCGCCATGCCCCGGCTCTTCCCTGGGTCGTGGAGCGAATGGGTTCGTGACCCGTCGAGACCGGTGGCACGAGGCTGACTGAGCTAGGCTTGGATTAACCGGGAGCGACCTTTAGGTCAGCCGAAGGTCAGGGAGAAAGGCGGTCAAGGGAACCGAGGGAGAAAACGATGAATTTTGCCCTCATAGGAGCTGCCGGATACATCGCGCCTCGTCACATGCAGGCTATCAAGGAGACGGGACACACCTTGGTGGCGGCTTATGATATCAACGACTCGGTAGGCATTATCGATTCCATCTCGACCGATTGTGCTTTTTTCACTGAGTTCGAGAGCTTCATGGAGCATGCTTGGCGGCTCAGGCGACAGAAGGGGAAGGGGATCGACTACTGGGTGGTTTGTTCCCCCAACCACTTGCACAGTGCGCACATCACCGCCGGGCTGTACCTGGGCTGCGACGTGATCTGCGAGAAACCGCTGGTGTCGATGCCGGTTCAGCTCGATGAGCTTCGCTGTATCGAGCGAGAGACCGGGCATCGCGTATACAGCATCATGCAGCTACGCCACCACCCAGCCATACATGAACTGCGCGACAAGGTGCTGGCCGAGCGGCGCGAGGGCCGATACGAGGTCGAACTGACCTATATCACGGTACGCGGGCCCTGGTACCTGGCCAGTTGGAAGGGCGATCCACGCAAATCGTTCGGCGTGATGGCAGAGATAGGCATTCACTTCTTCGACATGCTGCACCTCATCTTCGGCGAGTTGCAGAAGCAGGTACTGCACTATCACGACGAGCACAAGGCCGCCGGTTTTCTCGAATACGAAAAGGCGCGGGTGCGCTGGTTTCTCTCCATCGACGCCGAGGACCTGCCCGAGCGCATGGGCGGCCAGCACTCCACCTACCGCAGCATCACCTGCGACGGAGAAGAGTTCGAATTCTCCAGCGGCTTCACGGATCTGCATACCGTCAGTTATCGCGAGATTCTGGCCGGCCGCGGCTTCGGTATCGAGGCCGTGCGACACTGCCTTGAAACCGTGTATGAGCTGGGGGTGTTAACCCCGGAGGTGCCGCGTGCGGATGAAGCGCACTCTCAGCTGTCTCGGCTGGTGTCGGTATCTTCCCAAGCGACCGCCGGGCGCAGCTGAGAGAAGGCCATCGGGCTGTGCCTGCCGAATTTTTCTGTAGAACGACGCAGGGCGTGCCATTGGCACGCCCTGCGTCTGCTTGCCAACGTTACATGTTCGGGTAGTTGGGACCGCCGCCGCCCTCCGGCGCCACCCATTTGATGTTCTGCGCCGGATCCTTGATGTCGCAGGTCTTGCAGTGCACGCAGTTTTGGAAGTTGATCTGGAAGCGTGGCTTGCCGTCGTCGTCTTCCACTATCTCGTAGACCCCGGCCGGGCAGTAGCGCTGAGCCGGCTCGGCGTACTTCGGCAGGTTCTCCTGGACGGGAATTTCCGGATCCTTCAGCTTCAGATGGCTCGGCTGGTCCTCCTCATGGTTGGTGTTCGATAAAAATACCGAAGAGAGCTTGTCGAAGGAGAGCTTGCCGTCGGGCTTGGGGTAGTCGATTTTCTCGAATTTGTCGGCCGGCTCAAGGGCGGCGTGGTCCGGCGTGGTGTCGTGCAGGTTGGGCAGTTTTCCGCCAAGCAGCTGGTTGACGAAATTGTAGGCCCCGCCGCCCACGGTGCCGTACTTATGCAGCGCCGGGCCGAAGCTGGCGGTCTCCTTGAGCTCGGCGTAGGCCCAGCTCTGCTCCCACTTCTGGCTGAAAGCGGTCAGCTCGCGTCCGCCCTCGTCACCATCGGCGAGTGCCTCGAACACCGTCTCGGCAGCCACCAGGCCGGATTTCATGGCGGTGTGCAGGCCCTTGATCTTGGCGAAGTTCAGTGTGCCTGCATCGCAGCCGATCAGCAGGCCGCCGGGGAAGGTCATCTTCGGCAGGCAGTTGAGGCCGCCCTTGGTGATGGCTCGTGCCCCATAGGCCACGCGCTTGCCACCCTCGAGGTGCTTGGCCAGCACCGGGTGATGCTTCATGCGCTGGAACTCGTCGAAGGGCGAGAGCCAGGGGTTCTTGTAGGAGAGGTCCATGATCAGGCCGACCACCACCTGATGGTTCTCGGCATGATAGAGGAACCAGCCGCCATGGGTGTCGTTGGCCAGCGGCCAGCCCGAGCCGTGCAGCACCAGGCCCGGCTCGTGCTTCTCGGCGGGGATGTCCCACAATTCCTTGAGACCAATGCCATAGTGCTGGGGGTCCTTGCCCTCGTCGAGCTTGAAGCGCGAGATCAGCGCCTTGCCCAGGTGGCCGCGGGCGCCCTCGGCAAACAGCGTGTACTTGGCGCGCAGTTCCATGCCCGGCATGTAGCTGTCCTTGGGCGTACCGTCGGCGGCCACGCCCATGTCGCCGATGAGAATGCCGCGCACGGTGCTGTCATCGTCGTGAATCACGTCCTGGGCAGCAAAACCGGGGAATACCTCGACGCCGAGCCCCTCGGCCTGTTCGGCCAGCCAGCGGCAAAGGTTGCCGGCGCTGATCACGTAGCGCTTCATGTCGCCGCCGGTGTTGTGCATGCTCTTCGGCACCAAAGCGTTGGGAAGCTTCTGGGCTTTTTCGGCATTCTTGAGCAGATAGACTTCATCGCGGGTCGCGGGGGTGGTCAGCGGGGCGCCGCGCTCTTCCCAATCGGGGAACAGCTCTTGCAGGGCGCGAGGCTCGAAGACGGCCCCAGAAAGAATATGGGCGCCTACCTCGGAGCCTTTCTCCACCACGCACACCGTCAGCTCCTGGCCCGCCTCATTGGCCTGTTGCATCAGGCGGCAGGCAGCTGACAGCCCCGAGGGGCCGGCGCCGACGATCACTACGTCGAAGTCCATCGAATCGCGTTCTACTTGCTCAGACATGCCAGTCGCTCCTCCCTCGGCTTCGGCGTCGGAACCGTGCCACCAACGTCGAAGAAAAATAAAACGGTCGTTTGCTTCTCGATATTCTACATGATAGGCATAATAAACGACTCAGGACACCCCTACGATGGCAATGTAGGATGACACCGCACTACCAGGGATTGTTGCCACCAGCCGGGCTGTGGCAAATTGGCAAGGTTTTTTGGTTTGATGTCTATCAAACGCTTGCATGAAACATAAAGGAATACCAACCGGTTCTAAGGGATCGTTGACCTTCCTTGAAGGTGCTGGGCGTCAGCGAGTCCAAAACCAGACGGTTCACCCATCGAACCAAGCGAGGACACCATGAAAGTACTCGTCGCGGTCAAACGCGTCATCGACTACAACGTCAAGATCCGCGTCAAGGCGGATCACTCCGACGTCGACCTCACCAACGTCAAGAT
>NZ_JAAQTO010000006.1 GCF_011742165.1 Billgrantia bachuensis | reverse complement strand
ACCGACACCACCCTGTGCACTGCGCTTTCGCGAAGTGATGTCAAAGTGGCGACTGTGGAGCATCTCATGTCCGCACTGGCTGGCCTGGGGATCGACAATGCTTATATCGACCTCAGTGCGCCCGAAGTGCCGATCATGGATGGGAGCGCCGGCCCATTCGTTTTCCTGATCCAGTCGGCTGGCATCGCCGAACAGGATGCTCCCAAGAAGTTCATTCGCATCAAGCGTGAGGTCGTGGTGCAGGATGATGGCAAGGAGGCACGCTTCCTGCCGCACCAAGGCTTCAAGGTGACGTTCGCCATTGAATTCGATCATCCGGTGTTCGAGGATCAGAAGCAGACCGCAGTCGTGGATTTCTCCACGACCTCCTTCGTCAAGGAGGTTTCCCGTGCGAGGACCTTCGGCTTCATGCGTGACCTCGAGCACCTGCGCGCCAACAACCTGGCGCTGGGCGGCAGTCTCGACAACGCTATCGTCGTCGACGAGTACCGCATCGTCAACGAGGGCGGGCTGCGCTACGAAGACGAGTTCGTCAAGCACAAGGTGCTCGATGCCATCGGGGATCTCTATTTGCTGGGGCATAGCCTGATCGGCGAGTTCCGCGGCGTGAAATCGGGGCATGCGCTGAACAATCAGCTGTGCCGGGCACTGTTGGCCCAACCCGATGCGTACGAGATCGTTACCTTCGAGAACGAGCGCGAGCTGGCTCCGATCTCCTACGCGCAGCCTATCATGGCCTGATGATCCGGCGATCGACGGCATTGGCAAAGTGAAATGCGCCGCCCTCCATGGGCGGCGTTTTCTTTCAGGCGAACCACGCTTTCATCGTCTGGGTAATGCTGCGCATTTCCTCACGTGACGTGATGTAGGCGGGCATTGTGTAGAGCCAGCGGCCGAATGGGCGCAGCCAGACACCTCGGGCGCGTGCAAAGGCCGCGACCCCCTTGAGGTCGGCGGCATCGTTGGCCTCGATGACCGCCGTGGCGCCCAACACCCTGACGTCACGCACCCGAGGGTGACCACGAAGTGCCGGGTCTTCCAGCAACTCCTCGTACAGCACCCGGTTGAGTCTCGCGATCTTTTCCAGGTAATTCTCCTCCTCGAACACGGCGAGGCTTTCCAGCGCCACGCGGCAGGCCAGGGGGTTGCCCATGAAGGTGGGGCCATGCATGAAGGCGTGCTGTGGCGTGCTGCCGATGAAGGCATCGTGAACGCGGCCGGTGGCAAGGGTTGCTGCATGGCCCAGGTAGCCGCCGGTCAGTCCCTTTGAGAGCACCATAATGTCCGGCGTCACTTCGGCGTGGTCGGCGGCAAACAGCTTGCCGGTACGGCCGAAGCCGGTGGCTACCTCGTCGAACACAAGCAGTACGTCGAATTCGTCGCACAGTTCACGTGCGCCCTTGAGGTAGAGCGGCGAAGTCATGTTGAGGCCGCCAGCGGCCTGCAACAGCGGCTCCATCAGCAGCGCGGCGATCTCATGATGATGCTGTTCGAGCACCTTGCGCAGGGCGGCGAGGTCCTGCTCGACGGCGTCGGGCGCGGCGTCGTAAGGGGCGGTGGGAGCCGGGGCAAAGTGGTGGCGGGGCAGGTAGCCGGAGAACAGGCTGTGCATGCCCTCCTCGGGGTCGCATACCGCCATGCAGCCACTGGTGTCGCCATGGTAGGCCTTCATCAACGACAGCATGCGGTGCTTGCCGGGCTTGTCGCACAGGTGGTGGTACTGCACCGCCATCTTCATGGCCACTTCCATGCCCACCGAACCGCTATCGGAGAAGAACACGTGCTCGAGCCCGGGTGGCGTGACTCTAACCAATTCGCGCGCCAGGCGATCGGCGGGATCATGGGTGAGGCCACCTAGCATCACATGGCACAGAGTGTCGGCCTGTTCCTTGATCGCCGCCACCAAGCGCGGGTGCGCATAGCCGTGGATCATGCACCACCACGAGCAGGTGGCGTCGAGCAGCGCCTCGCCGTCCTCAAGGACGAAGCGAGGGCCTTTGCCGCCGACGACCTTGGGAGCGTCTTGCTGGGTAAGCAGGTGGGCATAGGGATGCCAGACGGGGGATGCCATCATGCCTCCGTGGGTGCGAATGAGCGGGGTGCGAGGGTGCGCAGCAGGTACGCCGCTATGCGGCGGCGAAGAGGCGCCGTCGTGAGGAAAACCGAAGATGATGTCAGCCGGAGGGCCGCGAAGCGCGGCGAGAACGAGCCGTGATGGTGCGGATGGGGAGACTTGAACTCCCACGCCCGAAGGCACCAGAACCTAAATCTGGCGTGTCTACCAATTCCACCACATCCGCAGGGCTGGGCAGGCGTCCACATTGTACGGACCCTCGGTCGCAAGTCAATCGCCTTCGGGTAGCTCAAGGTGGGCAACGGCGGCTTCTGGTCGCCTGGCCGCGCCAACTCGGCGCAGACGTGGCACCACGCCGAGGCAGGGAGCCCCGAGGGTGCGTTGCAGCGTGGCCAGATTCTCGGCGTAGAGCGAGGCGTCGCGGGCGAAGTCGGCATCGAGCAGGTTGCCGACCCAGCCGGCAAGTCTTGCTCCATCCGCACGTATGGCTTCGGCCGTCAAGCGCGCATGGTTGAGGCAGCCGAGCTTGAGGCCGACCACCAGAATCACCGGCAGGCGCAGGTGCAGAGCCAGGCCGGCGAGATCTTCGTTGTCGTTGAGAGGCACGCGCCAGCCTCCGGCGCCCTCGATGAGAACGAGGTCGCGAGGTTCGTCCAGCAGCGGTGCGGCATGTTCGCAGAGCTGGGCGAGGTCGATATTCACGCCAGCTTGACTGGCCGCCAGGTGCGGGGCGATGGCGGGCTCGAAGGCGAAGGGATTAACTTGGTCGTAGGACACTGGCGGTACGCTGCGTGCCAGCAGAGCGAGCGCATCATCGTTGCGCAGCCCGGCCTCGGTTCGACGGCAGCCCGAGGCGACGGGCTTGAGGCCCAGGGTGGTCAGGCCTCGCGAGCGGGCCAGCGCCAGCATGCCGGCAGTGACGAGGGTCTTGCCGGCATCGGTGTCGGTGCCGGTCACGAAATAACGAGTCATGTCGGCTCCTTGTCGAGCACGAGGGTTAGTCGCTGATAGCTGACCGGTAGCCCCGCAGGCTCGCGCAGCGACTCGTAGCGGCGCTTGGCGCAGGCCAGATCGGAGCGGGTGAGGCGGGCAGCGGGGCGTGGGGTCTGGGCGCCGACTCCCTTGATCGAGGCCATTACGGCCGTCAGGTCGGGATAGAAGAAGCGCTCGGCGACGACGTTGCACTGGGCATGGAAGAAACCGGCCAGACGTGCGCTGACCAGATGCCTGTCCCGCGAGCGGAAGTCAAGAAGGGCGTCAGGTGACGACCAGGCATGGCTGACCTCATGCAGAGTGCCGGGTCCCAGGCTATTGATCACGGCACGGCCGCCGGGGCGTAGCACCCGGAAGAGTTCCGTCATTACGGCGTCGAGGTCCGGGCACCATTGGATGGCCAGGTTGGAGAACACCAGGTCCACCTGGCGATCCGCCAGGGGCAGGGCGGCGGCGTCTGCACACAGCCAGTCACAGCTTCTCGGGGCTGCACGACGGGCAATGTCGAGCATTCCCGGCGCCAGGTCGAGCCCAAGCACTCGGCACTCCGGGCCGAAGCGGGTCGTCAGGCGTCGGCACCAGTGACCTGGGCCGCAGCCTAGGTCGAGCACGCAGCCTGCTCGGTCAGGCAGGAGTGGCCAGAGCGCTTCGCCCATCTGCTGCTGAGCCTGGGCCAGGCGGGTGTACTGGCCCGACGCCCGGGAAAACGCCCGGGCAACGTGTCGCCGCCACACGCTTGGCGCGTTTGCCTCATGGAGGGCAGAGGTTTGCTCGGTGCAGGGGGTCATGAGACGCTCTGGTCCTGGCCGATATGATCGAGATCGATCTCGCGCGCCAGCTCGACGAGATGGTTTGCCAACGCATCCGGGCGGGACAGCATCGGGCAGTGACCGCTATCGGTGAGAAGCCTGTCGGCCGCCTGGCGTGCCGCACTACCCATCAGCTTGTCCCGTTCGCCGGCGAGTCGATGGATCGGGCAGGGCAGCGTGGCAAGTACGTCGCTGAGATCGAGGCGTGCGAGTTGATCGAGGCCCGTAGCCAGGGTCTGGCTGGAAGCGCTGGGGTTCCTGCCCTGGAGATCGAGCAGACGACGATGTGCTATGCGCGCAGCGGGTTCTCCCTGCAACTGCCAGCGCAGAAAGTGTTGCCAGGTCGTATGCGGATCGCGATCGAAGGCGCGGCGAAAGATAGCCAGCTCGTCAGGCCTGACGCCGTCTTCGCTGCAGAAGCGGGGACCGGTTCCCACCAGCACCAGGCCACGGGGAGGCGGTAGATGAGACAGCAGCGCGCCGGCCAGCAAGCCGCCGAGCGACCAGCCGACCCAGACGGCGTCGCAGGGCAGGTCGTCGCGCATCTTGCCGGCCAGAGCCGGAAGCGTCGTCGGCAGGATGTCGTGTGCTCGTTCACCGTAGCCCGGCCAGTCGGGAGTACGCACCACCACGTCGACTGGCCAATAGGGGGCGAGCGATCGCCAGATACGGGCATCGATGCCCCAGCCGGAGAGCAAGACCAGCGTCGTCAATTCGTTCCCTCTCCTTGCAGGCGTGCCAAGTTCTCCAGCAGATGATCCAAGGACTCTCGGCCATGGGTGGCGCGCAGCGTGATGCGCAGCCTGGCCTCGCCGTGCGGCACGGTGGGCGGGCGAATGGCACCCACCAGCAATCCCGTCCGGCGCAGTTGGTCGGCCCAGTGCAGAACACGCTGGCTATCGCCGAGGATCAGCGGCTGGATGGGAGTGAACGAGTCGGCTAGCGGAAGGTTGAGCAACGCTGCCTCGTGGCGGAAGTAGGCGATGGTGTCGCGCAGGCGCTCGCGTCGTTCGGGCTCGGCGGCCAAAATGTCGAGCGCCGCGAGGGTCGCGGCGGCCACGCCGGGCGGCTGGGCGGTGGTATAGACGTAGGGGCGGGAAAATTGGATCAGGTGCTCGATCAATGCCTCGCTGCCGGCGACGAAGGCGCCGCCGGTACCCAGCGCCTTGCCCAAAGTACCGACCAGTATCGGGACCCGATCGACGCCATGGGCTCGGCCGACGCAGCCGTCGCCATGGGCGCCGAGCACACCCAGCCCATGGGCATCGTCGATCATCAGCCAGGCTCCGTGTCGGGCGCTGATTTCCGCCAGGCCGCCGATATTGGCCACGTCGCCGTCCATGCTGAACACGCCGTCGCTGACCACCAGCCTGGCCGAATCGCCCGGTGCCCGACCGAGCAAGCGGTCGAGATCGTCGAGGTCGCGATGATGGAAGCGCCGCGAGCGCGCCCCGGCAAGTCCGGCGCCATCGAGCAGAGAGGCGTGATTGAGACGATCCTGAAAGACCTGGGTGTGATTGTCGCACAGTGCCTGCAGCGTACCCAGGTTGGCCATGTAGCCGGTGGAGAAGAGCAGGGCGCGGGGGCGTCCGACGAGTTCGGCCAGGCGCCGTTCGAGGGCCTCGTGGACTTCCAGATGGCCACTGACCAGGTGCGAGGCACCGGCGCCGGCACCGAACGCGCGCGCTCCCGCCGCCTGGGCTTCGGCCAGCCGCGGGTCGCCGGCCAGGCCAAGGTAATCGTTGCCGGCAAAATCGACCAATCCAGCCTGGAACGTGCGACGCTCGCGCCAAAGCCCCTGGGCACGGCGCCAGGCCGCAGCTTCACTGAGGCGCTCGGGCCAGGCGTGAGGAGTGGACGACATTGCGTTCAGGCCTGGGTGGCGTCATAGGCCAACGCGGTGCTGCGTGCCTGACGCTTCTGGTGCGCCAGGGCACCTTCGAGCGCAGCTTGTTGCAGGTCGTCGTCATGGCAGGTGTCGCGCCGCTCGGGGTGCAGCCCGAGCTTGTCGAACAAGGCTCGGTCGCGGGTGGCCTGCGGGTTGCCGGTGGTCAGCAGCTTGTCGCCATAGAAGATCGAATTGGCCCCGGCGAGAAAGGCCAGCGCCTGGGTCGATTCGTCCATCTGCTCGCGGCCGGCCGATAGGCGCACATGGCTTGCCGGCATCAGGATACGGGCGACGGCGATGGCTCGCACGAACTCGATGGGGTCGAGGTCCTCCACGTCTTCCAGTGGCGTACCGGGTACCTTGACCAGCATGTTGATCGGCACCGATTCGGGATGCGGTTCGAGCCGGGCCAACTGTTGCAGCAAGGCGGCACGATCGCGCGGGGCTTCCCCCATGCCGAGAATGCCGCCGGCGCAAACCTTCATGCCCGCCTCGCGCACGTTGGCCAGGGTCTCCAGTCGATCGGCGTAGGTGCGTGTGGTAATGATCTCGCCATAGTACTCCGGCGAGGTGTCGAGGTTGTGGTTGTAATAATCGAGACCGGCCTCGGCCAGGCGGCTTGCCTGTTCGCCGTCTACCATGCCCAGCGTCATGCAGGTCTCGAGCCCCAGCTCCTTGACCCGGCTGACCATCTCCAGCACCACCGCGAGATCTTTCTCGCGCGGGCTGCGCCATGCCGCACCCATGCAGAAGCGGCTGGCACCGGCCTCCTGGGCGGCCTTGGCCTGGGCCACCACCTTCTCGATCTCCAGCAGCTTCTCCTTGCCCAGCCCGGTGGCGTAGTGGCCCGATTGCGGGCAGTACTTGCAGTCTTCCGGGCAGGCGCCGGTCTTGATCGACAGCAGGGTGGAAACTTGCACGGCATTGGCGTCGAAGTTGGCGCGATGTACCTGCTGAGCGCGGAATAGCAGGTCATTGAAGGGCAGAGCGAAGAGCGCCTCGATCTCGGTCAGCGACCAGTCGTGGCGTATCCTGGGGGCAATTGGGGTGGTTTGGCCGTTCGGGCCGGCGTGCTGGGCATCGGACATGAGGGACTCGTCTTGGTCAACTCGATGGCTTTCGAATGTTGACTGTGAGCGTACGTGAAATTGGCTCTCTGTCAACCTGGTGGCGTGGGCAAGTTAACGAAGCGGCCCCGATGAACCAAGACCGTCAGCGAGTGGGAGATGGTAAGCTTCTTCGAATGTAGACAAATGACGGGAACATCATGCCATGCAGCCGGAACGGAAGCGTGTAGCACTGCGAGACGGGGCGTCAGACTTCTCACGCATGAGCGGCTGGCTGCGGCCGCTGTGGCAGGGTATCGACGCCACGCTGCGTCGGGCCCTGCCGGGGCGCTGCGGCTTCTGTCTGGCGCCTGCCGAGCCGGAACGCCCTTGGTGTCAGGCCTGCTTCGAGGCGCTGCCGTGGAACCTGCCGGCCTGCCCGAGTTGTGCCGAACCGCAGCCGCCGGGCTCGCTGGCGGGCAGGCGCTGCGGCCATTGCCTGACGCGGCCGCCGACTTTCGTGCGCGCGCGGGCACCGCTGCGCTACGAGGACGAGGTGGTAAGGCTGGTGCAGCGCTTCAAGTTCCATGGCTCACCGCGCGCCGGCAACGTGCTGCTCGAGCTACTGGAGCTCGGTCTGTCGTCTGAGGCCCTGGCCTGGCCCGAGGCGCTGATTCCGGTTCCGCTGCACCCCAGGCGAGCGCGTGAGCGCGGCTTCGACCAGGCAGACTGGCTGGCCCGGCGCCTGGCGGCGCGCCACGGCCTGCAGCTGTCGCAAGCAGAGCGGCGCCAGCATACCCGCTCGCAGCGCGGCCTCGATCGCGCCGAGCGCTTCCGCAACCTGCGCGGTGGCTTCGAGGTGAGAGGACCGCTGCCACCGCGCGTGGCGCTGCTCGATGACGTGATGACCACCGGTGCCACGCTGGATGCGCTGGCCCAGGCTTGCCTGGCGGCCGGTGCCCGTGAGGTCGAGGCCTGGGCGGTGGCCCGCACGCCGCTGCCGGTCGCATGATTCGCTGGCGCGCCCAGGCTGTTACCATGGAGGCTCCCTTCAGCCGGTGAAGCACATGCAGAGCACGCCACATCCCTTCGCAGCACTTTCGCCTGCCCGTGTCGTGGCGGCCATCGAGTCGCTCGGTTTCTGGTTGCCCGGTGAGCCGTTCACCTTGAACAGCTATGAGAATCGCGTGTTCCTGCTACATGACGACGAGGGACGCCGCTGGGTGGCCAAGTTCTATCGCCCTGCCCGCTGGAGCGATGCGCAGATTCAGGAGGAGCATGATTTCCTGGATGAGCTGGCCGAAGAGGGTGTCGCCGTGGCGCCGCCCTGGCGCGATGAAGCCGGTCGTAGCCTGCACCATGCCGAGGGCTTCCGGCTTGCCCTGTTCCCCCAGCTGTCGGGCCAGGCCCCGGAACTGGAGAATCCTTCCCACTTGTTTGCCCTCGGTGAGCTGATCGGCGCCGTGCATGCGATCGGTGAGCGTGCCGGGTTCCGGCAACGGGTCAGGCTCGACCTGGACGGCATGGTACGCGAGGCTCAGCAGCGCGTATTGACCGCACCTTGGCTGGACCGACGTCAGCGCCAGGCCTACGAGCGTATCTCGGAGGCGCTGCATGGAGCACTGCAGGCTCATGCCTGGGCACCGCATCAGGAAATCCGGGTGCAGGGTGACTGTCACATCGGCAACCTGCTCGGTCGCGACGATGCTTTCTCCCTGGTCGACTTCGACGACGCCATGATGGCGCCCGCGGTACAGGATCTGTGGATGTTTCTCACCGCCGAGCACGAAGCGGAGTGGCACATGCAACTCTCGGAAGTACTGGAAGGCTATGAACAGCACCGAGAATTCGAACGCCGTGAGCTGACACTGATCGAGCCCCTGCGCACGCTGCGCCTGATGCGACATAGTGCCTGGCTGGTGGCGCGTTGGGACGATCCTGCCTTTCCCCCGGCCTTTCCCTGGGTAGCCGATGCCGGCTACTGGGATTCGCACATTCGACAACTGGAGCAGCAACGCCTGGCACTGGGGCGGACGCCGCGCTGGCTGGCCTGAAGCCGAGCAGCTGCGCACCCTTCAGGGTGCGCAGGGCAGAGCCTCAGTCGCTGTCGGGGTCAGGGCGCTCGGCGGGTATCGGGTTAGCGACCCCGGCGCCGTCAGCCTGGCGGCGCTGCTCGTTGATGCGAGCGGAAGGATTGTCCTGCTCCTCGATCTCCAGGCCACTGGCCAGCTTGAGATGAAAGACGTGATCGCTCGGTAGTGCGCAGCGGCCGGCATCGCATACTGCCAGGCCGTAGCTGCCGTCCATTTCGTAGGCAGCTGCGGAAATTTCTCCGTTGTAGATGTCGCTGTCGCCGCCTTCGGTCTCGACGCAGGTCAGCGCCTTGGCAGTAACTCGCAGCCGATCGCCATCCTGGAGGGCATCTCCCACCACGACGCAGTATTTGGGCAGCTCATGGGTGGCATTCTCGAAGCCACTGACGGGGCGAAGCAGAATATCGTCGCGGCGTTCGCTTTCCCCTTCCAGGACGAGGTCGTCGATAACCTGGAAGGCGACGACGGCATCCCCGGGCACGGAAAGGGTATTGGCCGAGGCATGCAGAGGAAGCAGGAGGAAAAGGGCCAGTCCGCTGGCTGACCGTATCGCGTCTGGAATCTTGATCATATCCGGGGCTCTCGAGGGACCAGGCTGCGCGCATCGGCAGCGCTTAAAGCCATGATTTTACCATAGCCGCCCAGGCGTAGCAGTGGCCCGAATGTCGCAGGGTGTCGTTTTCAGGCATACCGACTGCGGCGAGTCTTCGGTTACGGTAGAATATCGTCCAGAGGTGTAAAAAATTGTACAAAGAACGTCTTGTGCATATCCTTTGTATGAGTCAAAAACGATGGCCGGGCCATCACGAGACGAACGGTAACTGAGTCGCAGGGCCTGACCATGAACGAAGAGCTTGCCAACTTCTACCGCCAGATCATTCTCGAGCTGGGCGAGGATCCGGATCGAGAGGGCCTGCGTGATACGCCGAAACGTGCCGCCAAGGCGATGCAGTTTCTCACTCGTGGCTATTCCCAGACACTCGAGGAGATCATCAACGGTGCCGTTTTCGAGAGCGAGACCGATGAGATGGTGCTAGTCAAGGACATCGAACTCTATTCGATGTGCGAGCACCATCTGCTGCCTTTCATCGGCAAGTGTCATATCGCCTACCTGCCCAACGGCAAGGTGCTGGGGCTCTCCAAGTTTGCGCGTATCGTCGACATGTATGCCCGCCGCATGCAGATTCAGGAAAATCTGACGCGACAGATCGCCGAGGCCGTACAGCGAGTCACCGGAGCGCGCGGTGTGGCGGTGGTGGTCGAGGCGCGACACCTGTGCATGATGATGCGCGGCGTGGAGAAGCAGAATTCCAGTATGACTTCTTCCGTGATGCTGGGTGCTTTCCGCGAGAACCAGTCCACACGGCAGGAATTCCTCACCCTGGTCAACGGCCGCTGACGGGGCGGACCCCGTCCGGCGAACGTACCTTGCCTGGAGCCACGCCATGACACTGCATGTCCTGGACGATCAGCATCTCGATCACGAGCTGGCCACGATTCGCATCAAGAATCTGCGCTTGCGCACCTTCATCGGCATCAAGGATGAGGAAATCCACAACCGCCAGGATGTGGTGATCAACGCCGTGATCCGCTATCGGGCCGACAAGGCCGTGGCGTTCAATCTCATCGAGCAGGCGCTCAACTATCGCACGATCAGCAAGGAAGTGATCGAGCTGGTGGAGGAGGGCCGCTTTCTCCTCCTGGAGCGCATGACGCGAGAAGTGCTCGACCTGATCATGAGCCATGAACAGGTGCTCACGGCGCAGGTCGAGATCGACAAGCCACACGCTCTGCGTTTCGCCGACTCGGTTTCCATTACCCTCTCGGCAAGCCGGGACCCGCGTCGAAACCGTTGAAGTTATTCACGTCTTTCCCCAGGGTTGGTGACAAAGGGCCTTTGCGCTTAGCATGAGACCTATTGCCGAACCGATAGAGAGACGATTCGTTGGAACGTGACAGCCCCTCCCGTGGCACGCCGCGGCGCCGCCACGCCCCCTGGGCCATGACGGCCATCGTCACGGCGTTGGTCGCCCTCTTGTTTCAGGGCAGCCTGCTGCCATTGAATCTTGCCGCCGCCATCTTCGCCGTGATGGGCCTGCGTCAGGTCCAACGCCAGCCCGAACGCTACGTTGGCCGCGCATTATGCTGGATAGCCATCGCGCTGGCCCTGATACTTGCCATACTTAACGCGATGCTTCAGCCGCCAGTACAGGAAGGCATTCCCGAGAGCGTACCCGAGCAACGCAGCAGCGAGGCCCAGTGAGACGGGCAGGCTCGGCACGAATACATTTCACTCGGTACAGGGCCCGCTGAGGCCAGGAGAGACAACATGGAAGCCCTCAAGGAAACACAGCTTTATTGCCCTTTCGCCTATATCGACGGCAGTTGGGTAGCCGCCGACAGTGGCGAACAGATCGAGGTCGTCAACCCGGCCACCGGAGAGACCTTCGGCACCGTTCCGAGGTTGGGTCGGAGTGAAACCGAGCGTGCCATTGCCGCCGCCGACGTGGCTCTGGTCGGCTGGAGAGCGCTCACCGCGCAGGAGCGGGCCGACATCCTGATGAAGTGGCACGACCTGATGTTCGAGCATCAGGACGACCTGGCGATGATCATGACCCACGAGCAGGGTAAGCCGCTCAAGGAGGCCGCCGGCGAGATCGCTTATGCAGCGAGTTTCCTGCGCTGGTTCGCCGAGGAGGCCCGGCGGGTCTATGGCGAGACCATTCCCGCCGCCAAGCCCAACCAGCGCATCGTGATCACCAAGCAGCCGGTGGGAGTGGTCGGTGCGATCACGCCATGGAATTTCCCCGCCGCCATGATTACGCGCAAGGCCGGCGCGGCGCTGGCGGCAGGCTGTACCATCGTGATCAAGCCGGCCAGCCAGACGCCATTCTCGGCCACTGCCATGGCGCTGCTGGCCGAGCGCGCCGGGGTTCCCCGCGGCGTGTTCAATGTGGTGCCGGGGCGTGCCGCCGAGATCGCCGCGGCCATGACCGAATCCCCGCTGGTGCGCAAGATTACCTTTACCGGCTCCACCGAGGTGGGGCGCGAACTGATGTCGCGGGCCTCGCAGCATATTCAGAAGATCTCGCTGGAGCTGGGCGGCAACGCGCCGTTCCTCGTCTTCGAGGATGCCGACCTGGATGCAGCGGTCGAGGGAGCCATGGCGGCCAAGTTTCGCAATGCCGGCCAGACCTGCATCTGTACCAACCGTTTCCTGGTTCAGTCCAGCGTGGTCAATGCCTTCTGCGAGAAACTGGCAGTGGCCATGAATAGCGAACTCAAGGTAGGCGACGGCACCGAACCCGACATCAACATCGGGCCGTTGATCGATGAGAATGCCGTGACCAAGGTCAGCGAGCACGTGCACGATGCCGTCGACAAGGGGGCGGAGCTGCTACTCGGCGGCCACCCCCACCCGCTGGGCGGCAACTTCTTCTCGCCGACGCTGATCAGCTTCGCCAATGGCGACATGAAGGTGGCCCAGGAAGAGACCTTCGGCCCGCTGGCAGCGGTATTTCCGTTCGAGGACGAGGAAGACGCCGTACGCATGGCCAACGACACCCAGTACGGGCTCGCCTCTTACTTCTATTCCCGCGACCTGGGGCGTGTGTGGCGCGTCGCCGATGCGCTGGAGTACGGCATGGTGGGCATCAACACCGGCCTGATCTCCAACACCGCGGCGCCGTTCGGCGGCGTCAAGGCATCCGGCCTCGGCCGCGAGGGCGGCCACCAGGGCATCGAGGAGTTTCTGGAGACCAAGTACCTCTGCATCGATTTGGGCTGACTGAGATGTAAGAAGGAAGAGATAAGAGGGAAGAAACAAGAAACCCCGCGGTCGTCCTGCGGGGTTTCTTGCGCTTGAGGCAGCCGCCAACTTGGCTTCCTTCTTCTAGCTCGCCAGCGGCGTCAGTGCCTGAAGTGCCGCATCCCGGTGAACACCATGGCAATACCCGCCTCGTTGGCGGCGTCGATCACTTCCTGATCGCGCATGGAGCCGCCGGGCTGGATCACCGCGGTGATACCGGCCGCTGCTGCAGCGTCGATGCCGTCGCGGAACGGGAAGAAGGCATCCGAGGCCATCACCGAGCCGGGCACCGAGAGGTTTTCGTCGGCGGCCTTGATGCCGGCGATCTTTGCCGAGTAGACGCGGCTCATCTGGCCGGCGCCGACGCCGATGGTCTGGCCGCCCTTGGCATAGACGATGGCGTTGGACTTGACGTACTTGGCCACCTTCCAGGCGAAGGCCAGGTCGCGCATCTCCTGCTCGGAGGGAACGCGCTCGGTGACCACGGTGAGTTCGTCGCGGCCGACCATGCCCAAATCGCGGTCCTGCACCAGCAGCCCGCCGGTGACGCGCTTGAAGTCATGGGCCTGCTCGCGCTGGCCGGGCCAGTTGTCACCCACGTCGAGCAGGCGCACGTTCTGCTTCTCGGCCACGATGGCGACCGCTGCCTCATCGATCCCGGGGGCGATGATCACCTCGACGAACTGGCGGTCGATGATGGCACGGGCGGTGTCGGCATCCAGCGCCTGGTTGAAGGCGATGATACCGCCGAAGGCGCTGGTGGGATCGGTGGCGAATGCCTTGTCGTAGGCTTCGCGGAGTGTGGTGCCGACCGCCACGCCGCAGGGGTTGGCATGCTTGACGATCACGCAGGCGTTGTCGGTGAAGCTCTTGACGCACTCGAAGGCGGCGTCGGTGTCGGCCACGTTGTTGAACGACAATTCCTTGCCCTGCAGCTGGCGGGCGGTAGCGACGCTGGCTTCGCTGGCGTCGGCCTCGACGTAGAACGCCGCGCTCTGGTGCGGGTTCTCGCCGTAGCGCATGGCCTGCTTCTTGACGAACTGTACGTTGTAGGTGCGCGGGAACCCATCCTCGCCGCCCGGCACCCGCTGGCCCAGATAGTCGGCAATGGCGGCATCGTAGCCGGCGGTATGCTCGAAGGCCTTCACCGCCAGGTCGAAGCGCGTGGCGTCGCTCACCGCACCGTCGTTGGAGGCAATCTCGGTCAGCACCCGGTCATAGTCGCCAGCGTCCACCACGATGGTGGTGTGGGCGTGGTTCTTGGCACAGGCGCGGACCATGGTCGGGCCGCCGATATCGATGTTCTCGATCGCATCCTCGAGGGAGCAGTCCGGCTTGGCCACGGTCTGGGCGAAGGGGTAGAGGTTGACCACCACCATGTCGATGGGCGCGATGCCGTGCTCTGTCATCACTTCATCGTCCTGGCCGCGACGTCCCAGGATGCCGCCGTGGATCTTGGGATGCAGGGTCTTGACGCGACCGTCCATGATCTCGGGGAAGCCGGTGTGCTCGGACACCTCGGTAACGGCAATGCCCTTCTCCTGCAGCAGACGGAAAGTGCCGCCGGTGGAGAGCAGTTCGACGCCGTGCCCGGACAGTTCTCGGGCGAAGTCGACGATGCCGGTCTTGTCGGAGACGCTGATCAGCGCGCGGCGTACCGGGGTGGGGGAGGCTTGGGCCATGATGGGACGCAACTCTATGTTGAGATGTGGAAATAAACCGGCACGGGCAGCCGAGGCTGCCGCGCCGGCCGGATTCAGATCAGGTCGTGCTGCTTGAGTTTCTTGCGCAGCGTGCCGCGATTGAGGCCAAGCATCTCGGCGGCACGGGTCTGGTTGCCCTGGGTGTATTCGAGCACGCTGGCCAGCAGCGGCGCCTCGACCTCGGCCATCACCATGGCGTAGAGGTCGGTCACGGTGCCGCCATCGAGATGGTCGAAGTAGCGTCGCATGGCGGCGTCCACGGCTTCACGCAGTGGCTGCTCAGCCAACGTGGCCGATGGCAGTGAGAGGCTGTCGAGTTCCGGCAGACCGGCACAGGAGCTGGCTTCCAGGCCTGGCAGATCGGCGTTGCGATTGAAGGCTTCACGATTCATGCGGCACTGATTCCATGCGATGCCCGGGAGAGGTCGGCTCTACCCTCCGGGCAAAAGAGGTCGTCGATGAAGTCATACTGTTCGTCAGGCTGCTCGAGGGCATTGAAGGCTGCCCGCAGCTCGCGCTGCCGTTCGGTGTTGAAACGGCAGTCGCTGGCGAGGTACCAGCCGAGGTGCTTGCGCGCGATTCGCACACCCATGTAGTCGCCATAGAATTCATGCAGGGCGTGAAGATGCCCTCGCAATACACTGGCCCTCTCCCGCGGCTCGGGCGGCGGGCAGCTGCGCCCATGGCGCAGGTAGTGGTCGATCTCGCGAAAAATCCAGGGGTTGCCCTGCGCGCCGCGACCGACCATCACCGCATCCGCACCAGTATAGTCCAGAACCTGGGCGGCCTTGCGTGGAGAGTCGATATCGCCGTTGGCGAATACGGGAATGTGCACGGCCTGCTTGATGGCGGCAATGGTGTCGTACTCGGCTTCGCCCTGGTAGCGCTGCTGACGGTGGCGACCGTGCACCGCCAGCGCCTGGATGCCGGCGGCTTCCGCCAGGCGAGCCACGCGCACCCCGTTGTTGCTCTCGGCGCACCAACCGGTGCGGATCTTCAGCGTCACCGGAACCTCGACCGCCGCCACCACCGCCTCGAGGATCTCGGCCACGAGGGTCTCGTCGCGCAGCAGGGCCGAACCGGCGGCCTTGTTGCAGACCTTCTTGGCCGGGCAGCCCATGTTGATGTCGATGATTTCGGCGCCCTGATCGGCGTTGAGGCGTGCCGCCTCGGCCAGCATGGCGGCGTCACCGCCAGCGATCTGCACGGCCCGGGGGCCGGGTTCGCCGCGGTGGTCCATGCGCTGGCGCGACTTGCGCGTATGCCACAGGGCAGGATCCGAAGTGACCATTTCGCCGACCACCAGCCCTGCCCCCAGGCGGCGGCAGAGCTGGCGAAACGGGCGGTCGGTCACGCCGGCCATAGGGGCCAGGATGACGCGATTGGGCAGGCGGTGCCGGCCGATCTGGGGCAGCGGGCGACTATCGGTCATGAGACGGATCAGTGAACTCGGGGTTGCATATCATACGCCCCCGAAGGGGCGGGGTGAAGGCGATAAAGGCACCGCGGCTCAGGCCGGTCGACGCCCGCTGAGCCGGACCCAGCCTTCGCGAACGCTTGGTTCATCCATGATCAGTCCCTGGTCACGATAGGCGTCGAGCACCTCGTCGGCCTGTCGCTCGAGAATGCCCGACAGGGCCAACCGGCCACCTGGAGCCACATAGCCGGCAATCATCGGGGCCAGTTCCACCAGGGGGCCTGCCAGAATATTGGCCACTACCAGCGGAAAGCGACGTCCGCTATCCAGCTGTTCGGGATAGCGCAGCGTGAGTTCGTGCTCCGCAATGTCGTTGCGCTCGGCGTTGTCGCGGCTGGCCTGAAGTGCCTGGGGGTCGATGTCGGTGCCGGTGGCAAGCGCCGCACCCAGCTTGAGGGCGGCGATGGCAAGGATGCCGGAGCCGCAGCCCACGTCGAGCATCTCGACGCCATCAAGATCACCCGCCAAGGCCAGCGCATCGAGCCACTCGAGGCACAGCGCCGTGGTCGGATGGGTGCCGGTACCGAAGGCCAGGCCCGGGTCCAGGTTCAAGTTGACGGCATCGGGATCGGGCGCCTGGTGCCAACTGGGAACGATCCACAACCGCTGGCCCATGCGCAGTGGCTGGAAGTCCTCCATCCACTCGCGCTCCCAGTCGCGATCGGCGAGCAGCTCGTGCTCGATGACGGGGCAGGGCTCTTCGGGCAGGGTCTCGGCCCAGGCCGCCGCCAGACGCTCGAGCATCGCCTCGAGGCCCTCGAGGTCGTCATAGAGGCCGGTCAGTACCGTCTCGTTCCATAGCGGCGTGGTACCGCGCTCGGGCTCGAAAACCGGGTCGTCATGGGCATCCTGCAGGGTAATGGCGGTGGCGCCTTCGGCCAGCAGCAGCTCCTCGAGCAGTTCGGCCTGCTCCGGGGCGATGCGGGCCTTGAGTTGCAGCCAGGGCATGGCAATCTCCTGTGCATGACGCAAGCGGGGTGGCCGTGGCCACCCCGCCGGGAGCGATGTTCGGATCCACTGCTGCCTAGGAGCCGAGCTTCTTCTCCAGGTAATGAATGTTGACGCCGCCCTGCTGGAAGTGGCCATCGCGGACCAGATCCTTGTGCAGGTCGGTATTGGTCTTGATGCCTTCCACCAGCAGCTCGTCGAGACCGTTGCGCATGCGCGTCAGGGCGATCTCGCGGCTATCGCCCCAGGTGATCAGCTTGCCGATCAGCGAGTCGTAGTGGGGAGGCACCGTGTAGCCGGTGTAGAGGTGCGAATCCATGCGCACACCCAGCCCACCCGGTGGGTGGTAGAGGGTGACCTTGCCGGGCGAAGGCATGAAGGTGCGAGGATCCTCGGCGTTGATACGACACTCGAAGGCATGGCCAAGGACCTTGACGTCCTCCTGGCGGATCGAGAGCGGCAGACCCGAGGCGATACGCAGCTGTTCGCGCACGATGTCCACGCCGGTGACCATTTCAGTGACGGGGTGCTCCACCTGCACGCGGGTATTCATCTCGATGAAGAAGAACTGCCCGTCCTCGTAGAGGAACTCGAAGGTACCGGCACCGCGATAATCGATCTCGATGCAGGCTTCACGACACGCTTCGAGTACCTTGGCCCGGGCGGCCGGGTCGATGCCGGGGGCGGGTGCCTCTTCCAGCACCTTCTGGTGCCGACGCTGCAGCGAACAGTCGCGATCGTAGAGATGAATGGCGTTGCCCTGGCCGTCGGCCAGCACCTGGACCTCGACGTGACGCGGCCGCTCGAGGAATTTCTCCATGTACACCGTGCCGTCGCCGAAGGCCGAGTGCGCCTCGGTGCGGGTCACGTTGATCGCCGAGAGCAGATGGCCTTCGGCATGCACCACGCGCATGCCGCGACCGCCGCCGCCGGCGGCGGCCTTGATGATCACTGGGTAGCCGATGCGCCGAGCGGTGGTGATGTTGTCGCCCTCGTCGTCGCCCAGCGGGCCATCCGAGCCGGGGACCGTGGGTACGCCGGCCTTCTTCATGGCTTCGATGGCGCTGACCTTGTCGCCCATCAGGCGAATAGTCTCGGCGCGCGGTCCGATGAACACGAACCCGGAGCGCTCCACCTGCTCGGCAAAATTGGCGTTCTCGGAAAGAAAGCCATAGCCGGGGTGAATGGCGCTGGAGTCGGTGACTTCGGCGGCGCTGATCAGCGCCGGAATGTTGAGATAGGACTGTGCCGAAGGGGCCGGTCCGATGCACACGGCCTCGTCGGCCAGGCGCACGTGCATCAGTTCACGGTCGGCCTTGGAGTGCACCGCGACCGTCTTGATGCCCAGCTCCTTGCAGGCGCGCAGGATTCGCAGGGCGATCTCGCCGCGGTTGGCGATGAGTACCTTGTCCAGCATAGGGAGTCCGCCAGTGTCGGTGAAAGATCAGGAAATGATGAGCATCGGCTGGTCGAATTCGACCGGCTCGCCGTCCTCGACCAGGATCGCCTCGATTACGCCGTCACGGTCGGCCTCGATCTGGTTCATCATCTTCATGGCTTCGACGATACACACGGTCTCGCCTTTCTTGACGCTCTGGCCCACCTCGACGAACGCCTTCGAACCGGGCGCCGGACTGCGGTAGAAAGTGCCGACCATGGGCGAGGTCAGGGCATGGCCCTGATAGGTGGCCCCCGGGGCTTCCTCGGTGGGTCCGGCGGCAGGTGCCGGTGCGGCGGCTTGGCTGGGTGCCGCCTGCGGGGCGCCATACTGCGGCATGGGAGCTTGGGGCCAGCTGACACCATTGGGGTGACGGCTGATACGCACCGATTCCTCGCCTTCCTGAATCTCGATTTCGCTGATGTTGGATTCTTCCAGCAGTTCGATCAGTTTCTTGACCTTACGGATATCCATGTTGAGTCTCGACCGGTGGGTAAATGGCAGCGGGCCAGGGCGCTGTTAACCCAAGCCAACTCTCGATAGATCGCGGCAAGTTGGCGAATAATGCCGTATCTATCGGCCTTGATAAGCGTTGTTGCCGGAGTGTGCCTAAAATCGATGGGGATGTCCAGCTGGTCGGGAACACTGTTCGCGCTGGCTGCCGCTGTGCTGGGAAACGGCTGAATCAACTTCGCTGTCGTTCGAACCAGTCGAGTACTCCGCGCAGGTGGCTGGCGAGTTCGCCGGCCCCGACTTCACCCTGGATGCGGGCTTCGCGGATCTCGTCTTCCCCGCTGAAGAATAGCAGGCTCGGCGGGCCGAACAGGCTGAAGTGGTCGAGCAGTTCGCGAGTAGTGGCGTTGGTGCGGGTGACGTCGACGTTGATGCGGGCAAACCGGGCAAGCGGCTCGGCGACCTGGGGATTCGGGTAGACCTGCCGCTCCAGCTGCTTGCAGGAGATGCACCAGTCGGCGGTGAAATGCACGAAGGTGGGCTGGCCCTGGATGGAACTTTCGCGAAGCGCGCTGCGCAGCCCCTCGAGATCCTCCACCGTTGCGATTTCTGCGCTGTCGACGGTGTCGCCTGACCTCGAGGGAAGCGAGGCCAGGGGGCGCAGCGGGTCGCTGCCGCCCATGGCGGCGCCGAACACCAGGGCGACTCCCCAGGCCAGCAGCATCAGGCCGATGGCCTGGCGCACCCGAGGCCAGCCCTGGGTCAGGTTGAGCGAAAGCGCGCCAAGCGCCAGGGCGCTGCCGATTGCCAGCGCCGCCCATAGCAACAGGCTGACGGATGCGGGAATCAGGCGTTCGATCAGCCAGATGGCCACGCCGAGCAGCAGGATGCCGAAGGCGATCTTGACACCGTTCATCCAGGCGCCGCTGCGCGGCAGGGCGGTGGCGCCGAAGGTACCGACCAGCAACAGTGGCACTCCCATGCCCAGACCCAGCGCCAGCAGTGCCGCGCCGCCCAGCACGGCGTCACCGGTGGAGGAGATGAAGACCAGAGCGCCGGCCAGCGGTGCCGACACGCAGGGAGAGACCACCAGCACCGACAGGGCGCCGGCACCGGCCAGGCCGAGAGGACCGCTGCGTTGGGCACGCGCCTGCCAGGCGTCGACGTGCCCCGCCAGGCGTGGCGAGAGGCGCAGGTCGAAGGTGCCGAACATGGCCAGGGCGAAGAGCACGAAGAGCAGGGCGAAGACGATCAGCACGGGGGCGGACTGCAGGTGCGCCTGAAGGTTGAGGCCGGCACCGAACAGGCCCATCAGCACGCCGACCAGGGCGTAGGTGAGCGACATGCCGGCGACATAGCTGGAGGAGAGGACGAAGGCGCGCGGCCGTGTGGGGTGCTGGCCGACGATGATCGAGGAGAGGATAGGTACCATCGGCAGCACGCAGGGAGTGAATGTCAGGCCCAGCCCGGCGAGGAAGAACAGGCCCAGGGCCAGCGGCAGGCTGGCCTCGCCGATCAGGCTGCTGAAGCGGCCGTCCTCGCTCTGCAGAACGGAGGATGTTGCGCCGGCACTGTCTTCGCTGAGCCCGTCGTCCTTGCCGCCGGCGTCCCGCCAGTCGACGAAGGCAGCCGGCATGGCACTGGCGGGAGCCTGCAGCGCGACCCGCTCGGGGGGGTAGCAGAGCCCGGCATCGGCACAGCCCTGAAAGCTGACCGTGATGTCCAGGGGGCCCTCTGCGTTGCCCTGCAGCGGCGCCTCGAAAACCACACGATCATAGAAGACGTAGACATCGCCGAGGAACTCGTCGCTCTTGAATTCACCCTCGGGAATGGACGGCTCGCCGACCTCGAACGCGTCGTTGCGGCTTTCGACGCCGAGCTGGTGTCGATAGAGATAGTAGCCTTCCGCATTTTCGAAGCCGATGTAGAGAGTTTCGCCGTCATGCCAGGCACTGGGCTGAAAGGCTTCCATCACCGGCAGGAAGTCGCTCTGGCCGCTGGACGACGAGGAGAACCACTGGGCATGGGTAGCCACTGGCAGCCACAGCAGCAGACAGCAGATCAGGCGTATGGCGAGATGACGGCTAGTCAACGCAGGGTGTCCTCTGGCAGTGCGAAGGCGATCGATGGTCAGCGCTGCATGATACTCGCTTGGATTGACTCACCAGCGAAACGCCGAGTTCCAGAATACCTCAGTCGACGGCAGCGTTAGAACCTTACGGGTGCGCCCTGGTGTCGCATGAAAGCGAACGGGCCGCCCCGAAGGGCGGCCCGTGGAGATGGCAGGCGGAAGCCGGCTCAATCCTTTGCGTAAGCGGCCACGGATTTCTCGATGGCCTTGTAAGCGGCATCGGCACCTTCCCAGGACTCCACCTTCACCCACTTGCCCTTTTCGAGATCCTTGTAATTCTCGAAGAAATGAGCGATTTGCTGACGCAGCAGTTCGGGCAGGTCGGTGACTTCCTGGACATCGTCATAGAGCGTGGTCAGCTTGGCATGGGGCACGCATACCAGCTTGGCGTCCTCGCCGGCCTCGTCGGTCATGTTGAGAATACCGACCGGGCGGGCGCGGATGATGCTGCCGGCCTGGACCGGGTAGGGCGTGACCACCAGGGCGTCGAGCGGGTCGCCGTCGTCGGCCAGGGTGTGGGGAATGAAGCCGTAGTTGGCCGGGTAGAACATCGGTGTGGCCATGAAGCGGTCAACCAGAAGGGCGCCCATCTCCTTGTCGATCTCGTACTTGATCGGAGCGTGGTTGGCAGGGATCTCGATAGCGACATAGATGTCGTTGGGAAGATCCTTGCCGGCAGGGATGTGGTCGAAGTTCATCGTCGCTTCCTTCGTTAGGCGAAATGTGGAGACACCGCAAAATGCGAAGAATTATACGGACCAGGCCCGGCGATTACCAATGCGACATAGGTGAAGTGGGGCGTTGGTCGACTTGGGCTTTGGTTGACAGGTTGAGTCTGTTGCAACCGTGTATGATGGCCGACGTCAGGCGGTTCGGCCAGCCATGCGGAGTGAGCGGTGATCAGCGGCGATATCTTGAAGGAGCGTGTCTTGCCATCTAATCGACTGTCGTTGAGTGTCGGGCAGGCCTTTGTGGCGCCGGATCGTCGGCATCATCGCAGTTCCATGTCGGTGCGCATCCCCAGCGAGGCCGCCCAGTCCGCTGCCAAGGGGGCCTGTGCGGTAATCAGCGATACCAGCTCGCGCAATGCCATCGCCAAGCAGGCCGGCGATCTCAGCGTGAGGGGGTTTCTGGCCGATTATTTTTCCACGCCTGATCATTGGGACGTGAAGACGTCAGCCACTCGCGTGCTGCGAGCGCTCAACGGCTGGTGCTACAGCCAGAGCACTTTCGTCGAGGGAGGCAGCTATGTCGCTTCTCTTTCCGCCATGGTCTATCGCGGGCGTGACGCCCACCTGTTCCATATGGGCGATACCCTGGTCTTTCGCCTGCGCGGTGCCGAGTTCGAGCAGCTCACCCGCGATCACGTGACCGACCTGGGCGGATATCGCTACCCGTCTCGGGCCCTGGGGCTGGATGGCAGCATCGACATCGACTATATCCAACTGCCGCTCAAGCAGGGCGATATCTTCCTCTTCACCACCCAGGCGGTGCGCGGCACCTTGATGCCGTCCGATTACGTGCGCCTGATCCGTGAGGATGCCAGCGATCTCGATGCGGCCTGCGAAAGGTTGGCCGTGGCGGCGCGGGAAAGAGCCCAGGCGCGGGGTTACGGCGCCGACCAGTTCTGCTTCCAATTGGTGCGCATCGACCAGTTGCCCGAGATCGAGCAGGATCATCCCAGCCGCATATACGGCGACCTGCCGATTCCGCCCGAACTCTCCCCGGGAGAGCGTATCGACGGCCTGGAGGTGCAGGAAGTGCTGTCGCGGACCGCCCAGTCGCGTGTCTACCGGGTTCGCGATAGCCGCACCGAGCGCGAGATGGTAATGAAGGCACCGAGCCCCGAACTGTCCAATCGCAATGCCTATCTGGAGCACTTCCTGCTCCAGCAATGGGTCGTGGAGCGGGTCAAGTCACCGTTCCTGGCTCGGGTCATGGAGTCCTCTCGCCCGCGGCGCTACCTCTACTACCTGATGGCTTATGTGGAGGGCATGACGTTGACCGAGTGGGCCCGGCGCCACCCCCAGGCCAGCCTGGCCCAGCGACTCGATATCGCGGCGCAACTGGGCAAGGCGGTCCAGGCCCTGCATCATCGCGAGGTGCTTCACCAGCGCATCCATCCCGACAATGTCCTGATCGACGCCCATGGCCAAGTGGTACTGACCGACTTCAGTGCCTGCCACATGCGCGACCTCGACGGTCATCGACGCTCACGCGAACTGGCCCGGCAGACCGGCTTGTCCGAACACAGTGCACCGGAATATGCGCTGGACGATAACGTCGGCCGGCGCAGCGACCAGTATTCGCTGGCCTCGACGGTTTACTGGCTGCTGACCGGGGAGCTCCCCTATGAGCTGAGCCCGGATCGCTTGCGCAGTCATACCGATCTCGAGCGTCTCAGCTATCGCAGCTCCAGGCTGTACAATCCCGAAATCACCGCTCAGCTCGACGATACCCTGCGGCGCGCGCTTGATCCCCAGCGCTCCTTGCGCTTCCGGCGCATGTCCGAACTGCTCTATGCGTTGCGGCACCAGAATGGCAGAGGCGAGCCACAGCGCCGCGACCCGCGCCGCTTGTTGCGCGAGCCGGCCAACTTCTGGCAGGGCGTGGCCGGGATTCTGCTGCTGTTGCTGGTGCTCTCCTGGTTGCTGCGATAACTAAGTGGTTGCGCCGAGTGCTACCCGAAACGACGAAGCCCCCGCCGATGCGGGGGCTTCGTCGTTAGCTGGGCTGCAACTCAGAGCTTGAATTCGGGCAGCTTGCGCTCGGCCTTGGCCAGCTTGAGACTTGCCACCTTGGGCAACCCATTCTCGAAGGGCGGGTAGTCTTCGCCCTGGATCAGCGGCGACAGGTAGCGGCGACAAGCGTCGGTGATACCGAAGCCGTCTTCGCGGATGTACTCGCGCGGCATGAACTTCTCGCGATTGGCCACCTCGGCCAGGGGGGCGGGTTCGATGCGCCATTCATAGGGCTCTTCGCTGACCCGCTTGATGGCCGGCATCATCGCATTCTTGCCGGCAACGGCCAGTTCCACTGCCTGCTGGCCCACGGCATAGGCCTGTTCCACGTCGGTGCGCGAGGCCAGGTGGCGTGCCGCCCGCTGCAGGTAGTCGGCCACCGCCCAGTGGTACTTGTAGCCGAGGTCCTGCTTGACCATGCCGGCCAGCGTCGGCGCCACGCCGCCCAGTTGACGATGGCCGAAGGCGTCGGTATTGCCTGAATCGGCCAGGAAGGTGCCGTCTTCGTAGCGCGCGCCCTCGGAAACCACGATCACGCAGTAGCCGTACTTCTTCACGCACTCCTCGACGCGGGCCATGACCTTGCCGCGCTCGAAGGGCACTTCGGGAAAGATCACCAGGTGAGGAGGCTGGCCTTCGCCTTCACCGGCCAGTGCGCCTGCGGCGGCGATCCAGCCGGCGTGGCGGCCCATCACCTCGAGCACGAACACCTTGGTCGAGGTGGCGCACATCGAGGCGATATCGAGAGAGGCCTCCAGCGTGGAGGTGGCGATGTACTTGGCCACGCTGCCGAAACCTGGCGAGTTGTCGGTGATCGGCAGGTCGTTGTCCACGGTCTTGGGCACGTGGATGGCAGTCAGCGGATAGCCCATCTTCTCGGAGAGCTGCGAGACCTTGAGGCAGGTGTCGGCACTGTCGCCGCCGCCGTTGTAAAAGAAGTAGCGAATGTCGTGGGCCTTGAAGACTTCGATCAGGCGCTCGTACTGGGCGCGATGGCTCTCGATGTCCTTGAGTTTGTAGCGGCATGAGCCAAAGGCGCCGCCGGGCGTATGGCGCAGCGCGGCAATCTCCTCGACCGACTCCTGGCTCACGTCGATCAGGTCTTCGGTCAGGGCACCGATGATGCCGTTGTGTCCGGCATAGACCTTGCCGATGTGGTCGGAGTGTTGGCGGCAGGCTTCGATCACGCCGCAGGCGCTGGCGTTGATCACGGCGGTGACACCGCCTGACTGGGCATAGAAGGCGTTATGCTGGGCCATGGGGCTTATGTGCTCCTGGGGAATGTCCATTTCATGCTTCATTCACGACAAGGCGAAACATTTTAGACGAAAGGCGGCGAACCTGCACGCCGCTGGAGGGGGGCCATCAGGCCGTGCTAGTCTGCCGGTTCCTTTCCGGCGGGCGCTGCCTGCCAGCTCTACCAGGTGATTAAGGTCGGAACTCCATGCACCTTCATATTCTCGGTATCTGCGGCACCTTCATGGGTAGTCTGGCCCTGCTGGCGCGCGACCTGGGGCATACCGTCACCGGTTCGGATACGGGCGTTTATCCGCCGATGAGCACTCAGCTCGAAGAGGCCGGCATCGGCCTGTATGAAGGCTATGCCGAGGCCAATCTGACGCCGCGCCCCGATCTTGTGGTGGTGGGCAACGCGCTGTCGCGAGGCAATCCCGAGGTCGAGGCACTGCTCGACCAGGGCATCCCCTACACCTCCGGACCGCAATGGCTGGCGGAGCATGTGCTGTGCGGACGTCGTGTCATCGCCGTGGCCGGTACCCATGGCAAGACCACCACGGCGAGCCTGGCCGCCTGGTTGTTGGAGTCGGCCGGGCTCGAGCCGGGTTTCTTGATCGGCGGTGTGCCGCGCAACTTCGGTGTGTCGGCCCGCCTCGGCGCTGCGGGATCTCCCTTCGTGGTCGAGGCCGACGAGTACGATACCGCCTTCTTCGACAAGCGCTCCAAGTTCGTCCATTACCGCCCGGAAATCGCTATCCTCGGTAACCTGGAGTTCGACCACGCCGACATTTTTGCCGATCTGGCCGCTATCGAGCGTCAGTTTCACCATCTGGTGCGTACCGTCCCGGGTCGCGGCCGGCTGCTGGTTGCCGATGGCGAGCCAGCACTCGACCGCGTGCTGGGCATGGGCTGCTGGACGCCGGTGGAGCGTTTCGGCGATGGTGCCGCGAGCCCCTGGCGGCTGGTGCTGGAGCGCGATGACGCCTCGCGCTTCCGGGTGGTGCACCAGCAGGGGGAGGTGAACGAGGACGCCGTGGTCGACTGGTCGCTGACCGGCACCCACAACGCACGTAATGCCTTGGCGGCACTGGCTGCAGCCCACGCCTGCGGCGTCGATCTGGCGCGAGGCTGCGCCGCGCTGTCTCGCTTCGAGACGCCGCGTCGACGTCAGGAGGTGCGCGGTGAGGTCGCCGGGATTCAGATCATCGACGATTTCGCCCATCACCCCACGGCTTTCGCTGCCACCCTCGAAGGGTTGCGTGCCGCCACGCCGCGCGGACGCCTGCTGGCGGTGATCGAGCCACGTTCCAATACCATGCGCCTGGGTACCATGCGCGCGCGCCTGGCGGCGAGCGTCGCCGCCGCCGACCTGGCTTTCTGGTACCAGCCGCCGGGTCTCGACTGGTCGCTGGCTCCGGTGGTGGAGGCCAGTCCCGTGCCGGCACGGATCGAGGAGGATATCGACGTCCTGGTAACGGCGCTGGTGGCCGAGGCGCGCCCACTCGATCGGATCGTGGTGATGTCCAACGGCAGCTTCGGCGGCATTCACGAGAAACTGCTCGCAGCGCTCGAGGTGGCCCATGGCTGAGCAGGCGCTGCGCCGACCGGTCACGGTGGCGATCACCGGAGCTTCGGGCGCCCAGTACGGCCTGCGCCTGGTCGAGGCGCTGGTGGCGGCCGGCCACGAGGTGTGGGTGATGATCTCCAAGGCCGCCCACCTGGTCATCGAGACCGAAACCGACGTTACCTTGCCGGCGAGACCCGAGCGGATGGCCCAGGCGCTCATCGAGCGCAGCGGGGCCGCCGAGGGTCAGATTCGTTGCTTCGGACGCGAGGACTGGATGGCGCCGGTGGCGTCGGGCTCAGGCGCGCCTTCTGCGATGGTGATCTGCCCCTGTTCCACCGGCACGCTCTCGGCAGTGGCTACCGGCGCCAGCAACAACCTGATCGAGCGCGCCGCCGACGTGGCGCTCAAGGAGCGCCGTCAACTGATCCTGGTGCCGCGCGAGACGCCGCTGTCGGCGATTCATCTCGAGCACATGCTGAGCCTGACCCGCATGGGGGCGGTGATCCTGCCGGCGGCACCTGGTTTCTATCACCGACCAGCGACGGTCGACGACCTGGTCGACTTCATCGTGGCTCGGATCCTCAACCAGCTTGGTATCGAGCATCGCTTGCTGCCGCGCTGGGGGGAGTGAGCGTCGCACCCGCACTGACGCCACCCGAGTGTCATCGAATCCTGGCAGGCTGGGTGCACAAGGACGAGACCTGAGACCCTTCTCATGATCAAGCTATCGCTGCTGACGGTGTTCGTGCCGACCTTTCTGTTCGTCTCGCTGACGCCGGGCATGTGCATGACCCTGTCGATGGTGCTGGGCATGACCCAGGGAGTGAAACGCACGTTGTGGATGATGAGCGGCGAGCTCGTCGGCGTCGGCCTGGTGGCGGCCGCGGCCGGCGCCGGCGTGGCTACCCTGATGCTGCGTCAGCCCGGGCTCTTTGCCGTGTTCAAGTGGGTCGGCGGCGCTTACCTCTGTTATCTGGGAGTGATGATGTGGCGCTCGCGCGGTCGCATGGCCATTCCGCTCGAGAGCATCGAGCTGGCGCCGGCCACGCGTGGCCAGCTGGCACTGCAAGGCTTCGTCACCGCGGTGGCCAATCCAAAGGGCTGGGCTTTCTTCGTCGCCCTGTTGCCACCCTTCCTCGACGCCTCGCGCCCGCTGGTAGGCCAGCTGAGCGCGCTGATTGCAGTGATCCTCACCATCGAGTTCCTGAGTCTGTTGCTGTATGCCGCTGGCGGCCGCGGCCTGAGGCGCGTGCTTGGCGAGAGCGGCAACATAAGGCTGCTCAATCGCATTGCCGGCACGCTGATGGTTGGCGTCGGCCTCTGGCTGGCGTTTGGCTGAGATCCGCGGCGGCGCTCGTCACACGGCCGGCAGCAGCGCCACCCGGGCGCTGAGCAATACCAGCGAGGCGACTGTCAGCCAGGGCCACGGACAGGGTGAGAGCGGAGCGTGAGGCTTGCGCTGCCAGGCCAGCCGCACCAGCGCGCAGACCACCAGCCCCAGCAGGCCGCCGCCGATCAGATCGGTCAGCCAGTGCACGCCGATGACCAGGCGCGACAGCGCCATGGGCAAGGTCAGGGCAATGGCCAGCCAGTAAGCCCAGAAGCGTCGCTGTGGTGGCAGCTCCTGGGCGATGAAGGCGGCAGCCAGGCCATACAGCACCACGGCGGACGAGGCGTGGGCGCTGGGGTAGGCCAACGAGCCGGTCAGGTAGTCGGGCGTATCCGGGCGTGGACGGCCGATCAGCGCTTTGCCCAGAATATTCAGCACGGCGATACCGCCGAGCCCGGCGCCGACATGGGCCAGGGCGGCCAGGTGTCGGCGGGCCAGCAGCCAGGCGCCCCAGGGCAGTACCAGGGCCAGAATGCCGACGATATCGCCGACGCGTGCCAGCAATTGACCCGCTTCGGGCAGCATCGGTACCACCAGGGCGTCGAAGAAAGCGTACACCTGTAGGTCGATGGGGAAGGGGCCGCGCTGGCGAATGACCGCAATGGTCAGGCCTGAAAGCCCACCGAGCGAGAAGATCAGCAGCAGCCAGCTGGCCAGCGGTATCTCGCCCTGCCAGCTACGTTTCAGCCAGGTCCGGCGCAGCAGGGGATGGCGCCTTGCACCGCGCGCCAGCATTCGGTAAATGCGTCCGGAACGGCTCACCTGATGACGCAGCCACGAGAAGGCTACTACCATCACCACGACGATCACGGCCAGTGTGATCAGCAACGCCTCCAGCCCCGCCGGGATCGTCAGCAACTGCTGCCAGGTCTGCCCGAGCAGATACCCGGGCAGCACATAGGCCGGCGCCCACAGGGCCGCCGAGGCCAGGTTGGCCCACAGGAAGGCCCGCGGAGACATGTGCAGCATGCCGGCGATCAGCGGAATGATGGGGCGAACCGGGCCGACGAAACGCCCGAAGAACACCGACAGGCTACCGTAGCGCTGAAAGAAGCGTGCGCCTCGAGCCAGCCACTCTGGATGGCGCGAAAGCGGCCACATTCGGGTGACCCGCTCGCGCTGGGTATAGCCCAGGGTAAAGCTGAGCCCGTCGCCGAGTATGGCACCGCCGAAGGCTGCCAGCAGTAGCGATGCCACGGACATGTCCTGATGGCCGGCCAGCGAGGCCGTTGCCGTGATCAGAACCACGCCGGGCAGCAGCAGGCCGATCAGGGCCAGCGACTCGAGCAAAGCGATGGCGCCCATGATGAACAGCAAAATTTCGGGAGAAGGGGCGAGTTGCAGCAGGGTTTCGGTCAGGCTCAAGCATCGGCTCCTTGGTTACCAGCTCCTGTACACAGCGATCGCTTCAGTTGTTGCTGAGATGTCGCGTCATGGTCAGCAGGCGCTGCTCAAAGCGCGGCCAGCTTTCCCCCGGAAGGCGCTGGCAGTGGGCAATTCTCACCTGCAGCGGCCCGGTATCCACCAGTACCGTGGTTTCAAGTGCTTGACCGACGCGTTGCTGCACCATCTGGACACCGCTCTGGCTGGTGTCCGGCAGTACCAGCCAGAAAGTGGAGGCGCTCTGCCGGCCGAGGAAGTCGTGGCGCCGCGAAAAGCGATTGACGACCAGACAAAGCGCATCGAGCAGAGCCTGACGCGCCCGGTTGCCGAACTGCTCGCTGGCCATCTCCAACTGAGGCAAGTGAAGCGTAAGTACGGCAAAGGGCTGGCCGAGGAACTGGGTGCGCTTGTATTCACTGGCCAACAGCTCATGCATGGCCTCGCGAGCCAGGGCGTTACAATGAGGGTCGCGGGGGTTGGTGGCATCCAGTAGCGCCTGCTGGCGGCGCTGCTCCCAGGGTACCAGAGCTGCCACCAGTGCCATGGCGACATAACTCAATGCCAGGTGAACATCCAACTGCGTGTCGCTGAGCAGGAGCCAGACCGGAGCCAGCAGAAGGTTGAGCAGCATGGCGGAGGCAAGGGGCAGCAGCAGCACCGTGAGCAAGGGGGCGAACCCTAGCCACATGATTCCCGCCTCGTCCAGCTGTGGCAGTTCCAGGGCCAGCATCAGATAGCCGGCTATCAATGCCAGATAGGCTGACAGCCGGGCCTGGCTGGCGCTGGCGATGCACATCAGGCAGGCCACCAGCATGACCAGGGCAAGCGATGCCGGCAGCAGGATGCGATTGTAATCGCCCATGAGATAACGCCAGATCGAATAGCCGCCCAGCAAGAGAGTGGCAATGGCATAGGCAACGACGATACGTGTCATATGGGTGCGGTTGTCGTCAGCCATGAGAGCTCTCCGTCTCGATCTGGAGGTCTTCGCGCTGGCGCTCGAAACGCTGCACCGCTTCCTCCAGCGTACCCAGGTCGCTCAACGGGGCGAAGCGGACCTTGGCGCTGGGGCGTAGCCCCTTGAGTAGCGCATGGCGCCGTTCGCTCGCCTGTTTGCCGTCCCGGCTGAGCAATAGCGTGGCCAGGGTGCGGTGATCGAGGCGGTAGCAGTTCTCGAATTCGTGAGTCAGGCGGCACAGGTCCTGGGCCAGCGGCCAGAGCTGGCGTCGCGAAGTGCGTAGCAGCATCAGTTCGGCGTGCACCCCTTCGCGCCTGCAGCGTGCGCGCTCACGACGCAAGTCGGTGGAAAGCTGCTGGCCGCTCCACAAGGGGAGCCCCGGCACCAGGCGCATACGTTGTCGTGCGGTGGAGCGTGTCGGCAACAAGTGACGGTTACGCGCCAGCCCAAGCAGCATCAGTGGCAGCAGTACCAGACCGGAGAACAGCGTCTGCTCGATCCCCAGCAAATCCGCCAGCATCCACCATGTCAGTACCGCCAGCGTACAGGTAAGGGTCAGCACCCAGCCGGGCTGTGGCAGCATCAGCAGGGCGGGCCAGACCCACAGCCACAGCGCGTGCCGTTCCGGATCGGCGGCGAGCAGGCCGGCCAGCAGCAGGCTGGGCAGCAGCTGCCAGGGCACGGTGGCGGGACGCCGGTGGCTCATTTCGAGCAGGCTGGCGGTCACCATCAGCCAGACGCTGGCCAGGACCAGCAACAAGGCGCTGGACAGCCGTTCCGACAGGTACGCCAGCAGGATCAACAGTAGCGCTGCGGCCCACAGGTTCAGGCGCATCAGCCCGACTTTGTACTTGCTCTGCATGGTGCCTTACTATGGAGGTCGACGTGGAGTCGCGCCAGTATAACGCCCGCAGCGCCATGTGGCGCTCTGCCAGGAGAACTTCGTTCAGCATGTCCGCTCACGCCTCCCAAACCGAACGTACCGAAGCCGCTATCGGTGATGTCACCGCCTACATGACTCGCCTTGGCCAGGCGGCACGTATTGCTGCCACCCACATGCGCCGTGCCGTCACGGGCGACAAGAACCGCGCCCTGCTGGCCATGGCCGAGCAGCTCCAGCATCGCCGCAGCGACGTGCTGGCTGCCAACGCCGCGGACATCGCACGTGGGCGTGACAACGGTCTGGAGCCTGCGCTGCTGGATCGCCTGGCACTGGATGAGGGCCGGCTCGACGCCATGGTGGAGGGGTTGCAGCAGGTGGCGGCACTGCCCGACCCCGTCGGAGAGATCGAAGGATTGCGCTTTCGCCCCAGCGGTATTCAGGTGGGTCAGATGCGAGTACCGCTCGGCGTGATTGGAATCATTTACGAGTCAAGGCCTAACGTGACCCTGGAGGCCGCCAGCCTGTGCCTGAAATCAGGCAACGCCAGCATTCTGCGTGGAGGCTCCGAGGCGTGCGACTCCAATGCCGCGATTGCCGTCTGCATACGCGAGGGGCTGCGTGTGGCCGGTTTGCCGGAGGATGCCGTACAGGTGGTGGCTACCACCGACCGTGCGGCGGTAGGGCAACTGATCGCCATGCCGGAATATGTCGACGTCATCATTCCCCGCGGTGGCAAGTCGCTGATCGAGCGTATCTCGCGCGAAGCGCGGGTGCCGGTGATCAAGCACCTGGACGGGGTATGCCATGTCTATGTCGACGCCACGGCGGATCCCGAGAAGGCCTTGGCGATAGCCGTCAATGCCAAGACGCAACGCTACGGCACCTGCAATACCATGGAGACGCTGCTCATCGATGCGCCCGTCGCCGCAGCGTTGTTGCCGCAGTTGGCCGACGCCTATGCCGAGCACGGCGTCGAGCTGCGCGGCTGCGATCGCACCCGGGCGATTCTGCCTGGTATGGCCGCCGCGGGCGAGGATGATTGGCATGCCGAATATCTAGCGCCGATCCTGGCGGTTCGCGTAGTCGACGGTATCGATGCCGCCATCGAGCATATCGAGCGCTACGGCTCGCACCACACCGATGCCATCGTCACGGAAGATTACGGACTGGCGCGTCGCTTCATGGCCGAGGTCGATTCCAGTTCGGTGATCGTCAATGCCTCGACCCGTTTCGCCGACGGCTTCGAGTACGGCCTGGGGGCCGAAATCGGCATTTCCACCGATAAGTTGCACGCCCGCGGGCCGGTGGGGCTCGAGGGCCTGACCACGCGCAAGTACGTGGTGCTGGGCGACGGCCAGGTTCGCCGGTGACTTCGCACCAGACCAGTACGCTACCTGCCCAACGTGCCGCGGTTCCTCTGGAACCGCCGCGAGTGGCCATGCTGGGGGGTACCTTCGATCCCGTGCACCTGGGGCACCTGCGTAGCGCCTTGGAGCTGCTCGAAGTCCTGCAACTGGATCGGGTGCACATGGTGCCGGCCAAGGTGCCGCCCCTACGTGACACGCCCCAGGTTACGCCCGAGGAACGCCTGACGCTGCTGCAACTGGGTATCGGCGACACGCCGGGGCTGGTCGCCGACCCCCGGGAGCTCGAGCGCGACGGGCCATCGTACAGCGCCGATACCCTGGCCAGCCTGCGCCGCGAATATGGCGATCAGGCAAGACTCGTCATGGCGCTGGGCCATGACGCCTTCCTGCGCCTGGCAGACTGGCACTCACCGCAGCGCCTCTTCGAGTTGGCCCACTTGGTGGTGATAGATCGTCCCGGCTGCGAAGCGCCGTTGACGACTGCCTTGGCCGAGCTGATCGAGGGGCGAGAAGTCTTTAGCCCCGGCGCATTGATGCGGCGCCCCGCGGGCGGCCTGTTGCGCCTTGCGTTGCCTACACGCTTGTCGATCTCGGCGACCGAGATTCGTCGGCGCCTCGCGTCGAATAGGAGCGTCCGCTTTCTGCTGCCAGAGGCCGTTGAAGGGAGAATTCTCGACAACTTGCTTTATCGACGTCGTTGAGCGCTGCCAGCGGCTTCCCAAGACGCTACAATGGCGGCGACCAAGACTTCCCGTTGATGAGGGGCTATGCAGAACGATTCGCTCAAGACTCTGGTGGTAGAGGCGTTGGATGACCTGAAGGCCAAGGACGTTGCGCAGCTGGACGTATCCCGGCTGACCAGCGTTACCGACCTGATGATCGTGGCCAGCGGTACTTCCACGCGTCACGTTGCTGCGCTTGCAGAGCACGTGGTCCATCAGGCCAAGGCCAACGGTGTCCAGCCGCTGGGAGTGGAGGGGCAGGCCGGGTCCGACTGGGTCCTGGTTGACCTGGGCGATCTGGTCGTCCATGTCATGCTCCCCGAGACCCGCCAGTTGTACGACCTGGAACGGCTGTGGGCCGATTTGCCGAGCGACTCGGAGCAGCAGCAGGAACACGGTGGCGCATGAGGATCCGCCTGCTGGCGGTCGGCACACGCATGCCTGGCTGGGTCACCGAAGGTGTCGAGGAGTATCGCAAGCGTCTGCCTCGCGATTTTGCAATGGAGGTCGAGGAGATCGCTCCCGGTCAGCGTGGCAAGAACGCCGACACGGCCAGAGCCGTGGCGCTCGAAGCCAAGCGTATTCGCGAGCGGCTGCGTGGTGATGAACTCACGGTCGCGCTCGAGGTCGATGGAAAGAGCTGGAGCACCGAGCAATTGGCCCGGGAAGCCGAAACCTGGCGCCATGAGGGACGCGATGTGGTGTTACTGGTCGGTGGGCCGGACGGGTTGGCCCCGGAACTTTCGGCGGCGGCCGACCGACGCTGGTCGCTGTCACCGCTGACCCTTCCCCATCCGCTGGTCAGGGTGATTTTGGCCGAACAGCTCTACCGCGCCTGGACCCTGATGGTAGGGCACCCCTACCACCGCTGAACGGCGGCTTTACGACAACCTGAGTCGAGACAATTTTCGGCATGCGCGACCGCCGTGACACTTTGAAGAACCCCGAACAAGAGCTACGCATCTTTCGTGTGCGGGCGTTTCTTGCCGTATTGACGATCCTGCTCTTGACGGGATTGTTGATGGGGCGGCTGGTGTATCTGCAGGTGGTCCAGCACGAGGTCTACAGTACCCGTTCCGAGAAGAATCGCGTAAGGGTGGAGCCGCTACCGCCCACTCGTGGATTGATCTACGACCGCAACGGCATACTGCTGGCCGAGAATCGCCCCACCTATAACCTGACCCTGACGCGCGAACGGGTCGAGGATCTCGATGCTACCCTCGATCGGCTGGAGGAGTTGCTGGCGCTGACCCCCGAAGAGGCCGAGGGCTTTCGCATTCGCGCACGTCAACGTCAGCGGCCGTTCCAGCCAGCCCTGCTGATGAGCGATCTCGACGAGGCGCAGATCGCCCGGCTGGCAGTCAACCGGCATCGCCTCCCCGGGGTCGAGGTCGAGGCCCAGCTACTGCGCTACTACCCCGATGCCCAAGTCATGGCGCATGCCCTGGGCTATGTCGGTCGCATCAACGCCGACGAACTCAAGGAGCTCGATCCCGGGCGTTACGCCGGTACCCATTTCATCGGCAAGACCGGGGTGGAGCGCTTCTACGAGGACGTGCTTCACGGTCAGGCCGGGCTGCGTCAAGTGGAGACCAATGCCCGTGGCAGGGTGCTGCGCGAACTGGGCCGTACCGACCCGGTCCCGGGGCAGAACCTGACGTTGACGTTGGACAAGGAGTTGCAGCTGCTGGCCTACGAGCTGCTCGACAACCGCCGCGGTTCGATCGTCGCCATCGCCCCCCAAACCGGCGAGATCCTGGCCATGGTGTCGGCGCCCGGGTTCGACAGCAACCAGTTCGTCACCGGGATCGATTTCGCCTCCTACCGCGCGCTGCAGGAGGATATCGACCTGCCGCTGTTCAACCGAGCCATTCGCGGCCAGTATCCGCCAGGCTCGACGATCAAGCCATTCCTGGCGCTGGCCGGTCTGGCCGAGGGGGTCATCACCCCGGAGAAGACCATCAACGACCCGGGGTTCTACCAGTTGCCCAATGACAGCCGTCGCTACCGCAACTGGTTGCGCTGGGGACATGGGCGCGTCGACATGGAGCGCGCCATTGCCGTCTCCAACAACACCTACTATTACTCGCTGGCGCATGAGCTGGGCATCGACCGCCTGCACGAGCAGATGAGCGCCTTTGGCTTCGGCCAGCGCGTCGGCCATGACGTTTTCGGAGAGAGCAGTGCGCTGATGCCGTCGCGGGATTGGAAGCGGGCTCGCTTCAACCAGCCCTGGTACCCCGGGGAAACGCTCTCGGTCGGCATCGGCCAGGGCTATTGGCAGGTCACTCCGCTGCAACTGGCAACGGCCACCGCGGTGCTCGCCAATCGCGGCCAATGGGTGAGGCCGCGTCTGGCGAGGCGGATCGGTGACGATGAGGTGCCGACGGAGCTACCGGACACCCCCGACGATATCGTGATCAGCAATGAAGGCTGGTGGGACCGAATCTTCACCGGCATGGAGAAGGTTCTCAGCGGGCAAGAGGGAACGGCCAGGCGCACCGGTGTGGATCTCGAATACAGGATGGGTGGCAAGTCCGGCACCGCCCAGGTCTTTTCGCTGGGGCAGGACCAGCGCTACAACGCCGAAGAGCTGGCGGAGCGACTACGCGACCATGCGCTGTTCATGGCCTTTGCCCCGCTGGAGAATCCGCAGATCGCCGTTGCCGTGATCGTGGAGAATGCCGGCGGGGGAAGTACTCATGCTGCACACCTGGCACGGGCCATGACCGACGCCTGGTTACTGGAAGAGGAGGCCCCGGACGTCGAGGAGGTGCGTGAGGTGATGGAAAACGACACCGGCAGCGTGGCGGGGAACTGACAGATGACGTTGATGGGATTGACACGGGGGCTGCGGGCCCGGCCGGTGCGGGCTCCGGAAAGTGGTATTTCGCGGCGCAAGAGCATCTGGGAACGGACGCACCTCGACCCCTGGCTGCTGCTGCTGCTGCTGGTACTGCTGGTCGCTGGGCTGGGGGTTCTCTACAGTGCCAGCGGTCAGCGCATCGAAGTGGTCATGGCGCAGGGAACGCGCTTTCTGGTCGCGGTCGTGGTGATGCTGGTATTGGCACAACTGCCGCCTGGTACATTGTTGCGCTGGGCACCGCTGGTCTACGGCGGCGGCCTGCTGATGCTGGTGGCCGTCGAGCTGGTGGGGGATATGGGCATGGGGGCGCAGCGCTGGCTGGAAATCCCCGGTGTGATCCGCTTCCAGCCCTCCGAGCTGATGAAGTTGGCCATGCCTCTGATGCTGGCGGCATGGCTGGGCCGGCGCGCACTGCCCCCGCGCTGGAAGGACCTGTTGGTCTGTGCGGTGATACTCGGCGTGCCCATCGTGCTGATCGCCAAGCAGCCGGACCTGGGCACCTCGCTGCTGGTGGGGTGTGCCGGGATCTTCGTCGTGTTGATGGCGGGGCTCTCGTGGCGCTTTATCGGTCTGCTCTGCGTCGCGGCGGCGGCGGCGCTGCCGCTGCTGTGGATCAATCTGCACAACTACCAGCGCCAGCGGGTATTGACCTTTCTCAATCCCGAAAGCGACCCTCTCGGAGCCGGTTGGAACATCATTCAATCGACCACGGCCATCGGTAGCGGTGGACTGTGGGGCAAGGGGTGGTTGCAGGGGACCCAGTCCCAGCTCGAGTTCCTGCCCGAGCGGCACACCGACTTCATCGTGGCAGTGCTAGGCGAAGAGTTCGGTCTGGTGGGTATGCTGCTCATACTGCTGCTCTATCTTTTGATCGTGGTCCGCGGACTGTGGCTTGCCACCGCCGCGCACGATACCTTCGGGCGCTTACTGGGTGGCAGTATCATTCTCACCTTCTTCATCTACATCTTCGTCAACGTGGGCATGGTCAGCGGAATTCTACCCGTGGTCGGGGTGCCTCTTCCGCTGGTCAGTTACGGTGGGACCTCCAGCGTGACCTTGATGGCGGGATTCGGTATTCTCATGTCCATTCATGGGCATCGCCGCCTGCTGCCGCGATAATGGCTGGGTGCAGAGTGTGCGAGCCCGGACGATGTGGCCCCGATCAGGGAGTGGCGCAAGCATGAAGCCATCGAGAAAGTGGAAAGGGGCTGGCGGTGTGCTGGTGGCCACGACGCTATGGATGCTGGCGCCGGCCTTGCATGCCGCGGATTTTGCCCCTGCGCAGCACGAGGGGGCGAGGGGGCTGGTCAGCGAGCTCACTGAGCGCGGTATCGAGCGCGACTGGTTGGAGGCGGCACTGCAGGATGCCGTCTTCCAGCAGGGCGTGCTCGATGCCATGGCAGGCGCGGCAGAGCGTCGGCTACGCTGGGACGAATACCGCGAGATCTTCCTTCAGCCGGAACGAATCGCCCGTGGTGTCGCCTTCATCGAGGCTCATGACGACGCCTTTTCCCGCGCCCGAGCAGAGTACGGCGTGCCGCCGGAAATCATTGCCGCCATCATCGGCGTCGAAACCAGCTACGGCCGCTTCACCGGACGTCATCGCGTACTCGATTCCCTGGCCACGCTGGCCTTCCATCACCCGGCTCGCGGCAATTTCTTTCGCGGCGAACTGGCCGCTTTCCTCGAGATCAGCCACGAACAGGGTGTCGACCCCGCTAGCCTCATGGGCTCTTATGCCGGCGCTATGGGCTACCCCCAGTTCATTCCCACCAGCTACCGCGCCTACGCGGTGGATTTCGATGGCGACGGCCAGCGTGACCTGTGGACCAACCCGGTCGATGCCATCGGCAGTGTGGGCAACTATTTCGCTGAGCATGGCTGGCGTCGCGACGAACCCATCTATGCCGAAGCCGAGGGGCCCGATATGCCTCCCGAGGCGGTCGAGTTCAACCGCACCCAACGGCCTTACCTCGACCTGAGCGAGTTGGAGCAGGCCGGCATCGTGCCTCGAGCAGAACTCGACGCCGCGACGACGGTCATTCCGCTGGCGTTGGAAGCTGACGATACGGCCTGGCGTTATCGCCTGGGGTACGAGAATTTCTATGTCATTACCCGCTACAACCATAGTCATTTGTATGCCATGGCCGTGACCGAGCTGGCCGAAGCGATAGCGGATCAGCGCGCCCTCGAGCCCTTTCCGCTGTCCGCGTCCGTAGCCGCCGAGCAGGAGGAGTCGCTGTGAGAAAGGTGTGGGCGGCATTGATCGTGACGACGCTGGTGGCTGGCTGTGCCGGCAGCGGTTCGAACGCCCCGGCGCAGCGCAGCGGCGTGTCGCAGGGGCCCGCCGCAACGTCGGCGGAAGGGGAGCGCTACGCCATGAGTGGCGATGCCTACCCGGAGGACCCGCCGGACGTGAGCCAGATTCCCGATGCCGTACCGCGTGTCGAAGCGCCCTCGCGAGGAGGCAACCGTCCGGTCTACGAGGTGTGGGGCAAGACCTATCGTGTGCTCCCGGATGCCCGCGGCTATGCGCGGCAGGGCACGGCATCGTGGTATGGCGAGAAGTTCCACGGTTATGCCACGTCCAACGGCGAGATCTATGACATGTACAAGATGAGCGCGGCGCACCGCTCACTGCCGTTGCCGACCTACGCCCGGGTCACGAGTCTCGACAATGGCCGTTCGGTGATCGTGCGTGTCAACGATCGTGGCCCCTTTCACAGCGATCGCGAAATCGACCTTTCCTATGCCGCTGCGGCAAGACTCGATATCCTTGACCGTGGCACCGGCCGGGTGAAGGTCGAGGCCATCGATCCTGTTGTCTGGCTGGCTGAAAATGGCGGCGGTGAAGCGAACCGATCAGCAGCGGCTCCAGCCCGACCGGAGAGCGTTACGACGCCACGCAGCGACACGGCAGCGACGACGGCGAGTACCGATACGGTCTCGGAGACCGCTGCTGGCGACAAACCCGACGAGGCAGGCGGCTCGGTGCCGATCTATCTGCAGATCGCAGCGCTGGGCTCGGCCGACAATGCCCAGGCGCTCAA
This sequence comes from Billgrantia bachuensis, assembly GCF_011742165.1. Lineage (GTDB taxonomy): Bacteria > Pseudomonadota > Gammaproteobacteria > Pseudomonadales > Halomonadaceae > Halomonas > Halomonas bachuensis. The sequence goes on along the minus strand of NZ_JAAQTO010000006.1, from coordinate 98,903 downwards.
GGCTCGTCTCGAGCGTGAATTGTCGCATCCGGTGCGTGTCGCGGATGGCACCGGTATGTACCGGGTCCAGGTGGGTCCTCTGGCCCATGCCGGGCAGGTCGAGCCCGTTCGCGATGAACTGAGACGTGCCGGCTTCGACCAGGCCTTTATCGTCAACGGCGCCAATTGATTGGCGCACTTTCCCTTGATACTTCTCGACGCAGCAATGAGATCCATGCCCATGCGAGTACTGCTTTCCCGTTTCCGCTCACGGCTCCTGCCGTTGACGCTGCTGAGCCTGCTATTGGTCGTTTCCCAGGTCCTGGCCCAGACGGTGCCGACACCACAACCTCAAACCTTGATACCCGCACCACCGCAGGTTGCGGCCAAGTCGTGGATATTGATGGATGCCGATAGCGGCAGGGTACTGGCGGAGCACAACGCCGACGAGCGCCTGCCGCCGGCGAGCCTGACCAAGTTGATGACCGCTTATCTGGTCGAGCGCGAGCTGAATCGCGGTAACATCAGCATGGACGATAGCGTGCGTATCAGCGAGAACGCCTGGCGTACGGGCGGCTCCAAGATGTTCATCGAAGTCAATACCGACGTCTCGATCCGTGACCTGCTGTACGGAATCATCATTCAGTCCGGCAACGATGCCAGCATCGCCGTAGCAGAACACCTGGCTGGTGGCGAGGCGCCCTTCGCCGACATGATGAATCAGCACGCGTCGCGGCTTGGCCTGAGCAACACCCATTTCGTCAATGCCACGGGGCTTCCTCACCCCGAGCACTACTCCTCGGCTCGCGATCTGGCGCTGCTGTCCCAGTACATCATCGACGACTATCCCGAGCATTACGCCATCTACGCCGAGAAGTACTTCACCTACAACGATATTCGTCAGCCCAATCGCAATCGGTTGCTGTGGCGCGACCCGACGGTGGATGGACTGAAGACGGGCCATACCGAAGAGGCCGGATATTGTCTGGTGGCTTCGGCCGTACGCGATGACATGCGCCTGATCGCGGTAGTGATGGGCACCAGCTCCGAGGAGGCCCGTGCACAGGAGACCCAGAAGCTGCTCAGCTACGGATTTCGCTACTTCGAGACCCTCAAGCTCTATGAACAGGGGGCGGTATTGAATACGCCGCGAATCTGGGGGGGCGAGAAGGATGAGCTGCGCGTTGGCGTCGACAGCGATGTCGCCATGACACTGCCGCGCTCGCGTAACCATGAACTAAGCGCTCGCCTGGACATACGTCCGGACCTCACCGCACCGATCAGTCTCGGCGATCGAGTCGGGACCCTCGAGGTGCGTCTCGGCGAGGAGGTCGTGGGCGAACAGGAGCTGGTGGCTCTCGAGTCGATCGAGGAGGGCGGACTGTTCAAGCGACTTTTCGACCAGGTACGGCGCTTCTTCAGCAACCTGCTCAGCGGCTGGCTCTAGGGACGGCTTGGTCGACGGGAAATAGTTGAGTAAAATGCTCGGAAATTGTCTTCGAGACCTTAGAGCCATGACAGACAACAAACTGCGTGATTTGCGTCAGCCAGCGGCAGCAAATGTCGCTGCACCGACGATCACCTTCCCCTGCGATTACCCGATCAAGGTGGTGGGGGACGCTGCCGAGGATTTCACTGCTAGCGTGTGTCAGGTGGTGCTGCGTCATGACGCCAGCTTCGATGCGTCAAGCATCGAAGTGGTGGAGAGTCGCAATGCTCGCTTCCTGTCGGTGAGACTGACTCTGCGCGCCACCGGCGAGGCCCAGCTCAAGGCGCTTTTCGCCGATCTCAAGGCTACCGGCCGCGTGCACATGGTGGTGTGAATGACCGAGGATGGCCGTGCCTCACCAATCGCTCTGCTGGACTTGGGGCGGCGCCCCTATCTGCCAGTGTGGCAGGCCATGCGCGAGCTTACTGACAACCGCGGCGAAGCGACGCCGGATCAGTTCTGGCTGGTGGAGCATGAACCGGTTTTCACCCAGGGCCAGGCGGGTAAGCCCGAGCATCTGCTGATGCCGGGCGATATTCCGGTGGTGCAGACGGATCGTGGCGGGCAGGTGACCTACCACGGCCCGGGTCAGGTGGTGCTCTATCCGCTGCTCGACGTACGTCGGGCACGGCTCGGCGTGCGCGAACTCGTCTCGGCGCTCGAGAATGCCGTCATTGCCGTGCTGGCCGAACAGGGTGTCGTGGCACGGGCGCGCCCGGACGCGCCTGGGGTCTACGTCGGCGAGGCCAAGATCGCCTCGCTGGGCCTGCGTATCCGGCGTGGTGCGAGCTATCATGGCGTGGCGCTGAACGTCGAGGCCGACCTGGCGCCGTTCCAGCGCATCAACCCCTGCGGCTATGCCGGCATGGCCATGACCCGCCTGGCCGACCTGATCCCCGAGCCGCCCTCCACCCAACGGGTCGGCGTGCGGTTGGCCGAGTGCCTGGCACACCAGCTGGGGCGCAGCCTGATGCGGGTCGATGCAGAGGAACTGTCTGGGTGGCCGGCTACTGCCGGCGTCGATTGAAATGCCGCCGTAATACGTAGCTACCAGGCAGCGACGACGAAGGCGACCGAATAAGGTCGCCTTTGTCATGTTGGGCTATCCGGTTGCGGCGTGTTTCAGCCGACATTGACCGCCTGAATGCGATCGGGGTCGGGTGCCTGACCCGGCACTTTGGCCGGTGCGGCCAGTCCCAGATTGTTCTTCTCGAATACCCGATCGGCACGGTAGCTGGAGCGCACCAAGGGGCCGGAAGCCACCTCCATGAAACCTTTCTCCAGGCCGAGCCGGCGATAGCGTTCGAACTCGTCCGGCGTGACCCAGCGCTCGACCGGCAGGTGGTTGCGGGTGGGACGCAGATACTGGCCGAGGGTGACGATATCCACATCGATGGCGCGCAGGTCGTCGAAGGTTGCGAGTATTTCTTCGTCCGTCTCTCCGAGTCCCAGCATCAGGCTGGTCTTGGTCAGCACATCGGGGCGATAGCGCTTGGCATGGGCCAGCACGTCGAGAGTCTTGCGATAGCCGGCCCGTGGGTCTCGCACATAGTGTGTGAGCCGCTCCACGGTTTCGACGTTCTGGGCGAACACCTCGAGGCCGGAATCGACCACTCGCTCGATGGCGGCAGGGTCACCGTCGAAGTCGGGCGTCAGCGCCTCGACCACCACCGCCGGCGTATTGGTCTTGATCGCCCGGACGCACTCGGCATAGTGGGCAGCGCCGCCGTCTGTCAGGTCGTCGCGGTCGACCGAGGTCAGTACCACGTAGCGCAGCCCCATCAGCTCCACCGACTTGGCGGTGTTGGCCGGTTCCTCGCTATCCAGCCAACCACGGGGGTTGCCGGTATCGACGGCACAGAAGCGGCAGGCGCGGGTGCACACCGAGCCCATCAGCATGATGGTGGCGGTGCCGTTGCTCCAGCACTCGCCCATGTTGGGGCAGTGCGACTCGGCGCACACGGTGCTCAGGCGATGCTCGTTGACATTGCGCTTCACCGCCTCGAAGCGGCCGCCGCCGGGAATCTGGGCGCGCAACCATTGCGGCTTGCGTCCCGGTTCGGGGCGCTCCTCGGCCTGGTCGCGCTGCTTCATGCCGTCCTTGATGGCGGCAAAGCCATGCTCGGTGCGGAACTTCGCGCCGCTTGGCACGCGTTTTGAGGTGTTGTCGCTCATAGGGTGTGAGCCCCTCCACTCGGCGGCTGCCACAACCATGCCTGGGTGCCGCGGTACGTCGTGTACCGGGGCAGCACCAGCCCGCATGGCCGGCAATTGATACGATGGTCGCAGGCCCGTAATCTATCATATTCGCGCCTGCCTGGCACAGCGGCCGGAGTCGCCGCTCGGCCAGTCAAGCCTTCAGCCGGGAGGTATCGGCAGGCAGACCACGCCATGATCGGGCATCGGCTGCGGTGTCGCCTTGAAATGCGCCTCGATCTCGCCCAGTCGCTCGCGTACGAAGCGCAGGAACAGCTCGGTCACCGGGGTGGGAAAGCGATCTCTGGGGTAGACCGTGCACCAGGAGCGGCGCAGGGGAAAACCCGGCAGGGACAGCTCGGCCAGTAGTCCCGCGCCGAGTTCCAGGCGTACGGACAGCCGCGGCAGCACCGTCACGCCCAAGTGCGCCATCACCCCTTGCTTGATCGCCTCGTTGGTCCCCAGCTCCATGGTATGCTGAAGCGCAACGTCCTGTTCGGCGGCGAGCTCTTCGAAGGCGGTGCGCACCCCCGAGCCTGACTCACGCATCAGTAGATAGTGTCGGGCCAGATCCTCCAGAGTGGGGGAGTGAGCCTCGAGCAATGGGTGGCCGGGCCAGACGATGGGAATCAGCTCATTTTCCAGGAACGGCATGAAAACCAGGTTGTCGTCATCCTCGGGAACCATCGCCATGATCACCAGGTCGTCGCGGCGAGCCGCCAGCCGCTCCAGTGCCTGGCTGCGGTTGCACACCTGCAACCGAACCTGAACGTTGGGATAGTGGGCGCGGAAGCGGGCGATCAGGTGCGGCACCACGTACTGGGCCGTCGAGACGGCTGCCAGGTTGAGTTCGCCGGAAATCGTACCGTCCATGTCCGACAGCGCCATCTGCAAGCGCGAGACCTGGCCAAAGATAGCCTGTGTCGATGCCGCCAGTGCATCGGCGGCCGGCAACACATGTAGGGTCTTGCCGGAATACTTGAACAGCGGTTGGCCCAGGGCTTGCTCGAGCTGGCGGATCTGCGCGCTGACTGCCGGTTGGGTCAAGCCCAGCCGTTCGGCAGCCCGCGAATAGGACTGTTGGCCATGCACGGCCTGGAACACCTGCAACTGGCGAAAGGTCAGGCGGTTCAGCAGGCTAGGCGTCGTCATCGATCAATCCGCTAGAAGGGTCGGGGAGGCCCGTTGAAGAAGCTTATCCATGCTATCACTGCCGGCGACCAGGGTCATGCCGATAGCCTCGGCCGGCAACGGCAGTTGCCAACCGCCCCTTATCTCGATGCTCTGCGCCAGGGGGGCTGGCGCGGTGTCTTGCTGGCGGGTAGCGGGCTGGCTGCGCTGCGTGCCGGCCAGGCCTGCGCTGAACTCGAGCTGGCCTGGTGCGACAGCGCTGGTGCGACCGGCGATACCTTGGTGGAGCGAGCCCAGCGGCTGGGCTGCGACGCTGTGCATCCCGGGGAAGCGACCGCCGAGGAGCAGTGGCGTCTCGCCCGTGGTTGTTCGCGTGCCGGACTGGCCTTCATCGGTCCGCCCGAAAGCCTTGTCGCCGTCATGTGCGACGACGGTGCCTCCCGGCAGCTGATGCGTGAAGCGGGGCTGCCCTTGGGCGAGGCGTCGGCGCCGCGGGTACACCTGCCGGTACTGGCTGATTGTCGCGGCCAGGCACTGGCTCTGGTCGAGCATGAGCTGCTCGGCGAAGGGTTCGCCATGGCACCCAGTGAGCGACTGACCCCGGAGCAGCGCGCCTATCTCGGGCAGCTTGCCGTGCAGGGTGCTCGCTCGCTCGGCCTGGTCGGCCTGGCAACGCTGAGTTTCTCGCTGACCGACAATCGGCTGGGTTTTGTTGGCATGCGCCCTGGCCTGACGGGCTACGAGGGTCTGGCCGAGGTCCTGACCGGTCTCGACTTGGCGGTGGAGCAAATTCGGCTGGTGGCGGGTGAACGCCTCAGGCGTCCGCGGGTCGGGCACATGGGGCATGGCCCGGGGCGGCCAGGCCAGGCACGCTGGCGCCTGCTCTCTTCGATAACGGGCCAGTTGTGCGGTGGGCCGGGGGTCAGGCTCGATCGGTCCTCCCAATCTATTGCCGAGACTGAAGTGCGGCTGTTGACCTGGGGGCGAGATGGGCCGGAGGCTGGCCGTCGCGAGCGACGCGCGCTGGCCGAGTGGCGTGGCGATCCAGGGGGCGTGGGGGGCGCTGCCGGTGAACAGGGCTGAGCGAAACCACCGTCCAGTCACAAAAAATCGACAAAACGGCTGCGTCGAGACGGCGCAGGGGGTACTATGCTTGTTGCACCGCAGCATATTTACTCCTCCCGATGTCGATGCGTTTGCCATCGGAGAAACCTGGAGCCGAACATGAACTCACTCTTGCCGACACCCTCCAAAGAAGCCTTCAGCTTCCTGGACCCATTCGGTTTCGGCCGTGCCGCCTTCGACTACTGGCGAGACGCCGTCGAACGCAGCGTGCTGTACATGGACGTGATGCGCGAGCGTGGCAATCAGTACCTTGAACATATCGAGAAGACCAAGCCCAACGTGCTTGGCTTCGACGCCGAAGTCGTGATGGATGGCCGCAGCCTGCCGCGGCCGGTGAACTACGAGCTGATGCGCATCCTGCCTCCGCCCGACGTCGAGATCGATCTCCAGTCGCGGCCCTTCGTGGTCGTCGACCCGCGAGCCGGACACGGTCCCGGTATCGGCGGCTTCAAGCCGGACAGTGAAATCGGCGTTGCCCTGCGTGCCGGCCATCCCTGCTATTTCATCGGCTTTCTGCCTTATCCCGAGCCTGGCCAGACGGTCGAGGACGTGGTGGAGGCGGAGATCGCCTTCCTGCGTCGGGTGATCGAGGATCATCCGCAATCGTGCGAAAAGCCCATGGTGGTGGGCAATTGCCAGGCGGGTTGGCAGATCATGATGGCAGCTTCGCTCGAACCCGACTGTTTCGGGCCGATCCTGATCGCCGGTGCGCCTCTCTCCTACTGGGCTGGCGAGCGGGGCAAGGCTCCCATGCGCTACACCGGTGGCATGACCGGCGGCAGCTGGATGACGACCCTGGCCAGCGACCTGGGCGACGGCCTGTTCGATGGCGCCCTGCTGGTGCAGAACTTCGAACGTCTCAACCCGGCCAACACCTGGTGGGGCAAGCAGTATCGACTCTACGCCAACGTCGATACCGAGGCCGAACGCTATCTCAACTTCGAGCGCTGGTGGGGTGGCCACGTGGTACTGGGCGGTGAGGAGATCCAGTACATCGTTGACAACCTGTTCGTGGGCAACCGGCTCTCCACCGCGCAACTGGTCACCTCGGACGGACGCCGCATCGACCTGCGCAACGTGCGCTCGCCGGTGGTGGTGTTCTGCTCCCAGGGCGACGACATCACCCCGCCGCCGCAGGCGCTGGGCTGGGTGCGGGATCTCTACGGCGATACCGACGATATCGTTGCCAGCGAGCAGACCATTGTTTATTGCGTGCATGACAGTACCGGCCACCTGGGCATCTTCGTGTCGAGCAGCGTGTCACGCAAGGAGCATGCCGAGTTTACCGCCAACATCGACTATATCGACGTGCTGCCGCCGGGCCTCTACGAGACCACGGTGACTAGTGCTGCCGAGCGCGATGATGCCGAGCTGATCGAGCGCGACTACCTGCTCGAGTTCAAGGCGCGCTCCATCGAGGGGCTCAATCGGGACGTATTGCATCATCGCGAGGACGACGACGCGCGCTTTGCCACCGTGGCGCGCATCTCGGAGATCAATCTTGGGCTCTATCGCCAGTTCATCCAGCCCTGGATTCGTGCGGTAATCACGCCGGAAGCGGCACGCCTGATGCGCCGCATGCACCCGATCCGCCTGGGCTACAAGCTGCTGTCGGATCGCAACCCCCTGTCGGTGCCGCTCCCGGTGCTCGCCGAGTGGGTGCGCGAGGATCGCCATCCCGTCTCCGAAGACAACGTCCTGCGTACCATGGAGAGGGCCGTTTCCGAGCAGATTACCCGTGGGTTGGACACTTGGCGCGAGATTCGCGACCAGAGCACCGAGCACCTTTTCCTGGCGGTCTATGGCCAACCACTGCTGCAGGCCATGGTCGGACTGGGCGGCGACGCCCATGTGCATCGTCGCCAGCCCGGCAGCGAACCCGAGCATCGTCGCTTCCTCGAACGGCGCCAGGACGAACTGCGCCAGCGGGTAGCCGAGGGTGGCATCCATGAGGCCGTGATGCGCTCGGTGATTCACGTGCTGGGCGGCGCCCCCACGACCGACGAGCGCAACTTCAAGCGTCTGCGGGCCTCGCGCGCCGAGCTGGAGCCGGGCAGCAGTCTCTCCGACTTCAAGCATCTCGTGCGCGAGCAGTTCTTCATTCTCAAGCTGGATCGCGACGCTGCACTGGCAGCAATCCCCCAGTTGCTGGCTGGCGAACGGGCCGAAGCGATTCGTGCTTCCCTTGAGCATATCGACCACGTGCTGGCAGCCAGCGGTGAGCTTTCCGAACACGCACGCAAGCGCTACGAGCACATTCGTGAACTGTTCGGCGAGGCGCTGGAGCGTGTCGACCCGGTTGAGCATCGCCAGGCGCTGGCCGAGCTTCACGACGAGGTGGCGATGGGCGCCAAGGCCGAGACTGCAGCCCGCAGCGAGGTAGCGAAACTGCTCAAGGCGGAACCCGCACCACCCAAGCCCGAACCCGCGGCACCCAGGTCCGAACCCGCGACACCGAAGCCCGAACAGCCCAGGCAATCCGCTGGCGAAAAGGCGCGGAAGCAGGCTTCCAGGCCCAAAGCCGTTAGCCAATCCGACGCTAGCAGTAGCGAGGCAAGCAACAAGCCGGGCGCTTCGCGCAAGCCGCGCAAGCGCTGAGCGAGAGGTTTGCCAGCACGTTTCAGCGCCCCTGCCGCAAGCGGCAGGGGCGCTGGTCGTTTGGCAATCGTGAAGTTGCGGCAACGGTATGACCGACTTGATGCTACTTTCACATTGCTGCTTTACTGCCGCCATGGCGGAAGCGACTGGCGTGAAACGGGTTGCTGGGGTAGGGTAAGCGGATTTTTCACCCCGCGAGGATCGTCCGCCGAGGACAGGCGGGCCGGAACCGTTCAGGTGGGGCTCCAGAACCCCGCCGTGCAGAATGTGGAGCACTATGGGCAAGTCATTGGTCATCGTCGAGTCGCCGGCCAAGGCCAAGACGATCAACAAGTATCTCGGCAGCGAGTTCATCGTGAAGTCGAGCGTGGGTCATATCCGTGACCTGCCGACCAGCGGCTCGGGCAAGGCGGCTTCCGATCCCAAGGAGCGCGCGCGCCAGGCAGCGGCAACGCGCAAGATGTCGCCCGAGGAGAAGGCCGAGTACAAGAAGCACAAGGCCAAGGATCAACTCGTTCGACGCATGGGCATCGATCCGGAGCATGGCTGGAAGGCCCACTACGAGATTCTGCCCGGCAAGGAAAAGGTCGTCTCCGAGCTGCAGAAGCTCGCCGAGAAGGCCGATACCGTCTATCTCGCTACCGATCTCGATCGCGAAGGGGAGGCCATTGCCTGGCACCTCAAGGAGACCATTGGCGGCGCCGACGAGCGTTATCGCCGTGTTGTCTTCAACGAGATCACCAAGAACGCCATCAAGGAGGCGTTCAAGGAGCCCGGCACACTCAACATTCCCCGCGTCGAGGCTCAGCAGGCCAGGCGCTTCCTAGACCGCGTGGTGGGCTTCATGCTGTCGCCGCTGCTGTGGGCGAAGATCGCCCGCGGCCTCTCGGCCGGCCGGGTACAGTCGGTGGCGGTGCGCCTGATCGTCGAGCGCGAGCGCGAGATACGGGCCTTCGTTCCTGAAGAGTTCTGGGACGTGCATGCCGATCTCGTCTCGAAGGATGGCGAGCCGGTGCGTTTCGAGCTGGTACGCCAGGAGGGCAAGGCCTTCCGGCCCACTTCGGAAGCCGAGACGCTCGAGCGTATCGAGCGCCTGCGCAAGGCAAGCCTCTCCATTACGGCGCGGGAGGACAAGCCCACCCGTTCGAAGCCGAATGCGCCCTTCATCACCTCGACCCTTCAGCAGGCCGCCAGCGGGCGACTCGGCTTCTCGGTGAAGAAGACCATGACGTTGGCCCAGCGCCTCTACGAGGCGGGCTACATCACCTACATGCGTACCGACTCCACCAACCTGTCGCAGGATGCGGTGGCCATGGCACGCGAGCACATCGAGCAGGAGTACGGCAAGCGCTACCTGCCCGAGTCGCCCAACCGCTACTCGAGCAAGGAGGGTGCTCAGGAAGCGCACGAGGCGATCCGCCCCTCCGATGTCAATCGCATGGCTCCCGACTTGGCCGGTATGGAGCGTGACGCAGAGCGCCTTTACGAGCTGATCTGGCGTCAGTTCGTGGCTTGCCAGATGACCCCCGCCGAATACCTCTCCAGCACCCTGACCGTGGAGGCCGACGGCTATGAGCTCAAGGCCAAGGGGCGGGTACTCAAGTTCGACGGCTACACCCGGGTGATGAAGCCGGCCGGCAAGAACGAGGACCAGGCGCTGCCGGACCTCGCCGAGGGTACGCCCATGCGGCTCGAGGCACTCGACCCCCAGCAGCACTTCACCAAGCCGCCGGCCCGCTATACCGAGGCGAGTCTGGTCAAGGAGCTGGAGAAGCGGGGTATCGGCCGCCCCTCGACCTATGCCTCGATCATCTCCACCATTCAGGATCGCGGCTACGTCAAGCTGGAGAGCCGGCGTTTCTATGCCGAGAAACTCGGTGATATCGTCACCGAGCGGCTCAAGGAATCCTTTCCCGACCTGATGGATTTCTCCTTCACCGCGCGCATGGAAGATAGCCTCGACGAGGTCGCCGAGGGCGAGCGCAACTGGCGTGAACTGCTGGATGCATTCTACGCCGAGTTTCGCGAGGAACTCGAAGCGGCCGAGAGCGAGGAGGGCATGCGGCCCAACCAGCCGGTGCCCACCGATATCGACTGCCCAACCTGTGGGCGCAAGATGCAGATCCGTACGGCATCCACCGGCGTGTTCCTGGGCTGCTCCGGCTACAACCTGCCGCCCAAGGAGCGCTGCAAGACCACCATCGACCTGCTGCCCGGCGATGAGGCGGTACCCGCCGATGCCGGCGAAGAGGCCGAGACCCAAGCGCTGCGCGCCAAGCATCGCTGTCCCAAGTGCGGCACGGCCATGGACAGCTACCTGATCGACGAAAACCGCAAGCTGCACATTTGCGGCAATAGCCCCGACTGCGATGGCTATGAGATCGAACAGGGCAAGTTTCGTATCAAGGGCTATGAAGGTCCCACCATCGAATGTGACAAGTGCGGCAGCGAGATGCAGCTCAAGTCGGGCCGCTTCGGCAAGTATTTCGGCTGCAGCAACGAGTCGTGCAAGAACACTCGCAAGCTGCTGAGAAGCGGCGAGGTGGCCCCGCCCAAGATGGACCCCATTCCGATGCCGGAGCTGGCATGCCAGAAGGTAGACGATCATTACGTGCTGCGTGATGGCGCCAGCGGCCTGTTCCTGGCAGCGAGCAAGTTCCCGCGCAACCGCGAAACGCGTCCTCCGCTGGTACAGGAACTGAAGGCCCATGCCGAAGAGCTGCCGGAGAAGTACCACTATCTGCTCGAGGCGCCGAGCGAGGATCCCGAGGGGCGTCCGGCCCAGATCCGCTATTCGCGCAAGAGCAAGGAGCAGTTCGTCATGACCGAGGAGGAGGGTAAGGCGACCGGCTGGCGGGCGACCTATGATAACGGTAGGTGGCAAGTGGAGGACAAGCGCAAGTGAGCCCACGAGCCCGTACCAATCAGCTGCTCTATCAGGCCGAGCTGATTCTGGACATCCCACCGGGTAACGACGAGCACGGTGAAGCGCGGCGCATGGCTTCCGAGGAGGCCGCACTGGCGCTGACCGAGCTGGCGCTGGAGTCGCTGCTGCGTGAGGTTACCGAGCATGCTCAGCTGGAGCGTCATGACTGGCGCGAGCTGTTGGATGCCGAGGGGAGTGGAATTGCCGAACTGCATCGCTTGCGTGAGCTGGCGATGCGTCCCGAAAGCTGGCTTTGCTGGCTGTTGCAGCGCTTCGATGCGCTACATGACAGTGCCGGCGTAGCGCGTCGGCGTAACCCTGCTCAGCAGGGACTCATCGCGGTGGGCAGCAGTGCTGCGCTAGGCGACGAATTGCGCGCTTGCCTGCGTGAGGCCAAGCGGGAGATAGCGTCGCTGCGCGAAACCAGTGAAGAGTGGTAGTTCCATTGTGCGTGGCCTTTCGTAGGGCGGCAACGCCGTCAACCCGACCGACTGACTGGCGGATCGCCTTCCGTTGATATATGTCAAGCGCCGGCGACTGGCTTTGGCTAGGATGAAGGCAAGAAGCCCTGATCAAAGGACACGAGGGGAGGTGCGCCGCCTCGTGATGAGATGCAGCGGCTCGTAGATAGTTGAGTTTATGTGCCAGACTGCAGATAGGCCTCACGATCAAGGAGACCGCCATGCCGGAACGATTCATGTTGAGCTCCATCTCGAACGATCTTCTTTCCCCCCAGATGCTCGGTTACTGGAACGATGAGTCGCTGCGTGAAGTGCCGGACGACTCCGGCATCTATTGCGTCTTTCGTGCGGCTGCGGATCCGGAGACGAACGTCATGGAGGTCCAGCAATTGCTCTATGTGGGCGAGCATCGCAACGTGCGTTACGGCTTGCAGCACCATCCCGACAAGGAGAAATGGCGTGCCATCCTGCAGCCCGGCGAGGAGTTATGGTACTCGATGGGGTTGAGTGGCTACGTGAATCGAGAGCGTCTGGCTGCTGCCATGATTCATGCCCACAAGCCCCGTTTCAACGGTGAGAGCGAGTACCTGGATCGCTATCCGTTCCCCGAGACCACGGTGCATATCTATGGCAAGAAGGACAAGCTGCAGAGCATTTTCACCGTGGAGCATCGCGCCTAGTTCGGTGGGTGAAAAACATCCGAGGACCCGGTAAGTGAGCGCCCCCGACAGGCTTGTCTGTCGGGGGCGCTGTGCTTGAGGGCGTCGTGACGGCCGCCGAGCTGCGGTGTGTCACTCTTGGACTAGACTGCTTCCATCGGCAGGCTCCCACCGTTAGCGTGCCGGGGAACAATCAGGGAGGAGCAGATCGTGTCCGAGGAGTCCTACAATCGCCACTTGCTTCCCGCACTGTGGCCGTTGCTTGAAGCGGAGCAGTCGACGAGGGGCGCGACCCTCGAGGCATTCGCGTTACTCGGTGATGCCCTGCGGTCCAGGGCCACCGACGTGCACCTGGATCCCGAGCATGAGGCCTATCGAATCCGTCTGCGTATCGATGGGCGTATCATCGATGCGCTGCGAATCGATGCGGCGCAAGGTGCGCGCCTGGTGAACCAGTTCAAGGTGCTGGCCAAGCTCAATCCGGTACCTTCCCTGCTCACCGCAGAAGGCAGTTTCCACTGGTCGGAGGAGGGCGACGAAGAGGAGATCTTCCTGCGCGTCACGGCGGTGCACTGCGTGGCGGGTGAGAAGCTTGCAGTTCGCTTCCTGGCGCCGCCGCAGACCTTCGACGACATCGTGGCACTGGGTATCGGCGAAGAGGGAGCGCTGGGCATAAGGCGCTGGATGGATGCTACTGGGAGCATGCTGCTGGTGGCCGGGCCAACCGGTGCAGGCAAGACCACTACGCTCTATACCCTGCTTGGCCAGTTGCAGTTGACCGACAGTCACGTCGTCACTCTGGAGAATCCCGTCGAGTACAGCATCCCCGGCATCAACCAGATTCAGGTGGATCTCGACCATGGACTGGATTTCGCCAATGGTACCCGCTCGCTCCTGCGGCTCGACCCCGATTATGTGCTGATTGGTGAGATCCGCGACCGCGAGTCGGCACTTGCGGCGCTCAGCGTAACCAGTAGCGGGCGTTCGCTGATGGGTACCCTGCATAGTCGCGATGCAGTGGGAGTGGTGACCTCGATGCGTCAGCTTGGCCTTACCGATGGAGAAATCAGCGCCAACCTGGGGCTGATCATCGCCCAGCGGCTGGTACGTCGGCTGTGTCAGCACTGCCGCGAGCAGGTGCCGCCTGAGCGGAGCGACTGCGAATGGCTGGAGGCGATCGGTCATGCTCCGCCAGCGCTGACCTGGAGCGCCAGGGGCTGTCCGCAATGCGATGGTCTTGGCTTCCGCGGTCGCATTGGCGTGTTCGAAATCTGGCAACTTTCTCCCGAGGACCATGCCCGGATTCTGCGTCATGCCGATGAATCCGAGCTGCGCCGCAGCCTGCTCGAGCGAGGCGTCGAGCTGATGCTGGCCGATGGGCTGGCCAAGGCTGAAGCGGGCGTCACCAGCCTGCGAGAAGTGTTCCGCATGGGGGCCATTCTATCGGCTTGAGTCATGGCGTTTCTCGCAGGCATTGCTTTACATATCCAGCAAGAAACTTGTGCACAATAAACTCTTGCGCCTTCAAAAGGCGGCAAAGTCATACTGGCTGGTTTCTCTCGAATTTCCTGCGATAGCCTGCCGCTTGGGTAACGTTCATCCTGGCTGCCACTCGCGCCAAGGCTCGGTTACGTTAAGCGAACTGACAGTCGTCAAGCGATACGTTATAAAGCACCTGTAGCGTACCAATCTGTCCGTGAGGAGCCGATGAGATCCGTTTCCCGCCGTCGCTTCGGCCAGCTTGCCTTGCTGGCGCCCTTCACTCTGTTGATGGGACATGAAGCCCAGGCCAACCTGATAGAGACCATGCTGGCGCGCGCTCATCTGCCTCGTCATGCTGACGAAGTGTGGATCCTGGTCGACGATCGTGAGACCGCGTTGAGCCTCTATCGCGGTGACAGGCTTCTCGAGCGCTTCGCTCCCATCTCGCTGGGACGGTCCGGTGCAAGCATAATGCGGACTCAGGGGGGCAACATGACGCCGAAAGGTGAGTTTCGCGTCAATCGGTTCAATTGGGAGAGCGATTGGCACATTTTCATCGGGCTTGACTACCCAACCCCTTCCCATGCACGCATGGCATTGGAATCAGGGCTTTACACGGAGCAGGATTACGCCGATTATTTCGCCTACTATCGGCACCACGGTTACCCACCCCAGCGAACCGTGCTTGGCGGCTTCATCGGTATCCATGGTGTCGGTAAGGGGGACCCAGAGGTTCATGCCAGCTATCACTGGACTCAGGGATGTGTGGCGGTGACCGACAGGCAGATCGAAAGGCTTTCTGAGCTAATCGACATTGGCACTCGCGTCGTCATCCGCTAGGCTCAAGATACGCAAGGGACGTTTCGAGCTATAGACAAGCGCCGTGTGTTATTATAAAACAGCGTTTGACTCTTGTGCTTGGCAGCAGTCGCTGCAAGAATCCTGCACTGAGCAGGGGAGCCTGGACCACAGGCAACATCAACGCCGCTGTACTTAACTCGTGCAGTACCAAGGAAGACTCAAGGAGAACATCATGACTCTGAAGACCACCCTGAAGCTGACCGCCGCTGCTGCTTCTATGGCCATTCTGGCTGGTTGTGCCAGCAACGCCGCTCTGGATGAGGTTCGCCAGACTGCTGAAGCCGCCCAGGCCGACGCTGCAGAAGCTCGCAGCATTGCCACTCAGGCTCAGAACACTGCCAACCAGGCGCAGCGTGACGCCCAGGCGGCTCTGCAGATGTCCGAGCAGAACCGCGAGGAAATGAACCGCATGTTCCAGCGTTCCATGCAGAAGTAATTCTGCCGGAGCGCCGCGTCGCCTTCGGGCGATGGTGGTTCTGCAACGAGAAAACCCCGCCTCGGCGGGGTTTTCTCGTTGCTCGGATTGAAAACCGCAACGGAGAGGCACGTGGCGCCTCCCCGTTGTGGGTCAGGCTAGAGATGGCTGACTTCCAGCTCCGAGAACAGGCCAGTCTGCTGGCTGATTTCCAGCTCGGAGAACAGTCCGCCGTCGAGCGACTCTTCCTGACGCTCCGAGGCCGGTTCTTCCTCGGCGACCCGGAGCAGCGAAACCAGGCGGCCGTCGGGCTGCTCCACGACTTGACGCAGTTGGGCATAATCGATCGGTGCGGGCTCCTCGCCGAAGGCGCCGGCTACGGTTTCCATGGCGTTGAGAATCGGCTCGAAGGTACCGAGATTTTCCTCGAGCTGAGGGAACGATTGCGCGTAGAGAACCCCGTCGGCGGACCAGGCGACCTTGAACGGCTGATCGATGATGTTGACCTGAGTGCCGCTGGGGACGCGCTCGTAGAGCGACTCGATGTCCTCGGGGAACATGCGGATACAGCCTCGGCTGGCGCGCATGCCGACGCCATCGGGTCTGTTGGTGCCATGGATCAGATAGCTGGGCAAGCCGAGCAGGATGGCGTGGCGGCCCAGTGGGTTGTCAGGGCCAGGTGGAACGATGGCGGGTGCCGGTTCGCCGCGAGCGGCCGCTTCTTCACGCATGGAGCGCGGTGGCGACCAGTGGGGATCCTTTACCTTGACGGTGGTGCGGGTTACGCCTACGGGAGTCGCAAAGCCGTCGCGGCCGATGCTGATGGGGTAGGTCTCGACGATACCGGGGCGCGAATAATAATACAGGCGCAGCTCCGAGAGGTTGACCACGATACCTTCCCGCGGTGCGTCCGGGAGAATGTACTGGGCCGGAATTACCACCTCGGTACCGGGGCGAGGTGCCCAGACGCTGACCTCTGGGTTGGCCATGCGCATCCCCTCGTAGCCCACGTTGTGGCGGCGTCCGATATCGAGCAGGGTCTCGCCTTCCTCGACGGTCACGGTATAAGCCTCGCCGATCACGTTGCCCTCGTCGGGCAGATGGAAGTGGCCTCGGGGCAGCTCCTGGGGAGCTTCTGAGCCGTCTTCGGCAAGGGTCGTCGTCGCCAGCATGGCGGCTATGCCGAACAGGGCAGCGCCAAGGCCGATACGCCTGGCCAGTGTCGGGTTCTTCATCTACGTCAGGATCTCGTCTCAAGGTCGCCTGAAGGACGCATATCGACATGCGTGATCACTCGGCGACGGTCATGCGCCCTCCGGTTCGGGGGACGCCAGGTTCGTGAAAGGCTGCGATAAGACATGTGTATAGTATAGCGTTCCCGGTCATTGCGGGAGTCCCGCCGCACCTTGCGGGGGAGCCCTCTCCGCTCAGGCGGCCTGAGCCTTGAGATTGAGCGTATCGAGCAATTGCTCCACGGCTTGAAAGCGGGCCTCTTCCTTTTCCATCTCCGCTTCGAAGCGCAGGGTATCGGCGCCGTCGAGGCGATAACGCTGTGGCTCTGCCTGGATCATCTTGACCAGCGTCAGTGGATCGACCCGGGTCTGGCCGCCAAAAATGACCCGGCCGCGTGCGGCGCCAGCCTCCAGACGTACGATGCCGAGACGCTCTGCGCGCTGACGCAGGCGTGTCTGGCGAATCAGGGTTTTGACCGGTGCCGGCAGCAGGCCGAAGCGGTCTATCATCTCTACCTGCAGCTCCTTGAGCTCGGCTTCGTCGGCGGCGCTTGCGATGCGCTTGTACATCACCAAGCGCTGCTGGACGTCGGGCAGATAATCGTCGGGGATCAGTGCCGGCAGGTTGAGACTGATCTCGACGCCGTCGCTGAGCGGGGATTCGATATTGGGCGTCTTGCCGGCGCGTATGGCGGCTACCGCGCGGTCGAGCATCTCCATGTAGAGGGTGTAGCCGATGGCTTCCATCTGGCCACTCTGCTCCTCGCCGAGCAGCTCGCCGGCGCCGCGGATCTCCATGTCATGGCTGGCCAGCGTGAAGCCGGCACCGAGATCCTCCGCGGCGCCAATGGCCTCCAGGCGCTTGACGGCGTCCTTGGTGATCGCCCGCGGCGGCGGCGCGAGCAGGTAGGCATAGGCCTGGTGGTGGCTGCGGCCCACGCGGCCGCGCAACTGGTGCAGCTGGGCCAGACCGAACTTGTCGGCGCGTTCGATGACGATGGTGTTGGCGCTGGGCACGTCGATGCCGGTTTCGATGATGGTGGAGCACACCAGCACGTTGTAGCGCTTGTGGTAAAAGTCCGACATGACCCGCTCCAGGGCGCGCTCGGGCAATTGGCCGTGGGCCACCGCCACGCGTGCCTCCGGCACCAGCGAGCGGATCGTCTCGGCGGCGGTCTCGATGGTCCTGACCTCGTTGTGCAGGTAATAGACCTGCCCGCCGCGCAGGATCTCGCGCAGGATGGCTTCCTTGATGATCGAGTCGTCGCGCTGCTGGACGAAGGTCTTCACCGACAGTCGGCGCGCCGGGGGGGTGGCGATGATCGACAGATCGCGGATGCCGCTCATGGCCATGTTGAGGGTTCGCGGTATCGGTGTGGCGGTGAGAGTGAGGATGTCGACCTCGGCACGCAACTCCTTGAGTCGCTCCTTCTGGGCGACACCGAAGCGGTGTTCCTCGTCGATGATGAGCAGCCCCATATTGGGCAATTTCATCGACTTCGACAGCAGCTTGTGAGTGCCGATCACGATGTCGGCCTGGCCGTTTTCGATACGCTTGAGCGAGGCCGCCTGGCCCTTGCCTGCGGTGAAACGGGAGACTAGTTCAATTTGCACAGCGGTATCGGCGAAGCGGTCGCGGAAGTTCTCGTAATGCTGGCGCGCGAGCAGGGTGGTGGGCACCAGCACCACTACCTGACGCTCCGAGTGCACGGCGAGGAAGGCGGCACGCATGGCGACCTCTGTCTTGCCGAAGCCGACATCGCCGCAGACCACGCGGTCCATGGGGCGTGGTGCAGTCATGTCACCGATCACTGCACTGATGGCAGCGCGCTGATCCGGGGTCTCTTCGAAGGGGAAGCTGGCCGCAAAGCGGGCGTACTCCTCGTCGGGAAGAGCGCAGGCGAAACCTTCGCGCGCCTCGCGACGGGCATAAACGTCGAGCAGCTCGGCGGCCGTATCACGAATCTTCTCCGCCGCTTTGCGGCGCGCCTTGTCCCACTGTTCTGAGCCGAGCCGGTGCAGCGGGGCAAGCTCGTCGTCGGCGCCGGCGTAGCGCGAGATGAGATGCAGGTTATCCACCGGTACGTAGAGCTTGGCCTCATCGGCGTATTCCAGGGCGACGAACTCTGCCGCCTGGCCGCCGGCCTCCAGCCGCTCCAGGCCACGATAGCGCCCCACGCCATGGGTCTGGTGCACCACCGGGGCGCCCGGGCGTAGCTCGGCAAGGTGGCGAATGGCCAGCTCGCCCATATCGGTGGCCTTCTCGCGGCGCCGGCTCTGGCGCACCACATCACCGAACAGTTCCGTCTCGCTGATCACGGCAAGGCTGGGCTGTTCGAGCCATAGCCCGCTGCTGACCTCGCCCTCGGTAAGGGCCAGTCGCGAGCCGCCTTGGCAAAAGACGTCGAATCCCTCGGCGTGGGGGAGTTCGAGGTGCAGCGGCGCCAGCATCTCTTCCAGCGCCTCGCGTCGACCGCGCGATTCGGCGACGAATAGCACCCGCGTGTCGCGGTGCTCATCGAGGAACCTCTCCAGTGCCGCCAGCGGCTGCTTGGCACGGGCATTGATCGCTATTTCAGGCAGTGCCCTCGCAGCGGCTTGATGGGCATGGCGGTGCTCTGGATCGGCGGTCAATTCCACGCGTGGATGACGCTTGATGGCGGCGAAAACTTCGGCGACGGGCACGAAGGCACGGTGGGGAGGCAGTAGCGGCCGGGTAGGATCGACGCCGAGGTTCTCGTAGCGGCTCTCGATGGCTTGCCAATGGTGCTCGGCTGCCGCAAAGGTGTCAGGCAGCAGCGCCACGCGTGTGCCTTCGGCCAAGTGCTCGAACAGCGTCGCCGTCTCCTCGAAGAAGAGTGGCAGGTACTGCTCCAGGCCCGGGGAGGGAATTCCCTTGAGCGCATCGACATACAGCGGGCACTGGCGCGGGTCGACGTCGAACAGCGTCTCGAAGCCTTCGCGGAAGCAAGCGATCGCCGAGCGTGACAGAGAATATTCGTGAGCTGGCAGCAGCTCGACCCGCTCGACCTTGTCCTCGCTGCGTTGGGTGTCGGGGTCGAAGCGCCGCAGGGTGTCGACCTCGTCATCGAACAGGTCGATGCGAAGCGGGCTTTCACTGCCCATGGGGTAGAGGTCGATCAACGCACCGCGCAGGGCATACTCGCCCGGTTCGTAGACGGTCTCCACGGCCCGGTAGCCGGCGCGGGACAGGCTTTCGCGGAAGCCCTCGCGATCCAGGCGCATGCCCACCTCGAGGGTGAGTACGCGCCCGGCGATGTACTCCACCGGGGGGAGTCTTTGCATCAGGGTATTGACCGGCACCAGCACGATGCCATGCTCACCGTTCTGGAGGCGGCGCAGGGTCCTCAGGCGCTCCGAGACGATGTCCTGATGCGGCGAGAAGCTGTCGTAGGGCAGGGTTTCCCAGTCGGGAAAGGGCAGTACCGGTACCTTGGCGAAGAAGTTCAGGTCGTTTTCCAGCCGCTGGGCGCTGGCGGTGTCCGGCGTAACGACAAGTAGCGGCGCGTCGCCGGCAAGGTGAGCCAGCGCCAGGGCAGCCGAACTGCCCGGCGGTGTCTGCCAGTAGAGGGTATCGCGAGTCCCCGTAGGGCGGGGCGGATCGAGCGGCGAGAATTTGGGCATGATGTCGTCGGACGTTTCGTCGGTCGTGGGTGCTGGTCGTCGAGGCCGCATGCAATGCCTGATTGGAAGTCACTGCATCCGCTAGGTGAGCGATCATACCAGCCCGACGCGGCGCTTGTAGTCAACCATCGATTTCTGTAATCCCCCTACATCGCCTGCGACCATCCTGCGATTGCCCCAGCGAAGCGCGGACGGGATAATGACGACGAATTTACGACTATTAGAGAGGCTTCACGTGAGTCAGCAACCCCTCGAGACCGTCTTCCAGGAATGGCACGACAATCAGGCGTTTGCCGAACAAATGATCCCGCTGATCGGCAGCCTCTACCGCCACAACAACGTGGTCACCACCCTCTATGGACGCTCGCTGTTCAACCGCTCGGTGATCCGTATCCTGAAGGATCATCGTTTCGTCAGGAAGGTTGAGGGCACCGAGCTCTCGGTGCAGGATACCCTGCCCTTGGTCCAGGCCATGACCGAGCTCAATCTGGGGCCGGCTCATGTCGACGTAGGCAAGCTGGGCGTGGCCTTCAAGAAGCGTGGTGGGGGCGACGCCAAGGCTTTCCTGCGCGAGGAGCTGGCCGAGATCGTCGATACCCACGATCCCAGCGGCAGCAACGGTCAGTCCAAGGACGTGGTGCTGTACGGCTTCGGTCGCATCGGTCGCTTGCTGGCGCGGGTACTGGTAGAAAAAGCCGGTGGCGGCAACCTGCTGCGTCTGCGTGCCATTGTCGTGCGTGGCCGGGGTGACATCGCCAAGGATCTGGAGAAGCGCGCGAGTCTGCTGCGCCGTGATTCGGTCCATGGCCCGTTCGACGGCACCATCAGCGTCGACTACGAAGCCCGCACCATTACGGCAAACGGCAACGTGATCCAGGTGATCTACGCCGACAAACCGAGCGATATCGATTACACCGCCTACGGCATCGACAATGCCGTCGTGGTCGACAACACCGGCATCTGGCGCGACGAAGAGGGCCTCGGCCAACACCTCGAATGCAAGGGTGTCTCCAAAGCGCTGCTCACGGCACCGGGCAAGGGCGATATCAAGAACATCGTCTTCGGTATCAACCATGGCGATATCGTGGCGGAGGACAATATCCTGTCGGCGGCCTCCTGTACCACCAATGCCATCGTGCCGGTGCTCAAGGTGCTCAACGACGAGTACGGCATCGAGTGTGGCCACGTCGAGACGGTGCACGCCTATACCAACGACCAGAACCTGATCGACAACTATCACAAGGGCGACCGCCGCGGGCGCAGTGCACCGCTCAATATGGTGCTGACCGAGACCGGTGCAGCCAAGGCGGTGGCCAAGGCATTACCGGAGCTGTCCGGCAAGTTGACCGGCAATGCCATCCGTGTGCCGATCCCCAACGTTTCCATGGCCATCCTCAACCTGACCCTGGGGCGCGAGACCGATGCCGAGGCGCTCAACGACTACCTGCGCCGCATGTCGATCGATTCCTCCTACCAGAAACAGATCGATTACGTCGATTCGCCCGAAGTGGTGTCGTCCGACTTCGTCGGCAATCGCCATGCCGGAATCGTCGATGCCAAGGCGACCATCGCCAGTGGCAAGCAAGCGGTACTCTATGTGTGGTACGACAACGAGTTCGGCTACAGCTGCCAGGTGGTGCGCATCTTGCAGCATATCTCCAACGTGCATTTCCTGAAGTTACCCCGCGCTCAGGGCTGACCTCGTGCCGCCGGCCATTTCCGACCCACGGGGTCGGGAATGGCTGATCCAGGTCATCTTCATGCCATTCCGAGCGACACCTGCGTACTGTCGACCTGCTCCATCAGGGCCTGTCCAACCCTTGATACGAGTGCCTTTCAACGCCTGTTGAACCCTGTCGAAGCCAAGCGCAGAGCGGTTTTATGCCCCCTTTTGCGACCTTAGGCCGTGTGGTCTTTGGTCGCGCTTGTCTTTATAATACTGTGGATTTTTTCGGGGTGGTCCGAAGTGCCTTCGGGCCTGACTGGTAACGTACTGACCCAACAAGAATTCGAATCCATTCGAACCCCTTTCCTTCGCATTTCCGATCCATCAACTGGGCGAGACTATGATCGAAGTCAAGAAAGGCCTGGATCTCCCCATCATGGGGACGCCCGAGCCGCGCATCGAGGATGCGCGAGCCGTGCGTCACGTGGCTGTCCTGGGCACCGATTACGTCGGCATGAAGCCGACCATGGAGGTCCGGGAAGGGGACAAGGTGAAACTAGGCCAACTCCTCTTCACCGACAAGAAGAACCCCGGCGTGCGCTTCACGGCACCGGCTGCCGGCGAAGTCGTCGCCATCAACCGTGGCGAGAAGCGCAAGCTGCTCTCGGTCGTGATCCAGGTCGACGAGAACGAGGACGCGGTCGAGTTCACGGCCCATGGGCGCGACAAGCTCGAGTCCCTCGAACGCCAGGTCGTCGTCGATCAACTGGTCGAATCGGGGCTGTGGACGGCGCTGCGCACGCGCCCCTTCTCACGCAGCCCGGCCATCGACAGCGAGCCGGCTGACATCTTCGTCACCGCCATCGACACGCACCCCCTGTGCGCGAATCCTGTCGACGTCATCTCCGAGCAGGCCGAAGCCTTCGAGGATGGGCTCAAGGTTCTGTCCAATCTAACCCAGGGCAAGGTTTTCCTGTGTACTGCGCCCGACGCGCAGATTCCTGGCGGCGACGTGGCGGGTGTGCAGGTCGAGACCTTCGGCGGCCCGCATCCGGCCGGCCTAGTCGGTACGCATATCCACTTCCTTTCTCCGGTCGCTCTGCACAAGCGTGTCTGGCACATCGGCTATCAGGACGTGATCGCTTTCGGCAAGCTGTTCGCCGAAGGCAGGCTCGACATGGCGCGGATCGTCGCCGTGGGTGGGCCGCGTGCCGAGAAGCCACGCCTGCTGCGCACGCGAATTGGTGCCAGCACCGAGGAACTGTTGGCGGGAGAAATCCTCCAACCCGAAGATACGCGCGTGATCTCCGGCTCGGTGTTCTCCGGCTTCACCGCTGAGGGCAGCCTGCGCTACCTGGGCCGCTTCCACAATCAGCTCACTCTGCTCGAAGAGGGCAACAAGCGTGCCTTCCTGGGTTGGCTGTCGCCGGGCAACAACCGGCACTCGGTGCTGGGGATCTACCTGTCGAAGTTCAAGGGGCTCACCAACTATGCGCCCAATACCTCTACCAACGGTTCCGAGCGGGCCATGGTGCCGGTAGGTGTCTACGAGGAAGTGATGCCGTTGGACATTCTGCCGACCCAGCTGCTGCGTACGCTGATCGTCGGGGACATCGAGGCGGGTATGCAGCTTGGGTGTCTGGAGCTGGATGAAGAGGACCTGGCGCTGTGCACCTACGTGTGCCCGGGCAAGTACGAGTACGGTCCCATCCTGCGTGACAACCTCACCATGATCGAGAAAGAGGCCTGATGATGGGTATCCGACAGACGCTCGACAATCTCGAACCGCACTTCCACAAGGGTGGCAAGTACGAGAAGTGGTACCCGCTGTACGAGGCGGTTGATACCATCTTCTATTCTCCGCCCAGTGTCACCAAGACCACGGCCCACGTGCGCGACGGTATCGATCTCAAGCGCATCATGATCACCGTGTGGTTGTGTACCTTCCCGGCGATGTTCTTCGGTATGTGGAACGCCGGCTGGCTGGCCAACAGTGCCATTGCCGACGGTTATGCCTCAATGGACGGCTGGCGCGAAGCCATCCTCATGGTGCTTGCCTCCGGCCACGACCCGGACAGCTTGTGGGCCAACTTCGTACTCGGTGCCACCTACTTCCTGCCGATCTACCTGGTGACCTTCATCGTCGGGGGGTTCTGGGAAGTGCTGTTCGCCGTCAAGCGCGGCCATGAGGTCAATGAAGGCTTCTTCGTGACTTCCGTGCTCTATGCCCTGGTCCTGCCGGCTACCATTCCGCTGTGGCAGGTGGCACTGGGTATCACCTTCGGTGTGGTGATCGGCAAGGAGATCTTCGGCGGCACCGGCAAGAACTTCCTCAATCCGGCACTGACCGGCCGTGCCTTCCTGTATTTCGCCTACCCGGCGCAGATTTCGGGTGACGCAGTATGGGTCGCGGCCGATGGCTATACCGGTGCGACGCCGCTCTCCATCGCCTTCCAGGAAGGCATGGTAGAGCTGACCTCGCAGTACAGCTGGTGGGATGCCTTCATCGGTTATCTACCCGGCTCCGTCGGTGAGGTCTCGACGTTGGCCATCTTCATCGGGGCCGCAGTACTGCTATGGACCAAAATCGCCTCCTGGCGAATCATGCTGGGCTGCATGATCGGCATGGCGGGTACCAGTGTGCTGTTCAATCTGGTCGGCTCCGAGAGCAATCCGATGTTCGCCATGCCCTGGTACTGGCACTTGGTGATCGGCGGCTTCGCCTTCGGCATGGTATTCATGGCGACCGATCCGGTGTCCGCTTCGATGACCAACCCGGGCCGCCTGATCTTCGGCATCCTGATCGGCGTGATGACCGTGCTGATCCGCGTGGTCAACCCAGCGTTCCCTGAGGGGATCATGCTGGCGATCCTGTTCGCCAACCTGTTCGCGCCGTTGATCGATCACTTCTTTGTTCAGGCCAACATCAAGCGCCGTATGCGGCGTGTCGGTGCA
Source organism: Billgrantia bachuensis (assembly GCF_011742165.1). Lineage (GTDB taxonomy): Bacteria > Pseudomonadota > Gammaproteobacteria > Pseudomonadales > Halomonadaceae > Halomonas > Halomonas bachuensis. The sequence goes on along the minus strand of NZ_JAAQTO010000006.1, from coordinate 74,083 downwards.
CCGGCCGAGGAGACTGCCTGATGGCACAGAGCAATAACTCCATCAAGAAGATCCTCACGGTGGCGTTCGCACTCTGTATCGTGTGTTCGGTCATCGTGTCGACCGCGGCGGTGGCGCTGCGGCCCAAGCAACAGCTCAACCAGGAGCTCGATCGCAAGACCAACATCCTGAGCGTAGCCAACCTCTACGAACCGGGCATGGACGTCGAGTCGGCTTTCGGCGAAGTGACCCCGCGCGTCGTGGACATGCGCAGCGGCGAGTATACCGACGAGTTCGATCCCGAAACCTTCGACCACTTCCAGGCGGCGCGCGATCCGGCCATGGGGCGTACCCTGTCGGGCGATCGTGACATCGCCGGTCTGAGCCGCGTGGAGAACTTCGCTACGGTCTATCTGGTCGGCGACCCCGAAGACCCGGACCAGATCATCCTGCCGATTCGTGGCCAGGGCCTGTGGGGTCTGATGCGTGGCTTCATGTCGGTGGAAGGTGATGGCAATACGATCGTCGGCATCACCTACTACGAGCACAGTGAAACCCCGGGACTGGGTGCCGAGGTCAACAACCCGCGCTGGCAGGCTCAGTGGGAAGGCAAGAAGATCTTCTCCGACGAGGCGGACCTGGCCCCGGCCATCCATCTGACCAAGGGCGGCGCCAACGACGAGACCGAAATCGATGCTCTGTCAGGCGCTACCTTGACCAGCAACGGCGTCACCAACATGCTGCAGTTCTGGTTGAGTCCGGAAGGATTCGGTACCTACTTGGCGCGCTTCCGTAGCGGAGTCGACCATGAAGAGGTACAGGAAGCCGACGTCGAACTCGAAGCTGAAGCTTAAGGAGCCTGAAAATGTCCGCTGTGACTCCCAAGGGCGTCCTGACGACCCCGATCTTCAACAACAACCCCATCGCCCTGCAGGTACTCGGTATCTGCTCGGCGCTGGCGGTGACGACCAGCATGAGCGTCTCGTTGGTCATGGCGCTGGCCGTTATCTCGGTAACGGCCTTCTCCAACCTGTTCGTGTCGCTCATTCGTCACCATATCCCGTCATCGATCCGCATCATCGTGCAGATGACCATCATCGCCTCGCTGGTGATCGTGGTGGATCAGGTGCTCAAGGCGTACGCCTACGAGATGTCCAAGCAGCTCTCGGTATTCGTCGGCCTGATCATCACCAACTGTATCGTGATGGGGCGTGCCGAAGGCTTCGCCATGCAGAACTCGCCGGGGCTGTCGTTCCTGGACGGCATCGGAAATGGTCTGGGCTACGGTTTCATCCTGATGACCGTTGGCTTCGTCCGCGAGCTGCTCGGTTCCGGTAGCGTGTTCGGCTTTACCATACTGCCGACCGTGCAGGATGGTGGCTGGTACGTGCCCAACGGCCTGCTGCTGCTGCCCCCGTCGGCTTTCTTCATCATTGGCCTGATCATCTGGGCGCTGCGCTCAACTCATCCGGAGCAGGTCGAGGCGAACGAGTTCAAGATGAAGGAAAACACTCAACCGAAGGAGGCCGTGTAACATGGAGCACTATATCAGCCTGTTCGTTGCCTCGGTCTTCGTCGAGAATCTGGCCCTGGCGTTCTTCCTGGGCATGTGTACCTTCCTGGCGGTATCCAAGAAGGTGTCGGCTGCCATTGGCCTCGGTATCGCGGTGATCGTGGTGTTGACCATCTCCGTTCCGGTCAACAACGTCATCTACAACGCGCTGTTGGCAGAGGGCGCCCTGACCTGGACCGGTATCGAAGGTGCCGAGAACATCGATCTGTCGTTCCTGGGTCTGCTCTCCTACATCGGCGTCATCGCCGCCTTGGTGCAGATCCTCGAGATGTTCCTCGACAAGTACGTGCCGGCGCTCTACAACGCGCTGGGGGTGTTCTTGCCGCTGATCACCGTGAACTGCGCCATCCTCGGCGGCGTACTGTTCATGGTCGAGCGTAACTACGGCTTCGGTGAATCCGTAGTCTACGGCTTGGGTTCCGGCGTCGGTTGGGCGCTGGCCATCACCGCTCTGGCGGGGATTCGCGAGAAGCTCAAGTACAGCGACGTACCGGCCGGCCTGCAGGGCCTGGGCATCACCTTCATCACCGTGGGTCTGATGTCGCTGGGTTTCATGTCGTTCTCCGGCATCCAGCTCTGAGCCAAGGCGCGTTTCCGGCGGTGCGCGTCATCGCCGGACAACAGGTCACACAGTAAATAGGAAACCGACATGGTTGGAACATCTATCATCTTGCTCGGTGTGTTCATGTTCACCGTGGTCGTCATCGGCCTCGTCGTGGTGATCCTGGCGGCCCGCAGCAAGCTCGTCAGCACCGGTGACGTTTCCATCGAGATCAACGGCGACCCGGAACACACCATCACTACCCAGGCCGGCGGCAAGCTGCTCAACACCCTGGCAGCCAATGGCATCTTTCTCTCCTCCGCCTGTGGCGGTGGTGGCTCCTGTGCCCAGTGCAAGTGCCGGGTAGAGGAGGGAGGCGGTTCCATCCTGCCCACCGAGGAGTCCCACTTCACCTTGCGTGAGAAGAAGGAGGGCTGGCGTCTCTCCTGTCAGGTGCCGGTGAAGCAGGACATGAAGATCGAGGTGCCCGAGGAGGTCTTCGGCGTCAAGAAGTGGGAGTGCGAGGTCATCGCCAATCCCAACGTGGCGACCTTCATCAAGGAGCTCAATCTCAAGCTGCCCGAGGGCGAGAACGTCGACTTCCGTGCCGGCGGTTATGTGCAGCTGGTCGCGCCACCCTACGATATCAAGTTCTCCGACTTCGATATCGAGGAGGAGTACCGAGGTGACTGGGAGAAATTCGATCTGTTCAAGATCTCCCACAAGAACACCGAGGAAGTCATCCGTGCCTACTCCATGGCGAACTACCCCGAAGAGCGAGGCATCCTCAAGTTCAACATCCGTATCGCCACGCCGCCTCCCGGTAGCAGCCATCCGCCAGGCTTGATGTCGACCTACGTCTTCAGCCTGAAGCCGGGCGACAGGGTGACCGTGATGGGCCCCTTCGGTGAATTCTTCGCCAAGGATACCGACGCCGAAATGGTCTTCGTCGGCGGTGGTGCGGGCATGGCACCGATGCGCAGCCACATCTTCGACCAGCTCAAGCGCCTCAAGAGCGACCGCAAGATCTCGTTCTGGTACGGCGCGCGCTCCTGGCGTGAAACCTTCTATAACGATGAGTATGACCAGTTGGCCGAGGAGTTCCCCAACTTCGAATGGCACCTGGCGCTGTCGGATCCGCTGCCCGAGGACAACTGGACCGGCCCCACCGGGTTCATCCACAACGTGCTGTACGAAAACTACCTCAAGGACCATCCGGCTCCCGAGGATTGCGAGTACTACATGTGCGGACCGCCCATGATGAACGCCTCCGTCATCAAGATGCTGCTCGACCTGGGCGTCGAGCCCGAGAACATCATGCTGGATGACTTTGGCGGATGATCCCACTCGCCCATGGGCGACTCCCCGGGCTGGTTCTCTCTGGGCCAGCCCGGCTCCTTCTTCCGATGTTTGTGGTCATGGTGCTCGGCGCTTGCCGTGATCAGACACAGGAGCATTTCATCCAGGGCACGGCTCTGGGAACGGGCTACCACATTACCCTCTATGCCGACCTCGATCATGATCAGGTCGCTGAACTCGAAGCCGGCATAGAAGGTGAACTGGCAAGTCTCGAACGGCAGCGAAGTGGCTTCACCCGAGCCCTGGATGCTGCCTTTGGCTGGTTTCGGCTGTCTTCATCAGCACTACGGCATGAAGCGGATCGTACGGTACATGCGCTTGCCGTCGATCGGTTGGCGCTGTGGCTTGACGGCCATCGCTTCGCTCCCTCCGCCGTGATGGTGGAGGTAGGGGGAGTGATGCGTGGCCAGGGTGTTCCACCCCGGGGGAGCTGGCGGCTGTCGCTTGAACGAACCGGGCTGCCCGGTCCCGATGGCGCGCGGCACGTCCGGATTCAGAATGCCGCGCTGGTACACCGCTTTGCGCGCCAGGACGTGGTGCCACTGGTGACATTGTCGACCCCGCTAGCGGTAAGCGTCATGGCACCGAGCGCCAGCGAGGCCATGCGTCAGGCAACGCAGCTGATGCTTGCCTCTCCAGGTGACGCGGTCAAACTGGCCGAGGCCATGGATAGCGCCGCCAGGGTTGTTGTCAAGACACCACAGGATGTCGAAATCCATCATACCGCGGCCCTCGAGCCTTGGCTCGAGCCCTAGCCGCCTGGAGGGTAACCCAATGACCACTTTCCTCGTCGTACTGGGCTTCATGCTACTGATCATGGCTGCCATGGCCATCGGCGTGATCATGGGGCGCAAGCCCATTGCCGGCTCCTGCGGTGGCCTCAACAAGCTGGGCCTCAAGGAGGGCTGCGATATCTGTGGTGGCAAGGACGAGATATGCGAGGAGGAGAACCGCAAACGCAAGGGTGAGCCGGTCAGTGCGCGTCGCTCCAGCGACGAGAGTCGTGGCGCAGATCTGGGCTATGACGCCACTCGTCGCTAGGTCTATGCAATATCTGGCGCGACAAATGCAGTGCTAACCCCGGGGAGCCGAAAACCAACATCGACAAGGGAAAGGAGACGCAAGAGCCAATGGCAGTCCATAACTACGACGTCGTGGTGATCGGTACCGGGCCCGCCGGCGAAAGTGCCGCCATCAACGCCGCCAAGCACGGCAAGCGGGTTGCGGTAGTCGAGAAGCAGCCGGTCCTGGGAGGCAATTGCACCCACTGGGGCACCATTCCTTCCAAGGCGCTGCGGCACCAGGTCAAGCAGATCATGCAGTTCAATACCAACCGCATGTTCCGCGATATCGGCGAGCCGCGCTGGTTCTCCTTTCCCAGGGTCATGGAGCGATCGCGTATCACCATCGACCAGCAGGTCGAGATGCGCACCAAGTTCTATGCGCGCAATCGCATCGATCTCTTCAGTGGTGTGGCACGCTTCAAGGATGAGCATACCCTGCTGGTGCGTGACCGGCAGGAGGCGCTGGAAGAGTTGGTCGCGCAGAAGATCGTCATTGCCACGGGCTCACGTCCCTATCGTCCCGCCGATATCAATTTCCGTCATCCGCGGATCTACGATTCCGATACCATTCTGAGCCTGTCGCATACGCCGCGCACACTGGTAATCTTCGGGGCGGGCGTGATTGGTTGTGAGTATGCCTCGATCTTCTCCGGGCTCGGGGTCAAGGTCGATTTGATCAACAACAGGGACAGTCTTCTCTCATTCCTCGATGACGAGATTTCCGATGCGCTCTCCTACCATCTACGCAAGCACGGCGTGCTGATTCGCCACAATGAAGAGTACGAGCGAGTCGAAGGCGACGAGTCGGGCGTCGTGGTTTATCTCAAGTCCGGCAAGAAGCTGCGTGCCGACGCCTTCCTATGGGCCAACGGGCGGACCGGTAACACCGACGAGCTGGGCCTCGAGAACATCGGCCTCGAGGCCAACGGCCGCGGCCAGCTTCAGGTCGACAATCATTACCGCACGGCCATTCCCCACATCTATGCTGCCGGTGACGTCATCGGTTGGCCGAGTCTGGCGAGCGCCGCCTACGATCAGGGACTCAATGCCTGCGACGAATTGCTCGAGCGGGACTACCGCTTCGTCAATGAAGTCCCAACGGGGATTTACACTATTCCCGAGATCAGTTCTTTTGGGCGGACCGAGCGCGAACTCACGGAAGCCAGGATTCCCTACGAGGTGGCCCAGGCCTTCTTCAAGGATACTGCTCGTGCCCAGATCACCGGCGACACCGTAGGTATGCTCAAGATCCTGTTCCATCAGGACACCCTGGAAATTTACGGCATTCACTGCTTCGGCGATCAGGCCTCGGAGATCGTCCATATCGGCCAGGCGATCATGCAGCAGAAGGGCGAGGCCAATACTCTCAACTACTTCGTCAATACCACATTCAACTACCCCACCATGGCCGAAGCCTACCGGGTGGCGGCCCAGAACGGGTTGAATCGGGTTTTCTAGCCGCACGTCCTTTTATCCCCTCGCTATTTAACTAGTCAACTGCTCTCGTAGGAGGGCAGTTTTTTTGGCGTATGAATTTTACTATAAACACCTTCACTGCTTTGCTTAGTGAAGTCTATCTCTAGTAGAAAAGTACCAAATTTTTAATCAGGTCAGAAAAACCCTTCCAATAGGATGACGAAAGCTTGGTGCCAAGTATGGCAAAAACCAACTACGCAAAACTCAAGTACGTTTAGTAACATTCTGTAGGAAAATATAACAATGCAAACTGTCCGGTAGGAATGGAAAGGGAGGTCCACTATGAACTCCTCTGGCGGTAGCGTGGCCTGGGATAATCCACCCTAAAATTAAATTCTTGTAAATACAGAATGGAGAACGAAATGACACGTTGCTGGCATAGATAAGTCGCGTCGAGGACACAATGACGACTCACTACAGGCCTGAGATTGATGGGCTAAGAGCCGTGGCCGTTATACCCGTTATATTGTTTCACGCTGGTTTCGAAACCTTTAGCGGCGGGTATGTCGGGGTTGATATATTTTTCGTCATAAGTGGTTATCTGATCACAGGGATTATTTACAATGAAATAGTAGAAAGAAAATTTTCAATTGCGCACTTCTACGAGCGGCGGGCAAGACGAATTCTTCCGGCACTTTTTTTTGTCAGCATAGTTTGCATGGCTGTGGCATGGGTGTGGATGCTACCGGAAGAGTTCGAGAGTCTGAGCAAGAGCTTGGTAGCCGTTAATTTATTTATCTCCAATATTCATTTCTGGCAGGACATGGATTACTTCGCCGGTCCAGCAGAGATGAAGCCTTTTCTGCACACTTGGAGCCTGGCCGTAGAAGAGCAGTTCTATCTGTTCTTTCCATTGTTCATGTTATTGGTAGGCTGGGTTAGAAAATGGCTGCTCCTAGGTGTTTTGACGCTGTGCTTCCTCGTCAGCCTGGCCTTGTCGGATTACGCTTCAACGCATCATCCCTCAGCTAATTTCTATTTGCTGCCCACACGCGCCTGGGAGCTTCTGGCTGGGGCTATCGTAGCAGTCTTTCTTCATCGGCACAGAGCTAAGCCTCCCCTCTGGGTAAGCAATCTGGGAGGGGGGGTCGGGATAGTGATGCTCCTTTATGCGATATTGATATTCGATCAGAGCGTTCCTTTCCCCGGTCGGTGGGCTTTGATCCCCGTTCTAGGGACCACTCTAATCATACTCTTCGCCAGCGAGAAAGACATTACAGGAAAAGTACTTTCCTTCAAGCCCATGGTAGGTATCGGCCTGATCAGCTACAGCGCCTACCTATGGCATCAGCCGGTGTTCGCGTTCGCCAGAGAACGCAGCTTGGGCCCCATCTCCCATATCGACTTCATTCTGTTGAGCATACTCTCCCTGCTGCTGGCTTGGTTTTCCTGGCACTATGTCGAATTACCCTTCCGTAATCGCAGTAAATATACACGAACACAGATTTTCAGAGCGGCCCTGGTAATGTCGTGCCTGATGATCGGTGTGGGTTTCTACGGTACCTACTCACAGGGTATCCCCTGGCGCTTCAACGGAGAGCTTGAAAATCTAGTAATGGTGCGTTCACAAAAGGAAATTAACGCAAACTGTCAGAGCACTCCGGGAAACTTGCTGCCACTCGATGAGACTTGTGTGTACAACGAGGACGGAGATAGGACGGTCGTGATATGGGGTGATAGCCAAGCGACGCCGTTAGTCGGACCGGTAGCTGAACGAGTCGATGCGCTTGGCATGAAGGTAAGACAATTCGTTTATACAAACTGCCTGCCAATAGCGGGTTATACCAGAAGCGATGAACCGGAATGTGGTCGCCATAACGAGCAAGTGCTGAAGTACGTCCTGGCAGACGACAGCGTCGAACTGGTCATCATGCTGGGACGATATCCTCTTCAATTTGAGGGTGTGTCATTCAATAACGGCGAAGGGGGAATCGAGCACGATGAAGCTGTGCGTGCCGTACCCATGAACCGTCTCGATATAAGTGATGAAGAACTTCGCATTGAACAGGTTGGGTCTCTGCTCCAGGAAACTGTCGAGAGAATGGCTCGCGCCGGGAAACGGGTCGTCCTGATCTATCCGGTACCTGAGGTGGGCTGGGATGTGCCTTACTTGCTGGTCAAGGAAAGATTGTTCGGCATTGAACGGTTTGCTCCCCTCTCTACCAGTTACGACATTTTCAAGCAGCGTACAGCATCAGCTTACGAGCAAATGGCTAAAGTCGTGGAACATGACAACCTGCTAAAAATCGAGCCGGCCAGGATATTCTGTGATACCTACCTGCCCAGTCGCTGCGCTACCCAGCTCGAAGAAGAACTTCTTTATTACGATAACAATCATTTGAGCGTAGCCGGTGCTTCGATGTTGGTAGCACAGATATTTGAAGAAATGAAAAGCAAGGGTTGGGTGAGCGAAGAGGAGCTCAAGCTGAGCATGCTGAACGGTGGCTCAACTGGTGGAGCCTTGCAGCAAGGCGACTCTGAGTATCTGCAACGGGAGGCTAGGTAATGAAGGTATTGATACTGGGGAACATGGGTTACGTTGGGCCCGAAGTCACCAGGGAGCTAAAGCGACGGCATCCTGAGTCGGTGTTACATGGTTATGACAATGCCTATTTCGCACACTGCCTGACGGGAGTCGACCGAAGTCCTGAAAGTCATCTGGAAAGGCACTATTACGGGGATATACGCTATCTTCCAGAAGGGTTGCTGGAAGGCTATGACGCCGTGGTCCAGCTTGCCGCCGTTTCCAACGATCCCATGGGTAATCGCTTCGAAACCGTGACCCAAGAGATCAACCAGGAAGCTACCGTAAGGATTGCCAGACGGGCGGCGCAGGCCGGCGTGAGGCATTTCGTCTTTGCGTCGAGCTGTAGCGTCTACGGCCTGGCAAGCGGAGAGCCCCGCAAGGAGGCCGACCCGCTCGCGCCGATGACCGCATATGCCAAGTCCAAGATCGGTTCGGAGGATGCGCTTGCAGGTATCGAAGGAGACATGGTCATCACCAGCCTGAGGTTTGCGACTGCCTGTGGTATGTCGGCACGCCTTCGCCTGGACCTGGTGCTGAATGACTTCGTTGCCTGCGCTCTTTCACAGAAGAAGATCACCGTGCTCAGCGATGGAACACCTTGGCGTCCCTTGATCGATGTCAGCGACATGGGGAGAGCGATCGACTGGGCCATTCAGCGTCAGGCGAATAACGGGGGACGCATTCTCAGCGTCAATACCGGTTCCAACCGTAGAAATCATCAGGTACGCGAACTGGCAGAGGCCGTCGCCGAAGCAATTCCAGGAACGACCGTGGATATCAATGAAAAAGAGGCCGTCGATAGCCGCTCCTACAAGGTAGATTTTGGCCTCTTCGAGAAGCTGGCTCCGGAGTATCAACCCCAGATGACCCTTCAAGATTCCATCCAAGGTTTGGTGGAGGGATTGTCTCGCATGAAATTCTCGGATGCTAAGTTCCGGGATTCACATCTGATGCGGTTGAAAGTCTTGCAAGACCATGTCGAGCTAGGGCGGCTGTCAGAAAAGCTTGAGTGGATAGCGGAATCCTAAAGAGATCCAACGTCAATCATAATAAGTAATTAAATTGAATAAGGGAGAATAGTCATGAAAGTCGTGATTCTTGCGGGTGGCTTTGGAACTCGCCTTAGTGAGGAGACCTCTATCCGTCCCAAGCCAATGGTGGAAGTGGGAGAGCGCCCCATACTGTGGCACATCATGAAGATTTATTCGCATTACGGCTTGAAGGATTTCGTAATACTTGGCGGGTACAAGGTCGACTACATTCGTAATTATTTCCTCAATTATCGGGGCAGGCAGACTGACTACACGATCGATCTTAAAACGGGGCGAGTCGAATGGCTGAATGGCGTAAGCGAGGACTGGAATGTGACGGTACTCGACACCGGTGCTGCGTCACTAACGGGGGGAAGGATAAAGCGAGCCAAACATCTCATCAACGATGAAACTTTCTGCTTGACGTATGGAGACGGGGTCAGTGATGTGGATATTGGTAAACTGATCGAAAGCCACAAGCAATCAGGATGCTGGTGCACGCTGACGGCAGTTACCCAGCCGGGACGCTATGGCGCACTCAGGCTGGACGAAAGCAGCAATCACGTCATGGCTTTTCGTGAAAAGGGCGCCGTCGACGGAGGTTTGATCAACGGCGGTTTCTTCGTCTGCGAGCCCGAAGTCCTTGATCTGATCGATGATGATCGTACGACTTGGGAGAACGAGCCCATGGAGCGCATGGTGCAGATGGGCAAGTTGGGTTATTACCATCATCAGGGCTACTGGCAAAGCATGGACTCGCTACGTGACAAGATGGTGCTCGAAGCGGCATGGGCGAATACGCCGCCATGGAAAGTCTGGAAAGACTGAGCCGTTAGTTCTCCATTCGCTTTCAACCAGAAGCCGGGATGAAAAAAGACCAATGATCATCGTAGATACGGCATTAGCCAAGCGAGAAGCGGACAACAAACCGATACGTGTGGGCATGATCGGCGCGGGTTTCCAGGGCAAAGGCATCGGCTTACAGATTATGACCGCAACACCAGGCATGACCCTTTGCGCCATTGCAAATCGCCATGTCGAATCGGCCGTCACGGTATTCGAGCAGGTGGGGGTCGCCCCCGAGCGTTGCGATACGATGGCGGCGATCGAATCGGCAATCGCCAGGGGGCAGCCCGTGGTGACGGAAGATGCCACGGCCATGGCCGCTTCCAACGGCCTGGATGCCATCATCGAGGTCACGGGGTCTATCGAATACGCGGCAGAGGCGGTGCTGACAGCCATCTCAAGCGGCAAACACGTCATCCAGATGAATGCGGAGCTAGATGGAACGATCGGACCAATCCTGAAGCGCAAGGCGGAACAAGCCGGCCTGATCTATACCTTCTCGGATGGTGATCAACCGGGTGTACAGATGAATCTGCTTCGGTTCGTTGAAGGATTGGGAATTAAACCTGTACTGAGCGGTAACATCAAGGGATTGCATGATCCTTACCGTAATCCTGAAACGCAACGAGCGTTCGCGGAGCGATGGGGCCAAAAGCCCGCCATGGTGGCCTCTTTCGCTGATGGTACGAAGATCTCATTCGAGCAGGCGATAGTGGCGAATGGTACGGGAATGCAAGTTGCCCGCCGCGGTATGCTCGGCCCTGATTTCTCGAACGGCGACCCCGGCTCACCGCTGGTGCCCATCGAAGAAACGCTATCCAGCTTCGAGCCTTACCTTGATGCCTCAGGGCCCGGTCTCGTCGACTACGTGGTGGGGGCACGGCCGGGCCCTGGCGTCTTCGCCATCGGGACAGTATCCGATCCGCGAAAGCAGCACTACCTCGAACTCTACAAGTTGGGAAAGGGACCTTACTATTGCTTCTACACACCCTATCATCTTTGCCATTTCGAAGTGCCGACTTCGGTCGCACGAGCCGTGTTGTTCAACGATCCTGTCCTGGCGCCTCGTGGCGCCCCGACGGTTGGTGTCGTCGCCATTGCCAAGAAGGATCTCGAAGAGGGAACAACCATTCGGGAGTTTGGCGGTTTCGAAGTGTACGGAGTCGCCGAGAATATGGAAGTCATTCGTAGAGAGAGGCTTTTGCCCATAGGCTTGGCACTCGATTGCGTAGTGAAAAAGCGTATTGAAAAGAATGTGCCGCTGACATTCGATGATGTTCGATTTCCTGAAGGACGCCAGATTGACCGATTGTATCGCGAGCAGGAAAACGTTTTCTTCGAGAAAATTGACGATAGGGGGGAAGTATGAAGTTCATCCAGACAGACCTCAAGGATGCCTACCTGGTGGAACTTGAGCCTCGAGGCGACGACAGAGGTTTCTTTGCAAGAACCATGTGTCGAGAAGAATTCTCCGCAATAGGCATTGAAAGCGACTTCGTTCAACAAAATACCTCTTTCTCGGCCCAGCGAGGCACACTACGTGGCTTACACTTTCAAAAGGCTCCGCATGGAGAAGACAAGCTGATTCGTTGCATCAGCGGAGCCATCATCGACGTCATCGTCGATATCCGTCAGGACTCACCCACTTACATGCAGCATCAAATATTCGAACTTACAAGCAGGAATAGAATGCAACTTTTTGTGCCCAAGGGATTTGCTCACTCGTTCATGACATTGACAGATAACGTCGAAGTCAGTTACCTCGTGACAGCACCCTACACACCGTCATCCGAAGATGGATTAAGATATGATGATGAAGTCCTCGGCATCGAATGGCCATTGCCTGTTTCGGTTATCTCGGATAAAGATGCCGGTTGGCCATTGATGAACGAACGCACCTCTCCACTTTATTGAGGTAGAATATTAAAAACGATTATCGCAGGGAGAACATCATGGCAAACAAGGTGATCTGCGTTATCCTTACGTACAATCGAAGGGAACTGCTCGAACGCTGCCTCAAGGCCGTTTACTCCCAGACTCGCCCCTGTCACATGGTCATGGTGATCAACAATGCCAGTACTGATGGAACGCTTGAGTATCTGAAAAGCGGTAAGTATCCGGATATAAAAGTCTATACAATGAAGAGAAACGTTGGCGCGGCAGGCGGCTTTAATGCTGGGTTTAGATTGGCCTACGATAACGGCGCAGACCATGTATGGATGATGGACGATGATGTCATTCCGGATCCGGAAGCCTTGGAAAAGCTACTGAAGGCCGATGAATTTCTTGAGAAGAGGGGTATGAGAAGAAGCTATCTTCTTTCGACCGCCTATACCGAGCATGGCCAGGTATGCAATACCCCCCAAGTCAGTAATGCCAGGAACGGGGCAGGATATTTCGATTGGCCTGAACAATTGGAACATGGCTTAGTGGCGATCGGAAGTGGTACGTTCGTCTCTATCTTGGTGCCTCGAACAACCCTGGAAAAATATGGTCTTCCCATTTCGTCCATGTATATTTGGGGAGAAGATGCCGAGTTCACCTTGCGAATTACCCGTGAACAACCAGGGTACTTGGTTGGTACAAGCCATGTTGTACACTTGCGGCATGGTGGTGGAACGATAAGTATCGTCGCTGAGTCTAACCCTACACGAATTGGTTATTATAAAAACTTCATAAGAAATAATTTGTACATATCGAAAGTTTATAAGACCAAGCGCAGAACCATGTCCATTATATTCAATAACGTAATTTTGGCGCTAAAAATGGTCGCCAAAAGGAAGTTTTACAAGGCATGGGTCATCATGTTGGGCTTGGCTCTAAGTATTGGTTATAAACCAAAGGTGGAGAAAGTAAATAGCGAGTACGATTATACATGTATCAGCGTTTCACTTCCCGAAGTAAATATTGACGACACTGAAACCAGAAAAAAAACAAACAGTGGTGAAGTTTATCAGCAGGGATTTGCGCGGCCAACATGAATAACCCAGAAAATACAAGTAAGAGGAGAAATTTCGACTGCCAGTATTCTAATATCTGGTTTAACTGATTACATTGCGATCGGCATAAGGAATATAACATGCTAAGGAAATTGAAGGATCTTTACGTTTTGCTGACCAGAGAGCAGCGCATGAAACTCTTGAAGCTGCAGGGTCTTATCATTGTAATGTCCTTTGCCGAGATAGCAGGCGTCATGTCCATTGGCCCGTTCATGGCACTGGTAGGTGACATGAGAATATTGGAGGAATCTGAAGGTGTTGCCTCGACCCTGTACCGTATGAGCGGTGTTGGAACTCCCAGCGATTTTCTTTTTTGGCTGGGGATCATGGTTCTGATAGTGCTGGCAGCGGCTTCCTTCATATCGATGTATACGGTATGGCGGTTATCGCTATACGGAGCAAAAGTAGGCGCAGAGTTGGGAAACAGGCTTTATCGGTACTATATGCACCAACCTTGGTTATATCATGCCACTACCAGCAGTAGTCATCTTACCAAACAGATTTCTCAAGAAACCTTGCGGATGACGAATTTCGTCATTAATCCTCTGTTGCACATGAATGCCAAGCTTGTCATGGCTTTTTTAATGTCCATTGTCATTTTTATTTATGATCCGATGGTGGCATTAATAGGTATTTCAATTTTCGTGGCTTCCTATTATCTTCTTTTCGTTACAGTGCGTCGTCGACTTGCCAAGAACGGCAAGACAATCTCCGAGACGCAGTCACAACGCTTCAAACTGATGGCGGAGGGTTTTGGAGGCATCAAGGACGCGCTGTTGTTGGGCCACCAAAATACCTTCATCGAACGATTCGAAAAGCCAAGCATGCAATTCGCACAAGCAGCAGGCAGCAATCAGGCCATCAGTCAGGTTCCTCGCTATGCAATGGAGCTCGTAGCCTTTTCCAGTGTGATATTTCTGGTTTTGTACCTGTTGGCTAGCCACAATGGTAATTTAGGAACCATTTTGCCGATACTATCGATATATGCGATGGCAGGGTTCAAGATATTGCCGGCGCTGCAAAAGGTTTATTCCAGCTTGTCTCAGATCAGGGGTAACCTGGCATCCTTCGAAGCGGTGAGAGACGATCTCTATGAAAGCTCGGAGCCTAGGGAGCAGGAGCGGCGCTTGGCAACAAGAAAAGATATAGCCGGGAATATCGTACCTCAAGAAACTATTCAGTTGGATAACATTGTGTTCAGCTATCCCGGTTCGCGTGAATTTGCGCTTAACGGAGTCAGCATGGAAATTCCGGCCAATCGTATGATCGGTGTTGTAGGCGCCTCGGGCTCAGGAAAATCTACGATCATTGATATTCTTCTTGGGCTCATCGAGCCGGATCAGGGCGAAATCAGCATCGACGGCGTTCGTATCGAAGCGCACAATAAGCGGCAGTGGCAAAATACACTCGGGTTCGTTCCACAAAGCATCTTTCTTGCGGATGCTAGTATACGAGAAAATATTGCTTTCGGGGTAGCACCTGAAGACATCGACGAAGAAGGATTGAAACGCGCTGCCGAGCTGGCAAACCTCCATGAGCTTCTTGAGGAGTTGCCCAATGGATTAGACACTTGCGTAGGAGAAAGGGGCGTACAGCTTTCTGGCGGGCAACGCCAACGCATTGGTATCGCCCGGGCACTGTACCACGATGCTGAAGTACTCATTTTGGACGAAGCAACCAGTGCTCTGGATGGAATTACAGAAAAAATTATCATGGAAGCCATCCACGAGATCATGGGCAAGAAGACCATTATCATGATTGCGCATAGACTCGCAACGGTTCGCCAATGCAACCGAATCTACCTCATGAAGGAGGGGCGGGTGATCGATTCAGGGAGCTATGGAGAGCTGTCCAGTCGCAATGAAATATTCCAGCGCATGGCGGCACATAGCTGATCACACAGAAAGGAGGCTGATCATGTCTCTAGGGTCGGTTGGAAGCTTGGCTAACGCTTCTCAAGCTAACTCGACAGTCAGTATGCGTGCTGCAGGTAATGGCCAAGTAGGCGATAGGTTACGAAAAAGAGGGTGCCGACCCGGCAGCATGACCACCAGCGAAATGGGCATGGCACCTACAGGCGATCCCATCCGTGACCAGCAGCAGCTGCAAACTTTCCTGGATAACGTAGCTACCGATGGAATAGTAGGTATTATCGAGGCGGGTCATTGGTATCTTTATCGAAAACTGCGCTTGCATGACGGTACACGCCTCAGTGGGCAGGGTATGGAAAGAACCATCCTTGAGGCTAGAGCGGAAGACTGGCGTCAGGATGATTATGTCGCAATGCACTTGGATGTTGGGGACAGCCTCCATCCGCATGGCATTTTTCTCTCAGACTTCTGCGTGGTTGGTGCTGACAAGCACGCAACGGACAATGGCCCTCTGATTCGTCTTGAGGGGATGTCAGACTTCCTGATTGAACGAGTCAGAACGGAAGATGCATCGAGCTATGGAATCTTCGTTACTGGCTACGGTATCGGCCGCTTCACCAACGATATACGTAGTAACTTCTGGAATTCGACTCATCGCGGCATAATACGTCAATGCCGTGCTCTGCGCGGACAAGTAGGAATAGGCTGCGAAGGTGGTGCTCAGAATATTCTGATCATGAGCAATCATACAGATGGCCAAGTCCTCCATGGATTCCGTCTCGCCTCGGCTTATGACACGCAGCTCATTGGCAATAGCGCAAAAAATACCAGGAACGCTTACTGGATCGATCGGCATCGAGGTATTCACGTACTGCATAACACTGCGGACCACGTTGAGCGAGGGTGCGTCTATGGTGGTTTTCACATGACGCGTGATGGTGAGATTTCGACTGGATTATGGATTACGGGAAACCAATTCAAGACATCTAGATCGGCAATAACAGATGCCTATCAGGGTAAGGCAGATAAATTTACCCGAATCGTCAAGATTAAGGACAACTATCTGCAGGGAGGAAATATTCGTCTTCTCTGGTCCAGACAGGTTGACATACAGGGTAACGATGGGGACGGGAGTAATGCCATCGTTACCTCACACGAGGTTACAGGAATGATAGGTAATAATTTCATGAGGCTGATAAACAGGTCTGGCGGAGTGGTGGATATTGGCAGAAATATCGCTATCGAGCATGAATAATGTAACAAGCCAGAAAAGCTTTATGTGTCTAATAACGAAGCTCTGAGACCACAATTTTTTAGCAGTGCCGCTTGTTTATACTATCTAAAAATGTAGCGGTTCCCTCATTTTCTCTCGCTTGAAAATTAAACTAAAGCTGCTCTGTTGAAGAAGACAGGATAAAATAAAAATCATGGGTAAACAAGTGTTGACCTATAGAAAAGACATAGATGGTTTAAGAGCTCTAGCCGTTCTATCCGTCATAGCCTTTCATACAGGGCTGGAATTTTTTCCTGGTGGTTATGTCGGTGTTGATATATTCTTTGTGATTAGCGGTTACATTATTACAAGTGTCATTTATAGCGAAGTTAAAAATAACGAATTCAGCTATATTGGATTTTACAAGAGGCGAGCTGCTAGGCTTCTCCCTTCTTTTATTATAACTCTACTCATAGTGCTTGCTTTCGGTTTCTACTACTACACGAGCAAGTCGTTTGACAGATTGGGGAAAGAAATTTTTTTTTCATCAATAGGGGCTGCAAATCTTTTGTTTGCCCAGGGTGTCGATTACTTCGCGGAAGATGCGGCCAACCAACCTTTAATTCATTTATGGTCGCTTGGTG
This sequence comes from Billgrantia bachuensis, assembly GCF_011742165.1. GTDB lineage: Bacteria > Pseudomonadota > Gammaproteobacteria > Pseudomonadales > Halomonadaceae > Halomonas > Halomonas bachuensis. The sequence goes on along the minus strand of NZ_JAAQTO010000006.1, from coordinate 56,960 downwards.
TCGAAGAGCAGTTTTATCTTGTTTGGCCCGTTCTGCTATTGGTTGCTTTTAGGATCTCGAATGTTTCGGTGATTCCATTGTCATGCCTTGCCTTTATAGCGACAACAATAATAGCAATAGCAGCAACCAACGCTGGAAATAGCCAGGCATATTTTTTATTGCAATATCGAGCAAACGAGCTGTTGATCGGCTCGCTTACGGCACTAGTTCTTTCAAAATATAAGAGCCTAAATATTAACATGCATTTCAGCAAGTATATGAATTATTTGGGTTTGGCTCTTATGCTTGCGCCCGTACTGCTTTATGACAAGAACACTGCATTTCCAGGCTATAATGCATTAGCACCATGTATTGGCGTTGCGCTTATCATCGCCTTTCCTAGCAAAGGCATAGTTACCCAGGTGCTTTCTCACAGAATTTTGGTTTTTATCGGATTAATATCTTATCCTATGTACTTATACCATCAACCTCTTGTTTCCTTCATCCGTTACTTTGACATGGCAATGCCAGGCTATGTTTTATTCATGACTATTGTTGTTTTATCTTCTCTCATGGCGATGGCAACCTACCGTTACATCGAGCATCCAATTAGAAGCATCGGACGTTCAAGTTCATTAAAATCTTCTGTGACCATAGGAATGATTTCTCTTTCTATTCCAGTTTTAGCTGCCACGGGATTAGCTGTTGCAAAAACAAACGGCCTACCAGAAAGGTTTGAATACTTGAACCGGTTTGCCTTGCAAGTCAGTGAGTCGCATTCATCTACTTTTCACAAATACTACGAGCGAGGCTTTAAAGTTGCAAGTGCTGAAAAGGGTGAGGTTTTATTTGTTGGAGACTCAGTATTGCAGCAGTACGTTTTTCCGTTGAGCATTGCTCTTGGTTTTAGCTCAGGCGAGGTGGATACAGTAACGAGGGGCGGTTGTGTGCTTCTGAAAGGGGTAGAATTTATCGATAAATACGCAGATATATCATGTAATGACTTAAGGGAAAGTTTATACAGATCTCCGAAAAGATATGATTATGTGGTGATTTCTCAATCCTGGGAATCTTATCAAGATTTAATCACGAACTTTCCTGACAGTGAAAATAGTTATGACAGATGGACTGGATTTCTAAATCAGACGATTGAGCATTTCTTAAAGTATGCAGAAGAGGTGATTATAATCGGAGCCCACCCAAGAGTGTCTGGTACTACGAACTTGCAACCATCTATAGGACTCACTGAAGAAATCTATCAAGCCGGCTTGAGATCGCTAAGAATAAATAATCTTGAGGGGTTAAGTTCCGCAAGTTTTTTCTTTCAAAAATTTGAATTAACCAGCGGCGTGACAATTTTGGAGCCTCATAAAATTTTTTGCACGCCTGTATGCATGGTTGACAATGAGTCGTGGTCTTACTTCAGTGATAGCCAGCATATTACAAGCGCTGCCACAAGTTATGTTGTCGAGAAAATAAAGAGTATTCTTGTGTCAAAAGCGAACGAGAGCTAAGCGCTACATAGTTGTAAATTAGATAATCCTCTTCGATGCGAGAGCTGCTGATGAGCCAAAGAGTACCCTATGGCTTATGTTTTTCATACTCTAATCCTGCTCCCATGCATGAAGCTGCTGGACACAGGTAGCATCGAAATCAAGCGATCCTCCGTGCCAATAAAAAAATTATTTATATCAAGCGCCTACGTGTATTCACCCAGCAGGATCGATGACGTCAGTTATGCCTTGACTCAGTCTTCCCGTATGAAGAAATCCATTCACTTTCAGGTTCGTATTTTTTGTAAGCATGTGTAATGGTTATTGTATTCCTGTAACGTCTGGCTGATTGGTGAATCTACCAAGCCTTCAGCTAGCAGACGGGGAAGCAGGAAAAGGACGCGGATCTCTATGCAGGAACCCTAGGGTCCATCTGCTATTCATGGGGATCGCATGCATTAGGGGAAACTGCCATGAGCACGCGGAATGTCTCGAAAGCAAGGGAGAAGACAATGAAAAAATTTGCACGTGGTGCCTGCTTCGTTGTTACGTTGCTGCCACTGGGCTTGGCAGGTGGGTGTGCCCTTGCACCTGGAGGCCATATCGATTATGAGGCCCAGGAAGTATCATTGGATGAACAGGTCGATATCATTACGATTACTCCGGAATTGATTTCGGCGTATCGCATGGATAACGGCACCAGCAAGGCTCAAGGCATCACGCCGGAGCTAGCGAGCGAAATTGAAAATTATGAGTACCGAGTCGGCCCCGGTGATGTACTGAATATCGTTGTCTACGAGCATCCAGAGCTTACCATCCCGGCGGGTGGGGAGCGTAGCGCAGAGGAGTCTGGCAATATAGTCCACTCCGATGGAACTATCTACTATCCTTATATCGGGAATTTAAAAGTCGAAGGTCGTACAGTCGGTGAAATTCGGCAAATGATTACCAGCCGTCTTTCAACTTATGTTACCGAGCCTCAGGTTGAGGTCAGAGTGGCTGCTTTTCACTCCAAGAAAATTTACGTGAGCGGAGAGGTCAATACACCTGGTGCGCAACCTATCACAAATGTTCCGCTGACAATATTGGATGCAATTAGCGCAGCTGGTGGAGCAACAGAAAATGCTAATTGGCATAATATCACCTTGACACGGAATGGCCAGGATAGAACATTCTCTCTTTATGAAATGCTGAAAAAGGGGAACCTAACACACAATTCGCTTCTGCAGCCAGGCGACTTACTCCATGTAGCTTCTTCCGAAAATCAGAACATATCGGTGATGGGACAAGTCAGGAACCCTGGTAACATCACGACGGGAAGGGAGCGTATGAGCTTGACCGACGCACTCGGACGCGCGGGTGGAGTTGTCGAGTCCAGGGCAGAACCGTCGGGTATATTCGTGATTCGCGGTAATCCTGCGGGAAGCAGCAAGATGGCGACTGTGTACCAACTCGATATTTCCAATGCCGTCGCGCTTAATATGGGATCCTATTTTCCTCTCGAACCGCATGATGTCGTTTACGTAACTTCGGCTCCGCTGGCGCGCTGGAACAATGTAATCAGCCTGCTTCTGCCGTCAATATCGTTGCCCGGTAATGTGGCCTCGACTTCCAATGAAGTTGGCGATCTCTAAGACACCGAAGCTCTTTCCTATGGTGGGCACTTTTCGCACGATAGAGCAGGATATTGTGCTCACCATAGTTAAGTTTCTACCCATGATACTCCTGATGCGCGTGTTCAGAGGGATGGCTGACGATGAATAGCTTGAGTGCAAGTCCGCTTGTCAACGCCGGATCTGGTTTGGCGCCGACCACCAGCATGCCTGGGGAAGAGAACGTTGACCTAGGGCGCATGCTGGGAATGCTTGTAGACAACAAGTGGAAAATTATCTTCCTGACCTTGCTGTTCGGAATGATGGGGGCAGTATATTCGCTATTGGCTACACCTATTTATCAAGGTGATGCGCTCGTTCAGGTTGAAAAGACAGGCCCTAGAACGGGTGCAGATGAGATTGCTGCGATGCTACTTCAGGAGGAGCCAATCACCGGGGCACAGATTGAAATCCTCCAATCTCGGCTCATTGTTGGACAGGCCGCAAATCGGCAGAAACTTGATATTAGCGTGACCCCTGTTGTGTTCCCGTTAATTGGTAATGCGATTATCCGCTATGATATACCCAGGCCCGATTTCGCGCAGGGAAGGCCGGAAATCTGGGGAGGCGAGCATGTCCACGTCGAATCACTAAGCGTTGCCCCCGAGTTGGAGAACAAGCCGCTAACGCTTGAAATCGAAGAGAGCGGATATCGAGTTCTCGGGCCTGAAGGTGAGGAATTACTGTTTGGTCGCGCGGGTGAGCGCTCCGCATCAAGCAACCCCTGGATTGAAATTTACGTAAGTGAAATACAAGCGCCGGTGGGAGCTCAGTTCGAACTGCGTAAACGAAGCCAGCAGGCTACTATCGATTATCTCAGAAACCGTTTCGTCGTTACTCAGAAAGGCGAACGAGATACCGGAGTGTTGCAGCTAGTTCTAACAGGGCCTGACAAAGATGAAGTAGAGTCTTCTCTCGATGCGATTACTGAAGTATATCTGGCCCAAAATATTGCCAGGCAGGCCGCTGAAGCGGAAAATAGCCTGGTATTCTTGGATGAACAACTGCCCAAAGTACGTGATCAACTGGTAGAGGCGGAAAATCGGCTCAATTCTTACAGGATGGAGCAGGAAAGCGTGGATCTCACCGAAGAGACACGCAACATACTTGCTGCCATGGTGGACCTCGAGAGTCGCTTGAATGACCTTGAAATGCAGGAAGCCGAATTGTCGCGCCGATTCACTCCAAATCATCCTGTCTATGCCGCATTGCTGGACAAAAGGGCTCAGCTTGAGCGCGAACGCGCTAACATGGAACAGCGTACCAGCAACCTGCCGGAAACCCAGCAGCAGATTCTGCGCATGAATCGCGATGTCGAAGTCACTCAGCAAATATACGTTCAACTCTTGAACCGCATGCAAGAGCTCAACATTGCGAAAGCCGCAACCGTCGGCAATGTAAGAATCATTGATTTCGCAATGACGCGATCAGCCCCCATCAAACCGAAATCCGGTCTAATCGTCATTATTTCACTACTGGTAGGGTGCTTGCTTGCTGTAAGCTTTGTTTTGCTGCGCGGCTTTTTAAGTAAAGGTGTCGAGAGCGCCGAGCAGCTTGAAGATATTGGGCTGCCTGTCTATGCTACGGTTCCTCGTTCTGCTGACCAGATGAAACTGGTAAAGCGTGTTAAGTACCGTAATAACAAGGCGAGTCAGCATGCCATTGGGAGTTTTCTAGCCAAGTTGTACCCAACGGACATGGCAGTCGAGGCTATCCGCGGTCTCCGTACCAGTCTGCACTTTGCCATGATGGATGCGCGCAATAACGCAATTATGATCACGGGGCCTAGCCCTGGTATAGGTAAGAGCTTCGTTACCATTAATCTGGCCTTTGTCTGCGCTCAAGCAGGACAGCGAGTACTGGTCATTGATGCAGATATGCGCAAGGGTAATTTGCATTTTACCTTCAACGACAAATCAGAAAATGGTCTCTCAGAAGTACTCGCGAGCAAGCTGCCTGTCGAAAAGGCGATCAGACGTTCAGATGTGCCCGGCCTGCATTACATAACCCGTGGTGTAGCGCCGCCTAACCCATCGGAACTCCTGATGCGCCATAGCTTTGCTGAAGCGATTGGCCAAGTAGCACAGGAGTATGACCTCGTGCTCATTGACACACCTCCTATCTTGGCGGTTACCGATGCGTCGATTATAGGCAAGGTTGCTGGTACGTCTCTTCTCGTGGCCCGCTTTGGCGTTAATCCGGTAAGAGAGGTCAAGGTTGCGTCGCGCAGACTGGCAAATACAGGCGTGCAAGTGCAGGGCTGTATTTTAAACGCCATCGAGAAAACGGCTGCTATTAGCTACGGATACGGCTATTACAGCTATTCGTATAAATAACAACGGCCCGCCACGGCCTGGTGGACAACCATCAGGCTTTGGGAGCTTATCTTCCGCAGATATGTTGAAGGTGGAATGCCGTGAAATATACGACTAAAACAGCAGACGTAGATAGCATTCGCGGAGGGCTTCGTTATATACACGGAATTAGCTCTACGCATATCTGCTGGCTGACACTGTTCCTGTACCTTTATCTATTGAGCCCATATTTTGATTTGCGAGCTGCCGTGCTTCACGGTGGCATGCTGTCTATCGTGATGTTACTGGTATCGCACCCAGCTATTACTCTCAAGGCAATGCAACAGGTACCTTTGGTTGTAACTTTTATAGGGCTTTGTTTCTTTTGTCTGTATAATTTAACTATTTTCATTTTCTATACCGAAGTTTTTGCTACGACATTCTTGACCTATATGATACAGGTCGCTCTCTACATATTGCTCGGTTATGTTTTGGCCTTGTCGTTGGTAATTAAGTCGCTGGACATGGATCAGGTCTTGACTTTGTGCTTCAAGCTTGTGGCTTTTATAGTATTTTTGAATGCTTTGGTCATTCTTGTCGAATACAATTTACCGCCATTTCGAGCTTTTATTGAATCGATGCTTTATCAGCCGGAAAATGCTAATATAGATTACTTGAACAGAGAGTTCCGTCTGAGAGGTATAGCTTCAGGCGGGGCGGCAAATCTGTCCCTCTTCCATGGCACGGTCTTGATACTGCTGCAGGCGCTTTATATAAAGAAAAAAATAGGCTTTCTTTATTTTGTTACCGCTTCGGTGACCATATTTACTTCTCTTCTGTTCATTGGCCGTACAGGTATTGTGGTGGCGATTATAGGTATCGCTTTATTTCACGTTCTTAACTTCATTCTTTCAAGGGAGAAACTGTCGCTTCGCCGATTACTCCTTTATGCCACTATTGCTGGAATTGTCATGGCTGTACCCCCCGTCTTTGCTTTCCTGTTTCCTGAAAACGTCCTCTCCTATTCTATAAATTTCTTATATCGAGGTATAGAGGGCGTCCAACAGGAAGGCACCACGGCAGCTTTGGCGAGAATGATAAATATTCCGAATGAGTGGCCTAAGCTGCTGTTCGGTGTTGGCGTGCATAGTGGTGACTTTGGATTAAAGGGCAGTGTGGATCTCGGCTACATGCGAATGTTCACTGCGCTAGGTATTCCCGTGGCTATCGCGTTCTACATTTTTGTGGCCTTTCTGGGTAAATGCGTCTACCACGTAACGCATTACAAGAGTTTTTGGCTTGTGTTCATGATCATCATGTTTATTGCTGAATACAAGGAGCCATTTATCTTTAAAGGCTATTCGGCAAGGCTTATGTGGCTGGTTGTAGGAGTGGGGCTCTGCTACAGATACGCCAATTTGCATTCCTCTGGTAACAAAATTGCTGCCGCTTAATGCTCAGCGTTACGTAATTTATTTATCCTAATTCTTAAAGGAAGGTAGCCATGAGTACGCTAATTTCCATAGTAGTACCTGTATACAACAAGGAAAATTACGTTTCACGAGCGATTAAGTCAGCATTGGCCCAGACATACACAGACTTTGAACTCATCATCGTCGATGATGCTTCCACTGACCGCAGCATGCAGAAAGTGGCAGAATTCAAGGATTCGAGAATTCGTGTACTGCACCGTCCGCAACCCGGCCCTGGGGGCTATGCCGCGCGGAACTATGGCATTCGCGAAGCCCGGGGAAGCTGGATTGCTTTGCTTGATGCCGATGACGCTTGGTTTCCTGAGCATCTAACTCAATCAATGCGAATCGCCAGCGAGTTTCCAGATATTTCCATTGTCAGTGCCGCCCGGATGAGTGATGTAGGCGGTACGAAGAAGCTGGATCCTTTTGCAAAACGATTTATTGATCATGGCCCGCAGATACTTTACCTATCCGACTACCTTGAGTTTGCTTGCAAAGGGTTGCGGGCCATGGGTACCAATTCGATCCTAGTAAAACGGGATGCACTCTACCGAAGCTCCATTTTCCCGGAGGGACGTACCGAGCGTTCAGGTGACCTTTATACATGGGTAGAGCTCTTGGCAAGAATGAAGCGCATGGTTTGGTCGCCTCATGTCGCTTCTATTTCCTATCGTCAAGCTTCCTTTGTTTCTCGCAATAGTGTTCCTTCGATGCGTCTGTTCCATGAAATGGTGAGCGACTTGGAACCCTATATCGATGAAAAGCAGTCGAGAATATTAAAGAGATATGCCAATAAAATGGTGAAATACGCCTGGCTTGAAATGAATAAAATTAATTCTCCCATAAAGCCATCTGAGCTTCGCAGGTGTTTCTTCTGGGAAGTGGATCTGTTTTTTTGCAGCAAGTGGTTCCTGATTTCTTTGTTGCCTTTTGAATTTCTCGAATCCCTTCATAGGCGCTATTCCTTAAGTCGGTAGTTTTATCCTGGTTCTAATCTGGGAGGAATTATGTCATGAAAAAAATCTATCGCCTGGTTCCTGTTGGCATTCGCGAAAGAGCTGCCTTCATGCTGCGCGCTGGTTATTATCCTCAGTTCAACAAACCAGTCACTTATAACCAGAAAGTAAACTACAGGAAGCTGTATTGGAAAAATTCACTATTTGTTACATGCTCTGACAAGGTTGCGGTGAAAGAGTATGTGGCCGAAAAAATTGGACGCGAACACATCATTGACAGCGTTTTCATTGGCGAAACAATCACGCCCAAACAAGCCAAGCAGCTAATGACAGATTATGGTCCTTTGGTCGTTAAGGCAAACCACAACTCTGGTCCAGTTCAGTTTCTCGAGGCTGATGATAATGAAGAAGCCATCCGTAGAGTTTGCCGCAATATTAATCAGCAGCTTTCTGAGGACTATGGAAAGGTAAAACAGGAGCCTTGGTACAGTCATATAAAGCCAAGGGTGCTTGTTGAGCGAAAGCTGCGTATGGCTGATGGCTCTGATCCTTGTGACTACAAATTCCATGTATTTAATAGTCGTGACGGTAGCAAGCAGACAGTAATACTGCAAATGGATTACGACCGCCACAGGATGTTGCATCGTTCCTTTTTTAATGAGTCGCTTGAGTGGTTGCCTTTTTCCTGGAAGCAGCCTTGCCTTAGAACCAGCATAATACGTCCGCCTGGGTACGGCAAGATGCTTGAAATTGCAAAGTTGCTCGCACTCCCTTTTTCACATGCCAGAGTTGACCTTTACAATATTGACGGAAATATATATTTCGGTGAAATAACTTTTGCGCATGCTTCTGGAAGAGGCAGGTTTTCTTCCATTATATATGATAAGTGGTTAGGTCGGTTATGGGAGCTTGATCCTGCCACTTAGAATAATAAAGAACTTAACTTGCCATGAAGGTGATTTTTCTGTCATGCATATCTTCCACATCATTACCAGTCTCTACCCTGGTGGCGCTCAGTCGGCACTCTGCCGCCTATGCATGCGCGACACGAATAACAAGCATACCGTGGTTGCCATGATCGGTGGTGGGGCGTTAGAGGCAAGGCTAATTGAACAAGGCATTGTTGTCGAGGCGTTGGATTTTACCCGACGGGGCGGTCTATTAAAGGGGTTTCTGGCTCTCTGGAGACTTTTAAGATCGTATCGCCCGGATGTCGTCCAGACGTGGATGTACCATCCAGATCTGATTGGCGGTGTTTGTGCTCGTCTTGCCGGAGTTCGTCATGTCTGCTGGGGCATTCGACATACGACACTTGAACCCGGCAAGAGCTCTCGCTCATCTATTTTGACCGCTAGGCTGTGCGCCTCGTTGTCCGGGTTGGTTCCATGCAGAATCGTCTGCTGTGCGCACGAAGCGGCGCGTGTGCATGAATCCCTTGGATATCGTTCCGAAAAGTTGATCGTGATCCCCAACGGTTACGACCTTTCTGATTTTTATCCCTATATGGAGAATAGGGGGGCGCGTCAGATATTTCTTTCTGATAGCGAACTGCATTTGCCCATCTTGGGTATGGTTGGGCGCTTCAATGCACAGAAAGATCACGAAAATTTACTGAGAGCTTTGGTTGATCTCAAAGCGCGAGGTGTGGACTTTCGCTGCCTACTGGTAGGTGCCGATCTAGACGCTGACAATGAGACGCTCGTAAGGTGGATCGAGAAGTTTGATCTTCAGCACGAAGTTAAACTTCTGGGGTTGCGATCGGATATTCCGACAGTCATGAACGCTCTTGACCTGCACGTTCTCTCGAGTTCATTTGGCGAGGCTTTTCCCAACGTGATCGCTGAGGCGATGGCATGTGGTACACCCTGTGTCGGCACGGACGTTGGAGACACGTCAATGATTATTGGTAAGTGGGGGTGGGTTGTCCCCCCGCGTGATTCCAAGAAACTTGCCGATGCCATACATCAGGCAATCAAAGAGCGCGAAACCTCCCCTTCGCTTTGGGCACAACGTCGCCGTTCCTCGGCGGAGCATATAAGGACGCATTTCACTATCGACCGAATGGTAGCTGCTTTCGATGACTTGTGGTCAAACTGCATGGAGGCGAGAGAATAGTATGAAATTCCTTATCGTGGCCGGCGCACCAGGATCGCTGATCAACTTTCGTGGCCATCTCATCAAGGATCTGATTGCGAGTGGATTTGAAGTACATGCTGCCGCACCGGATCTCAGCAAGGACGGCCTGACACACACGAAGCTGGTACAAATGGGGGCAAAAGCCCATGACGTCTACCTCAGTCGTACCGGAATTAATCCTTTCCATGATATGCGCACGCTGGTAGAGCTGGTACGTCTCATGTGGTCCATCAGGCCCGAATATGTGATGGGCTATACGATCAAACCCGTAATTTTTGGGACTTTTGCTGCAGTCCTGGTACGTTGCCCGAGGCGATATGCACTGATTACGGGATTGGGTTATTGTTTCTCCAGCTATGGGCAAACAGCTAAAACACGCTTCATTGGCTGTATTGCAGCCAAACTCTATCGGCATTCGTTGCGTTTTGCCAACAAGGTTTTCTTTCAGAACCCTGACGATCAGGCTCTTTTTCGCGATCGGAACATAATCAATGGGTCTGTTCCTTCCGTGGTTGTCAACGGTTCCGGCGTCGACATCGACCACTACGTGCCGTGTGCCTACCCTCGGCAAGTCGAGTTTCTTCTGATCGCTCGGCTATTGATCGACAAGGGAATTCGTGAATACGCAGAGGCGGCTTATCGCCTCAAGGCCGAATACCCCGCTGCCGTTTTCACACTGGTCGGCGATCTCGACAGTAACCCGAATTCCATTACCGCCCAAGAACTCGACCGCTGGATACAGGATGGTGTCATCAACTATTTGGGCAAGCTGGATGACGTACGTGATGCACTGGGTAACGCTAGTGTCTTCGTACTACCTTCCTTCTACCGCGAGGGTATTCCCAGAACGATTCTCGAAGCTCTGTCAATGGGACGTCCCATTATTACCACTGACACTCCCGGTTGCCGCGAGACGGTCGTCGACGGGGAGAATGGCTATCTGGTGCCACCTCAGAATGCCACTGAGCTAACAAACGCCATGCGCGCCTTCATTGAGTCGCCGCAGCTCATCTCCACCATGGGGAAGCGCTCACGCGAGCAAGCACTGCGGAAATACGACGTGTGCAAGGTCAACGCCGTCATGCTCAAGGAGATGGGAATTTCATGCTCAAGCGTCTCTTCGATATCAGCGTTGCCGCGGTCCTGTTGATCGTCCTGTCGCCGCTTATGCTTGCGATTGCTGCTCTGATCAGACTCAAGCTCGGCGCTCCCGTGCTGTTCAGTCAGGTGCGTCCCGGTCTCCAAGGGCGACCTTTCCGGATGTTCAAGTTCCGCACCATGCTTGATGCGCGTGATGTCGATGGCGTATTACTCCCCTCGGACAAGCGTTTGACTCGATTTGGCAAGAAATTACGGGCGACGAGTCTGGACGAGCTGCCCGAACTCTGGAATGTTCTCAAGGGCGAGATGAGCCTGGTCGGGCCCCGGCCGCTTTTGATGGAATATCTTCCTCTCTACAGCCCGGTCCAGTACCGTCGGCACGAGGTGCGCCCGGGCATAACCGGCTGGGCTCAGATCAACGGGCGTAACAATTTGAGCTGGGAGGAGAAGTTCCGTCTTGATGTGTGGTATGTCGAGCATCACTCGCTGTGGCTCGACATCAAGATTCTTCTTCTGACCGTGACAAAGGTACTGGCTCGGGAAGGTATCGCCGCCAGAAGCCACGAGATCACCCCGCGTTTCAACGGCTCTCGCAATGCTCGTTCATTGGACAGGAATCCATGAGACGTCAGAACATTCTCCTCCTTTCAGCGGGGCGACGCGTCGAGTTGCTGGAGTCCTTCCGCAAGTCGCTGAGCTTCCATCTGCCTCTAGCCAAGGTATTGGCGGCCGATACAGCCTCTCGCTACTCTGCTGCCTGCCACTTGGCTGATTCTTGCTTCGACATACCTCGAGTTTCCGATCCCGGTTATATCGACGCTTTGCTTGCACTGTGTCGAGAGCAACAGGTCGGGCTGGTGGTCCCTACGATCGATACCGAGCTGATGGCTCTTTCGTGGTACCGGTATCGATTTCTTGAAGAATCGATTCAACCCGTTATCTCGGATGCAAAATTGATAGCGCGTTGTCGGGACAAGCGACTCACTGTCAAGGTGTTCAAGTCGATCGGGATCGATACGCCTGATGTCTATTCACGTGACGCCCTGGCTTTCCCTTGTTTCTGCAAGCCTTACGATGGCAGTAGTGGCAAGGGAGCCTTCCTTGTCTCCGGACCGGATCGTCTCAGTCGCTCCATGCTCGAAGACGAGCGAAACATCTTCATGGAGCCGATCGGTAAGGATTACGACGAATACACTATCGACGCTTACTATGACCGGCATGGAAACATGCGCTGTCTCGTACCGAGGCAGCGTCTTGAGGTGCGAGGCGGTGAAGTCAGCAAAGGGATAACCCGCAGAGGGTACGTATACGACTATCTGGCCAAGCGGCTCAAGCGATTGAACGGTGCACGCGGCTGCATCACCGTACAGCTCTTCTACCATCCCGTTACCCGGAGCATCAAGGCGTTCGAAATCAATCCGCGTTTTGGAGGCGGCTTCCCACTGGCCGATGCCGCCGGTGCCAACTACCCCGATTGGCTGATCCGCGAATATCTCCTGGATCAACAGATCGAGAGCTTCGATAGCTGGCAGCAGGATCTTTTAATGCTGCGTTACGACGCCAAGGTATTGGTGCCGCTCGACAAGTAGCGGCATCGCCGGCATTCATGAATCGAAGGGAATTATTTATGTTGAACACTCACTTTTCCCCATGGCCCTCCTTCACCCTGGAAGAAGCCAAAGCGGTCGAGCAGGTGCTCCTCTCCAACAAGGTCAACTACTGGACCGGTAACGAAGGGCGGCTATTCGAGCAGGAGTTTGCCATGGCATCTGGCTGCGAGTACGCCATCGCGGTCAGCAATGGCACGGTCGCCCTCGAACTGGCGCTGCGTGGGCTGGGCATCGGCCCTGGTGACGAAGTCATCGTGACCTCCCGCACCTTCATGGCTTCTGCTTCCTGCGTCGTTGCCGTGGGAGCGACGCCGGTCTTTGCCGACGTCGATCGCGACTCCCAGAACATCACACTCGCCACCGTTGCGGCCAAGATCACCCCGCACACAAGGGCCATCATTGCGGTTCACCTGGCGGGGTGGCCTTGCGACATGGACGGCCTCATGGCGCTGGCGCGCAACGGTATCGATGTGGTAGAGGACTGTGCACAGGCTCACGGGGCGCGCCATCGAGGCCGCGCTGTCGGGTCCATCGCGAAAGTTGGTTGTTGGTCCTTCTGTCAGGACAAGATCCTGACGACAGGTGGTGAGGGTGGAATGGTAACGACCAACGACCCGGATCTCTGGCGGCGCATGTGGTCCTACAAGGATCATGGCAAGAGCTGGGATGCCGTACACCAGGAACGACATCCTTCCGGGTTTCGTTGGCTGCATCATCACTTCGGTACGAACTGGCGGCTCACCGAGATGCAGGCGGCCATCGGAAGGTTGCAGCTGCGTCGCTTGGCGGAATGGTCGGAGAAGCGCCGGCACAATGCCCAGCGCATCTGGGATGCTGCCAGGCACTGTTCGGGGTTGCGGGTGCCGACTCCTCCCGAGCACATTCAGCATGCTGCCTATAAGTGCTACGTATTCATTGAACCGGAGACGCTAGCCGAGGGCTGGGATCGGGATCGCATCATTGATGAGATCGTTTCCCGCGGCGTGCCTTGCTACAGTGGTTCCTGTTCCGAAATTTATCTGGAAAAGGCCTTTGACGGAACCGGTTGGCAGCCGCCTGAAGGTCTGCCGGTGGCGAGGGAGTTGGGCAGGACCAGCCTGATGTTTCTCTGCCATCCTACGCTCACCGAGGCGGAGATTGATCTCACTTGCCGGGTGCTGTCCGAGGTAATGTCGCTTGCCGTTGATTGATTGGGATCTTATTGCGCCTTGAGCTTACAGGAGCTCCATGTTTTCCAACCTGAAGGAACTGATCGCCTTCTATGTGATGCCGTTACCCCTGTTCTTCTGCCTTCTTGTCCTCGCTGCGCTGCTATTTCTCAGCGGGCGACGGCGAGTGGGGTGCGGGTTGGGGACGTTGGCTACGGTCATGCTACTGTTGGCGGCCTGTAGCCCCTTGGCCGATAGGTTACTGGAACCCCTCGAGAGTCGTTACCCACCGCTGCAGCTATCCGGTGATGAACCATGGGTGGAAACCATCGTGGTTCTGGGAGGAGGCTGGCAGCCCGGGCGGGGAGGCTCAAGCCTGTCGCGTCTAAATGAAAGCTCACTCTATCGGCTGACCGAAGGGTTGAAGCTGAGGCAGGATTTCCCTCAGGCTCGCCTGGTGGTCAGCGGGGGCAGCCGGTTGGAGGGCATGCCACCCGTGGCATCAGCTTATGCCCAAGCGGCCAGCGAGCTTGGTGTAGCTACCGAGGGGCTGGTGGTTGTCGACTGGCCCACCGACACGGCAAGCGAAGCCCGGGCAGTACGCGACTTGCTCGATCAAGGCAGCCGCCTTTTGTTGGTCACTTCCGCCTCTCACATGCCCAGGGCCATGGCCCATTTCCGTGCAGTAGGTCTGGATCCCGTGGCGGCCCCAACCCATCGCCTGGTGAATCCTGGGGTGTCCTGGAACCTGGCTTATTGGCTGCCTACCAGCCAGGCATTGAGCAAGACCGAGCGGGCTCTCCACGAATACATGGGACTGGTCGCCTTGACATGGGAGCACTGAAAGCTTCTCGCCACGTTTCGCATCTGACTCTATCACTTCGACATCGGAAGGGAGGCGTCATGAACGGCCACTCCCACTCATCCCTTCATTGAGGGAGAGGATATGAAGGCGGTGGGAGCGGCCTCTCGCGAATCCGGCATCTGTGCCGGCCGGCTACCGGTTTCCATGGGAAGATCCAGCGAGCGCTGCCTGGAAGGCGCAGGAGACCGACCTAGCCATACCAGGTCGACGATCCCATCTCTTGGGACATAACCCGTGGGGGCTGCCATCAGCAGCTCTCGAATCCGCTCATGCTGGAGGTATTCGACAGCTTGCAATAGCTGCCCCAGATAAGCTTCCATGCGTGACCAGGGCCAGTAGTATTCTCTGGCAGTTCTAATGCGAGGATGGGCCGTAGGCGCCTCGTTCTCACCTATCAGCAGCTCCTCATAGAGTTTCTCGCCGGGTCGCAGGCCCGTATGACGAATCTCGATGTCACCTTCGGGGTTCTCCTCGCTCAGCACTTCAAGTCCCGAGAGCCGGATCATCTCCGCTGCCAAGTCGGCAATGCGTACCGGCTTGCCCATGTCGAGGACGAAGACGTCGCCACCGCTACCCATCGCTCCCGCCTGGATCACTAGCTGGGCGGCCTCGGGAATGGTCATGAAATAGCGTGTCACCTCTGGGTGGGTCACGGTGATGGGCCCCCCTCTGGCGATTTGCTCGCGGAACAGCGGAACCACCGAGCCAGAAGAGCCTAGAACGTTGCCGAAGCGGACCATGCAGAAGCGCGTATGAGACTGATGGTCGGCCAGTGCCTGACAGATCAATTCGGCAATCCGCTTGGTAGTTCCCATCACGTTGGTAGGGCGCACCGCCTTGTCGGTCGAGACCAACACGAAGGTTTCCACCTTGCAGGCCACGGCTGCCTGAGTCGTGGCCAAGGTACCGAAGACATTGTTAAGGATACCTTGGGTCACGTTGTGCTCCACCATGGGAACATGCTTGTAGGCGGCGGCGTGGTAGATGGTTTCTACACCGAAGGTACGCATCACGGTGTCCAGACGTTGTCGATCCTGCACGGAACCCAGCAGAGCCCTCACCGAAACCTTCAATTCTTGCTCCTGCATTCGCTGTCGCAGGGTGCGCTCAATGGTGTAGAGCGCAAACTCGCAGAGCTCGTACAGCAACAGTTCCCTAGGACCCTGCTGGAGCAATTGGTGGCATAGTTCCGAACCAATGGATCCGCCCGCACCAGTCACCATGACCACCTTGCCTCGTACGTTGGCGTCTAGCAGCTCCTGATTCGGTGGCACTGGGTCGCGCCCCAGGAGATCTTCCACGGTAACGTCGCGAATCTCGTTGAGACGGGCATGGCCGGCGATCATCTCTTCCATGCTTGGCAGGGTCTGAACGGGGACGGACAAGGGCTTCAGGGTACGCAGGATTTCCCGTCTGCGTGAGCGTGGCGCGCTGGGCATGGCCAGCAGGATGCGTTCGGCCCCGTAGTGCTTGAGCAGACGCGGCAGCATTTTGGGATGGTAGACTTGCAGCCCCTCGACGAAAGTACCGTGCATACCTCGCCAATCGTCGACGAAGGCCACCGGGGCATATTCCGTACCCTGTCGAAGGGTATTCACCAGTTGCGAGCCCGCTGCCCCGGCACCGTAGACGATGACCCTGGCCTTGTAGCGGATCATGCTGTGCATGTTGAGTGAGCGCAGGAGGTAACGCACGCCCCCTAAGCTCAGCAAGGCCAGCATCGGATAGATCAAGCAGGCTGAGCGTGGCAGGGAGATGGCAGACAGGCTGGAGATGATGACGAGCAGAGCTGCGGAGGCTGAAATCCCGATAAGTAGCGTTTTCATCGCCTTGACGCTCAGATAGCGAATCACAGCGCGGTAGAAGCCCAGTCTCGCAAATATGGCCAGGCTTATCGGCAATACGATCAACCACATGCCCCAGGCATCGGGGGCCAGGAGCGGTTCAAGGTTCTCGAGGCGCAACCAGATGGCCGCGATGAAGCTGAGGGTCAGCAGAATGGCGTCGATGAAAAGTTGTATCATTCGCTTGTAGTGGCGAGGCAAGCGAAAAAGACGGTAGAGAATCATCAACATGTCGAGTCCTTTCTGCAAGTGATATCTAAAAAACTTGAAAGGAATGGCTGTCAGACCAATGTATTTGATTCTCTGCAAGCAATCCCTTTTGTTAAGCAATGTTACAAAGCATATGAAAGGAAAAGGGAATTCCCAAGTTGATTTTACTAAGCATGAATTCTTGATGTATACGTTTAGTTACAACTCATAAGGAGCAAAAAATAAAGCAGAGGTAGCGAGATATTTAATGCACTTGAAAGGATGCGGGAGCAAATTATCTGTGATAGAGAGGAAGTGCCTTCCAGCTATTTTGGATGATGCGGCGTGGTACTTGCGTCATCAGCCAGAATCATTCTCTGAGGAGGCGCTGGGCACGTAGCAGAAGAAAAATGCGGGCGCATCGGGACTATCTTATGATTGAGGGACCGAAACCTGGCTAATCCTGCCAATGTCATCATCGAGGCGCTATGTTTCAACGAATCCTGATACTTTGCACCGGCAATATCTGTCGTAGCCCTGTCGCTGCGGCCATGCTGGAAGCTCGACTACCCGGCAAGCAGATCGAGACAGCGGGCCTGAACGCGCTGGAGGGGCAGGGGGTAGAACCCACGGCCCGATCATTGGCCGAGGCCGAAGGTTTGGACGTTAGTGCTCACCAGGCGCGCCAAGTCAACTTGGATACCCTGTTCAAGGCCGATCTGGTGCTGGTGATGTCCGATGGCCAGCGTCTTGCCGTCGGCCAGATGGCTCCCTCCATGCTGGGTAAGACGATGCTCTTCGGGCGCTGGCTGGATGGCGGTCAGGGACGCGAGATCCCCGACCCCTACCGCAAGAGCGCCGAAGCTTTTCGGCAAGTGCACCAGCTGCTTCACGAGGCAGCCGATAGTTGGGTGGGCAAGTTGTGAAGCGAGCCTGGGCGCGACGTAATTGGTTCGCGTCAGAGCATGCCGGTGAACGCGAGGTAGGGAGTATCGTGAATGTCCCGAGCGACATCGGAGCGACAGATAGTCGAGCGAGGCGGCAGCCCTTGGCGATGGGGGAACACGCTCCTGCTGGGGGCTTTCGTTTCGCTATTGCTTCTGATCCCATGGGGGTACAAGGCAGTATCACTAGCGGCACTGATGCTGGCGATCGCGGGGGCCATGCTGCGCCGTGACCCGACGAGGTGGCTGCGGCAAAGGCTGGATAGGGAGGATCGGCTCTGGTTGTTGGCTTTCATGGCTTTCTCAGGGCTGTGGTGCTTGGACGCAGCTCGCAGCAGTGTATTCCTTGGCGTGAACTCGAACAGTGAAATGATGCCATTATGGCCCCTGGTGGCGGCAGGGTTGCTGGTGTGGTGGCGCCGATACCCGCCCTCACGGGAAGGCTTGTGGCTAGGCCTGGTGGTAGGAGGGGTGGGAGCCGGAGTCATTGCCTTGTACGAGCGCTTCGTGCTCGGTGCCTATCGCGCCGACAACGGTATGAATGCCATTCCTTTCGGTAATCTCTCGCTGCTGCTTGGCGTGCTGGCGCTAGTGGCCATGCTGGGTCGCCTATACCGTCCGATTCCCTCCTGGCCCTGGCTTACTCCTGCATTGGGGCTATCCGCGGTAGCCGGTCTTGCTGCCTCCTTCCTGTCCGGCACCCGCGGCGGCTGGCTGGCCGTACCCCTGCTTGCCTGGATGAGCTACGGGGCCTTTCGTCCTTTTCTTCCTCGGCACCAACTACTCCAGCTGGCCGGAGCGGGCTGGCTTCTGGTGGCAGCGCTGGTAGCGATGACCGCTATCACAGGCTACGGAGTAACCCAGCGGGTGGAGCGGGCCATCGATGACGTTCGGAACTACGCAATCGAGGGGGATGGTGGCAGCTCCGTGGGACTGCGGTTGGAGATGTGGCAGGCTGGAGGACGTATGCTCCTGGAGAAGCCGCTGCTGGGGTGGGGAGAGGAAGGACTCGTGGAGGCACGCGACATGATGGTGAATCGCGGTTTGTTGCACCCCGGGGCGAAGCGTCACGATCAACTGCACAGCGACCTAGTGGATACCGCAGCACGACGCGGCCTGCTGGGAGTCCTGGTATTGCTGGCTTTCTATGGAGTGCCTGCGGTGTTGTTCGCGCGTCACTTACGTCGCTCTCACGACATGCAGGCAAGAATCCTGGCATTGTCAGGCCTACTGGTCGTTATCGCCTTCATCGGATTCGGGCTGACGCAGTCGATGCTGCGAGACGTGAGGGGATTGAGCGGCTACTTGGGATTGTCAATGGCTTGCTGGGTGTTGCTGAAGGCACGTATGGCTGAACGGGGAAGGAGGTCAACCGCGGAAACCAGAACGGTGATATAAGGCAGCCACGATAAACATTCAAGTGAACCGCGGCATGGCGGAGCCATGTTACTTTCTGTATCTGTGTTATATTGTGTATTGAGATAGCCGCAGCTGACAGTCATGGTCAGTGCCCGATCAGGTAAAACGCTTGTGGCTATCTCATACATGAAACGGCTGCTGACAGAGGGCCAAGCATTAAATGTGCCATGAACGAGAACGAAATTCCTCAGGTAAAAGGCAGTTAGGTAAAGCCGAATGCTGCTCCAGTTCCTGATGGTTTTTATGATCGTCATTACGCATTTTTTCGCTGCTGCCGCTGCTGAAAGCAACTCATCAAGAACCCGCTTTTCTGATGAGGCGCTTAAATGAACAAGATGAATACCGTACACCTCCCCGTTGCTAGAACATCGAAGGAGCTGCGCAGGGAAATGTTGCGCGCCAATCGATTCCTGGGGAGACACCAGGCATGGTGGGGGCTGGTGTTGACCCCCGTTGTTCTCTTTGTGTTCGCGCTGTTGACCGTCGGTGGCTGGAATTGGTGGTGGCCTTTTGCCGCCTTCATTGTGGCGTGGGGAACTGTCGAGCTATGCTTCCTCCCGCGACGCCTGGCGATCCAGCGGCTCGCCGCCATTGAGAGCCGTGCCGAAGTGGTAAGGCTGGCCTGGCTACATGGCGTTGCCCTGCGCGACGTCATCCGGGAGCGGCATCGAACCGGACATTAGTCATGACCGCTTTTCCCCTCCCGGTCCAGTAATCCCAGATAACAGGGAGGAGAAGAGGGCGAGGCATCCTCGGCGTCTTCCTGCTGCAGCGCGCCGAGTATTGCTTGGCGCAGGAGGGGCAGGTGTGATGCTTCCAGGTCGCGCATCGCAGAAAGCAGCGTAAGCCTGTCCCGGCGAGCATGGCGCATGAGGGGAAGCAGGTTGTCGGGGGCATCACGTAACTCCCCTCGGTAACGAACGGCAAACACCGCACTGCTGATTTCTCCCCTGCGGAGCTGCCGGCTCAGGGTAAGGGACGGCGAGGCATCG
Source organism: Billgrantia bachuensis (assembly GCF_011742165.1). Taxonomy (GTDB): domain Bacteria; phylum Pseudomonadota; class Gammaproteobacteria; order Pseudomonadales; family Halomonadaceae; genus Halomonas; species Halomonas bachuensis. The sequence continues at coordinate 36,863 of NZ_JAAQTO010000006.1, read as the reverse complement.
CGATACCAATCAGTCAGTTCCAGCCGCTCTCTTGGCATGCCGCGTGGCCAGAGCCTGTCCACCAGGATACGGGCGCCATCGCTGGGGTCGGGCGCGGCATAGATTCTCTTCAGTGCAATGTCGTATGACATGGGCACCTCCAGTCCTTGTCCAGAATGACTAGTTTCGTCATTACGCCGGGTAAGGGCAACTCATACCTGATCGGTTGTCTTTTCGAGCTGCTGTCAAGCCGTATGAATTCGCCTGGGCGCTTGCCTGGCTCGTTCCCGATGTCATCGCCCGGGCGGCAGCAAGGCGGGGTTGGACGTCGCGATACGGTTGAGGTGTACTTGACATGGATTACGTTAGGCTCGGGCATCGACAAACCCAGTCCTTGGAACATTGTCGGCTCCGCCATCAATGCGAGGGATTGTATGAGCGACTTCCTGTTCAGCTCGAGGCGCCTTCCTCCGGGGCGCCTCGCCGAGGAGCTGGAATCGATTTATCTCGAGGATCCCGTTTCTGCACGGGAGTTTCATGGAGACTGGGGGTCCCTGGCCGTAACCCCCTCCCGTTATTTCGGTTTCGCTCCAGTCGAGAACGGAACCCATCTCTGTCTGGTCATCGGCGGCCCGGTGCTGTACTTCAAAGACAACCGCTTCCTGACAGGCAACGATGACCAGGCGGGTACCAGGGCCATTCTCGCTCACTGGGAAGAGGGACAGATGGACTGGAGCGAAGATATCAGTGGTCCTTTCGTTATCTTGGTCATCGACAAGGCCTCGCATCATGTCATCTGCATCACCGATCTCATGATGTTCATCCCCGTCTATCGATACCAGAGGATGTCCTGGCTGGCCTTGGGTACCCATGTCGATGCTCTAGCGGGGGCCTGCGGCCCTGAGGTGGATTTCGATGAGGCTTCACTCGTCGATTTCGTTCTTCACGATATCGTGACCTTTCCATACAGCGCCTATCGCCAGATCCGTCAATGCCACCCAGCCACGAAGCATGTGTTTCGGCTGAGTCATGAAGAGGCTCCTCGCTTGGAGCGTACAACCTACTGGCTGCCCGATGAGACGGCATCGTTCCGCAACCTGGAGGAGGCGGCCGAAGCCTTGAGGAGAGGGCTCGTCGGCTATATCGAGCGGGTTACGGGCCCGATGCGGCGGGTAGCCCAGTTCATCAGCGGTGGAGAGGATTCCCGTGTGCTGGCAGCCATGCTGCCGCAGTGGCTGGAGCGAGACAGCTTCATCTTTCTCAATAGCATGACCCGCGAGGGGCGCATTGCCGAGAAGGTGGCATCTGCTAGCGGGGCTCGCTTCCTTCCCGGCTATCGAGACGAACTTCACTACTTGGCCATATTGCCGGAGGCTTCGCGTCTGGTAGGTAGTGGACACCAGTACATTCACGCTCATGCCCTGGGTTTCCATCGGCGCCATGGGCTCGCGGATTACGATGCAGTCTTCGGGGGCTACGTCAGCGATACCCTGCTGAAGTCACGCTCCGCGCGGAAGCCGCCGCTGTCCAGCTACTTCAGCTTCCTGCCGCAGTGGCAGTTACCGGGCGAGACCCGGACGCAGGCGGTGAAAAATCCCCTGTTTCCCGACCAGCTGCTGCAGGAAGTGACGCGGCGGCGTCGCGAGCATTTTCGCAGAGTGAAAGCCATGCGGCCGCAAAGCGCTCACGAGTGGTTCTCGCTCTGGCCGATGACGATGCGGCTCGGGATTTCCAACCTCTACAGTAACCGTCGCCTGTTCAGGAGCTACGAGGTGTTCATGGCCAAGGAGGCAGTGAAAGTCAGTGCCGCTTGTCCTGCGCGCTGGAAGCTCAATCGACGATTGTTCCTCGCCGCGTTCGGGCCGTACCTGAAACGGACCCGCTTTCTGTTCCATGCGGACGGTCGGCTGCCGGCCTTTCCCTGGTGGGTGAACTTTCCCTTGCATACCACGCTGTGGAGCGCGCGGGAACTGGCAAGACGCTTGGGATTGCAGACGCGTTATCAGGGCTCCTGGGCCGATTGGAAGAGGCTAATGGCCAGTCCGGAGTGGGAGATGGCAAGGGCCGGTGTGAGGCCTGAATACGTGCGACTCCCGGCATTGTGTACCGCATTGGCATCAGGTGCTCTGCAGGAGCATGGACTCAACGCCATCCAGCGCATCAACCTTCTGCAAACATGCCAACAAGTCAGCAACGCGAACCTGCGTCGACAAGCGGAATGGCGGGACACCTCGGCCCGCGTGTGCTGAAATCGGTGCGCTACGTTTCGAGCGCATCCTGTGCGCGCTTCTGCCATGGTCCGGGTAGGTCGGCGGCACGTGACAGCGCCCGCCGGGCTTCGCCATCCTCCCCTTGGGCTTGCAGCAACAGACCCAGGTTCAACCAAGCTGCCCCCAGGTCTTCGCGTTGTCTCACGGCGTTTCGCAACGCCTCGATGGCTCCGAGTGTATCGCCAATGGTATGGCGGGCATTGCCCAGGGCAAAGTACCCCATCCCCGAGTTCGGGAAACGCGCCACCAAGGCTTCCCAGGCCGGCAGGGCGGCCTGGGCCCCCTGGACCTGCTCGAAGGTGGCGATTGCCTCCAGTGCGCGGCGCTGACCCACGCTCTGCGGCATTTCTCCCGGCGGCATGGCGACGAATGCCCAGCGATCGCTGCGCGCCCAGGTGGCATCGAAGCGGCGGAAGGACTCGATGCGTTCTGCTTCCTCGCCGCTGTGTAGCGTCATTTCCTCGGTATCCAGATCGTAGCCGATGGCCACCGCGTAATGCCACATCGGCCATGTCGGTAGAGAGAGGTTCTGCATGACGACCACCGGCTGGCCGGCAGCGATCTCAGTCAACAGCGCATCGAAGCTGTTCTCGAGCACGAAGGGGATGCGGCCGTGGCGCCTCACCGTCGCAAGCATTTCGGGTTGTACGCTGCCTTCGCGACCGGGTATGAAAACCTGTGGAATCAGGCTCTCCATGGCCACGTCCACGTCGCTATGGTTGAGGATCATGGCCAGCGAGGCGGGGCCGCACTGGTATTCACGCTGGGAATGGAAGGGCACGCCATCGACCAAGGCCTGCCGGGGGAGAGCCCGCTCGGTGCTCTCGGCCAGGCGCGGCGTGGAGGCACAGCCCGTTAGAATCATCAGCCAAAGGGCCAATAGCAGAACGCCCGCTAGGCGGGCGTTCATGCATGCTGGCTGAAAACGACCTTGCATGTCCTGTCTCATCAGCGCGTGAAGGGGAAGACGTTGGTCAGGCCCAGGATATCGGTGACCAGCAGCACGAGGAAAATGAGCACCAGAGCGCCCACGACGCTGGCACCGGCGGGCAACTGGTCGAGCTGCTCGGCCATCTGGCGCGCTTCTTCATCGGAGAGCGCCGCGACGCGGGCCTCGACTTCGGCAAGATCGACGCCTTGGGCGACGAGCTGTTCCTGAACGCCGGCCCGGGACAGGACCTCGTTGATGCGCTCTCGGTCGGCGTCGGCACGTTCGGCCGAGAGGGCTGCCTGGGTAGAGACCAGTTCGCTGGCGGGAAGCGGGGCGGCCGACACCGAGACGCTGCCGAGTACCAGGGCCAGAATCAGCAGGGGACTGAGAAAGCGGCGGAGTGTTTTCATGATCAGTGTTCCTTCTTCTTGAGATAAGGCTTCCGGCTCTTGAATGATCCAGCGCTCCCGGTTCGGTGAGCGCAGAGGTCCACTTGCTCCAACGATGCTGTATAAGTATAAGCAGAAAGCGCGTGAAATTTCATGCCCTTGCATAATTCTATATGGCCGAGCACCCGGGGCGGCGGCGTCACGTCATCCCACACGGTAGGAAGACGGCAATTCGGCAAGCAGGCCGCGGCCACCCGCCAGGGTCAATGCCAGATCGTGAAGCCCCTCCCAGAGCGGCAGTTGGGCCGCGCCCTTGATCGAAAGGTCGAGACGCTGGGCGAACAACAGCAGCTTGTGCAGGCGTTTCCTTGGCAAGCGTGCGATGGCCTGCTGATAGGCCGGGCGGCGCTTGTCGAAGATGGCCGGCTTCTGCGCCTTGCAGGCGTGCTCGAAGCTCTGGCCCTGGTCGAGGTGCTGATGCAACGAGAGCAGCGTACGCAGTTCGCGGTTGAGTGCCCACAATACGATGGGAGCTTCGACGCCTTCACCGCGGAGGCCGCGGACGATGCGCGAGACGCGATCCCGCTCGCCCTTGAGACAGGCATCGGCCAGGGTGAAGACGTCGTAGCGAGCGCTGTCTTCCACTCCGCCGGCAATCTGTGCCGGGCCGACGCGTGTTCCAGGCGGAAGCAGCAGGGCCAGTTTCTGCAACTCCTGGTCCGCTGCGAGCAGGTTGCCCTCGGTGCGCTCGCCCAGCAGGCGGGCGGCATCGAGGTCCAGCGAGAAACCGTGACGTTCGGCGCGATCGCGCAGCCAGAAGCCTAGCCGGGAGACGTCTACCGGCCATACCGGCACGAACAAGCCGAGCTTGTCGAGTGCCTGGAACCAGGCGCTCTTCTGCTGACGGAAGTCGAGCTTTCCCATGCTGATGAGCAGCACGTTGTCCTGGGTGCCCGGTGCATCGGCATACTCTTTGAGCGCCTTGGCGCCCTCCTGCCCCAGGCTCTGGCTGCCCAGGCGCAGCTCGATCAGCTTGCTCGAGGCGAACAGCGAAAGACTGGCCGAAGCCTCTCGCAGCCGGCCCCAGGCGAAATTGTTCTCCACGTGGAGAATATCGCGCTCTTCGATGCCACGCTCACGGGCGGCGGCGCGCACGGTATCGCAGGCTTCCATGTGTTGCAGCGGCTCCTCACCGGCAACGATCACCACCGGCGGCAGCTTCTTGGCCAGTGCTTCCTGCAGTTTGTCGGCAAAGACCTTCACAGCAGTACCTTCACGCGAACGCGTTCCACATGGTTGTCATCATGGGTCCAACGAGCGCAGTCGGTCGAACAGGCGGCGCAGGGCCTCCTGGCGCAGTTCCTGGCGCGCTTCTTCACGCAGATCGTCCTGGGCCAGTAGGTTGTCGTCACTGACAGTGAAGCGGGTCGACACCTCAAGGTGTCGCTCGGACAGCCGATAGGCGCCATCGCTGCGTCGCTGGACCGAGAAGGGTACCGACAGGCTCATCTCATGCTCCTGGGGGCCACTGTCGAGCACACTCGTCTGACGCTCACGGAACGTCTCGGGGCCGAGGTTGAGTACCAGCGGGGCATTGTCGTGCACTCGGATGTCGACCGACGCCAGGCGCTCTTCCACCAGGCGGGCCAAGTCGCTGTCCGTGCCCGCCAGGGCGAGCTCGTCCACTGTCAGACCTGGCGTATCGAAGCCACGCAGGTGAAAGCCGCAGCCGGCCAATGCCATGGCGGCACTGGCGGTCAGGGCGAGGGTGAGAAATCCGCGTCGCTGCATGAATGCTCCCGTTCGGTCTGCGTCAGCCCACTACGATATTGACCAGCTTGCCCGGTACGACGATCACCTTGCGCACCGTCTTGTCCTCGGTATGACGCTGGACGTTCTCGGCGGCAAAAGCTTCGGCTTCGATAGCCTCCTTGGAGGCATCGGCAGCCACTTCGATGCGGGCACGCAGCTTGCCGTTGACCTGCACTACCAGTTCGAGGGAGTCACGCGCCAGGGCTGATTCATCCACCTTCGGCCACTGCGCGTCGATGGCTGGCTCCTTGTGACCCAGTTCGTGCCACAGAGCGTGGCAGGCATGTGGCGTGATCGGCGCGAGCAGAAGGATGCAGGCCTCTACGGCCTCGCGAGCCACCGCCAGGCCCAGGGGCGTGGTATCGTCGAACTTCGAAAGAACGTTGCTCAGCTCCATCACAGCGGCAATGGCGGTGTTGAAGGTAGTGCGCCGACCGATATCATCGCTGGCCTTCTTGATGGTCTCGTGAGTCTTGCGGCGCAGCTCGCGCTGGGAATCATCGAGCGCCGCAGCATTCAGCATGCCCGGCTCGCCTGCTTCCAGATGTTCGGCCACCATGCGCCACAGGCGCTTGAGAAAACGACTGGCACCCTCGACGCCGGAGTCGGACCACTCCAGCGACTGTTCGGGCGGGGCGGCGAACATCATGAACAGGCGCACGGTGTCGGCGCCGAAGCGGTCGATCATCGACTGCGGGTCGACGCCGTTGTTCTTCGACTTGGACATCTTCTCGATGCCGCCCATTTCCACCGGCTGGCCGTCGCTGACCAGTACCGCACTGACCGGGCGACCCTTGTCGTCGCGCTTGACCTCCACGTCGGCGGGGTTGAACCACTCCTTGCCGCCGTTCGGCGTCGGGCGGTAGAAGGTCTCGGCGATCACCATGCCTTGGGTGAGCAGCCGCTGGAAGGGCTCGTCGACCTTCACCAGATCCAGGTCACGCATCAGCTTGGTGAAGAAGCGCGCATAGAGCAGGTGGAGGATGGCGTGCTCGATGCCGCCTATGTAGAGATCCACCGGCAGCCAGTAGTCGGCGCGCTCGTCAAGCATGGCCTGCTTGTTGTCGGCACAGCAGAAGCGCGCGAAGTACCAGGAGGACTCCATGAAGGTATCGAACGTATCGGTTTCGCGCACCCAGCCCTCGCCAAGCTCGTAGAACTCGGGCATCTTCTTCAGCGGCGAGCCGCTGGCATCGACGGTGACCTCCATCGGCAGGGCGACTGGCAACTCATCGTCGGAGAGCGGCACGGTCTGGCCCTCAGGGCCATACTTGACCGGGATCGGCGCGCCCCAGTAGCGCTGGCGGGCCACACCCCAGTCGCGCAGGCGGTAGTTTATCTTCACCTCGCCGCGACCCAGTTCCTCGAGTCTCGCTGCGATGGCATCGAAAGCGGCATCGAAGTCGAGACCGTCGAACTCGCCGGAGTTGATCAGGCGACCAAATTCCACGTAGGCGGCCTCGGAAAGGTCCGGTGCTCGGCCGGATTCGTCGGCAATGACCGCCTCGATGGGCAAATCGTATTTGCTTGCGAACTCCCAGTCGCGCTGGTCGTGGCCGGGTACCGCCATCACCGCGCCGGTGCCGAACTCCATCAGCACGAAGTTGGCGACATAGACGGGCACCTCGCGGCCGGTCAGCGGATGCACCGCCACGTGCCCGGTGGGCATGCCACGTTTTTCCTTGGTGGCCAGCTCCGCCTCGGAAGTGCCGCCGCGAGCGCACTCCTCGCAGAAGGCGGCCAGCTCGGCGTTGCCTTCCGCCGCGGCCTTGGCCAGCGGATGCCCAGCCGCCACCGCTACGTAGGTCACGCCCAGCAGAGTGTCCGGGCGGGTGGTATAGACCGACAGCGGCTCGGCGACGCTGCCGTCCGCGCCCTTGATGTCGAACGTGAGTTCCACGCCACGTGACTTGCCGATCCAGTTGCGCTGCATGGTCTTGACCTGCTCCGGCCACTCGATCTTGTCGAGATCGGCGAGCAGCTCATCGGCGTAGTCGGTGATCTTGAGGAACCACAGAGGAATCTCCTTGCGCTCCACCAGGGCGCCGGAGCGCCAGCCCCGGCCCTCGATGACCTGCTCGTTGGCCAGTACGGTCTGGTCCACCGGGTCCCAGTTGACCGTGGCCATCTTCTTGTAGACCAGCCCCTTGTCGACCAGCTTGGCGAAAAACCACTGCTCCCAGCGGTAGTAGTCGGTATCGCAGGTGGCGAATTCGCGGCTCCAGTCGTAGGCGAATCCCAGAGCCTTGAGCTGGTTGCGCATGTAGTCGATGTTGTCATAGGTCCACTTGGCCGGTGGCACCCGGTTCTGGATCGCGGCGTTCTCGGCCGGCATACCGAAGGCGTCCCAGCCCATGGGCTGCATCACGTTCCTGCCCTGCATGCGCTGGAAGCGCGAGACCACATCGCCGATGGTGTAGTTGCGCACGTGCCCCATGTGTAGCTTGCCGCTGGGGTAGGGGAACATCGACAGGCAGTAGTACTTCTCGCGGCTGGCATCCTCCACCGCCTTGAAGCACTGATTTTGCTCCCAGAACTGCTGGGCGTCGCGTTCGATTTCAAAGGGCTTGTACTGTGCGTCCATCGGCTTTCAAATTGACCTTAAAGTGTTCGGGCACGGAGCATCGTGCACTTGCGCAGGAAATTGTTCGACGTCATGCCCCGCCTTCAACCAAACGATAAAACGTTGAACTGACGGCAGGATGGCGTCTAAATGGTAACCAAGGATACCCCAGTAGGGCATGCCCGGCCATGCCCGGCCTATGCAGAACCCGCTTCGAGGAGATGACCATGAGCGAACGTCCCGACTCTCATCGCGAACATCGGCTGCGCGAAGGCTACGAGCGTATGCTGGCCCGCTTGCGTGAAGGCGCGGATGACCTGACCTGGGAGAATCTGCAGCGGGAGCTGGATGAGGCGGTCGAATTCGAAGCCGAGTTCGAGGAGTTCACCAAGGATGAGCTTGCCCTGTTGCGCGCCTGGGTCGAACGCGATCTGGTCGATATGCGTCGTTACCTGCGGGCGGGAGGCCGTGGTGTAGCCGCTTGGTTGGGCATCGACCTCGATCAGCTCTCGCGCAAGGTGGTGGACTCGCTATTCTCTGTGGCCGATCGCAGCATCGTAGAGAACGCCCGACTCAACGAGGATCTCGAAGCCGCCCGTGCCGACTACTGCGAAGGCGAAGTGGCCGCACCCGGACGCATGGCCTGCGTGCACTGCGGCGCGGAAGTCGACCTGGAAGGAGTGGCCCGCATTGAGCCGTGTCATCGGTGCGGGCACCGATATTTTGCGCGTGCTTCGAAGTGACGCTCGGCATTGCAGCTACTGGACGGGGGGCTTCGTGTCAGGATGCCACTGGCTCCCCTCGCGCCCTCTCTCGCCCATCCTGCCAGCTCATTCATCCTGCCAGGGTTCGCCAGATGAACTTCAGGTCCTCGGCAAGGCTCCACTCCCTCAGGTAATGCAGGTTGATGCGGACCTTGTCCGGCCAGATAACGTCGCGGTTGTAGCCCTCCGGATCCACCGCGCTGTCGAGTAGCTTCTCTTCATCCCGGTACTTAAGCGTGGCGGGGCCGGTGATCCCGGGGCGTACACGCAGCAACAGACGTTGCTCACCTTCCAGGCTGTCGGCAAAGCCCTCCACGTCCGGGCGTGGCCCAACGAAACTCATGTCGCCTTTCAGCACGTTCCAAAGTTGAGGCAGTTCATCCACCTTGGTCCGGCGCAGCAGGTGCCCCAGCGGCGTGATTCGAGGATCACGGGAGCAGGTCACCGTCGTGGTGACCCCCTGGGCCTCCCTCATGGTCCGTATTTTATATAGCGTGAAGATCCTGCCATTCATGCCGATACGCCTTTGCATGAAAAGACCATTCCTGCGGGTGTCGATGGTGGCGGCAATCCAGGCCAGACCGATCAACCACCAAACCAGAAGCAGACCCAGAGTGGCCAGGAGAACATCCAGTTTACGCTTCTTGCTGCGTGATACGGGACGAAAGAGGTTCACGGTATCGCTCCAGTAAACGTGAATGATGCATTGCCGGACTGGGGCAGGGTGAAGCAGAAGTCAGCCGATTACCGTCTCTGTGTCTCGATGCATCTGGAAGGTGCGCCGTATGGCTTCTTGTTCCAGCAGCACGGTGATTTTTCTCCCTATCCTTCCCCGGGATTGGCTGATTCTGCGGCGGAAGGGAAAGAGGGCATGAATCACCGGAGTCAAAAGCGGAAAATAGGCGATATGCAGCCTGGCGTAGGCCCTGCGAAACCCGAAACGCTCGATGAGGAAATCGTGTATGCCGGTTTCGTGGCTGATGTTTCTGGCACCATCCGAGACATAGGCAAGTCCCCGTAGGTTGAGGTAGTAGCGGTTCATGTGGTGGATCAAGGCGTAAGATGCATACCGCTTCAATGCATCGGGGGTTAGCCAGATGGAGAGATAAAAACAAGCCCCATCCCTGACGAGATTCTCGCTGAAGGCTACCATCCTTCCACTACTGCGATCGCGGACCGCAAAGAACTCGGTCTCCGTCGGCAGGTCTAGAACCGCTCTGACGAAGTCGGGTTTTGCCATCATCGGCTCGAAAGTATCGTAGCGTTGATACGCTTTACAGTAGACCTCGTGCCCTTCCTGCAGGATGACTTCACGAGTCACCGGTTCGACGAGAAACTGTCGCTCTCCCCGTCGAATCTTGCTGCGGGTGTTGGCGCTGAGATCCTGCAACTCCTCGGGATCCGACTTGATGATGTGCCACCACTCAGTGGGGGTCTCGCTATCGAAGTCGGTCTCCCAGCGAATCAAGAAGGCAAAATGCTTGGCCAGCAGCGCTGTTGCCTGCGGTTGGCGTAGCTCAGGATTGCGGTGCGGCATGGATAAAGGAAGCAGGGCGCCCAGGTGTTTGCGCCAGAGAAAGCCGTTATGGCGAAAATAGCGATACCCGATCATGAGCGCCCCATGAAGAGTGCATTTGCCAGCAGTGAGTGACCCGGCTGTGGTTCGTTACGCAGTGTTACATGGTAGGGCGAGGCGTTCCTCCTGAAATTCCTCGCTGTGACGCATGAAAATGCATGGTGGGGATCCACGTGGCGGGTTGGAGTGTTCTGCTACTGCGGCGTGTGATGTCTGGTTGCTCGGGGCAGTATTTTCATGCGAAGAGGGACAGGGTCTCGTTGAGCAGCATGACGGCTATCACCAGCACTACCATCGCCGTGGCATAGCCCAGGTTGTGACGCATCATGCGGTAGCCGCTGACGCCGTAGCGACCCTGCAGCGAAAGATTGATACCCGACAGCGGCCCTACCGAAGTGCCCACTGCCCATGAGGCGAGGGCGGTGAAGGCGAACAGGGTCTGCTCGTTGCCGCTCAGGTTGAGCGTCGAGGCGAGTACCGAGACGCCAATGATCGGATGCAGCCCCACCACGGCACTGGCCACGATCGCGAGGAAGCTGAGGACCGCCTGAGCGGGGCCAAAGTGGGCGAATAGCGTCCATTCACTCCCCGTGGCTGCGGCAACCAGGGTCGAGAGCCCCAGGGTCAGCAGTCCGGCGGAGAGGAACAGGGCAATTTCGCCGCGCATGGCGGGCAGGCGCGAGAGGGTATGTTGGCGCACGCGGTGCAGGGTCCAGCGCGGCCCGGCGGGCAGGTTGCTGGCCAATGCCGCGGCCGGCAAGAGAAAGGTGATGATACTGACGATGCTGAGCTCGGGGGTCAGCTGGAAATGAAACAGCATTACCAGGGCGGCCATCACCACCGGCATCAGCAAACTGCGGGGCGAAAGCGAGAAGCCCGCGACCTCGGACAGATCGAAGCGGCGTGACAGTTCCAGCGTGGTCAGAGTGCCGCTGAGCAGTGCCAGCGGTAGACCCACTGCGAGAATGCGGGAGTACTCCATATTCGGTGCCAGGGTCATCACCACACCCATGGAGGCGAAGAAGGGGGACCACAGCGCAGCGCTGGAGAGACCTCGGTTCAACGCCAGAAGTTGGGGCGTGGTCAGCGGGCCGCGTCGGGTCAGGCGATCGCCGATCATGAAGACCGTCGACAGGTTGAGTATGGTGCCGAGTAGGTGCACGCCTAGCCAGGTGCCCAGGGTGCCGCGGCGACCGGTGACAGGATGGCCCAAGGGACGTTTCGAGCCGCTGCGGTTACCGATCAGCCCGATGAAACTCACCCCGACCAGCATCGCCACTACATAAGTGTTGCCGCTAGTGACCGTTGGCCAGGCAATTTCGGCGGCGTAGCGCCACCGAGCCAGGACCAGTAGCCCCAGACCGATGGCGGCCAGCGCGCCGGCCTGCCAGCGGGTGCGGCGGGGAATGTCGCGCCACAGCAGCAGGGTAGCTAGCCACAGTGCATAGCCGACTCCGTGTGGCAGCGGCGTCAGCCCGATGAAGCCGAGAATTTGCAGCACCAGGCCGATCAGTATCAACACGCCAGCCAGGGTGTGGCGTGTGGAGGTCGATGGAGAATCGGGCGAGGGGGCGATGACGTCGGGCTCCGGATCGAGGTGTTTTGTAAGCAGTCTAACAATATTCTCTTATGCGCGGCGACTCGATGCGTCACGCGCCTCTTCCAGCAGGGAGAGCATTGCCCGCGCGGCATTCGACAGCGTGCGGCTTCGGTGCACCAGATAGCCCAGCGAGCGATGAATTACGGGATGCTCCACGTCCAGCTCGTGCAGCTCTCCGGCTACAAGCCGCTCCGGCAGCAGGCTCCATCCCAGGCCGATGGCCGTCATCATCTTGAGAGTTTCGAGATAGTTGGTGGAAAGCGCCACGGGTAGCGTAAGGCCGGCAGCAGCGAAGCGTGACTCGACCAATGTGCGAGTGAAGGTCAAGGGGCCGGGCAGTACAGCATCGAAGTCGCACAGCTCGTGTAGCATGAGGCGCGCGCGACTCGCCAGCGGATGATCGTGGGCGCAAACGAAGCACATTCGATCGTCCCACACCGGCACCACGTCGAGTTGCGGGTCCGGAAGCGGGGCCAGAGTGACCACGGCCATTTCCAACTCGCCATCCAACACGCCCTGGTAGGCCTGCTCCGAGTCGAGGAAACGCAGGTCCATGCGCACCTCCGGGTGAGCCTGGGTGTAGGCCTTGAGCAGCGGAGGCAGGCGATGCAGGCCGATGTGGTGGCTGGTGGCCAGGGTCAGGCTGCCGGCGACCCGGCCCTCGAGATTGGTCAGCGCGCGGCGGCTGTCGTCGACCATGACCAGTATCTGCCGGGCGCGGGGCAGCAGTACCCGGCCCGCCTCGGTCAGTGTGACGCGCCGGCCGATGCGGTCGAACAGCCGCGCGTCGATCTGTGTTTCCAGCGTGGCGATGCGCTTGGAAACCGCCGGCTGGGTCAGGTAGAGCTGTTCGGCGGCGCGCGAGAAGCTGCCGCTGTCGGCCACGGCGAGGAAGGCTTGCAGGCTTTGGGTGTCCATCGTTTCGTTGTATTCCTTAATGGAATCCAATGAATAAATAACATGAATTGCTTTTATGGGCGAGCCGCGCAAGACTTGGTCAAGACTCGGACCGGATAGCAAAGGGCCCGTAGAGCCCGGGAGAACGACATGGCAGGCCAGACGCTTTACGACAAGCTGTGGTCGCAGCACCTGGTAAAGGAGCGCGACGACGGTACCGCACTGATCTACATCGACCGCCAACTGCTGCATGAAGTGACTTCGCCGCAGGCCTTCGAGGGCCTGCGGCTGGCAGGGCGCAAGCCGTGGCGCCTCGACGCCAACCTGGCCACGCCGGATCACAACGTGCCGACCACCCTCAAGGAGCGCGCCGAAGGCAACGTCGGTATCAAGGACCCGGTGTCGCTGATCCAGGTGCAGACACTCGACGACAACTGCGTCGAGTTCGGTATCGAGGAGTTCAAGATCAACGATCCGCGCCAGGGCATCGTCCACGTAGTGGGGCCGGAGCAGGGCGCCACGCTGCCGGGCATGACCGTGGTCTGTGGCGACTCCCACACCGCCACCCATGGCGCCTTCGCTGCCCTTGCCCACGGCATCGGCACCTCAGAGGTGGAGCACGTGCTCGCCACCCAGTGCCTGCTGGCGCAGAAGATGAAGAACATGCAGGTGCGCGTCGAGGGCGAACTCGGCACCGGCGTCACCGCCAAGGACGTAGTCCTGGCCATCATCGGCAAGATCGGTACCGCCGGCGGCACCGGCTACGCCATCGAATTCGCCGGCAGCGCCGTCCGTGAGCTCTCCATGGAGGGCCGCATGACAGTGTGCAACATGGCCATCGAGGCGGGTGCCCGCGTCGGCCTGATCGCCGTAGACGACACCACCATCGAGTATCTTGCCGAGCGCCCCTTCGCCCCCAGGGGCGAGCAGTGGCAGGCCGCCGTGGCCGACTGGCGCAATCTGGTCTCCGACTCGGACGCCCAGTTCGACAAGGTGGTGACGCTGGACGCCGCCGAGATCGAGCCTCAAGTGAGTTGGGGCACCAGCCCCGAGATGGTCACTGGTATTTCGGGCGAAGTGCCCGACCCGGTCGAGCAGGACGACGACACGGTCAAGCGCGGCTACACCCGCGCGCTGGAGTACATGGGGCTCGCGCCGAAGCAGAAGATTACCGACATCAGGCTCGACAAGGTATTCATCGGCTCGTGCACCAATTCCCGCATCGAGGACCTGCGCGAAGCGGCCAAGGTGGCGCGCGGCAAGAAGGTGGCCGACTCGATCAAACTCGCCATGGTGGTGCCGGGCTCGGGCCTGGTGAAGCGCCAGGCCGAGGCCGAGGGGCTCGACAAGATCTTCATCGAGGCGGGCTTCGAGTGGCGCGAGCCGGGCTGCTCCATGTGTCTGGCGATGAATGCCGACAAGCTCGGTGCCGGCGAGCACTGTGCCTCCACCTCGAACCGCAACTTCGAGGGGCGTCAGGGGTACGGCGGGCGTACCCACCTGGTCAGCCCGGCGATGGCCGCCGCCGCCGCCATTGCCGGTCACTTCGTCGACGTCCGTCGCTTCGACGCCCAGCCTGCAGCAGAGGAGGCCTGAGTCATGAGAAAGTTCGAACGTACCGAGGGGCTCGTCGCTCCGCTCGACCGGGCCAACGTCGACACCGACCTGATCATTCCCAAGCAGTTTCTGAAGTCGATCAAGCGTACCGGCTTCGGCGTCAACCTGTTCGACGAGCTGCGCTACCTCGACGAGGGTCAGCCCGGTCAGGACTGCTCGAAGCGCCCGCTCAATCCCGATTTCGTGCTCAACCAGCCGCGCTATGCAGGCGCCAGCGTGCTGCTCGCACGGCGCAACTTCGGCTGCGGCAGCTCACGCGAGCACGCCCCCTGGGCGCTGGAGGACTTCGGCTTCCGCGTGGTGATTGCGCCGAGCTTTGCCGACATCTTTTACAACAACGCCTTCAAGAACGGCCTGCTGCTGGTCACCCTGCCCGAGGAGACGATCGACCGGCTGTTTGGCGAAGTGGAAGCCAGCGAAGGCTATCGCCTCGATGTGGACCTCGAGAGCCAGCGCGTGATTACGCCAAGTGGGGAGATCCTCGAGTTCGAGGTCGATGCCTTCCGCAAGCACTGTCTGCTCGAGGGGCTCGACGACATCGGCCTCACCCTGCAGGACGAGGACGCCATTCGCGCCTTCGAGCAGCGCCATCGCGCCGAGCGGCCGTGGCTGTTTCGCGAGTCTGCCCAGGCCTGACGCGCTCACCCTGCATTCGCCCTCTGCATCTGCCGGAGGCAGCGGGGCTGATCCGGGACAAGTTGACCAACCGAGAATTGAAGGGCGTGGGGGACAGGCCGAAGAGGAGGTCCGGTGCCATGGATGGCATCGGTAGCGTACAGGGAAGTATTTACAGCGCCTCCTCTCAGGCCTGTCGCCGTACAGCCCGCCGCCATTCGCTCGAGGATGGCATGGACGAGGATGGAAAAACATGACACGCAAGATTCTGGTACTGCCGGGTGACGGCATCGGCCCCGAGATCACTGCCCAGGCCAGCCGTATCCTGGCCGCCTGCCAGGCCCATGGCCTCGACGTCGAGGTGGAGGAGGCGCTGGTCGGCGGCGCCGCCTACGATGAACATGGCGAGCCGCTGCCCGCGGTGACCCTGGACAAGGCCAGGGCCGCCGACGCCATTCTGCTCGGCGCCGTGGGCGGGCCCAAGTGGGACAAGCTCGAGGATTTGGCCAAGCGTCCCGAGAAGGGACTGCTCGGCCTGCGCAAGAACCTCGGCCTGTTCGCCAACCTGCGCCCGGCCATCACCTACCCGCAGCTGGCCAGCGCTTCCAGCCTCAAGCCCGAGCTGGTGGCCGGTCTCGACATCATGATCGTGCGCGAGCTGACCGGCGGCATCTACTTCGGCCAGCCGCGTGGCATCGAGGTGCGCGACGGGCAGCGCGTCGGCTTCAACACCTATGTTTACTCCGAGAGTGAGATCGAACGCATCGGCCGGGTCGCCTTCGAGCTGGCGCAGAAGCGCGGCAAGCGTCTGTGCAGCGTCGACAAGGCCAACGTTCTCGAAGTCACCATCCTGTGGCGCGAGGTGATGGAGCACCTGGCGCCGGAATATCCCGACGTCGAGCTCTCCCACATGTACGTCGACAACGCCGCCATGCAGCTGGTACGCGCCCCCAAGCAGTTCGACGTCATGGTCACCGGCAACATGTTCGGCGATATTCTCTCCGATGCAGCGGCGATGCTCACCGGCTCCATCGGCATGCTGCCCTCGGCTTCGCTCAACGAGAGCGGCCAGGGCATGTACGAGCCGTGCCACGGCAGTGCCCCGGACATCGCCGGGAAGAACGTCGCCAACCCGCTGGCGACCATCCTCTCGGTGGCGATGATGCTGCGTTATACGCTGGGCGAGCCGACGCTTGCCCAGCGCATCGAGGACGCGGTGGGAAAAGTGCTGGACGACGGTCTGCGGACCGCGGATATTTCATCCGAAGGCATGCGCACCGTATCGACCAGCGATATGGGAGATGCGGTGCTGGCGGCCTTCGAGGCGGCCTGAACGCCGTCTCCCGAACTGCTGTCGTTGCCCTGAGCCCGGGCCCGCCTGCGAGGTGGGCCCGGGTCATGTATACTATTGGCCTCATTCTTTTCAGGAGGACTTCACATGTTGAAAGTCGCTTTCGTCGGTTGGCGCGGCATGGTGGGCTCGGTGCTCATGCAGCGCATGCAGGAGGATGGAGATTTCGACGGCATCGAGCCGATCTTCTTCACCACCTCCCAGGTCGGCAAGCCCGGCCCCGACATCGGCGTGGACGTACCTCCGCTCAAGGATGCCACCGACATCGATGAACTCAAGGCGCTGGACGTCGTGATCACCTGCCAGGGCGGCGATTACACCAAGCAGGTCTACGGCGACCTGCGCGGCAGTGGCTGGAAGGGTTACTGGATCGATGCGGCCAGTACACTGCGCATGGAGGACGAGGCGACCATCGTGCTCGATCCGGTCAATCGTCGTGTCATCGACGACCAGTTGGCCCGTGGCGCCAAGACCTTCGTCGGCGGCAACTGCACCGTCAGCCTGATGCTGATGGGGCTTGGCGGGCTGTTCGAGGCGGACCTGATCGAGTGGATGACCTCAATGACCTATCAGGCCGCCTCGGGGTCCGGCGCCAAGCACATGCGCGAGCTGCTCAATCAGATGGGCGCGCTGCGCGACAGCGTGGCGAGCGAGCTGGACGATCCCGCCAGTGCCATTCTCGATATCGATCGCAAGGTCACCGAGGCCATGCGCGGTAATGGGTTCCCGATCGAGAACTTCACCGCACCTTTGGCCGGCAGCCTGCTCCCCTGGATCGACACCAAGTTGGAGAACGGCCAGAGCCGTGAAGAATGGAAGGGCAGCGTCGAGACCAACAAGATCCTTGGGCTCCAGGACAATCCGGTTCCCATCGATGGCATTTGCGTTCGCATCGGCGCCATGCGCTCGCACAGTCAGGCCTTCACCATCAAGTTGAAGAAAGACGTGCCGATAGATGAGATTGAGGAGCGCATCGCCAAGCACAACGAATGGGTCAAGGTGATCCCCAACGACAAGGAGGCCACCATTGCCGGGCTGACGCCGTCGATGGTCACCGGCACCTTGAGCGTCCCGGTGGGGCGCCTACGCAAGATGAACATGGGGGGAGAGTATCTCTCCGCGTTCACTGCCGGCGACCAGCTGCTGTGGGGTGCTGCCGAACCGCTCAAGCGCATGCTGAAGATCCTGCGCGAGCAGTGATCGTCTCGCAGTGCCAATGACGGGGCATCTCCTGCGGGGGATGCCCCGTTTTTGCGTGGGGCTTGCAGCAAGCGCTACGAGGATATGTTACATATTTCTCCATGGTCTTAATCTCGGTCGTCGAAAGAACCGGGCGTTTTAAAGCAAGCGGGCAACGCAAGGGAGCTCAATGAGACGCAAGTTGACATTAGCCATGCTGCTGGCGCTGTCGGGTACAAGCCCGCTGGTGCTGGCGCTGGGAGTTGGGGAGGTCGATGTGCGCTCCTCGCTCAATACACCATTGCGTGCCGTCATTCCGCTCACCGATACGGCCGGGCTCGATCCCGACTTGCTGCGTGTCAGCGTGGCCGAGTCTCGTGAATTCGAATCTGCCGGGCTGGTGCGCACGCCGCTTGCGGCCAGTGTGAAGGCCGATGTGGCGGTGCGCCAGGGGCAATGGGTGGTGACGCTGTCCAGCGAGCGCGCCGTGCGTGAACCTTGGATGGACCTGCTGCTGCGCTTCGACTGGCCATCGGGACGCCAGCTTCGCGAAGTCACCTTGCTGCTCGACCCAGCCGATTACGACAGCATGCCCGTGCTGGTGAGCGGTTCGAATCGCCAGCCTGAGCCCGCGGCCAGGCCCGCCGCCGAAGAGCAGGCCGTCGAGCCCGAAGCTGTTGAGGCTCGCGCTACCGTTGCGCCGATGGTCGGCCAGGCTCAGGGAGAGGATCGCGCCTGGGTCGGCAGCGGCGATACGCTATGGTCGGTAGCCGGGCGCCTGCGTCCCGACAGCAGCATCAGCATGGACCAGATGATGGTGGCACTGGTCGAAGCCAATCCCGACGTTTTCCCCTCGGGTAACATCAATGCCATGCGCGCAGGGCACACCCTTGCCGTACCGTCGCGCGATGCCATTACCGCACGCTCCGCGGACGAGGCATCCCGCATCGTTCAGGCCATGAACCAGGCCTGGGCCAGTCGTGGCAGCGGCGCGCCCGCCCGCGTGCCCCTGGAACCTTCGATTGCGGCAGGCGAGAGTGTGGTTGCTCAGCCATCTCCGGCCGTGACAGAGCCAGCTGGGCAAGCCGAGGTCCAGGCTGAGGTAGAGGCCATGCCGCCAGCCGCTGAAACCGATGCCTCGCCTCGGCTCACGCTGCTCAGCGACGATGAGCTTGCCGCCGAGACCGCAATGGGCATTACCGAGGATAGCGACCGGTCGGCATCGAGTGCCGAAGGCGTTCTCGATACCGAGGTATTGGCAACGCTGGGTGTCGGGGAATTGGCCCTGGAGGGGAGCGATCCTCGCTTCGTACTGTTCGAACGGCATTGGCAAGAGAGCCGCGCCGCGCTCGAAGAAGTGCAGGCCGAACGCGACGCTCTGCAGCAGGAACTTGGCGGCTTGCGTGACGAAGTCGAGGCCATGCGCGAGCAACTGACTGCGCTGCTGTCCAGCGGTGCGGGCAGCGAAGGCGTCGGATCCGGCAGCGTGGTGGTGCAGAGCGAGGCCGACACTCAGGCCGACGCGCCCTGGTGGGGAGGCATGTACCCGACGACCATCGATCGCAACCTCATCCTTGGCGGGGCGGGACTGGCTGCCTTACTGGGTCTCTGGCTGTGGGTTCGCCGCCGTCAGCGCCGTGATGCTGCCCCAGCGACGGGAAGCAGTGCCATGCCCAACATGATTCACGGCATGCCACCTCCCGGTGACGTGGCGGTGCCGCCCGGCGCTACCACCAGTCCGCCCCCGCCCAATGCGGCAGGCATGGCTGTCGGTGAACCCGGCTCTCACCCGGAAGAGGTGCCGCGCAGCACCATGCCGCAGGCCGAAGCGATCAGTGAAGCAGATATCTTCATGGCGTACGGCCGCTACGACCAGGCTAGGGAGCTGTTGGAGGCGGGCCTGGACCGCGATCCCGAGCGACACGACCTACGACTCAAGCTGCTCAACGTGCACGTGGAGCAGGGCAACCGGCAGGCGGCAGAGCGCGAGGCGCAGTTGCTTGCCGAGACTGGCGACTCGGCGCTGGTGGCTGAAGCCGGGAGGCTGCTGGCCAAGCATCAGCCCACGCCGCCCAGCAATGGCTCCCATGCGAGCAGTGATGAAGCGCCACGCGAAGACGCCCAGCCAACGGGACGGGGGGGCGTTGAACCTAAGGAGCACGCTGCGGAGCAGGAGGCGCCTTCGGTTCCGGTCGAGCCGCAAGAGGTCGACTTTCCCCGCCTTGATACTGTCGGCCGAGAAGACACGCCGCCGGACGAGGTGACGCCCCAGGAGCAGCTGCCACGGGACGAGACGAGGGACGAAACATCGGATGGACTTGGCGACGAGAAGCCGCCAACCGATGTTTCAAGACGGGCTCCGCTCACCGAACGTAGCGAGACGACGGAGTGGCGTACGATCGATTACCAGCCTCCTACCCTGGACCCGGAACCGCCTTCACGAGAAGAGACGCCCATGCAGCCCAGCGTCGAGTTCCCCTTGATGAGCGATGCCATTGATGCCCGGCAGGAGGACGAACAGCCGGAGCGTTCGAGCGCTCTTTCGAACGATGAGGCGGAGGAAGCCGAATGGGAGGTGGAGGAGGTGGCCTTCCCGCCGCTGGACCGCGATAATGGCATTGCCATGGGCGATAACGGCAAGCGTGACGACCTGGAACAAGCCCGCCTCCTGCTGAAGAGCGGCGACGTAGAGCGGGCTCGCCCGCTGCTGCAGCGACTGTTGAGGGACGGCGGCGATCCTCAGGTGCGCGACGAGGCCCAGCAACTGTTAACTCACTATCGGCTCTGAAGGCGGCATGACCCTGTTTCGACCTCTCGATGAACGCCATCCCCTCAACGGCCGTCTGGCCATGGGGGTGGAATATGACGGCAGCGCCTACTGTGGCTGGCAGAGACTCAAGCATGCCCCCTCGGTCCAGGCCGAATTGGAGCGGGCGCTCTCCAAGGTGGCGGGCCAGTCGGTGACGGTGCATGCCAGCGGTCGGACCGATTCGGGCGTGCACGCCACGCGTCAGATCGTGCATTTCGATGCGCCCGCATCGCGCTCGCAGAAAGCCTGGGTGTTCGGTGCCAACGCCAACCTGGCCCGCGATGTCGCGGTACACTGGGTGCGCGAGGTGCCCGACGAATTTCATGCTCGCTTCAAGGCGCTGGCGCGACGCTATCGCTATATCATCCTCAACCAGATGAGCCGGCCGGTGCTGGAGCGCCACAACGTGACATGGTGCCGTGACCCGCTCGATGCCGATGCCATGCACCGTGCGGCCCAGGCGCTGGTGGGCGAGCACGACTTTTCCAGCTTTCGCGCTGCGGGTTGTCAGTCGAAGACGCCCTGGCGCCACCTGCACTTCATCGAGGTTCGCCGGCACGGTCCGCTGGTCGTCGTCGACGTGCAGGGAAACGCCTTCTTGCACCACATGATCCGAAACATCGTCGGGGCGCTGGTCAGCGTGGGGCGCGGCGAGCAGGGCGACGGTTACCTGGCCGAACTGTTGATGCTCAAGGATCGCACGCTTTCCGACGTTACTGCGCCGGCCTGTGGGTTGCACTTCGTCGATTCGCTCTATGACGAGGTCTGGGGGTTGCCGCGGGAGCCGCTCGGTCCGAATTTGCTGGCGTTTCTGGGCGAGTGGAGCGGCGAGCGCGAACTGCCGGCTTGTCCCATGGTCGAATTTCGTCGAGGCCGGCCAGTGGCCGGGGCGACGAGGGACGATTCCATGGTGAAGGAGGGTGAGTCATGAGGCTGTCACAGCCTGTGCGCACGCGCATCAAGTTCTGCGGCCTGACGCGCGAGCAGGACGTGACCGACGCCGTGGCGGCGGGAGCCGATGCGCTCGGCTTCGTACTCTGGCCCGGCAGTCGCCGGCATGTCGATGAAGAGCGTCTCGCGGCGCTGGCAGCCTGTGTGCCGGCCTTCGTCACCCGGGTGGGGTTGTTCGTCGATGCCTCGCCCGAGTTCGTTGTCCGCGCCAGCCGCCATCTCGACCTGTTGCAGTTCCATGGCGAAGAGAGCCCTGCCTTCTGTGCCGGTTTCGAGCGACCCTGGATCAAGGCGCTGCGCATGCGCGACGATATCGATCTGTGCGGTGCGGCCGAGGCCTATGCCGGCGCCCAGGCGCTGCTGCTGGACGCTTATCGCCCGGGTGTGCCGGGCGGTACCGGGGAGACCTTCGACTGGTCGCGAATCCCCGCAAGCCTGACAAAACCTGTTATCCTCGCGGGTGGGCTGAGCCCGGGCAATGTAGCCGATGCCATCGAGCGCGTGCACCCGTTCGCGGTGGACGTCTCCGGCGGTGTGGAAGCCGAACCCGGCTGCAAGGATTCCCGACTGCTGTCGGCTTTCGCCACGGCGGTGACTCAGGCCGACCGCAAGCGCCTGGGATAATCGTTTCGCCCAAGCTAGATTCCATCCCTGTCCCTTATGGCGACCCTATGAGGTGTCTTTAGTGAGCAAGTTCAGTGACCTGACCCGACTGCCGGACGCACGTGGCCATTTCGGCCCCTATGGCGGTCGGTTCGTCTCGGAGACCCTGAGCTTCGCCCTGGACGATCTCGAGAAGACCTATCTGCGTCTTCGCGACGATCCGGATTTCCAGGCCGAATTCGACTATGACCTGGCCCATTACGTGGGCCGTCCGTCACCGCTCTATCATGCCGAGCGATGGTCGAAGCAGCTCGGGGGGGCTCAGGTCTGGCTCAAGCGCGAAGACCTCAATCACACCGGTGCGCACAAGGTGAACAACACCATTGGCCAGGCGCTGCTGGCCAAGATGAGCGGCAAGCCGCGGGTGATCGCCGAGACTGGCGCCGGTCAGCACGGGGTGGCCACGGCCACCGTGGCGGCACGCCTGGGCCTCGAGTGTGAGGTCTACATGGGTGCCGAAGACGTCCAACGCCAGAAGCTCAACGTCTACCGCATGCGCCTGCTCGGGGCCAACGTGATACCGGTGGAGTCCGGCACCCGTACCCTCAAGGACGCCATGAACGAGGCGCTGCGCGACTGGGTCACCAACGTCGACGATACCTTCTACATCATCGGTACCGTGGCCGGGCCGCACCCGTATCCCATGCTGGTACGCGACTTCAACGCCGTGGTCGGCCGCGAGGCGCGCCGCCAGTCGCTGGAGGAGTTCGGCAAGCTGCCCGACGCGCTGATCGCCTGCGTAGGCGGCGGCTCCAACGCCATGGGCCTGTTCTACCCCTTCGTCGAGGATGACGGGGTCGCCATGTTCGGCGTGGAGGCCGGCGGCGACGGTGTCGACACCGGGCGTCATGCCGCGCCGCTGACGTCGGACGCGCCGCGTGGCGTGCTGCACGGCAACCGCACCTACCTGATGTCCGACGAGGGCGGCCAGGTCTCGGATACCCATTCGATCTCGGCGGGCCTCGATTATCCGGGCGTGGGACCCGAGCATGCGCTGTGGAAGGATGTCGGGCGGGTGCAGTACGTGGCGGCCAACGACGACGCCGTGCTCGAAGCGTTCCGCGAGCTGACCCGGGTGGAAGGCATCATGCCGGCGCTGGAATCGGCCCATGCGTTGGCCCATGCCAAGGTGCTGGCGCCGACCATGCGGCCCGATCAGAATATCGTGGTCAACCTCTCCGGCCGCGGCGACAAGGACATCATGACGGTCGCCAAGATTGACGGCCTGGAGTTTTGACGATGAACCGAATCGATAAACGCTTCGCTGAACTCAAGGAGCAGGGCCGCCGCGCGTTGATTCCCTACATCACCGCCGGCGACCCGGCACCGCAATATACCGTGGGGTTCATGCATGCCCTGGTAGAGGCGGGTGCCGACGTGCTCGAGCTGGGCGTACCGTTCTCCGACCCGATGGCCGACGGTCCGGTGATCCAGAAGGCTTGCGAGCGGGCGCTGAGGCACAGCGTGCGCCTAAGCCATCTGTTCGAGATGGTGCGGGAATTTCGCCGCACCGATCGCGACACGCCGGTCGTGTTGATGGGCTACCTCAATCCCGTGGAGCGCATCGGTCTCGAGGCCTTTGCCGATCAGGCCGCAAATGCCGGCATCGATGGCGTATTGACCGTCGACATGCCGCCCGAGGAGGCCGATGAGTTCGGCCCCATTCTCAAGGCGCGAGGTCTTGCCTCGATCTTTCTCGTCGCCCCTACCACTTCAAGGGAACGGGCCGCTACAATATGCGCCCATGGCGAGGGCTACCTCTACTATGTCGCGCTCAAGGGCGTGACCGGGGCCGCAACGCTCAACGCCGACGACGTGGCAAGCCATCTGGCGCCCCTGCGCGAGCTGACCGATCTGCCGCTGTGTGTCGGGTTCGGCATTCGTGACGGCGCCTCGGCGGCGGAGGTCGGCAAGGTGGCCGACGGCGTCATCGTCGGCAGCGCCTTGGTCAGCCGCATCGCCGCCAACGCCGAGCGGCCCGAAGCGATCGCCGGTGAGCTCAAGGCGATACTCAGCGAGATGCGCCAGGCCCTGGATGCGCTGCCGACTCGCTGAGCTTGCCTTTGCCCAAGATTCGATTCATGACGCCTGGTACGGCTGGGCGCAACAGCATACGGAAGCCTTTCTGACATGAGCTGGCTCGACAAGATTGTTCCCTCCATGGGGCGAATTCAGCGCAAGGACCGGCGGGCCAGCGTGCCCGACGGACTGTGGCGCAAGTGCCCGAAGTGCGAGGCGGTACTTTATCTACCCGAACTGGAAAAGCATCACAACGTCTGCCCAAAGTGCGATCACCATCTGCGGCTGACCGCGCGCAAGCGGCTCGACTGGTTTCTCGACAAGGACGGGCGGGAAGAGATCTCGGCCGAGCTCGAGCCGGTGGACCGCCTGAAGTTCCGCGATTCCAAGAAATACAAGGATCGGCTCAACGCAGCGCAGAAGGAAACCGGCGAAAAGGACGCCCTGGTGGCGATGCGTGGCACCCTGGACGGCTTGCCGGTGGTCGTGGTGGCCTTCGAATTCACCTTCATGGGTGGCTCCATGGGAGCCGTGGTGGGCGAAAAGTTCGTGCGAGCCGCTGCCCTGGCCCTCGAGGAGCGCATTCCGTTCATCTGCTTCTCCGCTTCGGGTGGGGCGCGGATGCAGGAGGCGCTGTTCTCGCTGATGCAGATGGCCAAGACGTCGGCGGCACTGGAGCGCCTGCGCGAAGCCGGTGTACCCTACATCTCGGTGCTGACCGACCCCGTATTCGGTGGCGTTTCGGCGTCGCTGGCCATGCTCGGCGATCTCAATGTGGCCGAGCCCAACGCCCTGATTGGTTTCGCCGGGCCGCGAGTCATCGAGCAGACTGTGCGCGAGAAGCTGCCCGAGGGCTTTCAGCGCAGCGAGTTCCTGCTTGAGCATGGCACGGTGGATATGATCGTGGCCCGTGGCGAAATGCGCGGTCGCCTGGGTGCCGTGCTGCGAAAGCTGACTCACCAGCCCCCTAGCGGCCTCGAGGACGGTATGGTCCACGAGCCAGACCTGGTCGATGAGGCTGAGCGTGCGGCCGCGGAGGAGGGCGAGTTCATCGATGCCCTCGAGCCCGAAGCGTCGGAAGAATCTTCGCCGGCGTGGTCCGAGGATCCCGATCGCTCTGACTCGGCGCGCTGAACGACCGTGAATGCTTCGACGCCATCTCGCACGCTGGACGCCTGGCTCAGCTACCTGGAACAGATCCACCCGGTGGGCATCGACCTCGGCCTCGAGCGGGTGGCCGAAGTTGCTCGCCGCATGGGGCTATTGGAACGTTGCCTGGCAGCGCACGTCATTACCGTGGCAGGTACCAACGGCAAGGGCTCGACGGTAGCCATGATCGAGGCGCTGGCGCGAGCACATGGTCTCGCTACTGCCGCCTACACGTCACCTCACCTGCTGCGCTACAACGAAAGGCTGCGATTCGACGGCAGCGAGGCGGACGATGCCACGCTCATCGCCGGTTTCGAAGCCGTCGAGGCGGCGCGCCTGGACGATGAACCCGTTAGCCTGACCTACTTCGAGGCCGGCACTCTGGCGGCCCTGTGGGCGATCGCTTGCCGCCGTCCCGATCTCGCCGTGCTCGAGGTCGGGTTGGGTGGCAGGCTCGATGCGGTCAACGTCATCGATGCCGACGTCGCCGTCATTACCACTATCGCGCTCGACCACGCCGACTTCCTCGGCACCGATCTCGAGGGCATCGGCCGTGAGAAGGCCGGTATCATGCGCGCCGGTCATCCCGTCATTCTGGGCAGTAACGCGCTTCCCGCGAGCGTGCGCCAGCGTGCCGATGAATGCGGTGCACAGGCCTTGCAGCTGGGACATGATTTTCACTGGCTGCCTCGTGGCGCCGGTCGCTTCAGCTGGCAGGGAGCGGGTGCCGATGGGACTTTTTCAAGCCTCGAGGACTTGCCCGATCCGGGGCTGCCGCTGGACAATGCCGCTACGGCCCTGCAGGCCCTGAGAGCGGCCGGTATGACGCTCGACGAAGTGAGTTGCCGCCTGGCCCTGCGCGAGCTGCAGGTGCCCGGCCGCATGCAGTGGCTGGGACAGTGGTGTCTGGACGTAGGCCACAACCCGCACGCCGCCGCTTACCTGGCGGGAAGACTCGCAGAGCAGCCATGCCGCGGGCGTACCTGGGTGCTGCTTGGCATGTTGGGCGACAAGGATGCCGATGGCGTCATCGGGGCGCTGGCGGGCGTTGCGGATGGCTGGGTTGCCGTGACCCTGGCCGGTGACCGGGCACGTGCCGCCGCGGACCTGGCGGGACGCATCGAGAGCGCCGGGGGGCATGTGGCTTACCAGGCCCAGACGCCCGAGGACGGCGCGGTGTGGTTGTCCGGTCGCCTGGCGCCCGACGATCGCGTGCTGGTATGTGGCTCCTTCTTCACGGTAGCGGCCATTCTGGCGTGGAAACAGGGGCAGGCGGCTTAAGCGGGGGCAGGAGGAATGATGAAGTACGGAATGCGCGAACGAATCAGCGGTGCAATCATTCTGATTGCCTTGGCGGTGATCTTCGTGCCGATGTTGTTCGATGAGCCGGCACCTCGCGACGAACGCCCCCAGCCGATGCTGACCATCGGGCAGCCGGTACCGGTGGAGCGGCGCAACGTACCCGATCCGCAGCCGCCGACGAGTCTGGGGCAGATCCGTACTCCCGAGACGAACCCCGCACTGGTAGAGCCGCAGCCGCCTTTGGCAGATGTCGAGCCTGAACCGGGCGACGCCGAACGTGTCGAGCCGGAGCCAGCCGTGGCGCTGCAAGAGGGTGGCGCGAGCAGCGACGCGAACCAGGCTGCATCGCCGGCCGATGCACCTCGGCAGGATCCGATTGCCGACCTGGCCCAGGCCGCTTCCGAGCGCCTGGCGAACAGCCAGTCCCCTGCCCAGAACTCCGAGCCCGAGCGCCAGGGCTCGTCGGCGAGTGCATCGCCGGGGGGCGAATGGGCCGTGCAGGTGGGAAGCTTCGGCGAGCCGGGCAATGCCGAACGCCTCCAGTCACAGCTGCAGGAGCAGGGCTTTCCCGTCTATAGCCGGCAGCGCGACAACAACATGACCACGGTCTACGTGGGGCCCTTCGAGTCGTCGGATTCCGGTGAGCGCGCCATGAGCGCAGTGAAGGAGCAGATCAACCTGCAAGGACTGCTGGTCAGAGTGAGAGAATGAGGCCATGACGCTGACCTGGCTCGACTGGGTTTTTCTCGCCGTGCTGGCCATCTCGACTCTGGCTGGCTTCATGCGCGGGCTGATACGTGAAGGCTTGGGCCTGGCGGCCTGGATCGTCGCGCTGTTGGCGGCGCGGCTGCTTGCCGAGCCGGTGGCTGATCTGCTTTCCGGGCTGATCGACAGCCCCGACGGCCGGCTGGTACTGGCCTTCGTGCTGGTGATCCTCGGGGTGGTGCTGCTTTGTGGCATTATCATCCGTATGGTGCATGCTGCCGTGGAGTGGGTCGGCATGGGCTTCTTCAACCGCGTTGCCGGTGCCTGCTTCGGTGTCGCACGTGGCGCGGCCGTTCTGGTGGTGGCGACTATCCTGATCAGCTTGACGCCGCTGGCACAACTGCAGGCATGGGAGGACGCCGAGCTGCGGCCGACCTTCGAGCAGTTGCGCAACTGGGCCGTGAATCAGCTCGAGGCCTGGGAAGGCCGCGTGCCCGAGGCGCCGGAAGGGTGGCGGGACATTCCGTTGCCCGAACGGCGTGACAGGGGCGAGCCCGGCGCCGAGGCGTTGTGAACAACGGTTTTTTCTTGCCGACTACGGTCGGCACCCTGCAAGCGAGGTAAGGTGGAATGTGCGGTATCGTAGGCCTTCTGGCCAAGCAGACCGTGAACCAGGCGATCTATGACGCTCTGACGGTGCTTCAGCATCGCGGCCAGGATGCCGCGGGCATGATGACATGGAGCGAAGGGCGCTTCCTGCTGCGCAAGAGCAACGGCCTGGTACGCGATGTGTTCCACACTCGCCACATGGCGCGGCTGCAGGGCAATCTGGGTATCGGCCATGTACGCTATCCCACCGCGGGCTCGTCCAGCGAGGCGGAGTCGCAGCCGTTCTACGTCAATTCCCCTTACGGCATCGCGCTGGCCCACAACGGCAATTTGACCAATTCCGACCAGCTCAAGCAGGAGCTGTTCTCTTCCGACCTGCGTCATATCAATACCAGTTCGGATTCCGAAGTACTGCTCAACGTGTTTGCGCACGAGCTGGGCAAGCAAGGGTTGCATCTCACTCCCGGCGACATCTTCGACGCGGTGCGGCGGGTGCATCGTCGCTGCCGCGGTGGTTACGCCGCGGTGGCGATCATCAACGGTGTCGGCCTGGTCGCTTTCCGCGACCCCAACGGCATCCGGCCGGTGGTGTTCGGCACTCGCGACGAGGGCAACGGTCAGGAGGTGATAATCGCCTCCGAGTCGGTAGCGCTCGACGTGGGCGGCTTCGAACTGCACCGCGACCTGGCGCCGGGCGAGGCGATCTTCGTCGACATGGAGGGTCAATTCCATACTCAGCTGTGTGCCGATGCGCCTACGCTCTCGCCCTGTATCTTCGAGCATGTCTACCTGGCGCGCCCCGATTCGATCCTCGATGGCGCCTACGTCTACGGCACACGCATGCAGATGGGGCGCAAGCTCGGCGACCGTATCCGCAACGAGTGGCCGGAACACGACATCGACGTGGTGATACCGATCCCCGATACCTCACGTACCTCGGCGCTGGAACTCGCTCAGCACCTGGGCGTGACCTATCGTGAAGGCTTCATGAAGAACCGCTACATTGGCCGGACCTTCATCATGCCGGGCCAGACCCAGCGCAAGAAGTCGGTACGCCAGAAGCTCAATGCCATCGGCGTCGAGTTCAAGGACAAGAACGTGCTGCTGGTGGACGACTCCATCGTGCGCGGCACCACCTGCAAGCAAATCATCCAGATGGCGCGGGAGGCCGGTGCCAACAAGGTCTACTTTGCCTCGGCGGCGCCACCGGTGCGCTATCCTAACGTCTACGGTATCGACATGCCGGCGGCCACGGAGTTGATCGCACATGGTCGCAGCGAAGCCGAGGTGGGCGAGCTGATCGGCGCCGACCGTATCTTCTACCAGGACCTGGACGACCTGAAGGAGGCCTGTCGTGAGGTCAACCCAGGGCTCGAGGAGTTCGACTGCTCGGTCTTCGATGGTCGCTACGTGACCGGCGATATCGACGATGGCTACCTCTTGGCGCTCGAGGCCTCGCGCAACGATGCCGCCAAGCAGGAGCAGAGTGTCGGCGCCCATGCATTGGTGGGCATGCACAACCAGGAAGACGACATCGACGATTGAGGCCCACCATGCATGACGAAACGACTCCCAACGACAGTTGGGCACTGGAAACCCTGGCGATTCGTGCGGGCCATCAGCGTACCCATGAGCAGGAGCATGGCGAGCCGATCTTTCCCACCTCGAGCTTCGTCTACGCCAGTGCCGCCGAAGCGGCGCGCAAGTTCAAGGGTGAGGAGCCGGGCAACGTCTATTCGCGCTTCACCAACCCCACCGTGCATACCTTCGAGCGTCGTTTGGCAGCGCTCGAAGAAGGGGGGCGCTGTGTCGCGACCAGTTCCGGCATGGCGGCGATCCTGGCAACGGTACTCGCCCTGCTGCAAGCCGGTGACGAGATCGTCGCCTCGCGCTCGCTGTTCGGTTCCACGGTCAGCCTGTTCGACAAGTATTTCGGCAAGCTGGGCATTACCACGCGCTATGTAGAACTCGCCGACCTGGCGGCCTGGGAGGCAGCGATGACGTCCCGGACTCGCCTGCTGTTCGCCGAGACGCCCTCCAATCCGCTTTCCGAAGTGGTCGATATCGCGGCGCTTGCCGACATCGCCCATCGTAGTGGTGCGCTGCTCGCCATAGACAACTGCTTCCTGACCCCGGCTTTGCAGAAGCCGCTGGCGCTGGGGGCGGACCTGGTCATTCACTCCGCCACCAAGTACCTGGATGGGCAGGGGCGGGCGGTCGGTGGCGCCGTGGTGGGGCGTGAAAAGGAGCTCGAAGAGGTGTTTGGCGTGGTGCGTACCTGCGGGCCGTGCCTGAGCCCGTTCAATGCCTGGATCTTCACCAAGGGGCTGGAGACGCTCAATCTTCGTATGCGTGCCCACTGCGAGAATGCCCAGGCCCTGGCAGAGTGGTTGCAGGGGCACCCCGCAGTGGCGCGGGTACACTACAGCGGCTTGTCGGACCACCCGCAGCACGGGCTGGCCAGCCGCCAGCAGAAAGGCTATGGCGCGGTGCTGGGGTTCGAGGTCAAGGGCGGGCGCGAGTCGGCATGGTCGGTCATCGATGCCACCCGCATGCTCTCGATCACCGGCAACCTGGGTGACGTCAAGACCACTATCACCCACCCCGGTACCACTACCCACGGGCGTCTTTCCGATGCGCAGAAGGAGGCGGCGGGCATCGGCGAGGGGCTGGTTCGTGTGGCGGTGGGGCTCGAGGCGGTGGAGGATATACGGGCCGACCTCGCACGCGGGCTCGATGCGCTGATTTGAGTCACGAATCCGGAAGTGGGAGAAATGTATATCCGGGTGACGAACAGGGAATTTTTACGAACGTAACGTTCGGTTTTTTCTGCGCATCTTGAGCGTTCGTTACGGTATGCTGCCACCCATCGATGACGAAGCTCAACGGGAGCGACGAGATGTGGCGCAACACTCGCTCAGGCTGGGGCCTGGTCAGCATCACTCTGCACTGGGCCAGTGCCGTGGCGGTCGTGGGCTTGTTCCTTCTCGGCTGGTGGATGACGGGCCTGAGCTATTACGACTCCTGGTACAACCTCGCCCCATGGTGGCACCGCTCCATTGGCATGCTGCTGCTGTTCGCCACGCTGCTGCGTGTTCTCTGGCGCCTGTTTCAGCCGACTCCCGTCGCGCACGGTAGCCGCATGGAGCGTGTTGCAGCGCATCTTGGCCATATCGCCCTTTACGTTCTGATGCTCACGGTAATGGTCAGCGGCTACCTGATCTCCACTGCCAAAGGGCGTGGCATCGGCGTCTTCGACTGGTTCGAGGTGCCCGCGCTCATCAGCCACTTGCCCGACCAGGCCAGTATCGCCGGAGAGATTCACTGGTACAGTGCCGTGGCGTTGGTACTACTGGCGGCAGGTCACACCCTGGCGGCACTCAAGCACCACTTTCTCGATCGCCACGATACCTTCATCCGCATGCTGAACCCGGCACGTACGCGTCGCCGTTGAACGCCAGCGCCTATGGGCGCTACTACCAAGGAGAGACTCATGTTCAAGAAAGCCGCACTCGCTACTGCCTTAGGCGCCGTTTCACTGGCCGCCACCGGTCTGGCCATGGCCGACGACTACGTGGTTGACACCGAAGGGCAGCACGCCTTCATCCAGTTCAAGATCAACCATCTCGGCTTCTCCTACATTCTCGGTAACTTCGAGGTGTTCGAAGGGCGTTTCCACTACGATTCCGAAGACCTCGAGGCCTCGAGCGTGGAGATGGAAGTTCAGGTGAGCAGTCTGAACACCAATAATGCCGAGCGCGACAAGCACTTCATCAGCAGCGACTTCCTGGATGCCGACGAGTATCCCACAGCCACCTTCGTCTCCACCGGCTTCACGCCCAACGGCGACGACGAAGGCGTGTTGACCGGTGACCTGACCTTGCACGGCGAGACCCGCGAGATCGAGATGCCGGTGACACTGATGGGCGAGGGCGAGGATCCCTGGGGTGGCTATCGCGCCGGCTTCGAGGGCAGCACCACGCTGACGTTGGCCGACTTCGGTATCGACATGAGCGATTTCCCCGAAGCGATGCATGAGCTCGAACTCTACGTCACCTTCGAGGGTGTGCGTCAGTAGGGCCTTCAAACGGACGATACTTCTCAGTCAGCAAGAGCGACACCCCCGGTCATGGCCGGGGGTGTCGTTTATTGGGCCGCAGGCGGGAGCGGGTCGGTCTCAGCGGGTCTCGTTGAGGACGGCATCGGGGAAATGCCGCCTGAGAATACGATTCTGAAACTCATCCACGAACCGGCTGTTGATGATGATAATGAAGCGCTCGAATGCGGTATTTTGTTCCTGCTGAGCGAGATCGTCGATGCTGTGGTAGATGCGGTCGTCGTGCAGATGGAGAATGTCGCCTTCCTGCAGTGTGGCTGACATCAGTGACTGAGCGCCGGCCTGGTCGGCGTATAGATGGTTGGTGCCGCCGCTGACGTTCTCGCGCTGAAGGACCATGATGCTCAAGGCCTTGCAGCCGTCGGCATGGATTCCCTGGCCCTGCAGGGGATCGACCTGGCCTTCGCCACGCACGCCGGTAATCTGCATCAGGATCGGTTCGTTGGGCCCCAGGTTCCACAGCATCGCCCAGGCGTGCACGAAGGCCTTGACGTCGGGGCGGTCGAGAAATTCGGGGGTAAGGGGCTCATAGTAGCGCAGCCGGTCGGCCATGCTTTCTGCCGCATTGAAGGCGCCGCCCTGGGCCATGGGGCAGTGCCCCATTTCTCTGACTTCGCCGGTCTCGTCCAGCGCCAGCCAGGACATGCGCTTCCAGCGGCTGTTGACGTAGGGATCGCGAGGCAGGTCGGCGGTGAATGTCTGCCAGGCCGACAGGTCCACGCGTGAGCGAACGTCGGTCAGGGACCAGTGACGAGTAGCCAGGTCATGGCTGACCCCTGGCGCCCAGTAGTGGACCAGCGGATTGATTGGCATGCCGGTGAAATCGTAACCATGCTTGAGTGTTTCGAGTTTCATGTCGCTATCTCCAAGTGGGACGGGCGGGATTGCCCGATGTTGTCGGGGAGACCCCGTGCAACAAACAAAATTGAAAAGAAATGAAATAAAATGTCAAAGATTGTAGCTGGAAATATTAGACCGTCAGGCTGCAGACGGAGGGCCAAGGCGGAAAAAGGCGGAGATTTCCCACCAAGGACGTAGGAGAATTCAGACAATGCTGTGTAGGATGTAACGAAAAACGGTGAGATTGTTCCATTATGGGAACGTGAGCATCGTCATACCCTTGCGAGGAGTGTCGTAATGTTCCGCGAACAATGCCTCAGGCGATGGCTGAGTCGATGGCGGGTAAAGCCATCGGCTGCGGTAGCCGCTGGCTCTGCGGAAAGCGACGATGCCGTCGAGCGCGTACGCCGTCAGTATCTGGAAAGCGAACAACGCTTCCGGGCCCTGCTCGAGAGCCTGCCCAAGGTGGCGGTACAGGGCTATGACCGCGATCGCCGGGTCATCTACTGGAACGCGGCCAGCACACGGCTCTACGGTTACACGGCAGAGGAGGCTCTCGGTGGCCTGCTCGAGGATTTGATCATTCCCGATTTCATGCGGGAGGGCGTCGTCCAGGCGCATCGGGCCTGGATTCGGCAAGGTATCGAGATCCCCGCTGAAGAACTGGAACTCAAGCACAAGAGCGGCGAACTGGTACCGGTCTTCTCGCACCACGTCATGCTCAAGGAGCATACCGACGATCCACTCATGTTCTGTGTCGACGTCGATTTGTCGGACCAGAAGCAGGCCCACCGCGAACTCGAATTCGCCACGCGCTTCGACAGGCTGACCAAGCTGCCCAACCGGCAGACCTTCGAGACGGATCTCGACCACGTCCTCGAGGGGGTTCGTCGTCGGGGTATCGGCCTGGCGCTGATCTATCTCGATATCGATCGCTTCGTCGAGATCAATGACGCCCTGGGCTATGAGCAGGGCGACCAACTGCTGGTCGAGTTGACGCGCCGCCTGCGCGATGTGCTGCGCTCTACCGACCTGTTGTCCCGTCTATCGAGCGATGAGTTCGTGTTGGCCTTTCCCGGCCTGCGCCGCGAGGAGGACGTGCTGCAGGTAGTGAACAAGATTCAGGGGTTGTTCAAGCTCCCCTTCGGCTTGGAAGGGCATGAGCGCCGCATCTCGGCCAGCATCGGCGTCTGCCTCTTTCCCGATAATGGCAGCGGAGCGCGCGAGCTGATCCGCAATGCCGACGTGGCCAAGAACCGTGCCAAGCTGGAGGGGCGCGGAAGCGTGCGCTTCTTTTACCAGCACCTGCACGACGAGCTGGTACGCGAGCATCGCATGGCCGAGAACCTGGAGCGCGCCCTTGATGGCCACGAACTCACGCTGCATTACCAGCCCCAGGTATCGGCGATCAGTGGGCGGATCGAGAATCTCGAGGCCCTGCTGCGCTGGGAGCCGCGCGAAGGGCCAACGGTATCCCCGCATGAGTTCATTCGCGTGGCCGAACGCTCCGGACTGATTCACCGCCTGGGCGACTGGGTCATGGAAGAAGCCTGCCGGCAGCGGGCGCAGTGGCGAGATGCTGGGGTACTGCTGGAACGTATCGACATCAATATCTCGGGGCGACAGCTATCGAGGCCGGACGTGTTCGAACGGCTGCACCAGTGCCTGGCACGCCACGGGCTCGGGCCACGAGAGATCGGCATCGAACTGACCGAGAACGTGCTGATCGAAGCCGATGGTCGGATTCTGGAAGGCCTCTGGGAGCTCTATCATTGCGGTTTTCGCATCGCCATCGATGATTTCGGTACTGGCTACTCCTCGCTGAGCTATCTGAAGCGATTCCCGGTGACGGCATTGAAGATCGACCGCACCTTCGTACGTGATGCCCCGGGGGAGCCAAAGGACAGGGCGATCATGGAGGCGGCGGTGTTCATCGGTCACCGCCTCGGGCTCGAGGTCGTGGCCGAGGGAGTCGAGGATCAGCGGCAACTGGAACTGATCCGCGAGATGAAATTCGATCTCGTGCAAGGCTATTACTTTTACCGTCCGATGCCTGCCGCGATGACCGAGCGTGTCCTGCTGGGGCTGGTGGTAAGCAGCCCCGGCGACTTGCAGGGCTGAGCAGAGGCGTAGTTTCGCGTAGAATGCGTCTCCCGCATGCCGACGGAGTTGCTCATGCCATCTTCCTCAACCGATGCCTCCCTGGGGCAGATGCTCTGGCGGCAGACCTGGCCGATGGCCATCGGGGTGTTGGCACTGCTTGGCTTCCAACTGGTGGACAGTGCCTTCGTCGCTCGCCTGGGTACTGCGCCGCTGGCGGCGCAGTCGTTCACCTTTCCGCTGACCTTCCTCATCATTGGCGTTCAGGTCGGGCTCGGCATCGCCATCGCAGCGCTGATCTCGCGCGCCTTGGGCGCCGGTGAGACAGCCAGGGCGCGGTGTCTTGGCTCGCTGGTGCTGATGGTCGGTAGTGTGATCCTCGCTCTGCTGGCGTTCGTGCTGTGGTGGTCCCAGGCTGCGATTTTCTCGCGCCTGGGTGCCGACGAGGCAACGCGCGAGTTGATCCGCGATTACTGGGCGCCTCAGCTATTGGCAGCCTGGCTGGGGGCGGTTCTCTACTTCTTCTATAGCCTGTTTCGTGCCCATGGCGATACGCGGCTGCCCGGCAAGATCATGGTAATAACCAGCTTGTTCAACCTGCTGCTCGATCCACTATTGATCTTTGGTGTGGGCCCCTGGGCGGGGCTTGGTCTTCCAGGAGCAGCCTGGGCCACGGCAATTGCCTTTGCCAGCGGGCTGCTGCTGGTTGCCAAGCGGCTGCGGCAGAATGATTGGCTGGCGCGTGATGGGCTCAGACGGGAGCTGGCTGGCTCGGCACGCCCCTTTGTCGGCATTGCCGGGCCGGCAATGGTCAGCCAGTTGATGCCGCCGCTGGCGTCGATGCTTGCCATCTCGGTGGTGGCGAGCCTGGGGGAATCATCGGTGGCCGCATGGGGGCTTGCGAGCCGGCTCGAAACGCTGGCACTGGTGGTCGTGCTGGCCCTGACCATGTCGTTGCCGCCCTGGCTGGGGCGTTGCTACGGCGCTGGCGACTGGGCGCAGGTCAGGCAACTGGTGCGCTTGGCGTTGAGAATCGTGGTGGGATGGCAACTCACCTTGGGCCTGTTACTGGCTCTGCTCTCGCCATGGGCGTCTCAACTGCTGGCGGGCAGCCCTGACGTGCGAGACGACCTGACGCTGCTGATCCGTTTTCTGCTGCCGAGTTACGCTGCTCTTGGTGTCTGTATGCTGGTTGTCTCAGCTGGCAATGCGCTGGGTTGGCCGCTGCGTGCCATGCTGATGTCCACAGCGAGGCTGTTCCTGTGCTATCTCCCGTTTCTCTGGTTGGGAGCTTCGCTAGGTGGCTTGCCGGGGCTCGCCATGGGAGCGGCGTTCGGTAACGTACTGGCTGGGGTGGTCGCTTGGCAGCTGATGCGCCGCATGCTGGCACGAAGAGAAACCGGAGCCGACACTGAGTCGAAACTTTTGCCTCGTGAGCGAACCTGATGCTCGTTCCGCTGTCAGGGTTAGGACGTAGTGGCTCGACCGGTTCGGGCCATGAAAGCAACTCTGATGGAATGGAGTACGTAATGAAGCTCACCAAGTTTCTGGCAACGATCGCACTCACTCTGGGTATCGTCGGCGTAGCGTCGGCACAGCAGATGCAGGCGCCGCCTCAGGGGGATCAGGTGGACCAGCTCGATCAGTTGCTCGATCTGGAC
The DNA here is from genome assembly GCF_011742165.1 of Billgrantia bachuensis. Lineage (GTDB taxonomy): Bacteria > Pseudomonadota > Gammaproteobacteria > Pseudomonadales > Halomonadaceae > Halomonas > Halomonas bachuensis. The sequence continues at coordinate 395 of NZ_JAAQTO010000006.1, read as the reverse complement.
GAGAACCAGCAGCAGGAGATTCGTAGCCTGCTGGACGAGGCCGAGAGTCAGTTGGCCCCCAAGGAGCAGGAGGCTCAGGCGCTGCAGGCGCGCCTCGGCGATTATGTCGGCCCTGACTACGATGAAGACCTCATTCGTGAGGATGCCTCACGGCTTGGCGACCTGACCGGCGAGATCACGGCCGAGACGGTATTGCTCCAGTCGCGCATCGAGTCGGTATTCACCGATGAGCAGCGTCAGCAGCTGGATGAGGCGATCGCCCAGCAGCAGCAACAGATGCAAGACCTCCAGAACCAGATGCAGCAGCAGGAGGGGCAGCCGGCCCAACCCGCGCAGTAAGTTCGGCCCCAGTATCCCGCTACGCTGCGTGATGCTGGTATTCGAAAAAGGCCCTG